>NZ_JBEZEC010000012.1:116461-147312 GCF_040648595.1 Micromonospora sp. NPDC049107
TGGACTCCCAGTCCTTCTTGTCTTCGTCCTTGGACTCCCAGTCCTTCTTGTCTTCGTCCTTGGACTCCCAGTCCTTCTTGTCTTCGTCCTTGGACTCCCAGTCCTTCTTGTCTTCGTCCTTGGACTTCCAGTCCTTCTTGTCCTCGTCCTTGGAGTCCCAGTCCTTCTTGCCTTCGTCGTCCTGGGCGTCCTGGCCGTGCTCCTCGCCCTTCCAGTCCTTGCTGTCCTCGTCCTCATAGGCGTCGGCGGCAGCGCCACCGCCCTGGCCGCCGGGCTGGGCGTCGCCGTGCTCACCCTTGCCCTTGTCGTCCTTGCCCTTGTCGTCCTTGCCCTTGTCGTCCTTGCCTTCGTCGCCCTTGCCTTCGTGGTCCTTGCCCTTGTCGTCCTTGCCGTGCTCGTCCTTGCCCTTGTCGTCGTCCTTGCCGTGCTCGTCCTTGCCCTTGTCGTCGTGGTCGTAGGAGTCGTCCTCCTCGCTCCACTCGCCGCGGTCCTCGCCCCGGTCGTCGCGCGCCGGCTTGAGCTTGACCTTGCCGGTGACCTTGGACCACACGTAGGCGTGCTCCTGGCGATCCGGGCAGATCTCGAGGAGCTTGACCTCGTCGCCGGCCTTCACGATGTGCGGCTTGGCGTAGACCTTGCCGTCCTCGTCGTGGTGACCGTCAGCGAACGCGATCCCTGGCGCGAACACCAGGAGGGACGCGCCACCGAGGGCGGCGCCCGCAACGACCTTCCCGAGCATCTTCTTAGCCATGACCTGCGTCACTCCATCCCTGTTGTCCTGAGCCCGGCGACAACCGAGCTAAGACCGACGTTAGACCGTTTCATGACTTATGAAGTGAAAGATTCGCGTTTTGACCTTTGCTGGTGGTAAGAGGCGAAGGAGTGATACGCGGCTTTCTTTGCCCGCCGTGCCGCGGCGGGCGCTCACCGCCCGGCCGGGTTGGTCGCGGCATTCCCGACCCGCCGCGCGCTACCAGTGAGGCTCGGCCGGTAACGGACGGCTGGCGCCGCCCGCGTCACCTCGGGGGTATCGTCCGAGTCGAGGGCGGCGGCGCATCGAGCCATTGCCATGGAAGCGCTCCCATGCAAGAATCGGCGCACGCGGTTTCGGGGGAGCCACACCGCGCAGGCGGGGCGTCGAGGGCATCCGGTTCACCGGACGACAACCGGCCGCCGATCGGTCGGCCACGCGCCGGCCAATCACCACCAACCACCACCACCGCCCGTCCGGGTCGGGCACCCCAAAGAATCCCGTGGCGCCGGAGGCCGTCCGTGCAGGACGCCCGCCGGGCCGTCTCGCCGGGCCGAACGCGGGCCCGGTCTCGCCCAAGGAGATCAGTGGCATGAATGTGTGGAGAAGGCTGTCCGGCCCCCGCCGGACCCTCGCGCTCGCCGGCGCGGGCGTTCTGGTCGCCGGCGGGCTGGTGACGATCCCGGTCACCGCGGCGCAGGCCGCGACGCAGTGCGACATCGCGTACACGACCAATGACTGGCAGGGTGGCTTCACCGCCAACATCACCATCAAGAACCTCGGCGACCCGGTCAACGGTTGGACGCTGGGCTGGACCTTCCCCAACTCCAGCCAGCGCGTGCAGCAGGGCTGGTCGGCCACGTACACCCAGTCCGGCAGCCAGGTCACGGCCCGCAGCATGTCCTACAACGGCACCCTCGCGACCGGCGCGTCGACGACCCTCGGGTTCAACGGAGCGTGGAGCGGCAGCAACCCGAAGCCGACCTCGTTCACCCTGAACGGTGTGGTCTGCAACGGTGGCACCGGCAACCCGACCACCCCGCCGCCCACCACGCCTCCGCCGACCACGCCTCCGCCCACCACGCCTCCCCCCACGACCCCGCCGCCCACGACGGGGCCGCCGCCGACCACCCCGCCCCCCGGTGTGAAGGTCGACAACCCGTACGCCGGTGTGCCCGGGTACGTGAACCCGGAGTGGAAGGCCAAGGCGGACGCCGAGCCCGGCGGTAGCCGCGTCTCGAACAACCCCACCGCCGTGTGGCTGGACCGGATCGCCGCGATCAACGGCACGCCGAACAGCAGCTCAAACGGGGCCTTCGGGGTGAAGGACCACCTGGACGAGGCGCTGCGCCAGGGCGCCGGTTACATCCAGTTCGTGATCTACAACCTGCCCGGCCGCGACTGCTCGGCGCTCTCCTCCAACGGTGAGCTGGGCCCGGACGAGCTGCCCCGGTACAAGTCCGAGTACATCGACCCGATCGCCGCGATCCAGTCCGACTCGAAGTACCGGAACATCCGGATCATCAACATCATCGAGATCGACTCGCTGCCGAACATCGTGACCAACACCTCGGGTCAGCCCGGCGGCACGGTCATGTGCGACACGGTCAAGGCCAACGGCGCGTACGTCAACGGTGTCGGCTACGCCCTCGCCAAGCTGGGCGCGATCGGTAACGTCTACAACTACATCGACGCCGGCCACCACGGCTGGCTCGGCTGGGACTCCAACTTCGGCCCGACCGCCGAGATCCTGAAGACCGCCGCTGTCGCCTCCGGCAGCACGGTCAACAACGTGCACGGCTTTATCACCAACACCGCCAACTACTCGGCGCTCACCGAGCCGTACTTCAAGGTCACCGACAACGTGAACGGCCAGACGGTGCGGCAGTCCAAGTGGATCGACTGGAACTACTACGTCGACGAGCTGTCCTTCGCCCAGGCGTTCCGGACCAAGCTGGTGTCGTTGGGCTTCAACTCCAACATCGGCATGCTGATCGACACGTCCCGCAACGGCTGGGGCGGCGCCAACCGGCCCACCGGCCCGGGCGCGACGACCAGCGTCGACACGTACGTCAACGGTGGCCGGATCGACCGTCGGGCGCACGCCGGTAACTGGTGCAACCAGGCCGGCGCGGGTCTCGGCGAGCGGCCGCGGGCGAACCCGGCTACGGGCATCGACGCCTACGTCTGGGTGAAGCCTCCGGGCGAGTCGGACGGCTCCAGCTCGGAGATCCCGAACAACGAGGGCAAGGGCTTCGACCGGATGTGCGACCCGACGTACGGCGGTAACGCCCGCAACGGCAACAACCCGAGCGGGGCGCTGGGGAACGCGCCGATCTCCGGGGCGTGGTTCTCGGCCCAGTTCCGGGAGCTGATGCAGAACGCCTACCCGGCGCTCTGATCGGGTAGCTCACGTGCCAACCCGCCTCCGGCAGTAGGTGAGGCACTGCCGGGGGCAGGTTTCCCCGGGGTCCCCGGTCCGACCATCACGGTCGGGCCGGGGACCCCCCTTTTCCGCGTCTGTCCCGGGTCAGGGCACGGTGCGTTCGATCGCCGCGCGGCCGTGTTCGGCCAGGTCGCGGCGGGCCTTGTCCAGGTTCTCCGGGGTGAGGTCCTGCCCACGGGCCATCACCAGGTCCTCCGGTTCCCAGGGCTGCTCGCCGCCGGTACGGATGTTGTCGCCGCCCGCGCCGGTGCCCGTCCCGGTCGCGCCGGTCCCGGCGGCGTACGGGTCGCCGATCAGGTCGTCGGTGTCCGGGGCGAGGTCCGGCTGCCGCTCGCGGGGTTCGGTGAAGGTCGGCGTGTCGCGGTCGGGGCCACCCCCGGTCCGCAGCTCCGGGACGGTGCTGTCGTCGTCCACCGCAGCGGCCGTTTGCGGGCTCTCCTCCAGCGGTCGGCGGTCGCGATCGGTCATGGTGCTGCCTCCTGTGTCCGACACGGTGCCTGATCCCCGCCGCGTACCCCGTGCGCGGGTGCCCATGCGCGGCACCGGCGCCGTCCCGGTGGACGGCGTCGGCGGCGGACCGGGTTCAGTGGTCGGCTCGGGGCTCGTTCGCGGACGGCGCCTCCGCCGGCCGCAGCCACTGCCAGAGCAGCATGACCAGCCCGAAGGCGAGCATCACCAGGCCGGCCCACAGGTTGATGCGGACACCCTCGGCCTTGTCGATCTCGGCTCGACTGTCGAAGATGCCGATCAGCGTCACGATGATCCCGTACGCCACGAAGAGCCCACCGATCACGCGACGGATGTCGAACAGACGGGCGGCGGCGGAGCGGCGCTCCTCCGACTGCGTCTCGTCGATCAGCGGGTCCTGCGCCGGCTGGCCGTCGTTGCTCATCTGCCGACTCCTTTCCTAGAAGACCGGGATGTAGAAGAGTGCGGCCAGCGCGACCGCGACCAGGCCGAGCAGCACGGGGGAGCGGTACCAGACGGCGTCCCCGGCGAGCACGTCGCCCTTCAGGTCGACGCCGCCCATCCCGTAGACCAGCCCGCGCAGATCCTCGTCGCGCTTGGGCGCGGTGAGCGGGGTGAGGATGGCGGCGACCACCGCCACGGTGACGAACGCGATGCCGGCGCCCCAGAAGCTCTCCTCCAGGTCGGAGTTGAAGCCGATCACGCCGCCCTTGTAGAGCAGGTACGTCGCCAGCGACGCCAGGGTGCCGAGCAGCAGCGACCAGAAGCCCGCGAGGGCGCTCATCCGCTTCCAGAACATGCCGATGATGAAGGTGGCGAACAGCGGCGCGTTGAACAGTGAGAAGAGCGCCTGGATGTAGTTCATGATGTTGCTGAACCCGGAGGCGATGAACGCCGTCCCGATGCCGATCACCACGGCCGCGACGGTCGCCCACCGTCCGATCCGCAGGTAGTAGTCGTCGGACCGGCCGCGCCGGACGTACGACTGCCAGATGTCGTAGGTGAAGACGGTGTTGAAGCCGCTCACGTTGGCCGCCATGCCGGCCATGAACGACGCGAGCAGGCCGGTGACCGCCACCCCGAGCACGCCGTTGGGCAGCAGGTCCCGCATCAGCAGCGGGATGGCGTTGTTGTACTGCAGGTCGCCGCTCTCCGCGCCGAGGCCCTTGACCGTCACCAGGGCGACCAGGCCCGGGATGATCGTGACCAGCGGGATGAACAGCTTCGGGTACGCGGCGATGATCGGCGTACGTCGGGCGGCGCTCATGTTCTTGGCCGACAGGGCCCGCTGCACCTCGGCGAAGTTCGTCGTCCAGTAGCCGAACGAGAGCACGAAACCGAGGCCGAAGACGATGCCGATCCACTGCGCGCCGAGGGGGTTGTCGGTGCTGGCGGTGTCCTGCCAGGCGTGTAGACCCGCCTCGCCGAGCTTCGAGTCGCGGACCGCGTCCATCAGCCCACTCACGCCGCCGACCTTGACCAGACCGATCACGGTGACCGGGATGAGGCCGGCCAGGATGACGAAGAACTGGAGCACCTCGTTGTAGATGGCCCCGGACAGGCCACCGATGGTGATGTACGCCAGCACGATCGCCGCGCCGACCACGATCGCCGTCCAGAGCGGCCAGCCGAGCAGCGCCTGCATGACCAGGGCCAGCGCGTAGAGGTTCACACCGGCGATCAGCACCTGGGCGACGGCGAAGCTGAGCGCGTTCAGCAGGTGGGTCGGTCGGTTGAAGCGCAACCGCAGGTACTCGGGGACGCTGCGGACCTTGGAGCCGTAGTAGAAGGGCATCATCACGATGCCCAGGAAGACCATCGCCGGCACCGCGCCGATCCAGTAGTAGTGGACCGTCATGACGCCGTACTGGGCGCCGTTGGCCGCCATACCGATGATCTCCAGTGCCCCGAGGTTCGCCGAGACGAAGGCGAGGCCGGTCACCCAGGCCGGCAGGGAACGGCCGGAGAGGAAGAAGTCGACGCTGGTCCGGATCGCCCGGCGGGCGGCGAAGCCGACTCCGAGGACGGTGACGAAGTACAGCGCGAGGATCAGATAGTCCAGCCCGTTCATGTTGAGCCGGAGGCCGCCGCCGTCCATCTCGTCACCCCTCGTCCGACGTGGGCACCGCATTCGATGCGCGCGCCCTATTACCCGCTCCGCGAGGTTTCACGCCTCTGCGTCGCCGGCGGTGTGTTCGCCCCCACTCGTGCGATGTCGGTGCGCGCGAAGGGGCGCCCCCACCCGTAGGCCGGAGCGCCCCTTGCGATCGTGTTGTTTCAGCGACCCAGAACGCGGTCCAGGAAGTCCCGGTAGTTACGGACCGCCATGCGCAGTTGCTCGGTGTCCGCCGAGCCGGCGTCCTGCCAGCCGCCCAGCGTGTTCTTCTGCGCCGCGAGCGCCGAGGCGAGTGCCTGAATGGCCTCCTCGACCAGGGCCTGCGCCTCGCCCGCCGCGGCGGAAGGATCGTCGACGAACCGTAGTTGCACGTCCCGCCAGCGGTCCCGGAAACCCTGTGCGGTGTCCCCGTCCAGGAGCGTGGCCGCGTCGGTGGCGACGGTCGAACCGGCGGGTCGCGAGGTGCCGGCCGACTCCAGTGAGGTCGAGGTGCCCTCGGTCGCGACCGGGTCGCCGTCCGCGTCCGGGTCCACCAGCTCCGGCGACGCGCTGCCGTAGCCGGCCGCGCCCGCCGTGGCCGCGTCCGGATCGCCAGCCCAATCGGTCAGGTCGCTTCGACGCTCCGGCGCGCCCTCCGTGCTCCCCGGCACGACGACGGTTCGCGCGCTGTCGGTCCCGTCCCGTCGGTCGTCGATGTCCACGTCGGCCGCCTCGTCGGCGTCCGGTGTCGGGTCAACGTCGGTCTCCGCGAAGCCGTCGCGGCGGTGCAGTTCGGCGGTGGGGTCGGCGCGCAGGCCCTCCCGCTCGCCGTCCTCGGCGCCGTCGCCCGGCGCGGCGGTCCGCTCGGCCCGCGGGTCGGGCTGGTCCTGTGGGCGTGGGCTGGCCAGGGCGGACGCGGCCACCGCGTCGGCGACCGTGGTGGCGCCGAACGCGGTCGGCAGCGGACCCGGCTCGTGGAAGTCACCCTCGTCGTCGGCCCGGTCATGGCGAACGCTCGGATCGGTGCCATTGGCCCGCTCGTGGTCGGTGGTCGGGACGTCGTCGGCGCTCCGCTCGTCGCCGATGGTCGGATCGTCGAAGGTGCCCCGGTCGTCCAGGGAGTCCTCGGGTACGTCCGAGTGGGCGGCCCGGTCACCGGTCGGCGGGACCGGCACCGGCGCGGACCGGACGGCCTCCGGATGGTCGTTGCTCACCTGCTGCTCTTCGTGGCGCATCGGTGGCCTCCTCAGCGGCTCGTGGCGTCGTGCGGAGTGTCCGGGTGGGAACGCTGTTCGGGCGTGCGCTGACCGACGGGCTCCTCGCCGAGCAGGTCGGCGAAGAGGGCCCGGTAGTGCACGACCGCCTGACGCAGTTCCTCGGTGGTCGCCTCACCCCGCGAGTTGCGCAGGTGGATCTCGTGCGCGTCCCGGTAGTTGGTCAGGGTGCGGGCGTGCTCGACGGAGAGGTGGGCGATCTGGTCGGAGAAGTCACCGGTCGGGTAGCCCTGCTCCTCGATGAGTCGGGTGACCAGTTCGTCCGCGTCGCCCACGGTCTCACCCGGCGAGTCGATGAAGCGGATCTGGAGCTCCTCCCAGGCGGCGGCGTACCGCGCCCGCGACTCCGGGCTGAGCGGGGTGAGCGTGAGCTCGGCGTGCCGGCGCTCCCGGTCGCGTAGCTCACGCTCCGCGGCGGACCGGCTCTCCTGCTCCTGCACCACCCGGTCGTACTCCGGTCCGAACCGGCTCTGCAGCGCGCGGCGGCGACCGATCGTCCGGACGGCCACGGCGATCGCCGCGATGATCACCAGCACGACGAGCACGATGACGACTATCTGCGTGGGCGACATGGGCTCCTCCTTCGTCATCTGGTATTCCCTCCGCGTACTGATCGCCAATCCCGATCCGGGGGACTTTCCTCGCCGATCGCGGTCCGACGTGGCGGTAGCTGACAGAAACCTGACTCATTCCAGATAGTCCGAGTGGGTGGACTGGCCCCCGTCGTGCGGCGTCGCCCCCGACGTCTGATCCTTTCCGGCCCAGCACCAGCGCCCGGGGGAGCGCGACAGCGGGGCGCTCCCCGTACTCGCGAGGGCGCGCTCCGCAGCCCGGATGCCGTCCGACGGCGGTAGTGCAACCGGGCGTGATTACGTATCCTGCCCAAGGCGCGCGCGCCGGTGCCCGGCCCGACGACCGGGTACGCGACCGGCGAGCGCGCTGCCCGGCGGTGCCGGCGCCCCTCCTGCCACCCTTGACGGGCGAGGTCTGATGAGAACCCGCGACTGGCCTATCCGCTCGAAGCTGACCGCATTGGTCGTCGCGCCGGTGTCCGCGCTCCTCGCGCTGTGGATCTTCGCGACGACGTTGACCTTCGGGCCCGCCCTGAACCTGCTCTCCGCGCGGACCCTCCTCTACGACCTGGGCCGCCCCGGCGAGGTGGTGGTGACCGAGCTGCAACGCGAGCGTCGTCTCTCGGTGGTGCAGCTCGCCGGCGACACCGAACTGCCCGCGTTGGCCGAGCAGCGCCTGCGTACCGACCGGGCGGTCGCCGAGCTGCGTCGCCGGGTCGACGGGGAGGCGCTGCGCTCCGCCGCCGACGACCTGCTGGAGGACCGCGTCGACCGGCTGGTCACCGCCCTGGCGGCGCTGCCGACCGGGCGGGACTTCATCGACGACGGGATGATGGACCGCGCGGGCGCGATCGGCCTCTACAGCGGCATGGTCTCGGCGGCCTTCCAGGCGTTCTCCGCCCTGGCGAGCCTGAGTGACCCCGGCATCAACCGGCAGGCGCTGGCCCTCACCACGCTGGGCCGGTCCCGCGAGCTGCTGGGCCAGACGGACGCGATGCTGGCCGGTGTGCTGACCGCCGGGAAGTTCGGCAACGGGGAGCACGCGCTGCTCGTGCAGACCATCGGCAACCAGCGATGGCTCACCGAGAGCGCGGTGGCCGACCTGCCCGAAACCGCGCGCGCCGCGTACCAGCGGCTCACCGAGAGTCCCGACTTCACCAGCCTGCGGGCCATGCAGGACGCGCTGATCGGCGCCAACCGGTCCGGTCGGCCACCGGTGGACGCCGCGGCGTGGCAGGCCAGCCACGACGCCGTACAGCAGGAGTTGCGCGACTTCGAGCTGGCCGAGGCCGACAACCTCACCGACCGCTCGGTGCCGATGGCGGTCGGGATCCTGGTCCGGCTCGCCGCCGCCGGGGTGCTCGGTCTCGTCGCCGTGGTGGTCTCGGTGCTGGTGGCGCTGCGGGTCGGCCGCACCCTGGTCCGGCGGCTCAGCGGAGTCCGTACCGCCGCCCTCGAACTGGCCGAGCACCGGCTGCCCGACGTGGTGGCCCGGCTGCGTCGCGGCGAGCACGTCGACGTCGCCCGGGAGGCGCCACCCCTGGAGTACGGCCACGACGAGATCGGCGAGGTCGGGCGGGCCTTCACCGAGGTGCAGCGCACCGCCGTCCAGGCGGCCGTGGACGAGGTCACCCTGCGCCGGGGGCTCAACGAGGTGTTCCTCAACATCGCCCGCCGCAGCCAGGGCCTGGTGCACCGGCAGTTGCACCTGCTGGACCGGATGGAGCGACGCGCCGAGGACCCGGACGAGCTGGCCGAGCTGTTCCAGGTGGACCACCTGGCCACCCGGCTCCGCCGGCACGCCGAGGACCTGGTCATCCTGGCCGGCTCCGCGCCGGGCCGGGGGTGGCGCCACCCGGTCGCGATGGTCGACCTGGTCCGGGGGGCGATCAGCGAGGTCGAGGCGTACGACCGGGTGGACATCACCGTCGTACAGCCGGCCGGTGTGCTGGGCCGGGCGGTGGGCGACATCATCCACCTGCTCGCCGAGCTGGTCGAGAACGCCACCGCCTTCTCCCCGCCGGACACGCGGGTGACCATCACCGGGGAGCAGGTCGCCGACGGGTACGTCCTGTCGGTCACCGATCAGGGGCTGGGCATGTCTGCCACCGCGCTCGAGAACGCCAACACCCGGCTGACCAGCTCGCCCGAGTTCGATCCGGCGCAGAGCGCCCGCCTCGGTCTGTTCGTGGTGGCCCGGCTGGCGGCGCGGCACTCCGTACGCGTGCGACTGCGGTCCCCCGAGGACGGCGGCGTCACCGCCGTGGTGCTGATCCCCACCGACCTGGTCACCGCCGAGCCACCGGCCGGCCCCGATCCGGCGTCGCTCGACGCCGCGCCCGGTGACCGGCGACTGACCCGACCCGTACGCCGGACGACGGCGCCCCGGTCGCGCGCCGGTCGTACCACCTCGGCCCCGGTCGTCACCAGTGACCCGCCCACCCTCGTTCTGCCCACGGGCCCGGCGTCCGATCTGCCGGCCGCCACGGACGAGCCGCCCTCCGACGGGGCGGCGGACGACCTGGAGGGGCTGCCCCGGCGGGTACGGCGACGTACCCCCAACGCCCTGCCCCGGCCCACCGCCGCCGACACGCCGTCGCCCCGCTCGCCGGAGGAGGTACGCCGGGTGATGGCGTCCCTGCAGGCCGGCACCGCCCGGGGTCGGGCGACGGTGGTCGCCCCGGCGGGCCCGACCCACGCCCCCGCGCCTCCGCCCTCCGCAGCGCCGGCGATCCCGGCCGCTGCGCCGACGGCGGTCCCGGCTCAGCGATCCGTGGCGACCCCGGAGACCGGGTCCGCCGCCGATTCGGGATCCTCCGCGCCCCCGAAGGCCATCGAACCGACAGTGACTGAGAGGGACGCCTAGTGCGGGAAACGACGAAGCAGAGCGCCAGCCTCGACTGGTTGCTCGACGAGCTGGTGCAGCGGGTGCCGGCCGCCCGGGAGGCGGTCGTGCTCTCCGCCGACGGACTACTGCTCGGCTCCTCGGCCGAGTTGGAACGCGCCGACGCCGAGCACCTCTGCGCGCTCGCCGCCGGCTTCTCCAGCCTGGCTCGGGGCGCGAGCCACCACGTGGACGGTGGCCCGGTCCGGCAGACCGTGGTGGAGATGGAATCGGCGTACCTCTTCGTCACCACCGCCGGCCAGGGCGCCTGCCTGGCCGTGGTGAGCGACGCGGACGCGGACATCGGCCTGGTCGCGTACGAGATGGCGATGCTGGTCATTCGGGTGGGGGAGAACCTGACCGCGTCGGCCCGACCGGCCGCGGACGCCGGTGATGCGGGCTGAGCCGCCCGGCCCCCAGCACGAGTGGCTGGACGGCGACGCGGGCCCGGTGGTCCGCCCTTACACGCTCACCGGCGGCCGGGTGCGCTCCGCCGCCGGTGGCTTCGACCTGGTCGCGTTCGTGTTGGCCGCCGCGGACGTCGACCCGGCGGCCCAGCCGCAGTTGCCGCCGGAGCACCGGCGGTTGGTCGCGTTGGCCGGTCACCCGGTGTCGGTGGCCGAGCTGGCGGCCGAGCTGGACCTCGCGGTCGGCGTGATCCGGGTGCTGCTGGGCGACCTCCTCGCGCAGGGCCTGGTCGCGGTGCACGAGCCGCCGGCCAGCCGCGATCTTCCCAACGACGACATCCTCAAGGCGGTGGTCAGTGGACTCCGTGCGCTATGACCAGGCGGGCTCAGCCCTCACCGTTCCGCTGGCACTGAAGATCCTCATCGCGGGGGGCTTCGGCGCCGGCAAGACGACGCTGGTGAGCGCGTTGAGCGAGGTCCGGCCGTTGCAGACCGAGGAGGTGCTGACCGACGCCGGCATCGGCACCGACGACCTCTCGGGGGTGGAGGGCAAGACGACCACCACCGTGGCGATGGACTTCGGCCGGATCACCATCAACGACGACCTCCAGGTGTACCTGTTCGGCACCCCCGGCCAGGACCGGTTCTGGTTCCTCTGGGACGAGCTGGCCTTCGGCGCGCTCGGCGCGGTGGTGCTCGCCGACACCCGGCGGCTGGCCGACTGCTTCCCGTCGATCGACTACTTCGAGCAGCGTGGCATCCCGTTCGTGGTGGGGGTGAACTGTTTCGAGGACACCCGTCGCTTCGACCTGGAGACCGTACGCCGAGCGCTCGACCTGGACCCGGACGTGCCGATGGTGCTCTGCGACGCCCGGGACCGGCAGTCCGGCAAGCTGGTGTTGATCTCCTTGGTCGAGCACGTGGCCCGGCAGCGCGGCGAGCCGGTGGCGGCCTCCTGAACCGTCACCGCGGGTCCGGCGGACCGCGCCGGCGTCGAAAAGCCGGTTAGCCGGTCGGCTTCCTGGGCAGCTCTGGTTGGATCTACTCCAGGATGTCGGCGAAGGGGTGCAGCGTGACTGGTCCGGGCGAGATCGTCCACATCGGGGGTTACACCGCGCAGAGCGGCGGGCGGGCGGACGGCATCGTCGCCGCACGCCGTGACCCGGCCACCGGAGCACTGACCCCGCTCGGCACGGTGGCGGTCACGCCGTCGCCGTCGTTCCTCGCGCGGCACCCCACGCGGCCGGTGCTCTACGCGGTCAACGAGTTGACCGACGGTCTGGTCAGCGCCTGGCAGGTCTCCTCGGACGGCGCGTTGGACGCGCTCGGCAGCTTCTCGACCGGCGGCGCCGAGCCCTGCCACCTGGCGGTGCTGCCCGACGGTGGGCACCTGGTGGCGGCCAACTACGGCAGCGGAAGCGTCGCGGTCTTCCCGCTCGACGAGCAGGGCGTGCCCAGCGAGCGCACCGATCTCGTGGTGCACGAGGGCCACGGCGCCGACCCGGAACGCCAGGAGCGGGCGCACGCCCACATGGTCTCTCCGGGCCGTGACCGGGAGCCCCTGCTGGCGGTGGACCTCGGCACCGACTCGGTCTACCGGTACGACCTGGACAACGCGAGCGGGCGGCTGGTGCCGCGCGGACCGCGGATGCGTACGGCGCCGGGCGTCGGGCCCCGGCACCTGGCCCGTCACCCCGACGGCCGGCGCTGCTACCTGGTCGGCGAGTTGGATGCCACGGTCACCGCGTACGAGCTGTCCGAGGACGGGTCACTGCACCAGCGTGGCCGGGTCGACGCCAGCGGGCGGACCGGTCACGTGCAGCCCTCGGAGGTCGCTGTCGACCCGGACGGGCGTCTGCTCTACGTCGCGAACCGCGGTATCGGCACCATCGCCGTCTTCGACCTGACCGGTGAGCTGCCCGCGCTGGTGTCCGAGGTGGACACCGGCGGGGAGTGGCCGCGACACTTCGCGCTGATCGGCGAGCATCTCTACGTCGCCGACGAGCGGGCGGACCTGGTGCGGGTGTTGCGACGTGACCCGAGCACGGGCGTACCGGCTCCGGTGGGTGAGCCCGTACCGCTGGCGAGCCCGACGTGCGTCCTGCCGTGAGCGGACGGAATGACGGAAGCGAATGCGAGAGCGCGACAGGTTTGGCAACGCCGTGGGGCCGATTCATCACTCTCTGTTGCTAAATGGTGATCAACTGTTTCTCCTGCGTAACTTTAGTCCGAACGGATGTGGCAGAGACGGCACCTAATACGCAAGATGGTCAGCGTGTCTGCAGGCCGCCATCGAATGCGTTCGAAACTCCATCTAGCAGCCGCCGCCGCGACGGCGACGGTTCTCGTCGTCACCACCGGCGTCTGGTTCGGTTACAAGGAGCTGATCCAGCCAAGCTGTTCAGGGGAGATCCGACTCGCCGTGGCGGTCGCCACCGAGCTCGCGCCCGCGGTGGACGCCGCCGCCTCGCAGTGGGTGAAGGACGGCGCCGCGGTCGGCCCCACCTGCATCCGCGTCGATGTCTCGGCATCCGACCCGGTTGACGTGGCCGCCGTGGTGGCCGCCAAGCACGGTGCCGTACTCGCCGGCGTCGGCCAGGCCAGCGGCACGGCCGTCACCCCGGACGTCTGGGTGCCGGACTCCTCGACCTGGCTGCTGCGTCTCAAGAAGGACGCCACGGCGTTCGCGCCGACCAACGGCGCCTCCATCGCGCGCAGCCCCGTCGTCGTGGCGATGCCCGAGCCGGTGGCGACGCGGCTCGGCTGGCCCAACGCCAAGTTCACCTGGGCCGATCTGCTCAAGCAGGTCAACAGCAGCAAGCCGTTGCGGACCGGGATCGTCGAGCCGACCCGGGACGCGGCCGGGCTGTCCGGCCTGCTCTCGCTGACCACGGCCGCCAGTGGCGCGGGCGGCGACGCCCAGCGCAACACCGTGGGCGCGCTGCGGGCGCTGGCCACCGGTCGCTCCTCGCTCCGCAACGACCTCCTCGCCCGCTTCCCGACCGCCACGGACCCGACCTCCATCGCGAGCGCTCTCGGTGCGGCGGCGCTGTCCGAGGAAGACGTGATCGCGTACAACAGCAAGAAGCCTCCGGTGCCGCTCGCCGCGCTCTACATGGAGCCGGCGCCGATGCCGCTGGACTACCCGTACGCGGTGCTGCCCGGCATCGAGCCGACCAAGGCGGCGGCGGCGAAGGTGCTGTACGAGCTGCTCACCGCGCCGAAGTTCCGGGACCGCCTGGCGGCGCAGTCGCTGCGCGGGCCGGACGGCAACTGGGGTGCCGGCTTCAACGCCCCGCAGGGCGCGCCGAGCCCGGCCGGTGGCGCGTCGACCGCCCCGGCGGCCGGCGGCACCGCGGCGGGCGGGTTGGACCCGGCCGCGATACAGCGCGTTGTGTCCAGTTGGTCGATCGCCACCCAGTCCGGCCGGATGCTCGCCGTCATCGACGTCTCCGGCTCGATGAAGGACGAGGTGCCCAGCGCCAACAACCGCAGCCGGGAGGAGGTCACCGTCGACGCGGCCCGGCGCGGCCTCGGGCTCTTCGACGACTCCTGGTCCATCGGTCTGTGGACCTTCTCCACGAAGCTGGTCGGCAACCGCGACTACCGGGAACTGGTGCCGATCGGACCGCTCTCCGGCCAGCGGGCCCAGTTGGAGGGGGCGCTCGCCACCGTCAAGCCGTCCAACGGTGACACCGGCCTGTACGACACGATGCTGGCCGCGTACCAGGCGGTGCAGGAGGACTGGCAGCCCGGCCGGGTCAACTCGATCGTGCTGTTCACCGACGGCAAGAACGAGGACGACAACGGCATCAACCAGCAGCAGCTGCTCGCCAAGCTCAAGCAGATCGCCGATCCGGAGCGGCCGGTGCAGGTCATCATGATCGGTATCGGCGAGGGCGTCAGCAAGGCCGAACTGGAGTCGATCACGAAGGTGACCGGCGGGGACGTCTTCGTCACCAAGGACCCGAGCGAGATCGGCAGCATCTTCCTCACCGCCATCGCGCGGCGTCCGCCAGCCCCGCGCTGAGCCGCCACTGAGCAAATGGAACCCGCCGTACCGGCTCACCGGTACGGCGGGTTCCTTTTGTGGCCAGGGGATTGAAGAAAAGTGACGGCAATACGTCGGAAGCAATCGGCAGTCATAGTTGTCAGGGCAGGATGTCGACGTGTTCCGGCAATATCGGTCCGCCTTCGGCCCGACCCGTCGGCCGGGGCCGTCCTGAGCAGAGTGGGAGGGCCGGTGACGACCGCGACACTGTTGACCCCCGCGGACACCTCGGCGCCGCCGAGGGACCGTCCGAGCGGACTGGTGGCCCGTGCCGACGAACGTTCCTACATCCGGGTCCTGGTGGTGCTGGACACCACCGTCCTCATCATCGCGCTGCTCGTGGGGTACGTCGGCAGGTTCGGTGACGAGGAGCCGGTCGGCTCCAAGATCCCGTACGTGCTGGTGGCTCCCGGCCTGGTCCTGGCCTGGCTGATCTCCCTCAAGGCGCTCGGCTGCTACGACGACCGCGTCGTCGGCTACGGGGCGGACGAGTACCGACGGGTCAGCTCGGCGAGCCTGCGACTGGCCGGCGCGATCGCCATCGCCGGCTACATCGCCGACGTCGGCGTCTCCCGGGGTTTCCTCGGCATCTCCTTCGCGGTCGGTACGGTCGGGTTGGAGGTGACCCGGTTCGCGGCGCGCAAACGGCTGCACCGGGCCCGCTCGAAGGGCGCCGGCTGGTCCCGCCGGGTGCTCGTCGTCGGCGACACCGCACACGTCCTGGAACTGGTGCACACCCTGCGCCGCGAGCCGTACGCGGGCTACCAGGTGGTCGGCGCGTGTATCCCCGACGCGCTGCTGGCGCCGGTGGCGCAGCGGCTCGGTGACGTACCGGTGGTGGGGTCGTTCCGGGGCATCCCGGAGGCCGCGACCGCGATCGGCGCGGACACCGTGGCGGTGACCGCCTCCGGTGAGCTGACCGCGGCCCGACTGCGTCGACTCGGCTGGCAGTTGGAGGGGACCGGCGTCGACCTCGTCGTGGCCCCCGCGCTCACCGACGTGGCGGGTCCGCGGATCCACACCCGCCCGGTCGCCGGGCTGCCCCTGATCCACGTCGAGGCGCCGGAGTTCCGTGGCGCGCGCAAGCTGGTCAAGGGTTTCGTCGACCGGTCGATGTCGTCGGTCGCCCTGGCGCTGCTCCTGCCGCTGATCGCGGTCATCGCGTTGGCCATCAAGCTGGACAGCCGGGGGCCGGTGTTGTTCCGGCAGGTCCGGGTGGGGCGGGGCGGGCAGGAGTTCGGGGTGTTCAAGTTCCGGACGATGGTGATCAACGCCGACGCGCTGCTCGCCGAGTTGGTGGCCCGGAACGAGACCGACGGCCTGATGTTCAAGATGCGCGACGACCCTCGGGTGACCCGGGTCGGCCGGCTGCTGCGCAAGTGGTCGCTGGACGAGCTGCCACAGCTGGTCAACGTCCTGCTGGGCCAGATGAGCCTCGTCGGGCCGCGTCCGCCGCTCCCGTCCGAGGTGGCCCGCTACGACGGCGATGTGGCCCGGCGACTGCTGGTCAAGCCCGGCATGACCGGGCTGTGGCAGGTCAGTGGCCGGTCCGACCTCAGTTGGGAGGACGGCATCCGGCTCGATCTCTACTACGTGGAGAACTGGTCGCTCGCCGCCGACCTCACCATCCTCTGGAAGACCGCCGGGGCGGTGCTGAACAGTCGCGGCGCGTACTGACCGTCACGCTCACGGCTGCGGGCCGGTCCAGTCCAGGCAGACCACCACGGCGTCGTCGACGAGGTCGCCGGCCACGAAGGCGCGCAGGTCGCCGAGGAGCGACCGGACGGCGTCCAGCGGCTCCATCGGGCCCGTCCGCCGCAGGAACCGGTCCAGCGCCGACTCGCCGTAGCGGATGCTCTGCCCGGTGGCGTCCACGACGCCGTCGCTGACGACGAACAGCCGGTCACCGCGTTCCAGCGTGAACGTCTGCTCGTGGTAGTCGGTCGCCTCGAACATGCCGAGCGGGAACTGCGCCTCCAGCGGCTGTTCGGTGACCTCACCCCGACGCAGGAGGACGAGCCGTGGCGAGCCGGCGTCCACCACGGTCATCGTCCCGGAGCGCAGGTCCAGCTCCATCAGCAGCGCGGAGAGGTGCCGCTTGCCCCGGTACTCGTCGTAGATGGCCTGGTCGGCGAGGGCGGCCTGATCGCCCAGGCCGAGGCCGGCCCGGCGGGCGTTGCGCAGCGCGTGGGTGGCCAGCGACGTGAGCAGCGATGCCGCGACACCCTCACCGCTGCCGTTGACCGTGGAGAGCCAGAGCCGTTCCCCGTCGTCGGACCAGTCGAAGCTGTCACCCCGCACGGCGTACGCCGGTTCGAGCTGCCCGGCCAGGCTGAACGAGGGGCGGACCCGGCTCCGGCCGGGCAGCAGGTCCCACTGCATCTCGGCGGCCAGGGTGAGCCGCTGGCTGCGTCGGGCCACGCTGTAGACGTCGGTTCCGGGGGAGACGGCGGCCACCTCGTGCGCGAGCGAGGTGGCGATGTCGGCCAGCGCGGCGAGCACCGCCGGGTCGTCGACCACCGGCGCCAGGCGCAGGACGCCCCGGCGTTCGCCGCGCATGGTGACCGGAAACCAGGCGACGCCGTCGACCAGGACGGGCGACTGGTGGTCGAAGGCACGCCAGGCGGGGTGGCCGGCGCCCCGGAGAGAGTCACCTTCGGTGAGGGGCAGCAGCTCCGCGAGGCGGTAGTCGACCTGGTACAGCTCCGCCTCGGAAATCCCGTACGCCTCGTCGAGAACCGTGCGGATCCCACCCACGAGACGGTCGGCGGGTGTCTCGTTCAGGGTACGCCGTGCCCGATTGACCGGTTCGCTCATCAGGCCTCTTTCATCCGAGCTCGACCACCTCTGGGTTCGGAGTAGTCTCGGGCCACCATGGCCGAACACAACGGTCCACCGGACCCTGCGACGAGTATGGCTGCCGCATTGGACGCGGCGGCGGGTGCCCTGCTGGGCGTCTGGGATTCCGCCCGCGAGGCGACCGCCAGCCGGGTGTCCGGCGCCCAACTACGGGCGGTGATGGTGGTCGAGCAGTACGACGGGATCAACCTACGCCGGCTCGCCACCCATCTGGACATGTTGCTGAGTTCCGCCAGCCGCCTGTGCGACAGGTTGGTCGCGGCGGGCATGCTCGAGCGTGAGCCGGGGCGCTTCGACCGACGGGAAATCTCCCTGCACCTCACCCCGGAGGCCCATCGGCTCCTCGCGGAGCTGCGTAACGACCGTCAGGAGCGGCTGGCCGCCGTGTTGGCCGCGATGAGCCCGGCGGGTCGCGCCGCGCTGGTGAGCGGGGTGCGGGAGTTCGACGAGGTCGCCCGCCGGCAGCGGGCGCGGAGCGGGCCGGACGACGGGGACTCGCCGGGTGGGCGAGACGAATGGCCGCAGGACCCGGACCGGCCCGACGGCCCGGCGCGCAAGTCGTCGGAGCACCCGGACCGGCCCAGCCGAGGGGTGTGGCAGGGCGGGGCGGCAGGACCGGAGCGGACGGTGGGCTCGCCCCGCGACTGGTCCGCCGGCGAGCCACCGGTGGCGCGGACCGCCTGACGGTCGAACGCAGGGTTCAGGCCGGTGTCGACGCGCACACCGCCAGCATGGCGATGTCGTCAGGGGCCTGCCCGCCCACCCACTCGTCGACCACCTGGAGCAGCCTGTCGACCAGGGCCGCCGGAGGCAGACCGGCCGCCGCGGCGAGTGCGCCGCGCAGCCGGCGTTCGCCGAACTTCTCCGCGTGGGCCGGGCCGCCGCTCGCCTCGGTCACCCCGTCGGTGTACGCGAGGAGCAGATCGCCCGGATCGAGGTGCACCCGTACCTCGGTGAACCGGGCGTCGGTCAGCGCGCCGACCGGCATACCGCCGACCGGGACGTCCGTGACGGAACCGGCGGCGGTGACCAGCAGCGGCGCGGGGTGGCCGCCGCCGGCGATCCGGAGATCCACCCCCGTCGGTCCGTGCTCCATCCACCCGAGCAACAGGGTGGTGAGCTGGCTGCGCCGTGCCGCGTCGGGCGCGTCGAACAGGGTGCGGTTGAGCAGGTGGATCAGCTCCAAAGGGCGCTGCTCGACGAGCCGTAGCGTCTGTAGCGACTGACGGACCCGCCCGGTCAGCACGGCCGCGCCGACGCCCTTGCCGGACACGTCGCCCAGCGCGAACAGCGCGCCGCGCGGGTGCGGGAACACCTCGTAGAAGTCCCCACCGATGCGCAGTGTGTCGCCCGCGGACCGGTAGCCGCCGGCCATGCGTACGCCGGGCACCACCGGCAGCTCCGGCGGGAGCAGGCTGGTCTGCAACACCCGGGCCAGGTGGGCCTGCTCGCCGTACAGCTCGGCGGCGGCCAGCGCCGCGCCGGCCCGCGTGGCGAATTCACGGGCCAGCTCCCGGTCGCGGGAGTCGAAGTCGGCCCGCCCGGCACGGCGGACGAGCAGCAGGGCGCCGGCCGGGCCGCCGGGGCCGCGCATCGTGCTGACCAGCGCCGCGCCGGGGCGGCCGAAGCTGGGCGGAAGCAGGGCGGTCAGCCCGGCGACGTCGGCGTCCGGCCAGGGGGTCGGCTCGTCGAGGTCGCCGTCGAACGCCGCGCCGAGATCGGGGACGAAATCGGTCAGCTCCTCATCGGCCACCCCGGTCACCGGGGCCGGCTCGTCGTCGGCGTACCGCGTGAAGCGGGGGTGCGGCTCGGCCGGCGCGGGCGGGCGGAGCAGCGCCACGGCGGCGTCGGCCAGGTACGGCACGGCGAGGGTCACGGTGGTACGGAGTGTCTGGTCCCGGTGCAGCGAGAGCCCGAGCCGGCTGCCGGCCTGGGCGAGGAAGGCGGTGCGGGAGCGTTCGGCCAGCAGGGCGTCGGTGCGGGCGTGCTCCTCGGTGACGTCGCGGACGTACCAGGCGTACCGGTTGCCGGCGAGCTGCCGCCGGGCGCCCCGCAGGTGGCGGCCGTGGTGCTCGGCCTCGAACACGGCCGTGCCGTCACGGACGGCTCGGGCCAGCGCCGCCATCGCGCAGCCGGACAGCTCGACGCCCGCGACGATCTCCGGGAGCAGCTCGACCGCCCGGGCGTTGACCAGGGTTACCCGGCCGGCCGCGTCGGTCGTCAGCACCGCCTCGGCGAGCCCGTCGAGCAGCTCGCGGGCCAGCGGTGGGTCGGCGGGCAGCCCCCTGCCGCCGTGCCGGGTCGGACGGCGCGACGTCTGCCCGTCTCCGCCGACCGGACCGGCCGAGCCGCCCCGTTTGGTCGTGGTCACCGCCCGACGCCGACCTGCGTCCGACGACCTGTACGCATACTGCTCCCGGGCTCCTCGTCCGCCGATCGTTGCTCGACGGCAAGGATACCGAGCGGCACCGACGCACGCCCAGACCGCGTCGTCGGTGGTCAGCCGGCGCGGTTCAGCCAGCCGGCGGGGCGGGCGACGATCCGCCGTACCACCGATCCGGCCGCGCCCACGGCGGCGGCCTCCGGCCCGAGGGTCGACGGTCGGACGGTGACCGGTGACCAGGCGGCGGTGAGCACCCGGGCCTTGATCTCGGCGAGCACCGGTGGGCAGAGCCAGGGGGCGAGCGGGGCGTACCCGCCGCCGAGGACCACGGTGTCCAGGTCCAGCAGGTTCACCACACCGGCGACCGCCACCCCGAGGGCGGTGCCGGCGTCGTTCAGGGCGCGCAGCGCGGCCGGCTCGCCGGCCTCGGCCAACTCGGCCAGGCGGGCCGTCGCGGTGTCGGCGGGTAGCTCCGCCCGCACCAGTCCGGCAGCGGCCACGATCGCCTCCTGACCGGCGTACTGCTCCAGGCAGCCGCGCCCACCGCAGCGGCAGGGCCGCCCCTGCGGGTGCACCGGCAGGTGCCCGATCTCACCGCTCCAGCCGCGTACGCCCCGGAACAGCGCGCCGTCCAGGACGATCCCCGCGCCGATGCCGACCTCGCCGGAGATGTGCAGGAAGCTGGCCGGGCCGGGCGGTCGGGAGTGCAGCTCGCCGAGCGCGGCGAGGTTGGCCTCGTTGTCCACCACCAGGGCCGGTACGTCCGGTACCCGATCGGTGAGGGGTGGGTGCGCGCTCAGCAGCTCGGGCACCGGGACGTCCCGCCAGCCGAGGTTCGGCGCGAGCCGGACCTGTCCGGAGTCGTCGATCAGGCCGGGTACGGCGAGCGCGGCCCCGGCGAGCGTGAGGCCCTGCCGGGCCGCGTCGGCGCGGGCCTGCCGGGCCAGGTCGACGAGGCGGGCCAGGGCGTCCTCGGGCGCGACGGGGCGCAGATCGGCGCGGTGCACGGTGCGGTGGCGGACCTGGCCGGCGAGGTCGACGACGCATACCGTCAGATAGTCGACGTTGACCTCGAGCCCGAGCCCGGCCGGACCCGTGTCGGCCAGGACCAGTCCGCGTGCCGGGCGGCCGGCGCCGGCCCGGGGCGCCGGCTCGGCCTCGCTGACCAGTTGGCCCGCGAGCAGGTCCTCGACGACCGCGGAGACGGTGGCCCGGGTCAGCCCGGTGGCGGTGGCCAGGTCGGCGCGGGACGGGGGTCGGTCGGCGGCGGCGATCCGGCCGAGGACCAGGGCGAGGTTGAGTTCGCGCAGGCTGCCCTGACGGGCCGCGCCGACCGGGGCGTGGGTGGGGCTCACCCCTTGACACTGCCATAGGGCGGGCAAATAATTCAATCGCTGAACAAATACCTGACACCACCATCCCGGAGGTCAACCATGGCACCTCGTCCCACCCCCGCCGACAAGTTCTCCTTCGGGCTCTGGACCGTGGGCTGGCAGGCCCGCGACCCGTTCGGCGACGCGACCCGCCCCGAGCTGGACGCCGTCGAGGCGGTGCACCGGCTCGCCGAGCTGGGCGCGTACGGCATCACCTTCCACGACGACGACCTGATCCCGTTCGGCGCGGACGCCGCGACCCGCGACCAGCACATCGCGCGGTTCCGCAAGGCCCTCGACGAGACCGGCCTGGTGGTGCCCATGGTCACCACCAACCTCTTCACCCACCCGATCTTCAAGGACGGCGGCTTCACCAGCAACGACCGCGACGTCCGCCGCTTCGCGCTGCGCAAGGTGCTGCGCCAGGTCGACCTGGCCGCCGAGCTGGGCGCGAGCACCTTCGTCATGTGGGGTGGCCGCGAGGGCTCCGAGTACGACCTCGCCAAGGACGTCCAGGCCGCCCTGGACCGCTACCGCGAGGCCGTCAACCTGCTCACCCAGTACTCCATCGACAAGGGCTACAACCTGCGCTTCGCGCTGGAGCCCAAGCCGAACGAGCCGCGCGGTGACATCCTGCTGCCGACCATCGGGCACGCGCTCGGCTTCATCTCCCAGCTGGAGCACCCGGAGCTGGTCGGCCTCAACCCGGAGGTCGGGCACGAGCAGATGGCCGGGCTGAACTACGCCCACGGCATCGCCCAGGCGCTCTGGCAGGGCAAGCTGTTCCACCTGGACCTCAACGGCCAGCGTGGCATCAAGTACGACCAGGACCTGGTCTTCGGTCACGGTGACCTGATGAACGCGTTCGCCCTGGTGGACCTCCTGGAGAACGGCGGCCCCAACGGCGGTCCGACCTACGACGGTCCCCGGCACTTCGACTACAAGCCGTCGCGTACCGAGGACATGGACGGTGTGTGGGCGTCGGCGGCGGCGAACATGAGCACGTACCTGCTGCTCAAGGAGCGTGCCGCGGCGTTCCGCGCCGACCCGGAGGTCGTCGAGGCGCTGGCCGCCAGCAAGGTTGGCGAGCTGAGCACGCCGACGCTGGGCGACGGCGAGGGCTACGAGGAGTTCCTGGCTGACCGCTCCGCGTTCGAGGACGTCGACGTGGACGCGGTGGCCGCCCGGGGCTTCGGCTTCGTCCGGCTCAACCAGCTCGCCGTCGAGCACCTGCTCGGCGCCCGCTGAGGCCCCGCCATGCCGCTGGTCGCGGGCGTTGACTCGTCCACACAGTCCTGCAAGGTGGTCATCCGGGACGCGGAGACCGGCGCCCTGCTCCGGCAGGGCCGGGCGCCGCACCCGGACGGCACCGAGGTCGACCCGGAAGCCTGGTGGCAGGCGCTGCGCGGCGCCGTCGACGAGGCCGGTGGGCTGGCCGACGTCGCGGCGGTCTCGGTCGCCGGCCAGCAGCACGGCATGGTCTGCCTCGACGAGGGCGGCCAGGTGGTCCGTCCGGCCCTGCTGTGGAACGACACCCGCTCCGCCGACGCCGCCGCCGACCTCGTCGAGGAGGCCGGCGGCGGCGCGGCGGGGCGTCGCTTCTGGGCCGACGCCACCGGCAGCGTCCCGGTGGCGAGCTTCACCATCACCAAGCTGCGCTGGCTGGCCCGGCACGAGCCGGAGCAGGCCGCCCGGGTGGCCGCCGTGTGCCTGCCGCACGACTGGCTGACCTGGCGGCTGGCCGGCGCGCCCGGCCTGTCGGCGCTGCGGACCGACCGGGGGGATGCCAGCGGCACCGGCTACTGGTCCCCAGCCACCGGCACCTACCGTCCGGACCTGCTGGAACGGGCGTTCGGCCGGCAGCTCGTGGTGCCCGAGGTGCTCGGCCCGGCCGAGTCGGCCGGTCGGCTGACCGGGGAGTGGGGTGACGCCCTGCTGGGGGCGGGCACGGGCGACAACGCCGCCGCCGCGTTCGGCGTCGGCGCCGGCCCCGGCGACGTGGTCGTCTCGATCGGCACCTCCGGCACCGTCTTCAGCGTCGCCGACGTTCCGGCCGCCGACGACAGCGGTGCCGTGGCCGGCTTCGCCGACGCGTCCGGTCGCTTCCTGCCGCTGGTGTGCACGCTCAACGCCGCGCGCGTGCTGGACGCCGCCGCCACGATGCTCGGCGTCAGCCTGGACGAGCTCGCCGAGCTGGCCCTCTCCGCCCCGGCCGGTGCGGACGGGCTGGTCATGGTGCCCTACCTGGAGGGCGAGCGGACGCCCAACCGTCCGCTGGCCACCGGTGCCGTACACGGCCTGACCCTGCGCACCTCGACCCCCGCGCACCTGGCTCGGGCCGCCGTGGAGGGCATGCTCTGCGCCCTCGCCGACGGCCTGGACGCGCTGACCGCGCAGGGGGCCACCGTCCGCCGGGTCATCCTGGTCGGCGGCGGGGCACGGTCGGCCGCGGTCCGCCGGATCGCGCCGCAGGTCTTCGGCTGCCCGGTCGTCGTGCCACCCGCCGGGGAGTACGTCGCCGACGGGGCCGCCCGCCAGGCCGCCTGGGTCGCCCTGGGCGGTCCGACGCCACCGCAGTGGGACGTCAAGGGCACCGAGGAGTACGCGGCGGAGCCCGTCCCCGCCGTCCGTGACCAGTACGCGGCGGCTCGGTCACTGGTGCTCGACCGGCGCTGAGCGTCGGGTCGACCGGGTGGGCGTCGGTCAACGGTGATCGACGCCCACCCGCGTGCCAACCTGCTCGGCCGGGTCTGATTGGCTGCGGGTCATGACGGTGACCAGTGGCGGGCGGGAGCAACGCGCGCGCGGCCGGGGCGGTGGCCCGGCGCACCGGCTGTACAGCGTCGTGGTGTTCGTGGTGCTCGCCTCGTTGGACAACGTGGCGATCGGACTGGTCCCACCGCTGTACGGGCCGATCGCCCGGACGTTCGACGTGTCGACCGGGCTGCTGGGCGTGGTCACCGCCGTCAGCTTCCTGGTCAGCGCGGTGGCCGCGGTCGGCTGGGCGTACGTCGGGGACCACGGCAACCGTAAGCCGCTGCTCATGGTGGGCACGCTGCTCTGGGCGGCGGGCACCGGCGGCAGCGCGCTCGCCAGCGGGTACCTCGCGTTCCTGGCCGCCCAGTTCGTCGCGGCGGTCGGCCTCGGCGCGGTCGGCTCGGTGGGCTTCTCGGTGGTCACCGACCTGATCTCACCGGCCCGCCGTGGGTTGGTGATGAGCTTCTGGGGGCTCTCCCAGGGCGTCGGCACGCTCGCCGGCACGCTTGTCGGTGGGCTGCTCGGTGCGACCGACTGGCGGCGGCCGTTCCTGCTGCTGACCGGGGTGGGGCTCACCGCCACCGTGGCGTACCTGTTCACGTACGACATCCGTCGCGGCCAGAGCCAACCGGAACTGGTGGACGCCCTGGACTCCGGTGCCGAGTACGACTACCGGATCAGCCGCGCCGACCTGCCGCGCATCCTCGACCGGCGGACCAACCGGTGGCTGATCCTGCAGGGGCTGACCGCGCAGGCCGCCTTCGGGTCACTGGTGTGGCTGCCGAGGCTCTTCGCCGAGCGGGCCGAGGCGCAGGGCTACTCGGAGTCGACCGCCGTGGTGGTCGGCAGCGTCTTCGCCACCCTGTTCCAACTCGGCGGGGTCCTCTCCATCGTGGGCGGCCTCGTCGGCGACGCGGCGCAGCGGCGTACCCCCCGGGGTCGGGCAGTGGTCGCGGCGGTCGGCATCCTCGCCGCGCTCCCGTTCTACCTGGTGTTGTTCTTCGTGCCGGTGACCATCGACGTGCCGGACGGCGGGAGCGGCGGCGCGGTCGTCGGCGCGGTGCTGGCCAGCGTGTTCACCGAGCCGTCGGTGGGGCTGAGTCTGCTCACCGCCGTGGTGGCGCTCGCGTTGACGTCGGCCAACTCACCGAACTGGTTCGCGCTGATCGCCGACGTGAACCCGCCGGAGCACCGGGGGACCGTCTACAGCCTCGGCAACCTGGTCAACGGTGTCGGTCGGGCGGCGGGCAACGGGCTGGTCTGGGGAGCCTTCCAGGGGCTGCGAACGGCGTTCCCGCCGCCACTGAACTTCGCCGTCGGCCTGGCCGCGTTCCAACTCTTCTTCATCCCCACCGGCGTCATGTACTGGCGAGCCTCCCGCACAGCCCCCGAGGACATCAAAAACGTCCACGGTCTCCTACAAACCCGCGCCAACCGCCTCTAACCCCCACCCCCACCCCCACCCCCGCCCACGCGATCTTGCACTTTCGGTGGCGACAGAAGGGGCATAGCCCCTCAAGTCGACAACCAAAAGTGCAAGATCGGCGCGGGCCCGGTGCGCGGGTTCGGTGCGTGGGTTCGGTGGGCGGGGGTGGGCGCGGGTGGGGCGGGTGGGTTAGCGGAGCCAGACTGTTACGTCGGTGGGGATGGTGTCGTCGTTCAGTGGGGCGCTGGTGGCTAGGACCTCGGCGTTGGGCGGGAGAGGCACGGGGGCGTCACCGAAGTTGGTCAGCACGGTCAGGTCGCCGTTGCGGAACACCAGCGTCTCGTCACCGGAGGACAGCCACTCGAGCGTGCCCCGGCCCAGACCGTGGGCGCGGCGTAGCCGCAGCGCCGCGCTGTACAGCTCGTACGTCGAGCCGGGCACGTCGCGCTGCCGGTCCAGCGCGTACTCCGCCCAGGACGGCGGCTGCGGCAGCCAACTGGCGTCGGTGGGCCCGAAGCCGTACGACGGGGCGTCGGCCTCCCACGGGATCGGCACCCGGCAGCCGTCCCGGCCCCGCTGGGTGTGGCCGCTGCGCGCCCAGGTCGGGTCCTGGCGGGCCTCGTCCGGCATGGTGGTGTGCTCGGGCAGGCCCAGCTCCTCGCCCTGAAAGAGGTACGCGGAGCCGGGCAGGGCGAGCATCAGCAGGGTGGCCGCCCGAGCCCGACGCAGGCCGAGCGCGGCGTCCGGCTGCGGGTCACCGATGCCGATGCCGTTGGGCCGGCCGCCACCGATCGCCAGGCCGAGCCGGGAGGCGTGCCGCACCACGTCGTGGTTGGACAGCACCCAGGTCGTCGGCGCGCCCACCGAATCGGTCGCTTCCAGGGACCGGGTGATCACCGCGTACTGGGCCGGCGCGGTCCACGCGGCGAGCAGGTACTCGAAGTTGAACGCCTGGTGCATCTCGTCCGGGCGGACGTAGCGGGCCAGCCGCTCGGCCGGCTCGACCCACGCCTCGGCGACCAGCACCCGTTCGCCGGGGTAGCTGTCCAGGACCTGCCGCCACTGCCGGTAGACCTCGTGCACGCCCTCCTGGTCCCACATCGGCGGCCGTGGCTTGTCGATCTCGTTGCCGGAGAGGATCTCCTGGGGCTCCTGCCAGTCGGGCAGGTTCGCCTGCTTGATGAGGCCGTGCGCCACGTCGACCCGGAAACCGTCCACCCCCCGGTCCAGCCAGAACCGCAGGACGCCCAGGAACTCCTCGTGCACCTCCGGGTTGTCCCAGTTGAGGTCCGGCTGGCCGGTGTCGAACAGGTGCAGGTACCACTGGCCGGGCTGGCCGTCCGGGTCGACCGTGCGGGTCCACGCCGGACCGCCGAAGACGCTCTGCCAGTCGTTCGGCGGCTGCTCCCCGGCCGGGCCGAGGCCGTCGCGGAAGATGTACCGGGACCGCTGAGCGCTGCCCGGGGCGGCGGCCAGGGCCTCTTGGAACCAGCGGTGCGCCGAGGAGGTGTGGTTGGGCACCAGGTCGACGATCACCCGAAGGCCGCGCGAGCGGGCCTCGGCGATCAACTTGTCCGCGTCGGCGAGAGTGCCGAACAGCGGGTCGACGTCCCGGTAGTCGGCCACGTCGTAGCCCGCGTCGGCCTGCGGCGACGGGTAGAACGGGGACAGCCACACCGCGTCCACCCCCAGCTCGACCAGGTGGTCGAGGCGGGCGGTGATGCCCGGCAGGTCACCGATTCCGTCGCCGTTGGAGTCGGCGAATGAGCGCGGGTAGATCTGGTAGATGGCGGCCTCGGTCCACCAGCCGGTGGCGGTCTGCTGCGTCGGGTCGGTGTTCAGGGTCGTCTCCCGTGTCGTGCCGTGGTTGATGGTTCAGTGTGCCCGGGGCGGTGCGGTGGACTCCCGGACGACCAGCCGAGTGGGCAGGATCACCGGCGAGTCGCCCTCGGCGGTCCGTTGACCGACGATCGGGCCCAGAGTGCGGGCCCCGAGCGGATCGAGCAGTATCCGGGCGGCCAGCCGGCCCTGTTCCGCGGCCGGCTGGGCCACGGTGCTGAGGCCCAGCACGCCGGCGAGGTCGTGGTCGTCGATGCCGACCACGCTGACGTCCTGTGGTACCCGCAGACCGGCATCGCGCAGCGCGGTCATCGCGCCCATCGCCATCTCGTCGCAGGCCGCGACGATCGCCGTCGGCGGCTCACCGCGGGCCAGTAGTTCGGCGGCGGCCCGGTTGCCACCGTCGATGGTGAACGACGACTCGACGTCGAGGCTCGGATCGGGTCGCAGGCCGGCGGACCGCAGTTCGGCCTGGTAGCCCCGCCGTCGGTCGAGGTGGGTGGTGTAGGCCAGTTCGTCGTCGGGGTCGCCCGAGATGTGCGCGATCCGGCGGTGGCCGAGGTCGAGCAGGTGCCGGGTGGCCATCCGGGAGGCGGCCACGTCGTCGATGCGTACGCAGGGCCAGTTGGGGACCCGGCTCCCCGAGCTGATGGTCACTCCGGGCAGGTCCAGGGCGGCCAGGGCGGTCAGGTCGGCCGGGCGCAGCGGCGTGGCGACCAGCATGATGGCATCCACCCGCTTGTGCAGGTTGGCGGTACGCAGCACCCGCTGGCGGATCTGCTCCCGACCGCCGAGGTTGTAGAGCAGCAGGTCGTAGCCGGAATGGTGGAGGTGCTCCTCGACGGCCTCGACGACGGTGCTGAAGAACCAGCGGGTGATCCGGGGCACGACCACCGCGACCGTGCCGGTGCGACCACCGGCGAGCCGGGATGCGCTCGGCGACACCGCGTAGTCGAGCTGCTCGGCGGCGGCCAGCACGCGGCGTCGGGTGGCGGCCGAGACCGTCGGCAGCCCGCGCAGGGCCCGCGAGACGGTGGCCGTGGAGACCCCGGCCAGCCGGGCGACATCATCTATCTTCGTCACGGTTCCCCCGCTCGGTACCCGTCGCCCGCCGCCGCCCTCAGAGGCCGGGCGACGGCGGGCAAGCGGGTCAGCCCTTGACGCTGCCGGCGAGCAGACCTCGCACGAAGAAGCGCTGTAGGGACAGGAATACAACGAGCGGTACAACGATCGAGACGAACGCGCCAGCGGTGAGCCGTTGCCACTCGTTGCCCCGGGTGCCGGCCATCTCCGCCAACCGGACCGTGAGCGGCGCGGTCTCGTTGCCGCCACCGGCGAAGATCAGCGCGACCAGCAGGTCGTTCCAGACCCAGAGGAACTGGAAGATGCCGAACGCGGCCAGCGCCGGGGTGATCAGCGGCAGCACGATGGTGCGGAAGATCTTCGGGTGCGTGGCCCCGTCGACCCGGGCCGCCTCCATCAGGTCTCCGGGGAGCTGCGAGATGAAGTTGTGCAGCAGGAAGACCGCGAACGGAAGCGCGAAACAGGTGTGCGCGAACCACACCTGGGCGAACTTCTGTTCGTCCACCAGGTTCCACGCCGGCATCAGGGTGACGCCGCCGAGGGTGACGCCGGTGGAGAAGAACTTCAGCAGCGGCACCAGGGCCATCTGCAGCGGGACGATCTGCAACGCGAAGATCGCGATGTAGAGCCAGTCCCGCCCACGGAAGTTGATCCACGCCAGCGCGTACGCGGCCAGGGAGGCGAAGGCCAGCGGGAAGAGCACCGACGGGATGGTGATCGCCAGCGAGTTGATGAAGTAGCTGGCGAGCTGCCCCGACGACGCGGACCGCCCGAAGAGGACCTGTTGGTAGTTCTCGAAGGTGAACTGCGGGTTGGTGAACGCCGTCCACCAGCCGGTCGTCTTGATCTCGTCCTCCGGCCGTAGGGAGGAGACGAGCAGGCCGAAGGTCGGGATGGTCCAGACCACCGCGATGACGATCGAGACCAGCGTCGCGGTACGGCTGTTCAGCCGCCTGCGGACCCGGCCGGCGGTGCTGGACGTCCCGTCGGCGGTCTTCTGGGCGCCGGCGGCGACGGTGGGCGTTGCGGTGGTCATCTCAGCCCTCCCGCTGACGACGGAGGTTGCGGATCTGGTAGATCACGACCGGGATGACCAGGATGAAGAGGAAGACCGCGAGCGCGGAGCCCTGCCCGTTCTGGCCGTACCGGAAGGCCTGGTTGTACATCTCGCTGGCGATCACGCTGGTGTCGTAGTTGCCGTTGGTCGAGGTCCGGACGATGTCGAAGACCTTGAGCGTGGCGATCGTGAGCGTCACCGCCACGACGATCAGCGCCGGTCGGATGCTCGGCATGGTGATCTGCCAGAACATCTGCCACGGGCTGACGCCGTCGAGCCGGGCGGCTTCGACGATGTCGCCGGGGATGGCCTTGATCGCGGCGGAGAGCACCACCATGGCGAAGCCAGCCTGGATCCAGACCATGATGACGATCAGCAGCAGCGTGTTCAGCGGTGACTCGAGCAGCCACTGCTTCGGCTCACCGCCGAGGCTGACGACGATCTGGTTGAGCAGACCGATCTGGTCGCCGTCGCCGCGGTACGCGTAGACGAACTTCCAGATGATGCTCGCGCCGACGAACGAGATGGCCATCGGCAGGAAGATCAGTGACTTGGCGATCGCCTCGAAGCGGGCCTTGTCCACGAGTACGGCGTAGATGAGGCCGAACGCGGTGGCCACCAGCGGGACCAGGAGCACCCAGACCAGGGTGTTGATCAGGACCCGGAACATGGAGTTGTCGGAGAACATCCAGCTGTAGTTGCGCAGCCCCACCCATTCGGTGCTGCCCCCGTTCATCAGCGAGAGCAGTACGGTGCGGATGGCCGGTACGACAAGACCGATGGTGAGCAGCAGCAGCGTCGGCAGCAGGAAGAACAGGGCGAAGAGCCCTTCCCGCTGCTTGGGTCGCCGGGTCAGCGGCGTGCCGCTGATGGAGGCGGCGACGAGCTGGGCCTCCCGCCGTCGGGCGAACCAGGCAGGCACCACGTCGAGCAGCAGGAGCAGACCGCCCACCACCACCACGAAGGCGACCAGCCCGTACATCAGCATGAGGAGCTTCGGCTGCTCGTCGGCGAAGTCGAACTCCATCAACCCTCCCTCTCGGGTCCGGATCGGCCGGTGGCCCGGCTCGCGTACGCGAGCCGGGCCCCCCCCCGGGTAACGTGGGCCCGCAGCACGCGAAGGCCA
>NZ_JBEZEC010000012.1:147322-261971 GCF_040648595.1 Micromonospora sp. NPDC049107
TTCTTTTTCTGTGGTCTTGTGGGTTGTTGTTCGTCGCTCCCCACCACCTACCCCCCGCCCACGTGGTGGGTGTTGGCGGGTGGGCCAGGGCAGGCGTACGCGAGCCGGGCCACCGCCGTGATCACTTCGGCCAGCTGCTCTCGATGCCCTGGAGCACCGGGGCGGTCGGCTTGCCGTTCAGCCAGTCGATCATGCCCTTCCAGAACGTCCCCGCGCCGACGGCGGCCGGCATCAGGTCGGATCCGTCGAAGCGGAAGGTGCCCGTCTTGTCCTGCAGGATCTGGACGGACAGCTTGTCGATCGGGCTGGCCACGTTGGCGATGTCCAGCTTGTTGTTCGCCGTGACCCAGTTGCCGAGCTTCGCGCGGCTGTTCACGTACTCGCCGGAGGCGAGGTAGGTCTGCACCGCCTGCACCTCGGGACGGTCGGCGTACGCGACGACGAACTCGCCAGCGCCCAGGACCGGCTTGCCCTTGGCCGGGTCGATGGTCGGGAAGTAGAACGCGAACGCGTCCCCGTTCTCGTCCACCTTGGTGCCCTCGGGGAACTGGTTGGCGTAGAACGACGCCTGCCGGTGCATCGCGCACTTGCCGGTGGTCACCGGCAGACCCGCCTCCTGGAAGGCGGTGGTGGTGATGCTCTTGACGCCGCCGAAGCCGCCGTTGACGTACTTCTCGTTCTTGAGGATGCTGCCGGCGCGGTCGACCGCGTCGACGATCCTCGGGTCGTTGAACGGGATGGCGTGGGTGGTCCACTGGTCGTAGACCTCGGGGCCCTGCGTCCGCAGGATCACGTCCTCGATCCAGTCGGTGGCCGGCCAGCCGGTGGCGTCACCGGACTCGACGCCCACGCACCACGGCTTCATGCCGCTGGCGGCGATCTTGTCGCTCAGCGCGATGAGCTGGTCCCAGGTGGTCGGAACCTCCCAGCCCTTCTCCTTGAAGGTCTTGGGGGAGTACCAGACGAAGGACTTGACGTTCGCGCCGAGCGGCACGCCGTAGAGCGTTCCGTTGACGGTGCCGTACTTCAGCCAGTCGGCCGGCATGTTCTGCTCGGCCATGGTCTTGGTGTCGGCGCCGAGGGACTTCAGCTTGCCGGCGTCCGCGAACCGCTTCACGAGGCCCGGCTGGGGCACGAACGCGATGTCGGGGGCGTTACCGCCGTCGACCCGGACGGGGAGCTGCGCCTCGAACTCGCCGCTGCCCTCGTAGGCGATCTCGATGCCGGTGCAGTCGGTGAACTGCGACCAGGAACGCTCGAGCAGGTCGGCCTCGGCGTCACGGATGGACGCGTAGATCGAGACCTTCTTGCCGTCGTTGCCCTGATACTTCTCGTACGGGGCACATTCGGCGGAACCCGCCTTGTCGCTCTTCTTGTCATTGCCGGTACCGCAAGCGGTGGCGCTGAACGCCAGCCCGAGTACACCGGCGATCACGAAGGCCTGGCGTGGTCTGGTAAAGACCGCCATGCCGTCCTCCTTCCTAGCCGGCGTGGTCTCCGCTGGTGACCCGCGCCGGTCCGATTGGGCGTGCACACATGTAAGCGCTTGCATCAGGTCTGGTCCACCCCCAGTCAGACACGAGCGAGTAACAATCCCGAAACCTCGTGTCCGCCGGCTGGGCGCGTTCCCGGGCGCAGATCCGGCCTCTTCCGGAGACTGGCGATTTCTGTCAGGCTGGAGGCACCTCATCGAAGGTTTTGCACATAGGAGGAGCTGGATGCGTAAGCGGTGGATCAGCCTGCTGGTGACCGGCCTGCTCGTCGGAGGGGCCGTCGCGCCGGCGAGCCCGGCCCTGGCCGCGCCGAGCTTCAAGGTGCCGTTCCCGTGCGGTCAAGCCTGGTCGGGACAGACCCGGTCGGACCACAGCCCGGCGTACGCCGTGGACTTCAATCGCACCGACGACCTGGGCGACCCGGTGGTGGCGAGCGCGCCCGGCACGGTCGACCGGGTCACCGACCTCGGCGGCACCAGTTACGGCAAGTACGTCCGGATCGACCACGGTGGCGGTTACACGACCTACTACGCCCACCTCAACGGCTTCAACGTCTCGGTCGGGCAGACTGTCGGGTACGGCAAGGTGATCGGCTGGGTCGGCAGCACCGGCGGGTCCACCGGCCCGCACCTGCACTACGAGCAGCGCCTCAACGGCAACGACGTGCAGATCCGGTTCAACGGCGCCCTCGGCCTGTACTGGGGGACCAAGACCTACACCAGCGACAACGGTTGCTCGTCGGGCAGCGGTAACGGCACGGTCGACACCAGTGGCACGCCGCTGACCGTCCGCTCCGGCCCCGGCACCGGGTACGCCTCGGTGGGCACCGTCGCCGACGGCACCCGGGTGACCATCTCCTGCCAGACCAGCGGCACCACCGTCACCGGTACCTACGGCACCAGCTCGATCTGGGACCGCATCGGTAGCGGCCGCTACATCGCCGACGCGTACGTCTACACCGGTTACGACGGATACATCCCGAACGTGCCCCGCTGCTGACCTCTGGTGGTCTCCGGCGGGGTGACCCGCCGGAGACCGGTCGGGCGGTCAGGCGTTGAGCCGCCAGATCGACAGATTCAGCGCGGCGGCGAAGGTGACCCACGCCCAGTACGGCAGCAGCAGCGCGGCCGCGACCCGGGACACCCGGGCGAAGAGCACCACGGTGAGGCCGATCGCCAGCCACATCACCACGATCTCGGCGAACGCCAGCCCGTACCGACCCGCGCCGAAGAACAGCGGCGTCCAGATGGCGTTGAGCACGAGTTGGGCGGACCAGGCCCACAGGGCGGGGGAGAAGCCGACCCGACGCCAGACCAGCCAACCGGCGACCGCGATCAGCGCGTAGAGGACCGTCCAGACCGGGCCGAAGAGCCACGACGGCGGCGCCCAGTCCGGCTGGCGCAGGCTCGCGTACTCGTCGGTGGTGCCCCGCACACCGAGCCCGCCGATCGCGGCCGCGACGAAGACCGCCGCCGCGAAGGCGGCGAGCGCCCAGCGCGACCGCCGACCGGAGGCCGGCCCTGCCTCGCGAGATATCTCCATCGTCGAGATGTTTCCGCCCGGCGTCCGGTCAAACCCCAAAAAAGCGCCGGGGCCGCTGCGGCCGGTGCTTCTGTCGGGAGGACGAAGCTCCGGTCGCGGCGACCCCGACGGGTCCCGGTGTTCGTGAGGATGTGGTTATGGGGTACGAGCGTCAATTGAAGATGCTGACACCACCCGGGCCGACGAGCAGCCCGACGACGATGAGGACGATGCCCCACAGGATCTGCCGGCGGAACAGCGCGAGGATGCCGGCGACCACGAGTACGACTGCGAGAATCCAGAGAATCAGCTCCATGACCTCTGAATACCCGACCCTCCGATCGGGGAAACCTGCTCCGTGTCGAGTTGATCCCCAACATGAAAGACGCTGTACGCCTGCTTGATCACCGGGTGCGCCACGTTGCGGACGCGTACCCCGCCCGGGGTCATGCCGCGCTCGGTTCCGGCGTGCGCGTGCCCGTGCAGGGCCAGGGCGGTCGGCGCCGAGTCGATCGCCTGCCCCAACTGGTACGACCCCAGGAACGGGTAGATCTCCAGCGGCTCGCCGACCAGCGTGTCCGGGACCGGGGCGTAGTGCGTGAGCGCGACCAGCATGTCGCATTCCAGCGAGCGCAGGGCCTCTCCCAGGCGGTCCGCGCTCTCGTTGGTGGTCCGGACGAACGCCTTCATCTCCGGCTCGCCGAAGTCGCTCGCGCACCGGCCGGCGAAACCCCCGCCGAAGCCCTTGACCCCCGCGATGCCGAGCCGGCCGCCCGCACAGTCCAGGACGACGCCGTTGCCCTCCAGTACGGTGATGCCCGCGTCCTCGAGCACCTTCACCACCTGCGGCACCTGATCACACTGGTGGTCGTGGTTGCCCAGCACGGTGACCACCGGTACGGCGAGCCCACCGAACTCCTGCGCGACGCAGCGCGCCTCGGCCTCGGTGCCGTGCCGGGTCAGGTCGCCGGCCAGCAGCAGCACGTCGGCGCACTCCGGCAGCTCCTCCAGCGCCGGGCGGAACCGGCCGACCACGTCCTCGTCCAGATGCACGTCGCCCACGGCGGCGATCCGGATCACCATGAAACCTCCCTCAGGGCAGTTGCTCGATCTCCGTGGGCGCCTGGACGCGGATCACCCCGATGTCGCTGGTGATCGGCACGTCCGGGAAACGCTCCGCCACGAGACGCAGGATCTCCTCCCGCCGGTGCGGGCTCTCCACCTCGCCGTAAAGCACCAGGACGTCATCGCGTCGGATGACGGTGATCCCCTGTTCGGCGACGGCCGGATCCTCGGTGAGCGACCGTTGGATCTCCGCTTCGACGTACTCGTCGGGTGGCGCCGCGCCACCGGCCTGATCGTTCGTCACGGTGTCTCCTCTCCTGCCGGGGTGCCGGGCTCCGGCACCACCTCCAGCCGGTCCAGCAACACCAGGAACGCCTCTGCGTACGGCGAGTGCTGCGTCTCCTTGCGTACCCGTTCCCAGTCGATCTGCTCCCGTAGCGACCGGGCCAGCGGCAGGCCGCGGGCGAAGTCGCAGTAGTGCTGCGAGAAGCTGAGCAGCTTGTGCACCATGAGCTGGGTGGCGGACAGGACCGGCATGTGGATGGCGTCCACCGGCCGTACGACGGTGTCGGCGAACGTCTCCTCGGTCACCGGCGTCTCGATAGGCCGGTGGATCAGGTCCACCATCCGCTCCTCGTCGAAGACCTTGACGAGCCAGTCCTCCGGCGGTCGCTCGGCGCGGAAGCCGGCGGCGACCAGCGCCTCCAGCGACCGTTCGACGTCGGCCTCGCGAATGAGGAAGTCGACGTCGTGGTCGCTGGAGTGGCCGCCGTGGGCGTAGACGGCGAAGCTGCCGCCCAGGGCGAACGGGATCTCGGACTGCTTGAGCACGGCGGCGACCTTCTTCAGGGTGTGCACCAGACTCTCGTCCCCGCGCTCAGCCATCTGGATCTCCCGTCGGTCGTGTCGTGGTGGACAGGCGGTTGGATTCGAACTCCCGTACCCGGCATTCCGGTCGCCCACACCTGCTCTGGTCGCGGGCGGGTGCCAACCGGAGCAAACGGGAACAAAGATCGCAGGAAGCGGGCATCGGTCGGATAACCTGTCGAGGGTGGCCAGACCATCGGGGACGCGACGCCGCAAGGCCCGGTTGCGCACCGTCGCTCTGATCGGCATCGACGGCTCGGGCAAGACCACTCAGGCACACCGACTGGCGGACGCGCTCAACGCGGCCGGCCGCCCCGCGACGTACCGCCGCAACGCCAGCGGGCGTCGCTGGCTCGGGCGGCTCGCCCACCGTCTCGGCCTACCGGACGCGCAACGCCTCGTCGGGCGCGACGGCGTCCTCGCGGTGGAGTCCGTACTGCGCTGGCTGGCCATCGCCGCGGCCCTGCTCGGTTGCCTGTTCACTGGTCGGACGGCCGTCATGGACCGCTACTCGGCCTGCCAGTACGCCAGCATCCGCGCCCACGGCGGGCACCGCTGGGAACGACTGGCGCGGGCCGGCTACCGGCTGTTCCCGACGCCGCAGGTGACCTTCCTGCTCGCCGTCGACCCGGCGGAGGCCTACCGGCGCATCGAGGAGCGCGGCACCGACCACGAGTCGATGGGCTGGTTGACCGCGGCGGACACCGCCTACCGGACCCTGCCCGAGTACCCGAGCTTCGTACTCGTCGACGCGGGCCGGCCCGCCGAGGAGGTGACCGAGCAGATCCAGGCCCACCTGTCGTCCTGGCTGCCGTCGGACATCCGACCCGACCCGGCGCGGCCGTCGACCGGGACGCCACCGACACCGGATCAGGCCGGGCCCGGCGACGTGCCGCTGCTGGTTCAGGCGCGTCCGTAGACCGGAACGGTGGCCCCGCTGGTCGGCGCCGAGTCCGCCGAGGCGAGGAAACGGATCACCGGCGCGATCTCGGCCGGGCTGACCCACCGCGCGTGGTCGGCGTCGGGCTGCGCGGCCCGGTTCGTCGGGGTGTCGATGACGCTGGGCAGCACGGTGTTGCAGCGGACCCCGCGCGAGCGGTACTCCACCGCGACGGCGTTGGCGAAGGCCAGCACCGCGGCCTTGGCCGTGACGTAACCGGCCGCCCCGGCGAACGGGCTGACCGCCGCGCGGGCGGAGACGCACACCACCGCGCCGCCTCCGGCCGCCACCAGGTGCGGCAGCGCGGCCTGCGTGACCAGGTACGTGGGGCGCAGGTTGACGGTGAGCATCCGCTCGAACTCCTCGACCGGTGTCTCGTGCACCAGGCCGCCGCTCGCGTACCCGCCGACCAGGTTCACCACCGCCCGCAGCGGCGCCGCCGGATCGGCCGCGGCGGCCTCGACCGCCCGCGCCACGTCCGCCGGCTCGGTCAGGTCCGCGCCGAGCGAGACCAGCCCGTCCGCCGCCGGCTCCGACCCGGCGGGCCCACCCCTTCGTGGTACGACCACCCGCCAGCCCGCCTCGACAAAGGAGGCAACGACCGCGCCGCCCAACCCGCCGCCCCCACCGGTCACCACCACACTCCGCCCCACCATCCCCAAACGCTAACCCCCACCCCACCCCGGGTGGGGTGTCTGCTGAGAGCAGAGGGGGTGGGTTTTTCGGGGTGGGGCGGCGCAGGATCGGGGCATGGCGCGAATTCTGGTTCTTGGGGGTACCCGGTTTCTAGGTCGGGCGGTGGCTCGGCTCGCCGTCGCGCGGGGGCATGAGGTGACCTGCGCGGCGCGGGGCGTGTCCGGCGCCGTACCGGAGGGGGCGCGGTTCGTGTCGGTGGACCGCGACGACCCGGCGGCGCTGACGCCGCTCGCCGGTCAGGGTTTCGACGCCGTGGTGGACGTGACGCGCCAGATCAGCCACGCCCGGTACGCGCTCGCCGCGCTGGCCGACCACGTCGGCCACTGGTCGTTCGTGTCGACGATGTCGGTGTACGCGGACAACACGACCCCGGGTCTCTCCGCGGCGAACGCGCCGGTGTTGCCGCCTCCGCCGTCGGACGTGGACGGACCGGGCCCGGACTTCCGCTGGTACGGCGAGTGCAAGGTCGCCATCGAGCAGCTCGTCCGCGAGCGGATGGGCGTGGACAGGTCGTTCATCTGCCGGGCCGGGCTGATCGTCGGAGCCGAGGATTCGAGTAACCGCTTCCCGTACTGGGTGCGACGGCTGGCCCGTGGCGGCGAAATTCTCGCGCCGGGGGAGCCGACCGACCGGGTGCAGTTCGTGGACGTCGAGGACCTCGCCGGCTGGCTGCTGCACGCCGGCGACACCCGGCTCAGCGGCACGTACGACGGGAACGGGCCGACGATGTCCCGGGCGGAACTGCTGGCCGGGGTGGCCGCCGGGCTGGGCGTGGAGGATCCCCGTCTCACCTGGGTGGATCAGGACTTCCTGCGCGAGCACGACGTACGCGAGTGGTGGGGGGAGCGGGCACTGCCCCTGTGGGTACGGCTGCCGGAGTTCGCCGGCCTGATGGACCGGGACGTCTCCGCGGCGCTGGCCGCCGGGTTGGTCGTCCGTCCGCTCGCCGACACCGTTCGGGTGACGGCCGCCTGGATGAGGGCCGACCCGGGTGACGTACCGCAGGGTGGACTCGACCCGGCGGATGAGGCGGCGGTCCTGGGTGCGTGGCACGCTGTGCGAATGGCGTGATCCGGATCGTCGACACTTTCCCACCACGTACGGTGATGGTTGACGCTCACGCTTGGTGAAAGTAAGTTTCACCCGTGGCGAAGAGTCCGAAGATTTCTGCGAGTCACGAGCCTGGTGGACTGATCGTCCACATCAGCGGGCTTCTGCCGTCGTTGTCGCCCGCCGAGCAGCGGGTCGCCCGACTTGTCGTGTCCGACCCGGCCGCCGCCGCGCGGAGGACCATCACCGACCTCGCCACCGCAGCGGAGACATCGGAGGCGACCGTCATCCGGTTCTGCCGGTCGGTCGGGATGGACGGCTACCCGCAACTGCGCATCCGGCTCGCCGCCGAGGCCGCCCGTCGCGTCGAACCTCCGGACGCCCGGGTCGTCGGTGGTGACATCCCGCCCGGCGCGGATCTCGCCCAGATCATCGCCACCATCGCGTTCAACGACGCACGAGCTGTCGAGGAGACCGCCGAACAGCTCGACCCGGCCGTCTGCGAGCAGGTCGTCGAGGCGATCGCCGGCGCTGGCCGGATCGACATCTACGGCGCCGGGGCCAGTGGGTTCGTCGCCTCGGACTTCCAGCAGAAGCTGCACCGCATCGGCCGGATCGCCTTCTACTTCCCGGACGTGCACACCGCGCTGACCTCGGCCGCCCTGCTCGGTCGCGGCGACGTGGCAATCGGCATCTCGCACACCGGCACCACCTCGGACGTGATCGAGGTGCTGGAACAGGCCCGGACGCGTGGCGCGAGCACCGTGGCGCTGACCAACTTCCCGCGCTCGCCGATCACCGAGGTCGCCGACTTCGTCCTGACCACCGCGGCCCGCGAGACGACCTACCGCTCGGGTGCCACGGCCAGCCGTCTGGCGCAGCTCACCGTCGTCGACTGCCTCTTCGTCGGGGTGGCCGCCCGCAACCGGTCCCGGGCCCGCAAGGCCCTCGAGGCGACCGCCGAGGCGGTCCAGTCGCACCGGGTGGGCGCGAGCCGGAGGCGGGGATGACGCCCGGCTCGGTCGAGCCGGACAAGGACAAGGCAGCACCACCCACCCGCCCCACGGTCCGGGTGGCCGCGCCCACCGAGCGGCGTAACCCGCTCAGCGTCGACCTCGACCTGATGTCGACCCGGGACGTCCTCACCGTGATCAACGACGCCGACCGACGGGTGCCGGCGGCGGTCGCCGCGGTGCTCGACGAGATCGCCGCCACGGTCGACCTGGCCGTCGCGGCGCTGCGCGGCGGCCACCGGGTGCACTACTTCGGGGCCGGCACCTCCGGCCGGCTGGGCGTGCTCGACGCGGCCGAACTTGCGCCCACCTTCAACTCGCCCCGGGACTGGTTCTGCGCCCACCTCGCCGGCGGCCCGGACGCCATGCTGCGCGCCGTCGAGGACGCCGAGGACGACGACCGGGGCGGCGCGATCGAGGCGGCCGGCTGTGTGCGAGCCGGTGACCTCGTGGTCGGTCTGGCGGCCAGCGGACGCACCCCGTACGTCCTGGGGGCGCTCGCCGCATCCCGCTCCACGGGCGCCTCGACGGTGCTGCTCTGCGCCAATCCGGAGGCGGAGGCCGCCCGGTCGGTCGACGTGTTCATCGGGGTGGACACCGGACCCGAGGTGGTCACCGGGTCGACCCGGATGAAGGCGGGCACGGCGCAGAAGTTGGTGCTGAACGCGTTCTCGACCGCCGTCATGGTGCGCCTGGGGCGGGTCTACTCGAACCTCATGATCGATATGGTTGCCACCAACGCCAAGCTCCGGGGCCGAATGATCTCGATCCTGGTCGAGGCGACCGGGTGTTCCGAGGAGGTCTCCCGGCGGGCCCTCGGCGAGGCCGACGGCGACCTGAAGACGGCGCTCGTCACCCTGGTCTCCGGGGCCGAGGTGACCGCCGCGCGGGCCGCCCTCGCCCGCTCCGCCGACCAGGTACGCGGGGCCCTCGCGCTGCTCGCCTCCTGAGCGCGCCCCACCCGGGAAGCGAACGGGGCTCCGGATTGTTCATCGGGGCGGAGGGTAATAACACCTCGTGGATGAACCGACCGGTCCACCGCTGCGTATCTGGCAGTGACCAGGATCGCAGCGCGGTGGTGACCCGGGTCGCTGTGTCAGCGCGGCGGGCGGTGTTGCCTATGGTGCGGGCAATCGGCGATTCGTCGATCCGCCAACCCGTCCGAGGTGCCCAGCGGCGCGCCACCCGGCGGGTGCTGACAGCAAACATGGACCGTGCTCTCAGCAACTACTCAGGCATTCGTGACACTTTCGACTCACGAAATGGAACACCCGACACGTCTCATCTGTTGTGTAGGTGTCAGCACCGGTGGGCACAGCAGAAGTTACCAGGGCTGACCGGACGTGGGGAATGGCAAGGAACCGGGCAACCGGCGCGAGCGAGGGGACCGTGGGCAACGTGGACAAGAACATTGGCATGCGAACCGACGAGGTCGCCGAGGAGCGTGACCTGGTCGGCGTCTACCTGCACGAGATCTCCCGGACGCCACTGCTGGACGCCGCCAAGGAGGTCGATCTCTCCAAGGCGATCGAGGCGGGCCTCTACGCCGAGCACCTGCTCGGCGAGGATGCCGTTCCCGACGGTGTCGACCGGGCCGACCTGGATCGGCTGGTCGCCGAGGGTGAGCGCGCGAAGGACCTCTTCATCCGCGCCAACCTGCGACTGGTCGTGTCGATCGCGCGTCGTTACGTACGCTCGGGGATGCCCATGCTGGACCTGATCCAGGAGGGCAACACCGGCCTCGTCCGAGCGGTCGAGAAGTTCGACTACGAGCGTGGCTACAAGTTCTCCACCTACGCCACGTGGTGGATCCGCCAGGCCATCAGCCGGGCGATCGCCCAGCAGGAGCGCACCGTCCGGCTGCCGGTGCACCTGGTGGAGGACGTCAACCGGATGCGCAACGTGACCCGGCAACTCACCCGTGAGCTGGGCAGCGACCCGGAGCCGGAGCAGATCGCGGCATCGCTCGGGGTCACCGTCGAGCGGGTCAACGAGCTGCGCCGCTGGTCGCAGGACACGGTCTCGCTGGACACCCCGGTCGGCGACGACGGCGACACCAACCTCGGTGACCTGGTCGCCGACAGCGACGCGCCGTCCCCGGAGGACATCGTCCTGAGCGGCCTCGAGCGGCAGCGCATCGAGGGGCTGCTCAACCACCTCGACGACCGGTCCGCCGGCATCATGCGGGCCCGCTACGGCCTGGAGGACGGCCGCGAGCACTCGCTGACCGAGGTCGCGTCCCGCTTCTCGCTGTCCCGCGAGCGGATCCGGCAGCTCGAGATCCAGGCCCTCGGCCGGCTCCGCGAGCTGGCTCGGGCCGAGGGGCTGCAGGCAGCCTGACCTGGTAGTAATGACGGCGAACGGCCGGCGTCCGATAGGGGGACGCCGGCCGTTCACCGTCTAGCGGACCCTGCCGTACCCGTGGATCGACATCATGTTCATGCCGCGCTTGAGCACGTTGCGACCGGCGCTCGGCGCGTCGATCACCTGCCCGTCGCCCACGTAGAGCGCGACGTGCCCCAGACCGCTGTAGAAGATGAGGTCTCCGGGTCGCAGATCGCCTCGGCCGATGTGTGCGACCGCCCCCCACTGCATCCGCGCGCTGTGTGGCAGCGATCGTCCGGCCGCCCGCCAGGCGGCCAGGGTGAGCCCGGAGCAGTCGTAGCCGCCCGGCCCCTCACCTGCCCAGACGTACGGCTTGCCGATCGCGCCGAAGGCGTAGCGCACCGCCGCGCCGGCATCTCCGGCGACCGCCGGTACGTTTCGGGCCTCGGCCTCGGTCGCCTTGGGCGCGGGCCGCTCGGTGGCCGCCCCGTACGCCTGTCGGCGCAGCTCGTACAACTCGGCCAGGTCCTTCTCGATGCGCGTCTTGCCCGCCGCCAACTCGTGGGCCTGGGCGGCCTGCCGGGCCAGGGTGGCGTCCAGCCGATTCTTCTCGTCGAGCAGTCGCCGCTGGTTGTCGGTGAAGCCGGAGATGCGCTCCTGACGCTGTCGGGTCAGCTGGTCGAGGGTGCCGAGCCGGTCCAGCATGGCGGCGGCGCCGCCGGGCCGGAGCAGCGCGTCGGCGGTACGCAGACCGCCGCTTCGGTACGCGGTGTTGGCGAGTGCGGCGACGTCCGCCCGGCTCTGCTCGGCCTGCTGCTCGAGCGGGCCGATGCGGGCCTGTAATCGGGCCACCGCTGCTTTGTTGACCTTGATGTCCTCGGTGAGCTTGTTGTACGACTCCACGACCCGCTCCAGCTCGGCCGAGGACGTCTCGATCCGGCGGGTCAGGTCGGCGGGGGACGGCTCGGCGTGCGCCGCCGCCGTCGGGGCGATCAGGGCGGCCGACAGGCCGACCAGCGCCACGGTACGCAGCAGGGTTCTCAGGGATGACAAGAGCGAGAGGCTCCTCTCCCACGGCCGCCGACGGGGCTGCTGACGCCCTCGGCGACACCGGCCGGGGTCGTCCGGGTGGACGACACTGGGCCGGACCGGCTCGCCCAACCTAACCCGGGACGGTTGTGCTGCGCAGTTGAAGCAGGGGCGAATGTTGACCAAGTGGCAGGAAGTGCCACTGCGGAACCACAGCGTCAATGGGGCCGCCGACACGGGGGTGAAGGCTTCTGCGGCGCTTTTGCTTGCGATTTTGACCGATATGCGACTTTCGTCGTTCCCGGCGCATGCCGCCGGTTAACAGCGCGCCATACCCGATAAAAGGTGAAATGGATGCTGTTTCGCGACGATGTCGCCCGGACGGGTGAGCCGTCCGCTGCCGTAAATGCCCAGGTGCAGTGGCGGTGCCCCAACACAATGGAGCCCGGGGCCGGGAATCCCGTCATCGGCGGCTCACGCCGGTGGTCACGGGATCCGACCCGACAGACCGCACCCGCGGGAGGATCCGTGAATCGTGAAGGCGCAACGACGCGACCGCAACGAACGGTGCCCAGTGCCAGGTCCACGCTGCTCTACGCGCGACCCGGCATCATCGTCACCGTCGACCGGTTCACCGTCGGACGCACCAGCTACCGCATCCCCGACCTGACCAACCTGCGTACCACCCGAGGGCCGCACGACCGGATCGCCGTCCGGGCCGTCGTGACCACCGCCTCCATGATCGGCGTGGTCGGCCTGCTCCTCGGCTTCAGTGGCGGCCTACAGCGGTTGACCGCCGGGGCGTACCTCATCCTCGGAGCGGTCCTTCTGCTGCCGGCCACCCTCGCCCTCGTCGGTGACCGCTGGCGGCCACCGCCGTACGAGCTGTGGGGATGGCACCGGGGCGCGGAGGTGCTGCTCTTCAGCGCCGACGACGAGCGGCAGTTCGGTCAGGTCACCCGGGCGCTGCTGCGCGCCCGGGAGGTCAACCGGTACGGCGGTTGGGTCGACCCGGTCGCCTCGGCCGACCCCTGGCGGCCGAACCGCTGACCGGACAGCCCTCAGGGCCCCCGGTCAGCCGGCGACCGGCTCCGGCGTACGGGTGGCCGGCCGGTCGAGCCAGGCGGTGACGCGACGCTCGGCGTAGAACGAGACGAACGGCACGGTGCCGGCCAGCATCACCAGGAGCATCCGCTTCAGCGGCCAGTCGGCCCGGCGACTCAGGTCGAACGCGGCCACCAGATAGATCATGTAGAGGAAGCCGTGCGCCGGGCCGACGGTCTCCACCACCGTCGGGTTGTCGAACGCGTACTTCAGCGGCATCCCGATCACGACCAGCAGGATCAGCACCACGCCCACGATCCAGGCGATCACGCGGTACCGAGTAAGGGCTGCGCCCACTTCGTCCGTCCTTCTTCAGGCCCGGCTCAGCCGGGATAGTCACCGGGCCGGGCGCCCGGATTGGCGTTCAACCATGACAGGTAGTCGTTGTACGCGGCCAGCGCCGCGTCGTCACCGAGCGTCGCGTCGACCGGTGCCCTGGTCACCCGCACCGGTCGGCGTACCGCCGGTCGGGAGTCGGCGCTCGCGGCCGGGGCCGGCTCGTCGGCCGGAGCGCCGGGAGACACCGTGCCGCCCTGCGCGCCGCGCCGGGCCAGCCGCACCTCGCGCCACCAGACGTACACCACGAAGCCGGCGAAGATCGGCCACTCGACGGCGTACCCCCAGCTGAGGTTGTTGCCGGCGGTGGCCCGGCTGATCTGCCACCAGCCCAGCCCGAGGAAGCTCCCGACCAGCACGACCATGGCCACGTGACGTGCGATCCACGCCGGGGTCCAGAGCCACCTCATGGCGTCGAGGGTACCGGGGACGGCGGCGCTCTCCGACACGGTGTCGTAGCTGGCGCGCGGACGGGATGGTTTGGTGTCACCCGGGGTGGGCATCCGTCTAGGCGCCAGCCCAAACGAGACCAGGGGGGCGATGATGACCGGATCGGTACGCGAGGACGGGTTTGCGTCCAGCGGCGGTACGGAGATGAGCCCGGAGCAGCGGGTGCCCGAGTGGGACGGCGACCACTTCGCCGACCCCGGGGGCGCCGAACTCGACGGCGACGCGGTCGGCGTCGACCCGACGGAGCTGACCGACGACGATCTGATCCGCGAGATGCACAGCCTGCACCGCACCCGGCTGGACACGCTGCGGCACGCGGCGGATTCCGCGCTCGCGAACCATCTGCGGCGCACGGCGGATCTGGAGACCGAGTACCTGGCGCGCCACCCGGGCCGGGAGGTCGACCCGAGCCGTCTGCGGGACGCCTGATGGCGGCCCGAGCCGTGCGTGGCATGTCCGCGCCGCCCGAGGTGGTCTTCAACACGGCCACCGACCCGGCCCGAGCCTCGGCCTGGTTGCCCGCGCCACTGCGATCCGACGGGAGCCCTCCGGCCGAGGTCAGCGGGGAGGAGCTGCGGGCCCGCTGGGGTGACGCCGACTGGGCAGCCGAGATCCGGGTGGATCCGGCCGACTCCGGCGGCGCGCGGATCCAGCTCGACCTGACCGACGGCTCCGGTGCCGACCCGGACCAGTTGGCCGACGAGGCGCTGACCAACCTCGCCCGCGAGGTCGCCGACAACCTGCAGGCCGGTTGAGACACGCCGATCGTTCGGAACTTTCGTACCACGACGACATGGAAGGAGACCGGTGACCGACACTGGCCTGCGACAGAGGGTGGCGCGGCTGCGCCGGGCGTACGCGCCGCACGAGCATCGACCGCTCGGCGGCTACCTGGCGGCGATGGGCACCTACGCGGGCGTCACCGGAGCGCTCGCCGGCCTGGTCAAGGTGACCGGGCGGCCGGTACCCGAGCGTCCCGCCGTCGCCGATGTGGTGCTCCTCTCCATCGCCACGCACAAGCTCAGCCGGCTGCTGTCCAAGGACGCGGTGACCAGCCCGCTGCGGGCCCCGTTCACCCGATACGACCGGCCGATCGGCAGCGGCGAGGTGATGGAGCAGGTCCGCGACTCGGGCAGCTCCACCCGGCACGCCATCGGCGAGTTGCTGAGCTGCCCGTTCTGCCTGGCGGTCTGGGTGGCGACGGGGCTCACCGGGGGACTGGTGCTCGCCCCCCGGCTGACGCGTCTGGTGGCGACCGCGCTCACCGCCGTGGCAGCCTCCGACTTCCTCCAGATGGCGTACGCCTCGGCCCAGCAGGCCGCCGAGGGCGGACACGACGACTGACGAGCAGACGCGAGGAGGGGGCCGGCATCTGGCGGCCCCCTCCTGTCGTACGCGTCACCGCTGCATGCCGGACCAGCCGTGCGGCGACTCCGGCTCGCGCTCGTCCTCGTCCGCGCCCGTGATGATGTCGCGGTCCACCGCCGTGCGGTCGTGCTCGTTGGCGAAGTCCGGCTCGGGCGTGGTGTCCGTGCCCTCCGGCGGCTGGCCCAGCGCCGGGACCTTCTCCTCGTGGTTCTCGTGGTGCGTCATGGTGTCGTCCCTTCGCGTCGCTGGGCTCGCTGGCTGCGCTCGTTCCGCTCAGGCGACGCTGCCACCCAGCAGGTCGCTGGCCTCGTCCACCGCGTACTCGCCCTCGGGCAACGCGTCGATGCGGGCGAGCAGGTCCGGCGGGAGTTCGGCGGCGACCGCCTGGCGGTAGATCTCCGCCTGCTGGATGCGCTCCTGGCCCCGGAAGATGTCGTCCAGCAGGTCGTCGAGGGCCCGGGTGTCCGGCTCGTCGGCCACGGATGCGTCGTCGGTCACGTTGGTCAGCTACCCGGGCCGGAATCGGTCAAACGTCACGCCCTGCGCCTGCCCCGTGCCTACCGACAGCGCCGCCCCCGGCCTCGTGAGCCGGGGGCGGCGCTGGTGTCGGTGTGTAGGTCGCCTCTCGGCGAGTGGCGCGACGCGGCTCCAGCCGAACGGTATTCCGCGAGGGCTATTTAGGTGAGGCCCGGGGACACTGAGCACACCGACACCTCAGTTAACCAGGCCGCACCCACTCGTGTTCCGCGCACCGCAGTGCCGGCCGTCACACCCTCAGGCGGCGGTGGGCAGGGTGGCCCGGCGCGCGCGCACGGCGGTGGCCAGTGCGGCGAGCACCTCGGCGGTGTCGTCCCAGCCGAGGCAGGCGTCCGTCACCGAACGGCCGTACACCAGCTCGCGGGTGGGATCGAGGTCCTGCCGGCCGGGCAGGAGGAACGACTCCAGCATCACGCCGGTGATTCCGCGCTGGCCGGCGGCCAGTTGGGCGGCCACGTCGGCGGCGACCAGTGGTTGGTTGCGGTGGTCCTTGCCGCTGTTGGCGTGGCTGGCGTCGATCACCAGACGCTCGGGCAGCCCGGCGGCCCGGAGCAGGTCGAGCGCCCCCGCCACCGACGCCGCGTCGTAGTTGGGTCGACCGCCGCCGCCACGGAGCACCAGGTGACCGTCGGTGTTCCCCCGCGTGTGCATGATCGCGGGGGTGCCCGAGAAGTCGATGCCCGGGAACACGTGCGGCACTCCCGCGGCGCGGATCGCGTCCACGGCCGTGCCGATGCTGCCGTCGGGGCGGTTCTTCATGCCGATCGGCATGGACAGGCCGGAGGCGAGCTGCCGGTGCACCTGGCTCTCCACGGTGCGGGCGCCGATCGCGCCCCAGCCCACCGTGTCGGCGATGTACTGCGGGGTGATCGGGTCGAGGAACTCGCAGCCCACCGGCAGGCCGAGGCGCAGGACGTCGAGCAGCAGCGCACGGGCTCGACGCAGGCCGGTGTTGACGTCGCCGCTGCCGTCCAGCCCGGGGTCGTTGATCAGACCCTTCCAGCCGACCGTCGAGCGGGGTTTCTCGAAGTAGACCCGCATGACGATGAGCAGGTCGTCGGCGAGCCGGTCGGCGGCGGCGCGCAGGCGCTCGGCGTACTCCAGCGCGGCGGCCGGGTCGTGCACCGAGCACGGGCCGACCACCACCAGCAGGCGGTCGTCCTCGCGGTCGAGAACGCGGCTCACCGCGCGGCGGTCGTTCAACACGGCCGCGGCGAGCGGGGCGTCCAGGGGCAACTCGTGGTGCAGCAGGGCGGGTGTGGTCAGCGGCACGACGCGGTCGATCCGCTGGTCGCTGACCCGATCGGTCTCCGGGGTCGTCACGGTGGGCATCCTTTCGCCGACCGTGCCCGGGGCCGGTGCCCGGGACGAGCCGGCTGCTCGTACGCAGAGGGGCGGGAACGACAGCTCCTGCCCGGCCGGCTCGGTCCGTGGTGACGTCAGATCATGGTGAAGTCACCGGCGTGCCAGCCGGCTGCCTAAACCATGGATACGTCCTCATCACCGGGCCAGCCTACCCGACCGGGCCGGGCTCGCCCGTCCCTCGTCCCAGGATGCGGCGTGAACACCGCGTGCGAAGGTCGGGCCCGGGGTAACAGGGGTGCCATGACTGACGAGCAGAGCGATCAGGAGCGGGCGGAGTCCCGCGCCCACCACCTCCTTCCCGAGGAGGTCGCCGCGGGCAGTGACGATCCGCAGGCGCAGGCGGAGGCCATCCTCGCCGAATCGGACCTGCGCGAGGCGGACCAGAACGCGGCCCCCGACACGGTGCTGGAACGGCGTACCTCGGATCAGACCGTGGTGGCCGTCGAGCCGCCGGACCGAACCGTCGCGCCGCGGGCCCGGCGTGACCCCCGGTAGGTCTGCTCGCGCAGCCAGCCGAGCGGACCGGCCGCCCGCAGGCCGGCCGGCAGGTTGCGCACCGGGTCGAACGCGAGCGCGGCGTCCTGGCGGGCGTCCAGCGGGACGCCGATGCCGACCTGGCCGACCGGCCGCCACGGCCCCACGGCGGACGCGACCGCGAGCACCAGGCGCGGCGCGTCCGTCCGGGCCGCGGCCGTGACGGCGGACAGGGTACGACCGAGGTCGACCGCCTCCGGGTCGGCCAACGCGGCCAACCAGAGTCGGCGACGACCCGCGCGATAGCCCATGATCGTGCTGTACGTCCCGGAGAACCCCCGGCGGGGCAGTGGCAGGTTCCGCAGCACCGGAGCCGCCCCGCTGGAGCTGACCAGCAGGTCGAACGGACGCCCCTGGCCGGAGTGCACGCGCAGGGCCAAACCCAGCACGTCCGGCCACCCGCCCGGCGTCGGCGTCCCCCGGGACAGGCGGACCGTGCCCGCGTACTCACCGGGGTCGTCCAGGAGGCCGACCCCGACGGGCGGTCCGGGCGTACCCCAGATCGTCACCAGGGCGGAGAACGACGCGCCCGCCGGATGCAGCAACCGGCCGCGGCGCAGGCGGCCGAGCGCGGCGCTCGCGCGTTCGACGGCGCGGGCGGCGCGGCGTGGGGTCGGTCGGGTCATACCCCCTGCGGTACCCCGAGCGGCGGACTCGATGCGGGCGGGTGGGTCGGCTCGCCGACGCACCGCACGTCACCTTTCCGTCCGCGAGATCGGATAGCGTCGTGCCATGCCCGACAGTGGTTACCCCTGGCCCATCGAGACGTCCCGACTGGACAACGGCCTGCGTGTGGTGGTGAGCGAGGATCGCACCGCGCCCGCGGTGGCCGTCAACCTCTGGTACGACGTCGGATCCCGGCACGAGCCGGCCGGGCAGACCGGCTTCGCCCATCTCTTCGAACACCTCATGTTCGAGGGCTCGGTGAACGTGGCGAAGACCGAACACATGAAGCTGATCCAGGGCTCCGGCGGCTCGCTGAACGCCACCACCAACCCGGACCGGACGAACTACTTCGAGACGGTCCCGGCCGAACACCTGGAGTTGGCGCTCTGGCTGGAGGCCGACCGGATGGGCGGGCTCGTCCCGGCGCTCACCCAGGAGACGCTGGACAACCAGCGCGAGGTGGTCAAGAACGAGCGCCGGCAGCGCTACGAGAACGTCCCGTACGGGGACGCCTGGCTGCGGCTGCTGCCGCTGCTCTACCCGCCCGGGCACCCGTACCACCACTCGACGATCGGTTCCATGGCCGACCTGAACGCCGCCGACCTCGCGACCTTCCAGGCGTTCCACGAGATGTACTACGCGCCGAACAACGCGGTGCTCACCGTCGTCGGCGACGCCACGGCCGCCGAGGTGTTCGCGCTGGCCGACAAGTACTTCGGCGCGTTGCCCGCCCGCGACGACATCCCCGCCGCCCCGGACGGCCGCAGCGTCCCGGCGACCGGGCAGCCCGCCGTGGAGACGGTGAGCGCCGACGTGCCCGCGCCGCGCGTCTACGTCGCGCATCGCGGCCACCCGTTCGGCACCCCCGGGTACGACGTGCTCACCGTCCTCGCCACGGTCCTCGGCAGTGGTCGGGGCAGTCGGCTCTACCAGCGGCTCGCCGACGGCGAGCGGATCGCCCAACCCGACCTGGTCGGCGCGTACGGGGTGGACCTCGCGCACGCGCCCGCGCCGCTGATCGCCACCGCCACGGCCCGGCCCGGGGTGAGCGCCGAACGGCTGACCGAAGGGCTCGCCGAGGTCGTCGACGAGCTGGCCACCGTGCCGGTCACCGCCGCCGAACTGGACCGGGCCAAGGCGCTGCTGAGCACCGCGTGGTGGCGGCAGATGTCGACGGTGGACGGCCGCGCGGACACGCTCGGCCGGTACGCCACCCAGTTCGGCGACCCGGCCCGGGCCGCCGACCGGCTGCCCGCCTGGCTCGCCGTGACCGCCGAGCAGATCGCCGAGACGGCCGCCGAGGTGCTCGGCGCCGCCGACCGGGTGACCCTGACCTACGTGCCCGAGGAGACCGCATGACGCTGATCACCGACCGTCCCGGCCCGGGTGCCGCTCGCCCGTACCGGTTCCCGCCGGTGGTCCGCCGCGCGGTAGGCGGCGGGCAGGTGGTCGCCGCGCACCTGCCCGGGCAGAACCTCGCCGTCGCGCTGCTGCTGCTCGACGCGGGCGCCGGCCGCGAGCTGGCCGGTAAGGAGGGCTTGGGCGGCGTCCTCGCCAAGGCCATGGAGGAGGGCACCGCGCAGCGGGACGCCACCGCGTACGCGCTGGCCATCGAGGCGTTGGGCACCGAACTGGTGACCGGGCTGGACTGGGACTCGTTCCAGGTCAGCGTGCAGGTCCCGGTGGACCGGTTGACCGCCGCCGTGGAACTGCTCGCCGAGGCCGTCCGGACGCCCCGGCTCGACCCGACCGACGTGCGGCGGGTCCGCGACGACGAGGCGAACGCGCTGCGCATGGACTGGGCCAACCCCGGTCCGCGCGCCGACGCCGCGCTGCGCGCCGACCTGTTCGGCGCCGACACGCGGTGGGGACGACCGATGTACGGCGACCCGGACTCGGTGGCCGCCCTGGACGTGGAGGACATCACCGTCTTCCACTCCGAGTGGTTCCTGCGGCCCGGCACCCTGGTCGTCGCCGGTGACCTGGACCGGATCGACCTGGACGCGCTGGCGGCCGCGGCGTTCGCCGGCACCGGAGGCGGTCCGGCCGAGCGCGGCGGTCCGGTCGAGGTGCCGCTGCGCGCCGGCCGGCGGATCATCCTGGTGGACCGGCCGGGCTCGGTGCAGTCCACGCTGCGGCTCGGTCACCCGTCGCCGCACCGGGCGCACCCCGACCACGTACCGATGACCCTCGCCGGCACGGTCCTCGGCGGGGCGTTCACCTCCCGGCTCAACCACCTCATCCGCGAGGTGCGCGGATACACGTACGGCATCCGGGGCGAGTTCGCCTCGTCCCGCCGGTTCGGCCGGTTCGCGGTCAGCTCGGGTGTGCAGACCGCGGTCACCACGCCGGCCCTGGTCGAGGCGGTGGGCGAGATCGCCCGTACGCAGGCGGACGGCGTGACCGAGGACGAGCTGGCGGTGGCCCGTTCCTGGCGGGCCGGGCAGCTCTCGGTCGAGTTGCAGAGCCCTCGGGCGATCGCGTCGGCGCTGACCACGCTCGTGGTGCACGACCTGCCGGACGACTACCACGCCCGGCTGCGCGAGGAACTGCTCAACGCCGACGTGGACCAGGTGTCGGCGGCAGCGGCCACTCACCTGCACACCGACGCGCTGACCCTGGTGGTCGAGGGCGACGCGGCAGTGATCCGAGAAGACCTGGAGTCCGCAGCCCTAGGAGACCTACACCTGCTGTAGACGCGTTGATCAAGAGGTTTGCGTCGGATTGCACGCGCTTCCTGACGCAAACCTCTTGATCAACATGCCGGGCGCGGTCCGGTGTGAGGTGGGACCCGGGAGGTGGGAAAGGGGTCCCGGTTTCGGGGGTGGGGTGGGTAGCCTCCGGGGCATGAGGATCGGCATTGTGGGGGCCACCGGCCAGGTCGGTGGCGTGATGCGGCAGGTGCTGGCGGAGCGGGAGTTCCCCGCGGAGCAGGTGCGATTGTTCGCCTCGGCGCGTTCCGCGGGGCGTACGTTGCCGTGGCGCGACGAGGAGGTGACCGTCGAGGACGCCGCGACGGCGGACTACTCCGGGCTGGACATCGTGCTCTTCTCGGCCGGTAAGGGCACGGCCAGGGAGTTGGCTCCCCGGGTCGCCGAGGCCGGCGCCGTGGTGATCGACAACTCGTCGGCGTTCCGGATGGACCCGCTGGTGCCACTGGTGGTAGCCGAGGTCAACCCACACGCCGCGGCCGACCGCCCGAAGGGCATCATCGCGAACCCCAACTGCACGACGATGGCCGCGATGCCGGTGCTGCGCCCGCTGCACGCCGAGGCCGGTCTGATCGGCCTGGTCATCTCGACGTACCAGGCGGTCTCCGGCGCCGGGCTGGCCGGCGTCGCCGAACTGGACGAGCAGGTCCGCAAGGTCGCCGAGCACGCCTCGGCTCTGGCCTTCGACGGGTCGGCCGTGGAGTTCCCCGCGCCGCGCTCGTTCGCCGAGCCGATCGCCTTCAACGTGCTGCCGCTGGCCGGCTCGATCGTCGACGACGGCTCGTTCGAGACCGACGAGGAGCAGAAGCTCCGCAACGAGAGTCGCAAGATCCTGGAGATCCCCGACCTCAAGGTGTCCGGCACCTGCGTCCGGGTGCCGGTCTTCACCGGCCACTCGCTGCAGATCAACGCCCGCTTCGCGCGGCCGATCACGCCGCAGCGGGCCCACGAGCTGCTGGCCGACGCGCCCGGCGTCGCGCTCACCGCCGTGCCGACGCCGTTGCAGGCCGCCGGGCAGGACCCGACCTACGTGGGTCGCATCCGCGCCGACGAGACCGTCGAGTACGGGCTGGCGCTGTTCTGCTCCAACGACAACCTGCGCAAGGGCGCGGCGCTCAACGCCGTACAGCTCGCCGAGTTGGTCGCCGCCGAACGGCGCTGAGGATCACCGTCCCCTGCGGGCCCGGCCGGTCACGGTCCGGGCCCGCAGTCGGTGATGAGCGCCGGCACATCGGGAGCGGGACCGTGCCGGTCGTGTTTGGATGGACGAAGCCGACCGCGCCACCTGGAGGAAGTTGTGCCGGAGAACCCCAACCAGCAGGCGTTGACCGACCTGGTCGCCGGTCGTTCGATGGGCGTTCTCGCCACCATCAAACGTGACGGGCGACCGCAGCTGTCCACGGTGGTCTACTCGTTCGATCCCGCTGCCGGCCTGATCCGGGTATCCGTCACCGACGGCCGGGCCAAGACCGCCAACCTCCGTCGGGACCCGCGCGCCAGCTTCCACGTCAGCAGCGAGGACGGCTGGGCGTACACGGTCGTCGAGGGGCGTGCCGAGCTGACCGCCACGGCGGCCGACGTCGAGGACGCCACGGTCGAGGAACTGGTCGGGCTCTACCGGTCGTTGCGCGGCGAGCACCCGGACTGGGCCGAATACCGCAGCGCCATGGTTGCCGAGCAGCGGCTGGTGCTGCGCCTGCACGTGGAGCGGATGTACGGGATACCGCCCCGCTCCTGAGGGATCGCCGGCGGCTGCCGGCTCAGCCCGGCTCGACCACGGTCACCCCGGGCCAGCGATGCGCGGGCCGGTGACGGGCCAGCCGCTGTCGGGACCGCGCGACGTCCACCCGGGCCGGGTTGTGCCGCCACACCCCGCCGAGCAGGTCCGCGAGGCCGTACGGGGCGCAGACCTCCAGCTCACCACCCGCCGCCAGGCGCACGGCCACGGCCGTGGCGTACTCCGGCCAGGTGGCCACCGCCTCGGCGACGCTCCGGTACGGCGCGATCGGGTCACCGCCAAACTTCGAGGCGTACCAGGTGTGTACCGCCGCCTGGTTGCGCGCCTGCCACGGTGCAGCCGACCAGGCGGCGACCAGACGGTCGGTGGCCCGCTGGTCGTCCTCGCGGGACAACCTCGCCGGGTCGAAGAAGACCACGTCCACGTCACGGACGGTCGTCGGGTCGAACCCGTCGCCGTACCGCTCGCCCCAGACCAGGTCGCGCAGGGCGCCCGCGCCGATCCAGGCGTCGGGTAGGCCGGAGTCGCGGACCACGGTCAGTGCCCGGGTCAGCCAGGCGTTGCCGCCGATCAGCTCCCGCAGCTCACGCTCACCCGTCAGCACCTCGTCCACGGTAGGCGGCGTCGCCGAGGCTCGCTGCCCCGCGGCACCTTCCCGCTGCTGCCGATGTTCTACACCCTGACCAGCAGTGGTCTCTGCTGTCCGTGCCGCCTGGGTCGGCCACCCGGATAGCCGGTCGACCGATGGTGTTACCCCCTGCGGAGCGGCGGGTAGACGGGCCGTGCCGACACCGAGAGGGGAGCACCATGACAACGGTCGGAGAGTTCATGACGACCCGGTTGGTGACGATGGACGGCAACGACACGCTGATCGCCGCCGCGCAGGAGATGCGCGACAGCGCCATTGGTGACGTGGTGGTGACCGATGGCGACAGTGTCGTCGGTATCGTCACGGACCGGGACATCACGGTCCGGGGTGTCGCGGAGAACATGGACCCGGGCTCGACCCGGCTGAACCAGATCACCAGCCGCGATGTGATCACGGTGAGCCAGTACGACGACGCGGTGTCCGCCGCCGACCTGATGCGTACCTACGCCGTACGCCGGCTGCCGGTGGTCGACGAGGGCCGCCTGATCGGCCTGGTCTCGATGGGCGACCTCGCGGTCGAGCGTGAGCCGCAGTCGGTGCTGGCCGACATCAGCGCCGACGAGCCGAACAACTGACGCACGCAGCACAAGAGCGCCGGCCCTCCCATCCCGGAAGGGCCGGCGCCCCCCTACCCCCCCACCCCCACCCCCACCCGCCCCCTCCCCGCCCTCAGCCCGCCCCCGGCCGGCTCCCAGCCCGCCCTCGGTCCGCCTCGCCCCGGTGATCAAGAGGTTCGCGTCACGACACGCCGAGAACGGTGACGCGAACCTCTTGATCACCGGGGCGGAAGGGCAGAGGGGTGGGGAGGGGAGGAGGGGAGGGGGAGTGGGGGCGGTCACCCTATTTGGGCGAGGTTGGGTTGCTGGGGTCGGGGGACCCGTGCGGGGACGTGCATCGCGCGACGCGTGGCGCGCGGGGTGTGATCGCCGGGGCCCGGCCGACTGGGAGGAGTGGACCCGATGGTGGACGCGACCACGAGGTTCTTCGAGGAGCTGGACCGGCGGGGGTACGAGCCTCTGCTGGCGAAGACCTCCGGGACACTGCGGATCGACCTGCACGAGGGGGCACAGACCCGGCACTGGCTGCTGAAAATCGACCGTGGGCGGCTCAACGTGAGCCAGGAGGACAGCGAGGCCGACACGGTGATCGGCGCCAGCCCGATGCTGTTCGACGAGATAGCGGCCGGCCGTGAGCACGGCCTGGCGGCGCTGTTGCGTGGGGACATGACGGTGTCGGGGGACGCCCGGCTGGTGGTGCAGGTGGAGCGGATCTTCCCCGGGTCGCCGGACGCCCGTGGGCCGCGTCGCCGATTCGCGGGGGAGGTGCGGTGATGGGGCAGAGCAACACGATCCGGATCCTGGACGGCAGCACATTCGTCGTCTGTGAGGACACCGGTGACATCGAGGCGACGCCGAGCGAACCGACCGGGCTCTTCTCCCTCGACACCCGGTTCCTGTCGACGTGGGTGCTGAGCGTCAACGGTGAACGCCTCAACTCGCTCTCGTACGACGACCTGCAGTACTTCGAGTCCCGGTTCTTCCTCGTGCCGGGGATGGCCACCCACTACGTGGACGCGAAGTTGTCGATCATCCGCGAGCGCGCGGTCGGCGGCAGCTTCTGCGAGCGGCTCACCATCCTCAACCACGACGAGAAGGCGGTCGATCTGGAGATCCGGATGGACGCCGCGGCCGACTTCGCCGACCTGTTCCAGGTCAAGGACGAGATCCTGAACAAGAAGGGCGAGATCTATACCGAGGTCGAGGCCGACAAGCTGCGCCTGGGCTACCGCCGGGGCAACTTCCGGCGCGAAACGATCATCTCCTCGTCGATGTCGCCGCGCTACGACAACCGGGGTTTCGCGTACACCGTCCGCCTGGAACCGAATGAGCAGTGGGAGGCGCAGATCGACGTGCAGACGCGCGCGGTCGGCCCAGGGGACCGGGACCTGCGGATGGGTCTGCGCGTGCACGGCGGCGAGCGGCTGGCCCTGCAACACGACCTGGAGCAGTGGATCGCGGACGCGCCGAAGGTCAACAGTCAGTACGGACGGGTTGCCAGCACGTACCGGCGCAGCCTGATCGACCTCGCCGCGCTGCGCTTCTCGCCGCTGTCGCTCGGGGGCGCGACCCTGCCCGCGGCCGGTCTGCCCTGGTTCATGACCATGTTCGGCCGGGACAGCATCCTCACCTGCCTCCAGACGCTGCCGTTCACGCCGCAGTTGTCGAAGACGACGCTGCGCATCCTCGCGTCCCTCCAGGGCAGCCGGTTCGACGACTTCCGGGACGAGGACCCGGGACGGATCCTGCACGAGATGCGGTACGGCGAGACCGCCGCCTTCGAGGAGCAGCCACACTCGCCGTACTACGGCTCGGTGGACGCGACTCCGCTGTTCCTCGTGCTGCTCGACGAGTACGAGCGGTGGAGCGGGGACGTGGCGCTGGTCAAGGAGTTGGAGCAGGAGTCCCGGGCCGCGCTCAAGTGGATCGACAGTTACGCCGACCTGGTCGGCAACGGCTACATCTGGTACGAGCGCCGCAACACCGAGACCGGCCTGGAGAACCAGTGCTGGAAGGATTCCTGGGATTCGATCTCCTACTCCGACGGCACCCTGCCGCCGTTTCCCCGGGCCACCTGCGAGGTGCAGGGGTACGCGTACGACGCGAAGGTCCGCGCGGCGCGGATGGCCCGTCAGTTCTGGGACGACCCGGAGTTCGCCGACCAGTTGGAGCGGGAGGCGGCGGAGCTGAAGGAGCGGTTCAACCGGGACTGGTGGGTGGCCGACGGCGAGTACTACGCGCTGGCCCTGGACCCGGACGGTCGCCAGTGCGACATCCTCAGCTCCAACATCGGTCACCTGCTGTGGAGCGGGATCGTCGATCCGGCGCGGGCCGAAAAGCTGGCGGCGCACCTGGTCGGGCCGCGACTGTTCTCCGGCTGGGGGGTGCGCACGCTCGCCGAGGGGGAGGCCCGGTACAACCCGATCGGCTACCACAACGGCACGATCTGGCCGTTCGACAACTCGTTCATCGCCTGGGGCCTGCGTCGCTACGGGTTCGCCGAGGAGGCCGCCACCATCGCCAACGGCATCCTCGACGCGGCCACCTACTTCGACGGGCGGCTACCGGAGGCGTTCGGCGGCTACCCGCGGGAGCTGACCAAGTTCCCGGTCGAGTACCCCACGGCATGCAGTCCGCAGGCCTGGTCGACGGGTACGCCGCTGCTGCTGTTGCGCACCATGCTCGGTCTCGAACCGCACGACGGGCACCTGGCGGTCGAGCCGCGTCTCCCGGTCGGGATGGGCCGGATCGAAGTCCTGGACATTCCGGGCCGTTGGGGGCGGGTGGACGCCTTCGCCCGAGGTCGGCTCGATCTGCACAGTCTCTCCGACTGAGCCGCGCCCGGCACACCGGCGGCGGCGCGCCACCCGCGTCGCCGCCGGGCCGCCACCCAGGCGCGCCACCCGCGTCGCCGCCGGGCCGCCACCCAGGCGATCCCCAGCCGGGCACGGTAGATTCTGCGGATGCCGGAGCTCGTGTACCCGCCCGTTATCGCCGCTGCCAAGACGTTGTTCCGGGTCCTCGACCTGAAGATCACCATCGAGGGCGCCCACCACGTACCCCGCACGGGCGGGGCGGTGCTGGCCAGCAACCACGTCAGCTACCTCGACTTCATCTTCGCCGGGTTGGGCGCGAACGCCTCCGGTCGGCTCGTCCGGTTCATGGCCAAGCAGTCGGTGTTCGCGCACCGGATCTCCGGTCCGCTGATGCGCGGCATGCGCCACATCCCGGTGGACCGGCAGGCGGGCGCGGCCTCGTTCCGTACGGCCGTCGACGCGCTCAAGCGCGGGGAGGTGGTGGGCGTCTTCCCCGAGGCCACGATCAGCCGGTCGTTCACCGTCAAGGAACTCAAGAGCGGCACCGTCCGGATGGCCCGTTCGGCGAAGGTGCCGGTGCTGCCGGTCGCGCTGTGGGGCACCCAGCGACTCTGGACCAAGGGCCGTCCCCGCACCCTCACCCGCCGGCACACGCCCATCACGATCCTCATCGGCGAGCCGATCCTGCCGGCGGACTTTCCGGACCCGAACGTGCTGGCCGCCGAGTTGACCACCCGGCTGAGCGCGCTCGTGGAGCGGGCCCAGCGCGAGTACCCGGACGCGCCGGCCGGCCCGGAGGACACCTGGTGGCTGCCGGCGCACCTCGGTGGGAGCGCGCCGACGCCACAGGAGGCTGCCGCGCTGGACGCCGAAGGGGAGGAGCGCGCCCCCAGCCTCTGAGGACGGCCGGCGTTCGCGTCAGTTACGCCCGGACGTGCCGTCGGCGAAGCCGTCCCAGGAGCTGGGTTCCGGCCCCGAGCGGTAGTAGTCGTCGCGGGAGCGGAACTCCACCGGCAGCGAGCCGGGCAGGGTGATCCGGGTGTCCCCGGCGAGCAGCGCGGGGCCGGCCCGCAGCAGCAGGACGTCGCGCTCCTGGGCGGAGAGGTCCACCAGTTGCGGGCGGGTCAGGCGGAACATGGCCACCGCCCGGCGGACCTGCTGGGCCAGCGCGACGACCTCACCCGGTGACCCACCCAGGGCCAGCGCCGGCTGCTGGATCGTCCGCAACGCGTCGCAGACGATCATCAGTTGTGGCGGCTCGGCGGGCAGCTCCAGCCGGGACGGCCACTGCCAGCGGATCTGGCCGGTCATCAGGCCGGTCACGCGGCCGGTCGGCCGGGGCCGGGGAGCGTCGTCGGCGACCAGCGAGAGCTGCGAGCCGGTGCCCACCCAGCAGATCCGCTGGTCGGTGACGGTCACCGAGACGGGCCCGGGGAGCTGCCAGGCACATCGTGTCTCCGTCGGCCCGAGCAGGTAGCCCGCCACGAGCAGCCGGTGCCGCCCGAGCACCTTCTCGCCGGGCAGCGGGCGCATGTCGTACCGCCGGTCGAGGGTGGGGCCGGCGTCGTCGTCCGGCGCGTCGAACCGGTGCGGGCCGATGAAGAAGGGGGACGCGTCGGCCTGCATCGTCACGACCTCCCGGTGAACTGGCTGTGCGTTGAGCTTCGCCGATCCGTCGGCCACTGTCATGACGCCCGTTAGGGGGTCGGCCGGTCGTGCGTCGCCTGTGACCGGTAGATGCCGATCTCCTCCGGGCGGACGAGGCCGTCCTCGATCGCACGGGCGAGCAGCGCCGCCTTTGTGGCTGCCGGTCGCCCCGCCCGGGTGTACTTGATCCGCGCGCGGTCAACGTACTGCTTCACGGTGTGCTCGCTGATCTGCATCCGACGCGCCACCGACGCCTTGGACATCGACTGGAACCAGAGCAGCAGGGCCTCCCGCTCCTTGTCGGACAGTGCCGGTCGGTCCGGTCTCGGGTCGCCGACCATCGCGCCGGCCAGCGCCGGAGGCACGTACGGGCGGTCACTCGCCGCGGCCAGCACGGTCGCCACGCAGTGTTCGCGGCCCTCGTGCTTGGCCAGGAACGCCACCGCCCCGGCGTCCAACGCGGCGAGCATGGTCTCCGGGTCGGTGTGCTCCGAGTAGACCACCACCCGCCGCCCGGTGGCGCTCAACTCGGCCAGCTTGTCCAGCGCCATCCGGCCGTGCAGCCGCAGATCGAGCAGGACGACGTCGGCGTCCGGCGCGGCGCGCAGTACCTCGTCCGGGTCGTCCCCGGTGGCCAGCACGGTCAGTCGCGGTTCGCTGGCGAGCCAGGCGCGTACCCCGTCGACGACCACCGGATGGTCGTCGACGATCGCCACCCCGACCGGCCGGTCACCGGTCATCCCGACCACCGGGTCTGCGCCCATCTGATGTCCCCGTCCCGTTCGTAAAGGTGCTGCACCGGCCCGTCCTGGTGTTCGGTGGGCGGGCCGGTCGCGTCCGGCCCCTCCCGGTCCGGCGTGACGAGGCTGACCACCACCTCGTCCGGGCCGGACACCACGGTCAGGCGGGCCCACCCCCGGGCGTCGGCGAGCAGGCTGGTGAGCGGGTCGGCCAGCCGGCGACGGATCTCCACCGGCAGCGGCGGCGGGTTGCCGATGGCGACCAGGTCGATCGGCAACCCGTTGCGTTCGGCCAGGTCCACGGCGGCCCGTAGCTCGTGCAGGAGCGGGTCGGGCACGTCGTCGGATTCGGCGATCAGGCGACGCAGCCGGGCCGCGGCCAGTACGCACCGGCTCTGCACCTCCGGGTCGGCCGGGTCCGCCTCCCCGGCGGCCAGCTCGCCGAGCACCCGCCCGGCGGCCGCGCCCACCAGGGCGAGCCGGTCACGACGTTCCTGCCGGCCCTGCTCGGCGGCGGCCCGTTCGGCGGCGATCGTGTGCATCGCCGCGGCTGCGACGGCCCGGTCCCGGGCCAGGCCGACGATCACCGCGCTGCCGGCGAAGACCGCCACCGGCAGCGTGAACGTGCCGTAGACGTACATCGTGTAGCGGGCCAGGTCGGCCGCGCTCGGCGCGTACGCGAGGACGGCGGCGAGCGCGATCATCGCGTGTGTGGTCAGCAGCGCGACGAGACCGCCGACCCGCCGCCCCCACATGGCGAGCACGAAGAACCAGCCGAGCGTGCCCCACACCCAGTTGGCGGCGGTGAACAGGTGTGGTTCGCCGACCGCCGCGAAGACCGCCGCGTCGACGGCGACCAGCACCCCGGCGAGCGGCCACGGCGGCAGTGGCGTGCCGCGCAGCAGCCGGACGCCGGCCACCGCCCCGGTCACGGCGACCAGCACCCAGCCGCCGAGCACGACCGTCGGTGCGGAGAACTGCGCGCGGGTCGCCAGCACCGCCGGCAGTCCGATCGCGACGTGCCAGGCCAGCGCGATGGCGACGGCGACGATCCGGGCACCCCGGTCGGAGGCCTGGGCCACGGCGGCGGGCGCGGCGAGCACCGACTGCTCGGGCCCGTCGACCGGGCCGGGTCGAGGCACCGGTAGGGCACGAATGCCGGCGCGGTCCGCCGTCGCGCCGAGGTCAGCCGCCACCGGGCCACTCCAGTCGAATCCGGGTGCCGGCGCCGGGCGCGGAACACACCTCGGCCCGCCCGCCGACCGCCGCCATCCGCCCCTGGATCGACTCGCGCAGACCGTACCGGTGCGCGGGGACGGTGGCCGGGTCGAAGCCGGGGCCGTCGTCGACCACCTCGGCCACGATGGCGACCGCGTCGCGGCTCAGCCGCAGTGTGGTCCGCGCGCCCGGGGCGTGCCGGACCACGTTGGACAGCGCCGCGTAGGCACTCTCGGTGATCGCGTCGGCCACCCCGGCGGGCACCGCGCAGGCGGTCAGCTGCAGGCTCACCGGCAGCTCGGGCAGCCGGTCGGGCACCGTGCGCAGCCGCTCGTCGAGCGGCACCGGGCCGTCGCCGGGCGTCGGGCCGCGGTCGGTCAACGCGACGAGGGTACGCAGGTCGGCGGCGCACCGCTCACGGAACGTGGCCGACGGGCCGGGTACCGCGCCCAGCCCCACCATGGTCAGGGTGCCGAGCACCGTGTCGTGCAGGTCCCGGTTCTGCTGGCGCTCCGCCTCCCGGGCGGTCCGGGCGACCAGCGCCTCCCGGGTCAGCCGCTGGTGCTCGGCGAACGCGTCGTCGGCCCGGCCGATCCGGCGGCGCATCACCCCCGTCATCATCGCGGTGCAGGCCGTCTGCACGAGCAGGGTGGCGGCGTGTGCGCGGGCCTCGGTGACATCGCCGGCCGCCTGCGCGCCCGTCACGTAGGCCGCGGTCACCAGCAGTCCGGCCGGGATCGACCAGCGGACCCTGGCGGTGGCCTGCGCGTTGATCACCGTGGTGCTGGCGAGCACCGCGATCCAACTGCCCTCGCCGGGCAACACCTCGGGCGCCACCAGGCGGGGGATGAGCAGGCAGGCCACTGCGGTGATCGCGACGTCACCGGCGACCAGCGCTGGCGTGATCCCGTGGCGCAGCGCGCGGACCGCGTACCAGAGCGACCACCCGGTCAGCGCGGCCACGCCGGGCAGCAGCAGGGCCGCGTCCACCGGCGGGGTACGCACCGACAGCGCCACGGCGGCGCCGACCAGCCCGCACGTCAGCCGCAGCAGGGCCGGCAGGGTGGTGAAGATGAAACTGAACGCCCCGCCGGCAGGATTGTCCAGGGTGGGCGGTGGCACGGTCGGGGCGGCAGTCGCCGGCATCGGGAGGTGTCCTTCCGACAACGACCCGGTCCCGGGTCCGCGCGGCGGAGATCGACATCGGAGAATAGCATGGCGGACGGTGAGCGTTCACCCACCGTGCGCGTGGTGTCGCCTTGTCGTCACTCTGCGCTGCGGGGTTGGATCAGGTCCCAGCGGTTGCCGTAGAGGTCGACGAAGACCGCCACCGACCCGTACGCCTCGTGCCGCGGCTCCTCGAGGAACCGCACGCCGGCCCCGACCATCCGGGCGTGAGCTGCGGCGAAGTCCTCGGTGTGCAGGAACAGGCCGACCCGGCCGCCGGTCTGGTCGCCCACCCGTGCCCGTTGTTCGGCGTTGCCCGCCCGAGCCAGCAGCAGGGCCGTCTCCCGAGCCCCGGGAGGTCGGACGACCACCCAGCGTGAGCCGTCCGGGCGAGGCGTGTCCTCCACCAACTCGAAGCCGAGCCCGCCGACGTAGAAGTCGATCGCCTCGTCGTACTCGTTCACGAGCAGCGCGACCAGTCCCAGATGTGCCATCCGCCCATTCTGCCGAGGGAAGCTCCGACGGCGGCGGGCGGTGTCACCCGTGGTTGGCGGCGTCACGCGGGAACCCCGCCGGCCGCCCGGCCGTCTCATCCGGCGGTGGAGAGGTGGTGAGCGGGATGCGCCCGGGCGGAACGAAACTGGTGGGGACGCTGCTCGGTCTGGGGTTGTGCGGCCTGGTACTGACCGGCTGCGCCAGACCGGTCGACACGCCGAAGGGCCCCGGCCCGGCCGAGATCGCCGAGAAGTGGACCTCCTGCGCCGAGATCGCCCCGCAGGCGGGCGTCGTGCTGCCCGTACCCCCAGGATCGGCGACGTCGCCGCCGGCCGGGGTCGAGCCGCGTGTCGGCCGGATCGACCCGGCGTTCACGCCGGTCGCCGCCGTGCTCTGCGGGCGACAAATCGTGCCGGGGGCCGCTGGTGGACGGGAGCAGGTGGCCACCGAGCGCCGCGCCGACGACATCGGTGAAGTGGTCGCCGCCCTGGGCCTGGCCGACGAGACACGCGGCCGCGGGGAGGTCGCCTGCACCGCCGACATGCTCGTCCCGCCCTGGCTGGCGCTGCTCGACGACCGGGGCCGCTGGTTGCGCCCGTACCTGCCGATGGATGTCTGCGGCAAGCCGCGCCCGGAGGTCCGCGCGGCGCTGGACGGGCTGCGGTTGACCACCGTCGACAGCCGTACCCTCGGAGTTGTCGAATCTGCGGCGGCCGAGGCCGCCGGATGCGCGCAGCGGTGGGCGGACATGGTGTGGGTAGAGGCCACCATCGGTGGTCCCGCCCGCGTCGCGCCCGGCACCGCGCCGAAGACCGGGCCGCTGCGGCTCTGCGTCTACCAGGTGCCCCCGTCCGAGCGCGGTGGCGGCAAACCGGCCGGTGACTTCGTGTACGGCCGGCCGCTGCCGCCCGAGCGGCAGGCGGCCGTGCTGCGGGCGTTGGCCGGCACGCGACCGGCGGCCGACTGCGCGACCCCGGCGTCCCGCTTCGCGGTGCTCCGGGCCGTCGACGACAACGGGCCGGAGTGGTACGTCGAACTCGACGCCTGCCGGCGCTTCCTGGTGGTGGCACCGCCCGGCGGGTCGCAGCTCGGGCAGGGCGACGCCGCGCTGGCGGCGCTGCTGGGGCCGAGCTGAGCCGCCTTACTGGTACTGGATCGGCAGCGCCTTCTTGCCGCCGCCGGCGATCGAACGCTTGACGTTGGTGCCGCCGGACCAGTAGTAGCAGCGCACGCCGCGATCACCGCGCTCCCACAGCGAGCGGTTCGGAAAGCGGTACGAGGTGCCGGTGCGGTAGATCAGGTCGCCGTCCACCGGCAATTTCGCGTACCGGGCGATGACCTTGCGGCAGGCGGCGTGGATGGAGTCCTCGTCCCGGGTCGAGTCAAACCAGGAGCGATCCGGCGCCATCCAGGTGCCGGCGTACTCGAACTGATGTCCGGCGGTGCAGGCGACCGGCCGCAGCATGTGCCACTTGTCCTCGTTCATGCACCCGTAGTGCAGCGGGGAGCGGCTGGCCAGGGCGTTGCGCAGCGATCCGCCCCGCTGGATCGCCGCGTCGCTCTCGCCGTTCGGGCCGTTGACCTCGTCCAGCTCGAAGATGTCGCACCGGTACCAGCGCGCGCCACCCGACCAGGCGGCCGGCGACGCCACCGTGACCTGCACCGAGAGTCGGGCGTCGCGCCAGTCGCCGCCCACGAACTGCTTCGCGCGCTTGTCGCAGTCGGCGAAGGTCGACCGCAACGTCGCCGACTCCGTCTTGGGTGGCGCGGTGCGGGTGGCCAGAGCGCCGGTGAAGGTGCCGACGTGGAAGGTTTCCACCTTGTGGGTCGTCGCGCAGTCGACGGGGGAGTAGCTGCTCAGGTACGACGTGGTTTCGGCGGTGGGGTGACACTCGTCGGCCTTCGGGACGAACTGCTGCGCCGCCGCCATCGGCCGCCAGTCGTCGGCCAGGTCACCATCCGTGCCGGCCGGCGTGCCGCAGCCCGTTAGCACCAACGTGAGGAACGCAGCCGTGAGCGCCGCCCAGCCGTACCGTCGCATGTGTTTCTCCCCGTGCCCCCGTGTCGAACGCGCGCAGCATATGGCACCGCCACGACGGACCGGCACCGTCTTCCGGTGCGGCCTGGTTGGCCTTACCGCCAGGTGTCGGGGCGGGCCAGGTCGCCAGTCGGCCGGTACCCGCCGAGGATCGCCAGGCCGTCCGCCTCGGTGTAACCGTTTCCCCAGCCCTTGCGGAACGCCTCGACGAAGCAGGGTTCGACGGTCATCTCCAGGACGTCGCTGCCCTGGCGACGGGCCCGGTACGGGCCCGCGACGAGGTCGGCGGACCTGACCTGCTGGCCCGGAGCGGGCTGCGCCCGGACCGTCAGCCAGCGGCCGGCGTCGTCGCCGACGACGAGCGAACCCTCGACGAAGGCGGCCTTCTCCGACCGGCCGAGGGTGACCGAGCATTCGAGCAGCCGTGCGCCGGCCGGCAGCGACTCCAGGCGGAACGGCACCACACAGCGGCGGGCACCGTCGAACCGCACCCGGCCCGCCGTGGCGATGGCCTCGTCGCTGGTGGGCGCGTACGTGTCCAACTGCGCCCAGAGCCCGTCGGCGGGCTGCCAGCGGACGAACCACAGCTTCTGGTCGCCGGACGGATCGAACCAGGCGACCCCTGGCCGGTCGCCGACCCGTACGTCGGTCCGGGGCTGCGGCCGGCCGGACGAGGACAGGGTCTGCGGCAACGCGTCCAGCGCCGCGACGCTGCGCGCCAGCGCGACACGCGCCGCGCCGTCCGGGCCCCGGAACTCGACGCTCTCGGAGCCGCGCCCCGCCCGCCACGTCGCGTATTCGGCACCACCGACCAGCGCGTCCGCCGAGAAGTGCACGGTGGTGGGGTCGGCGCCGACGGCCAGCCCGTTCTGCACGGTTGCCTCCGGCAGCAGGAGCGTTGTGGCTGGCGGTATCGGGTCGTCGGCGCTGGGGATGGTCAGGCCCACCGCGGCGAGGGCCACACACGCCGCCGCCGCGCTCGCGGCGAGCAGCCCACGGCGACGTCGCCGCAGACGACGGCCGTTCTGGCGGGCGTGCTCGACGATGGGCGTCGGATCGATGTCGCCACCGGCGCGATGCGCGAGCGTGGCGGCGAGCCGCCGATCGAGGTCGCTGACCATCAGAGGTCTCCTGCCCGTGCGGGGGTTGGTGCTTCCTGCCGTCTGCGCAGCGTCGTCAGGGCGCGCTTCGCGTGGGTGCGTACCGTGCCGGTCGAGCAGGCGAGGATCCCGGCGATCGTCGTGTCGTCGAGATCCTCGTAGTAGCGCAGGACGATCACGGTGCGCTGACGCGCCGGCAGGTCGGACACGAGCCGCCACAGCGCGTCGCGCTCGGCGACGCCGGCGGCCTCGTCCACGTCACCCGCCCGATCGAGTACGGCGGCGACGGTGACCTCCCGGCTGCTACGACGACGCCACCACGAGTGGTGGGCGTTGACGAGCATGCGCCGGACGTAGGCATCCGGCTGATCCGTCCGCGAGATACGCCCCCAGCGGGCGTACGCCCGGGCCAGGACATCCTGAACCAGGTCCTCGGCCCGATGCTCGTCGCCGGTCAGCAGCCGCGCGAGCCGCACCAGCGCCGAGGTGCGGGCGAACGCGTATTCCTCGAACGTCACGCCCTATTAACGCCGCGGGCCGGGTCGCCCGTAGACACCCGTTCCGACTACTTGTCGCTCACGTAGGTCCCGCGCTGCGGCACGGTCATGACCAGTCCGCGCTCGCGCAGCAGGCGCACTGCCGCCCGGACCGTGCCGCGGGCGACGCCGTACTCCTGCTGAAGCGTGGACTCGCTGGGGATCGGTCGCTTCGGTGGCAGCTCGCCGGTCTCGATCCGTTTGGCGATCACGTCTGCGAGCTGCACGTACATCGGCGTCGGAGACAGCGGATCGATCATGAACGCAACTTAGGGCACGTCCATGGACGTCTAGACCTCCAGTACGTCTATGCACGTACACATACGTACAGCGCTGCGGTGACGGCAGAGAGGTTGACAGTCGGTAGGAGGCCGGATGCGAAGGGTCAATTTCGATGACTATCTGCTGTCGACGGCACTGACGCTCGCCCGCCGTCACCGTCCGGCCTGGAGTTGGGAACGTTGGCGTTACGTGTGCCGCTGTGGTGTGGAGCTGCCCTGCCACTCTCGCCACCGCATCCCCATCAATCGGGGCCTCTGGCCGGGCGAGGACCAATGACGCGGCACGGGCCGACCCTGCCGCTCTGGCTCTGCGAGACGTGCGACCGGCCCTGGCCGTGCGTCGCGCGACGAGAGGAACTGCGGGGCGAGTACGCGGAAGCTTCGTGCGCGCTGAAGCTCTACCTGGGCATGTGCTTCGCCTCTGCCCGCCAGGACATGAGCTGGGCGCCACCGGAGGCCCTTCGGCTCCGCTTCCTCGGGTGGGTGCCGTGACCGCGTTCAAGGCGGGTGATGTCGTGCTGATCGGTGCGGCGTGTTCGGTGCAGTTCAGCGGAGACCGCGTGCTCCGCGTACGGCTCGTGTCGATCGGCGCGGTCGACGCATACCACGGGTGGGTGTGGTTGACCGGCTACGTCCTCGACGCGAAGGGCACGGCCACCGACAAGCGGGAGGTCTACGTGCGCAGCACTGGCATCAAGGCTTGTAGCCCGTCGTCATCTTCCGCGCGGTGCGAGCGCTCGGCCGTCAGCTCGACCGGTCGTGTGAGCGGTGCCAGGCGGCCAACACCTGTGCTTCCTTCTCTCGGCTGATCCCGATTTCGGCGGCCCGCTCGTGGTTGCCGGTGTCCTCGCTGTCGACCAACCACCGCCAGGTGTCCCGCACGGTCAATTCGAGAGGTCGGGTGCGGAGGCCGGCGGTCTGTGCGGCAGCGGTGTCGACGTTCCACACGCCGTCGAAGGTGCGCCAGAGCGGCAGCTCGGACCACTGCCGGACACCCTGGGCGAGCAGAAATTCGTCGGGCAGCCAGGTAAAGGAGACATCGGCCCGCGTCGAGTGGGCGCAGTGCGCGAGTAGGTCCCCGAAGGTCGCGCTGGCCACCGGAGCGCAGACGTTGAACGAGCCGGCCACGTCGTCGGTGATGGCGCGTAGTGCGAAGGCCGCCAGGTCTCGTACGTCGATCGGCTGGATCGCCCGGTCGGGTGCGCCTGGTGCCAATACCTGGCCACCAGCGGCCACACGGCGTAGCCACCACGGCAGGCGACCGATGTACTCGCGCGGGCCGAGTACGACACCGGCGCGCAAGATTGTGGTTCGGTCCGCTCCGAACGCGACGAGTGCCGCTGCCTCACAGCCGGCCTTCTGGTAGCCGTAGCGACTCGGTCCGTCCTCGGTGTCGGTGCCGTACTCCGGGCCGGCGTCCGGCGGGCAGCTGAGCAGCTCGGCTCGCTCGCCCAGCGGCTTGACCGGCCAGTCCCGGTAGACGCTGAGTGTCGACACGAAGACGTAGCGATCGGCGACAGGCGCGAGCGCGCGAGCGACGTCGAGAACATTCCTCGGCACGTAGCCCGAGGTGTCGACAACGGCATCCCATGGCCCGGCCGACGCCAGAGCGGCGACGTCCTCAGTCCGGGTCCGGTCGCCTCGGATGTTCCTTACGGCTTCCAGAAAGGGATCTGACGTGCCGCGATTGAAAGTCGTCACCTCCCAGCCGGCACCGATGGCAGCCGTAACGACGGCATGCCCCACGAACCAGGTCCCGCCGAGCACCAGCAATCGCATGGGTCCATCTTTTCCGACTGGGCGGGTCTAGGCTGCCGCCCATGACGAGCCCGCTCAGCAACATGCCGCTCTACCGGCAGTTGGCTGACCTGCTCGCCAAGCAGATCGAGGAGGGCAAGCTCCGACCTGGACAGCCCTTGCCGAGCGAACTTCACTTGCAGCAGACGTACGGCGTGGCGCGCGGAACCGTCCGGATGGCGATGCGCGAGCTGCGTGAGCGCGGCCTGGTCGTCACGGTGCACGCGCGAGGCACCTTCGTCGCCGAGCAAGGCTGACCCGCACCTGGCGCGGTGGTGTCCGACGAGGTGAGTCGGCTGCGGTCTCCGCTGGCTAAAGCGGGCTAACAGCTGATCGTCCGACTCGTGCTCGTGTGGTAGCGACGGACCACGAAGCGGATCTCCGGATACCGGCCGCCCTGGGTGCAGGCGACTAGAGGCAGATCCAGCAGTAGATGCTTTCCTCGTTCGTGCGCGCTCGGCGGGCCAGTCCAACGAACTCTCGCAAGCGAGACAGCATGACCTCCGGCCGCACGTCGCTGTAGCGGGACAACTCCTCGATGTGTGACCACTGCTCGGCCAGGCCCGGCAGGCGGTCGTCGGGGATCTCAGCAAGCACGTCGCGGGTGCGATCGCTCAGTACGACGACCCACGGCCCTTCGTACTCACGGTCCTCACCGGCGCCCTCCGGCCAGACAAGTCGTTCTCCGACAAGGTCGGCCTTCCAGGGCACGTCGAGGGCGAACGAGACGACCTGGCCGAGGACGACGGCCGGATCGATCCCTTTGCCGTCCACGGCATCCTCGACGGCAGAACCTTCGTCGCGCACCACCGGGCCGCCGTCGGTGGAGGCCATCAGCTTCACGACAGCTTCGTCGTCACGAGCGCGGAAGTAGTCGTACAGAACACCCACAGAGACCTCCCGATCGGCTGTCATGTCACCACTGCTGGGCGACCGGCAAAACGTACACACGGCCTGCGTCACTTTCCTGACCGGTTGGTGGGTGAACGCGATCTTGCGAAGGCTCGGTGATCGGCGATGGACTGTCTGCCGGGCCTCGGACGATGTCGCCAGACGACTCCACCAGTTCGACGAAGCGGCGCAGGATGGGCCAGGGGACGTCGCCGCCATCGGCAATGAACGTCACGTCGCTCGCCGGACGTGGTGTGAACGGCCTGCCGTCCGGCGTCGCGTCGGGAATCGTGACGGTGATGTACGGGCCGGTCCCGGGGTGCTCCGGTCAGTCCAACCAGCTCGTACTGCCACGCGTGGTCGGGCAGGCTGTAGTAGGAGTTGACCTCGTACAGCTTGCCATCGTGATCCCAGACCTCCATTCCAGGAGGATCACACGTCCTCAACAGGGCGCGACGAGTAGATCCTGGACGTCGGCCGCCAATCTGGGCCGGGAGCTGTGTTCAGCGTTTGACCTCGTACCTGGTCAGGAGCACGCCGCCAGGGAACGTCCGGGTCTCCACCAGGCTCAGGTTCACCCACTTGTCGATGGCGGTGAAGAACGGTTTGCCGCCGCCGATCAGGACCGGGTGGGTGACCAGCACGTACTCGTCGATCAGCCCCTCTCGCATCGCCGTCGCCGCGAGAGTGGCGCCGGCGATGTCCAGCGGACCGCCGTCCCCGTCCTTGAGTCGGGTGATCTCAGCGACCGCGTCGCCGGTGTGCAGGCGGGCGTTCCAGTCGACCGTGTCGATCGTCGAGGAGAAGACCACTTTCGGCATGTCCCGCCAGCGGCCGGAGAACTCGATCGATGCCGGTGTGGCACCCGGCTGCTGGTCGGCGGTCGGCCAGTGGGAACTCATCGCCTCCCACAGTCTGCGCCCGTACAGCGCCGTGCCGGTCGCCGCCACCCGGTCGGACCAGAACTGGAACAGCTCGTCGCTCGGCACACCCCACCCGAGGTCGTCACCGGGCGCGGCGACGTAGCCGTCCAGGCTCACGCTCATACCGAAGGTCAGTTTCCGCATCGTGCCAGTCTTCCGTAAGCCGCTATCGCCTACAGACCAGCACATCGCGCGAGATTCGTCGGTGCGGCCACGCCGGGGGTCGATTCGTCATGACGCTCGGGGCCAGCCCAGGAAAACCCCCGCCCCACCGCCCGCACCTGCTTATTCTCATTCGGTAGGCACCGGATCCGGAGGATCCTCGCTTCCTGCCACGGGTGGGAAAGACACCTGAAAAGGTACGAAGGCGTGCTGGCGAGATCGCGCGGTCTGCCACGCCGACCTGGCGCTCCGATCCGGGTCCCCGTCACGCCCGACGGCACCGCTCTCTCACCACGACGGGGGCACGATGATCAGCTACCCCATCGCACAACGCGCCCGCCGGGGCCGCTTCCGGCCCGGGGTCGCGGTGGTGCTTCTGCTGGCCGGGCTGCTGAACGCCGCCACGCCGGCGTGGGGTGCCGACGGCGGTCCGACCAGCACCGTCGAGGTGGCCTCCGACGGGGACGTGGTCGGTGCCCCCACACCCCTGCGCAACGTCCCCTCGGTGATCGCCGACGTGGCCGACGGCGAACTCATCGTCTACCGCATGCCCGGCATTCGGGGAGACCAGATCAACGCCACCGCGATGCTGTTCCTGCCCACGCAGGCACCCCCGGCCGGCGGGTGGCCACTCGTGGTCTGGGGGCACGGCACCGTCGGGTGGGCCCCGGAGTGCGCACCCAGCGTGCAACTCCAGGAGCACGGCAAGTGGGCCGACGGACCGAACGCCGCCCTGTTGGCGGCCATCCTGAAAATGAACATCGCCGTGGTCGCCCCGGACTACGAAGGACTCGGCCCGGTGGCCGACGGTGTTCCGGAGGGGCACGGCTACTACAACCTGGCCAGCGAGGGAAATTCGATGGTCTACGCGGCGGTGGCCGCGCAGCGACTCCTCGGCGACCGGCTGTCGGGTCAGTGGGTGCCGGCCGGATGGTCGGAAGGCGGCTTCGCCGCCCTGGCCGCGGCGTACTACTCCGACCGGGCCGCCATGGCGGATCCCGACCTGGAGTACCGCGGCACCATCACCCTCGCCCCGGTACCGGACGTGCCCGCCATGAACCGGGTCCTGTGGAACGACATCGAGCGGGCCGCGCGCTCCGGTCTCCCGCCGACGGAACACCAGATCGAACAGCTCGTCTTCGCCAACGCGGAAACGATCTACTTCACCAGGACCGAACGCTACGCCGGCTACGACATCGACCCGACCGTCATCTACGGCCCGAACATGCTGAAGTTCTACCGCGAGAACTGGCGCACCTGCCTGGACGACCTCAACCGCCTGGTCAAGCAGGACATCCAGAACTACCTGGCCGCGTCCCCGGCGAACCGGCTGACCACCTATCCCGGCATCCGTGGCGACACACCGAACTCGTTGCCCGAGAACAGGCGGTTCTACGCGGAGAACCAGGGCAGGTTGGAGAACGCGACGCTGCCGGGCTCGATCCTTTGGCTGTACGGGACCGACGACATCACCAGCCCCGCCACGGTCACCTGGAACGTCGTCAACAAGATGCTGATCAACGACAACGACGTCAACCTCGCCGTCCTGGAAGGGGCGGGCCACTACGACGTCTCCACCGCCGGTCTACCGCTGATCCAGGCCCGGCTCAAGCAGCTCTTCACGATCACGTAAGGCCGTCCGATGCATCTGGTGAGGCGGCAATGACCGAGGACGACAACCGCCCGCTGAAGCGGGTCGACAGCCTGGACGACCTGGTCACCTGGCTGCGGTGGCTAGCTGATGATGTCGCTCGCGATCCAGACGCGGTCGAGAACATGACCACAGACCGCTACCTGGAGGCGTGCGCGGCGTTCCTACAGGACCGAAGCCGCCTGCAGAGGCGTGCCGGTCAACCTCTCCCGGCGCAACCGACCTGGCAACTCCTCGCGGACGCCCTGCGCGCCGGCTGCTTCTACGAGTAGCCGCTACGGCCTGCGCCGCAGACGAATCGAGTCGTCAGAGCTGCTGGACGATCTGGATCGGGTTGCCGTCCGGGTCGGCCGTCCACGCGATCAGCAGGCGGTCGAGCCAGCGGTGCGGTGCGGCCAGGGCGGGGGCGCCGTTCGCCGTGAGGGCCGCGTACGCGCCGGCGGTGTCGTCGGTCCAGAGGATCACCGCCGCCCGCTGACCCTGCGGCACGGGATCGAGTCCGTGGTCCTCGCGCGTGGAGGCGACCGAGGCGATACCGATCTTGTAGCCGTCGAGCGTCAGGTCGATGTGGATCGGCTCGCCCTCGGTCGGCACCCGGAAGGTCTCGGTGAAGCCGAGACCGCCGTAGAACTCGGCGGCGCGAGGGACGTCCTCGCTGAAGAGAATCACCTGAGGAGTTCGGAACATCGACACGCGGCGACGCTATCAGCGGACCCAGGCGCAGGGTCAGGTTTGGTGAGCGGCAGTGGGGCGCAGGTGTTCCCGTTGCGGGTCGTAGCAGACGAGCCCATGATCGGCCGCTAGTTGCGCTGCTGCCGCTGATACCTCGTCGGCCCGGTTGAAGGGGATCGTGCAGCGTTCTGCGACGGCATCGACGTAGGCGCGGATCCGGGCCCCTGGAGCAACCCCGACATCGATCGTCCCGCCTGGCGGCCGGGAAACACCTCTTCCGGTGGGGGCGGGCGCGCCTGGACGACGGATGAATCACCGGATGTCAACTGTGCAGCCTTCGGCTTCTAGAATGGCCGCCACACGTCCTGCCTCTTCGCGGCTGATGTTCTGTAGAACAGTCGCCGGAGCTGACTCAACCAAGTCTTTGGCCTCTTTGAGGCCGATTCCGGTCGTCTGGCGAACTGCTTTGATTGCCTGAATGATCCCGTTCTTTCCGTAGCTCATCAGAACGACCGAATAGCCGTCCTGCGGGCGAACTCTCAGTAGTTCCCGCACTCCTTCAAGAACTTCTCGCAGCACGTCACCAGTGTCGCGCACCTCCGGGGCGACCTGCGACTCCGGGCTCTTGGATATTGCGCCTACAGCATTCGAGAAATCGGCCCAGCTGCGATCGAACGCCTTCTGAAGCCGAGTGGTGCTGAGCGGTGCGGAGCATGTCTCGTTTATGGACGAGACAAGCCTTAGCATATCTTCGCTATCGGTGGCCATGGTGGCCTGAAACTGGGCGATAGGCCCAGTGACATCGGCTGGTTTGACGTTGAGAAGCACTGGGCGGACCCGAGCTTCGGTGAGAGATTTGGCCAGAGCGCCCGCCTCGAAGTTGAGCCATGGAGAGCTGACGTTCTCGGCGGTAACGCAGATTATTCCCTGGCTTCCCTTTTGCAACCTCGCGCCAACTTCGGCTAGCCAGCGTTGGCCTTTGGCTATGTCTTCAGTGGACATCCACGGGGTCACCTGCTGGATAACTTCCGGCAGCCAATCACGAAGAGACCGGGCCAACTGATTGCTTCTCGACCCCGACCAGCTAATAAAAACTTCCATCAGTATCCTCAGGAATGCGTTGGGCGCTCCGGCAAATATTGCCGAGTAACGATAGTCGGCCTGGCGCTACTGAGCAACACCCTTCGGATTGGTCGAACGGTTGACGACGCACCCAACCATCGGGCAGGGGCTGAACCATCTCGGTATCTCCACAGGCAGGCAGTGAGCTTGGTGAAGACTTCCGAAGATGCGGAGAACGATGGCTCCTGATGGCCTGGCCTCCGCCACCTTTTTCCCTGCTAGTTGCCCGTCGCGCGGAGATGTGTAGATGCGTTTCTCGGGTGTCACGCGTCGCGGTGTGCTACCCAGAAGACGGAGCGGTCGCCTCGGTCGTTGGGGCCAACGCGGATGACGTGACCACCGCGCCAGCGTCCGGCATGGCCGGAACTACCTGTGCGCCCGGCAGGATTCGAACCTGCGGCCTTGGGATTAGAAGTCCCCTGCTCTATCCGCTGAGCTACGGGCGCGCGGCGTGGAAGTCGCGCCAGAAGGGTACCGCCGACCCACCGCGTGTCGGGTCGATGGGTGCCGCCTCCACGTTGCCGTGCAGAGTCTCACGAGGCGGCTCCGGTCGGCATCCGGGTTCCCGCGAGGAGGCCGGTCGTCTCCCCGTACCCTCGGCTGGTGTTGCTGGACCCCGACGCCGAGAGCAGCGTCGCCTATGAGCTGTGCCAGGTCGTCGGTCGGGCGATCCTGCCCTACCGGGCGGCCGACGCCTACGGCACCGCCTTCTTCTTTCAGGGCGGCGACGACCCGGTGGGGGAGGCGCTGCTGACGGCGGCCGACCTCGTCGGCGCGGCCGGCGGTGAGCTGGGCCTGCGGACGAGCGTCACCGAGCCGGCGGGCGTCGCGCCGGACGCTGTCGCCCAGGGCGAGATCGTGCCCGGTTGGTCCAGCTTTCCGGGTGACGGGGTCGCGGTACTGCCGACCGCTGGCCTGCACCGCTACGCCGGCGACGGCGGCTGGCGGTGGCGCGTGCAGCCGGTACCGGCGGAGATCGCCGCCGGGCCCGAGGCCGTCGCCGACCTCGGCGCCGACGCCAGTTCCGCTTTCGTGCTGGCCCATGGGGTACGCGAAGACGGCTCCCGCCCCCTGGAGGTGGCGATCGAGCGCGTGGTCCGCGACGGGGACGACGTGCGGATCACCACGGAACTACCACCGGGGTACGTGGGTGCGCCCGTCTTCGTCGTGCAGGCCGACGCCACGGGCGACGTGTCGCTGTACTGCCTCGGCCTGGTGCTGCCCGGCGTCGGCGGGCACCCGGTGGCGACCTTCGACCGGATCGGCGCGGTCCTCTCGGCCGCGCGCGGCGACGCCTGAACCCGGCTCGACCGCTCAGTCACCGCCCACCTTCCTTCGACGCTGCTGGCCCGCCGAGCGGGACCGGTCAGTCGCACGAGCGCGCCGACGTTTCCGAGGCTGCTCGGTCGCTGAGCGCCGTCGCCCCGGGGCGGTCAGCTCGTTCGGGCCGGCGGACAGGTCGCTGACCACAGCTTGGGCGCGGGCGGTCGTCCGAGCTGGGTCGGATCAGTCGCCGACCGCTGTTGCCTCGGCGGTGTCGGTCGACGGGCGGCGGCTCTGCGGCAGCGTGGGCGCGTCGGTGTCGGCATCGTCGTCGGCCGGGGCGGTGGGGCCGGCGGCCAGGAACGCCTCGGCCCAGCGACCGACCTCGTCGAAGACCTTCGCCCGTACGACCGGGCCGGAGAGCGTGAGGTCGTGCAACCCGCCGTCGAAGCAGGCCAGGGTCACGTGCTGGCCGAGGCGGGGCGCGTACTTCACCATGTGCCCGACGTCCAGCACCGCGTCGGCCAGGGTGGCGTTGTCGTGCCACTTCTTGCCCCGGAAGGAGCGGGTCGAGCAGGCCAGCAGCACCGGCACCGGGATGTCCAGGCCGGCGCGCAGCCGACGCTGGCCGGTGCGGATCGCGTTCAGCCAGCCGGCCCGCACCGGGAACCCGGCCAGCGGCTTCCAGGCCAGGTCATAGGTCCACTCGCCGCGGTGGTCGGCGTGCAGGCTCTCGCCGTACACCGTGCCCAGGCCCAGCGGCAGCACGCGGTGCGGCGCCCTGCGGCCCAGCCGGGCGACGGCGGCCGCGAGGGGTCGACGGACCACCCAGGGAGCGTTGAGGTCGAAGAAAGGGCTGTTCAGGACCAGGCCGTCGACGATGCCGGCGTCGCGGCGGGCGTCGGCCCAGAGCGAGATGATCAGGCCGCCGGTGGAGTGGCCCATCACCAGCAGGGTGTCGTGCTCGTCCTCGCCGCGGATGATGTCGGCGGCGGCGTCCAGCTCGGGAAAGTAGTCGCTGATGTCGCGGCAGAAGTTCGGCGTCTGGTGCGCGAGCAGACTACGACCGTACTTGCGCAGGTCGAGCGCGTAGAAGTCCCAACCACGCTCGGCGAAGAAGTCGGCCAGGTGGGTCTGGAAGAAGTAGTCGACGAACCCGTGCACGTAGAGCACCGCCCGCCCGGTGGGCCGCTCGGCCCGCCGCCGGACCAGGGTCGCGACAACGGGACCTTCGTCGTCGGCGCCCAGGTCGATCGTCCGCCGCTCGTAGGGCAGCCCCAACACGTCCGGTTCCACAACCGCGACGCTACGCCGCCCTGCCTACCCAGCGGTAGCCCCGCCCCGCCCCGCCTCGCGCTCTCGCCCTGCCCGGCCTACTCGCCCGCGCCGGCCCTCGCCCGCGCCGGCCCTCGCCCGCGCCGGCCCTCGCCCGCGCCGGCCCGCGATCTTGCACTTTCTGTTGCGGCATAACCACCGGAAAGCCGCATATCGGCGTCCGAAAGTGCAAGATCGCGGGCGGGGCGGGGGCGGGCGCGGCGGGCGGGTCGTGGGTCAGACCGTTTCCGCGTCGGCGCGGGCCGGGTCCTCGTCGATCGGGTCGATCTCGCCCTGGGGCTGCGGGATGTCGCGCAGGTGCTTGTTGTTGCGCGGCTCCTGCTTGGTCTTGGCGTCGTTGAGCTTGCGACGCAGGTCGTCGCGGACGTCGTTGAGGGCGGCGTGCAGGTCCTCCTCGGTGGAGGTGGTGACGATCTTCTGCCGGCCGGCGATCCAGCACTCCAGCGTGACCTTCTGACCCCGCGCCTCCCGGTCCTTCACCGACACCTCCAGCTCGGTGGCGTCGGCGTGGAAACCGGCCAGCCGGGCGTCGAGGGTGGCGAACTGCTCGGCGATCCAGTTGCGGTCGCCCTGCGAGAACCCCGCGCCGACCCGCAGGCACTCGCCCACGGTCGCCGGGTTCGCCACGGCGCTCATCGCTGCACCTCGGAAACGGTCGCGGAGCCGAAGGTAGTGATCGTCATGGTGCTGACCTCTCGTCGACGTGGAGCTTGTCGGTGGTGCGTTGATCAAATCCATACCCAGTTCGGTCGGCTCCGGAACCGCCCTTGGCCGTTCGGGTGGGTCGGCCGTACCACAGCAGGGGCTTGATCAGGGCGTTGTCCACAGGTGGCCCGTTGTCCACAGGTCCGGGTGGCGGCGCTGGCGGTGGCCGTCGACATCGCACAGGCTCGATGCCGAGTCGACTCGCGCTGGCACACCCCCGATCCCCTGGAGGGACGATGTTCGACACGTACGTCACGATTGTCGGCAATATTCTGACGGCGCCCGAGTGGCGCCGGACCAAGGAGAGCAACACGCTGGTGGCCAATTTCAAGGTCGCCTCCACCGCACGCCGCCTCGACCGCGACAGCGGCCGTTGGGTCGACGGGAATTCGCTGCGTGTCCGCGTCAACTGCTGGCGCAAGCTCGCCGAGGGCGTCGCCGCGTCGGTGATGGTCGGCGACCCGGTGGTGGTCTGCGGTCGGCTCTACACCCGCGACTGGATCGACGAGGCCGGCACCCACCGCACCCTCTACGAGCTGGAGGCGGTCGCCGTCGGCCACGACCTCTCCCGGGGACGCGCCCGCTTCCTGCGTAACCGGCCGACCATGACCACCAGCATCGTCGAGGACGCCGCCACCGAGAGCCGCGTGCACGGCGAGCCCACCGAGCCGGTACCCGCCGAGGAGGCCCCGGCGCTGCCCGACGACGGTCCGCTCGACGACGACTTCGAGCTGCCCGAGTACGCCGCACCGCGTACCAGCCCCCTGGGCCACGGCCCGCTCGACGTCGCCCTGGACGACGACGGCCTCACCCTCGCGGCGGCGGCGGACGACGCCGACCCGGAGGACGACCCCGACGACGAGTTGGGGCCGGTACCCGACGAGGGTCAGCCGGATGTCCCGTCGTCCGGTCGGGGCCGGCGGGGCCGAGGCCGGGTGCCGCAGCCGGCATGAGTGTCGGGTCCCGGGGCGGCAGCGCGGCCGTGTGAGGTCCCGACGCCGTACGCGCCGGGGGCACGACGGGGGCGGGGTGGCGGCGCGGCTCGCGTCGTCACCCCGCGTGAGCAGAGCGGGTGGAGGAGACTTCGGTGGAGTACGGCAGGCGCGGCTGGCTGATGCGGTGCTCGTCTAGGCTGGCCGGCCGGGGGTGGTGAGCGTGCGACGGACAGCACCGGTGGCGAACGCGGTGGGCCTGGTGGCCGGTTACGCCCTGGACCGGTTGCTCGGCGACCCCCGCCGGTGGCACCCGGTCGCCGGGTTCGGCCAGGTGGCCGGCGCTCTGGAGCGTCGCCTGCACCGCCCGGACCGGACCGCCGGGGCGGTGTTCACGGCATTGGCGGTCGGCGGGCCCGTGGCGCTCGGGGTGGCCGCCGCGCTGGCCACCCGGCACCGGCCGGTGAGCCGCGCGGTCCTCGTCGCCGCCGGCACCTGGACCGTGCTGGGCGGCCGTACCCTGCGGCGCGAGGCCGCGATCATGGGTCGGACGCTGCGCGACGGCGACCTGCCCGCCGCGCGGGAACGCCTCGGCAACCTCTGCGGGCGGGACCCGTCGACCCTGGACGAGTCGGAGTTGGCCCGCGCCACCGTCGAGTCGGTCGCGGAGAACACCTCCGACGCGGTGGTCGCCCCGCTGCTCTGGGGCGCGGTCGCCGGCCTGCCCGGTTTGCTGGGTTACCGCGCCGCGAACACCCTGGACGCGATGGTCGGGCACCGGTCCGAGCGCTACGCGCGGTTCGGCACCCCCTCCGCCCGGCTGGACGACCTGCTCAACCTCGTGCCGTCCCGGCTGACCGGGCTCCTCACCATCGCCGTCGCTCCGGTGGCGCACGGCGACCGGGAGCGCGCCTGGCGGGTGTGGCGGCGGGACCGCAACGACCACCCGAGCCCCAACGCCGGCCAGTGCGAGGCGGCGATGGCCGGCGCGCTCGGCGTCCGCCTCGGTGGCCGCAACAGGTACTTCGGACGCTCCGAGGTCCGCCCGTTCCTGGGCGACGGCCCCCGTCCCGAGGCGCGGCACCTCAAGCGGGCCGCGCGCATCTCCGGCGCTGTCGGCCTGGCAGCCCTCGGGCTGGCCGCCGCCTACCCGCTGACCGTCGGTCGCCTCGCCGGCGCGGTCGCGCGGCGGGGCCTGCGCGTCGCGACGGGTCGGGGCACCGGCCCGGTGCTGGGCCGGGAGGCGTTTTCGCGGGGCCGCTGGGCAGCGCGGGGCCGCTGGGCAGGCGGCCCGCCGCCCGTCCGGTCGGAGCCGAGTCGGGTCGGCGGCGTCCCGGGGTGGGGGAGCGGGCGATGAGCGGCGGGCTGCTGGTCGCCGGCACCACCTCGGACGCCGGCAAGAGCGTGCTCACCGCCGGCATCTGCCGCTGGCTGCACCGGCGGGGCGTGAAAGTGGCGCCGTTCAAGGCGCAGAACATGTCGAACAACTCGGCCGTCGTGGTCGGGCCGGACGGGCGGGGTGGGGAGATCGGCCGCGCCCAGGCCATGCAGGCCGCGGCGTGCGGGCTCGCACCGGACCTGCGCTTCAACCCGGTGCTGCTCAAGCCGGGCAGTGACCTCGCCAGTCAGGTGGTGCTCCTCGGCGAAGCGGTCGACACGATCACCGCCGGCACCTTCCGGCAGCTGCGACCCCGCCTCGCCGAGACCGCGTACGCGGCGTTGGCCGAGCTGCGCGCCGCGTACGACGTGGTGATCTGCGAGGGCGCGGGCAGTCCGGCGGAGATCAACCTGCGGGCCGGGGACTACGTCAACATAGGGCTCGCCCGGCACGCCAACCTGCCCGCCATCGTGGTCGGCGACATCGACCGGGGCGGCGTCTTCGCGTCGATGTTCGGCACGGTGGCCCTGCTCGACCCGGCCGACCAGGCTCTCGTCGCCGGCTTCGTGATCAACAAGTTCCGGGGGGACCTCGGCCTGCTCCAGCCGGGGCTGGACATGCTGCGTCGCGTGACCGGCCGTCCCACGTACGGGGTGCTGCCGTGGTCGCTCGACCTGTGGCTGGACGCGGAGGACTCCCTCGCCTACGGCCGGATACTCGGCCGTCCCGCCGCCCCACACGGCACCGAATGGCTGGACGTGGCCGTCGTCCGGCTGCCTCGCATCAGCAACGCCACCGACGTGGAGGCGCTCGCCACCGAGCCGGGTGTCCGCGTGCGTCTCACCGTCGAGCCGGCCGAACTGGCCTCCGCCGATGTGATCGTCCTGCCCGGCTCGAAGTCGACCGTCGCGGACCTGGCCTGGCTACGCGAGACCGGCCTCGCCGACGCGGTCGCCGCCCACGCGGCAGCCGGCAAGCCGCTGCTCGGCCTCTGCGGCGGGTTCCAGATGCTCGGTCGAGCCATCCACGACCCGGTCGAGAGTCGGCAGGGCAGCGTAGCCGGGCTCGGTCTGCTGCCCATCGAGATCACCTTCGATCCCCGCAAGACCGTCCGGCAGTCGGTGGGCGCCGGCCCCGGCGACGTGACGGTCCGCGGCTACGAGATCCACCACGGGTACGTCTCGCAGTCCGACCCGGACCTGCCCCCGCTGCTGACCGGGGCCGACGGCGCGGGCGAGGGAGCGGTGCTCGGCGCGGTGCACGGCACGCACTGGCACGGCGCGTTCGAGTCCGACGGGTTCCGCCGCTGGTTCCTCACCGAGGCGGCGCGGCTGGCCGGGCGTACCGGCTTCCGGGTCGCGCCGGCCACCAGCTTCGCCGCCGCCCGGGAACGCTCGCTCGACCTGCTCGGCGACCTCGTCGAGGAGCACCTCGACACCGACGCCCTCTGGCGTCTCATCGAGACCGGCGCACCCGAGGCTCTTCCCTTCATCCCGCCCGGCGCCCCGCCCACCTGAGCACCACCCCCACGACGGACCACCGCCTCCAGCGCCGACAGCGCCACCCCGCGACAGACCACCGCCTCCGGCGTCGATCATGGAGTCGTGGTGCCTGATATGTCGCTGATGGCCCTCTGCGTCCGCCACCACAACGTCATGATCGGCGAGGTGGGATAGCGGGCTGGTCAGAGGCGGATGTCGGCGGGGCGGTCGGTGGTGGGCAGACCGGCGGCCAGCCACGCGTCGACGCCGCCGATCATGTCGGTGGCCCGGCGCAGCCCGAGGGTCTGGAGGCTCGCGGCGGCCAGGCTGGAGCTGTAGCCCTGGCGGCACACCACGATGATCTCCCGGTCGTACGCGGTGGCCTCCGGGATGCGCCAGGCGCTGGCCGGGTCGAGCCGCCACTCCAGCACCGTACGGTCGATGACGACCGCCCCCGGGAGGTCACCCTGTTCGCGGCGCTGCGTGTCGGTACGGGTGTCGACAAGCAGAGCGCCACCGCGGACCGCCTCGACGGTCTGCTGTGGAGTCAGTCGGTGCAGCCCGGCGCGGGCCTGTTCGAGCAGGGCGTCGATGCCGGGGCTCATCACGTCTCGGAGCACCACCGAATCATGCCGACTCGGCTACCGGCCCGCGCGGCGAACCGATCGCCCGTCACCCCTCGCCACCCCAATTCCCCCGGACGTGAGAATGGCCGCCCCAACAGGCTCAGCCAGACGTGTCACCCGGCCGGGATCGGCATGATCGACTCGATTTCCGTGAGGTCGGGGTGTCGTGGCGGGCGGGAGAGAGCGACATCCGTGAAACCGAGTCGATCACGGCCAGACCGCCGAGCCTGGCGAGCGCGGACCAGGGGAGGGGCATACTGCGCTCGTGCACGGACTCTTCGCCAGGGGACCGCTCGGACGCACGGGGCCGCCGCTGCGTGAGCCCGGCACCCTTCGACACCGAAACGACGCCGATGGGCCGACCGAGGGTTCCGCCGCGCAGGTGGCACCGGTGGCAGTCGTCGAGGCGTACGCCGAGGTGGCGCGCCGGGTGCTCGCGGGCCCGGCGCGGTTGGGACGGACCCGGCTGGTCGCCGTCGACGGGCCGAGCGGCGCGGGCAAGAGCCGGTTCGCGGCGCACCTCGCGGACGCCCTGGCGGCGCTGCCCGGCGGGCGGCCGCCCGTGGTGCACACCGACGACCTGCTCGACGGCTGGGGCGACCAGTTGACCTTCTGGCCCCGGCTCGACGGCGAGGTGCTGGCCCGGCTGCGCCAGGGGAAGCCGGGCGCGTACCGGCGGTACAGCTGGGTACGGCGGTCCTTCCTGCCCCGCCCGGTGCCGGTGCCGGTGACGCCGGTGCTGATCGTGGAGGGGGTCAGCGCCGCGCGTGCCGTCGTCCGGCCGGAGCTGACTCTCGCCGTCTTCGTGACCGCGCCCGCGCCGCTGCGGCTGGCCCGCGCGGTCGAACGGGACGGGGCGGAGATCCTGCCGGAGCTGCGCCGCTGGCATGTCGGTGAGCGGGCGCACTTCAGCGCCGACGACACCGCCGCGCACGCCGACCTGGTGGTCGACGGAGCGTCGACGCTGCCGCTCGACGCGTCGCGCTACTTCGTGCGGGTCCCCGCTGCGGGTGCGGGCTCGGCCGGCCGGCCTGGGTAAGGCCGGCATACGATGCCGGTCATGACCTCACCGATCATGTCCGAGTCCGAGGTGCGGGCCGCCGTCGAGCGGGAGATGCCCGGCGTCCGGGCCGACCTCGAACGCCTCGTCCGTATCCCCGGCATCGCCTTCGACGGCTTCGACCACTCGCACGTCGAGCGTTCCGCCGAGGCGGTCGCCGAGTTGCTGCGCGGCTGCGGCCTGGACGTCGACATCGTGCGTTCCGGCGGGCAGCCGGCCGTGATCGGCCGTCGCGCGGCACCGCCCGGCGCGCCCACCGTGCTGCTCTACGCCCACCACGACGTGCAGCCGGTCGGCGACCGGTCGCTGTGGGAGTCCGACCCGTTCGAGCCGGTGGAGCGCGACGGCCGCCTGTACGGCCGGGGCGCGGCCGACGACAAGGCCGGCATCATGGCGCACGTCGCGGCCCTGCGGGCGTACGGGGACGCGCTGCCGGTCGGTGTGGTGCTGTTCATCGAGGGCGAGGAGGAGTTCGGCTCCGACTCGTTGGAGCGGCTGCTCGTCGAGCACCGCGACGAGATCGCCTCGGACGTCATCGTGATCGCTGACTCGGGCAACTGGGACATCGGCGTACCGGCGCTGACCACCTCGCTGCGCGGCATCGTCAACTGCTTCGTCGAGGTGCGCACGCTGGACCACGCCGTGCACAGCGGCATGTTCGGCGGCGCCATCCCGGACGCGTTGACCGCGCTGGTCCGGCTGCTGGCGACCCTGCACGACGACGCCGGTGACGTGGCGGTGGACGGGCTCGTCGGCCGGGTGGGCGCCGCCGTCGACTACCCGGAGGACCGGGTACGCGCCGAGGCCGGGCTGGTCGAGGGTGTGCAGTTCATCGGTACCGGCCGGCTCACCGACCGGCTCTGGACCAAGCCGGCGCTGGCGGTGCTCGGCATCGACGCCCCGGCCACCGGCGAGGCCCCGAACGCCCTGGTGCCGGCCGCGAAGGCGAAGCTCAGCGTCCGTCTCGCCCCAGGCGACGACCCCAAGCGGGCGTACGCGGCGGTGCGCGCCCACCTGGAGAAGCACGCGCCGTGGGGCGCTCAGGTCACGGTCACCTTCGAGCACGACGGCAACCCGTGCGTGATCGACGCGTCCGGTCCGATGTTCGACGCCGCCCGCTCGGCGTTCCAGGCCGCCTGGGACGGCACCGAGCCGGTGGACATCGGCGTCGGCGGCTCGATCCCGTTCATCGCCACCTTCCAGGAGATGTTCCCGCAGGCGGCGATCCTGGTGACCGGCGTGGAGGACCCGCACGCCCGCGCGCACGGTCCGAACGAGAGCCTGCACCTCGGCGAGTTCGCCAAGGTCTGCCTCGCCGAGGCGCTGCTGTTGGGCAAGGTGGCCGCTGCGGCGGAGTGATAACGGCAAGTTTGCGCCTGAACTGCGTGTTTACGGCGTGTCGTCGATGGGGTTGTTATAGGCTTTCGAACATGAGTACGAACGAGGTGATGGCCCGGTTGGGGGCCGCCGTCAGCGCACTGGGGGACGTCGACGTCTCCGCGTGGTCCGAGGACACGCTCAACGAACAGCTCGGTGAGCTCTCCGCCGCCCTGGTCGCCCTCGACTCGGTGCTCTCCCGGGTGGCCGGTGAGGTCCGCGCCCGAGGGTTGCGCATCGAGGAGCCCGTCTCCGCCTGATTCCCGCCGCCCCTTGAGTGCCTTGAGAACCAGGGCCAGCGGGCTGCGGCACCGCGCCGACACCGCCCGGGCACGGCAATGCCCGGGCGGTGTCGGAGGTGACTGGCAGGATGAGCGTCGTGCGGTTCATCGACCTGGCGGCCACCTCCGCCGCCGTGGGCGCCACCAGCGGCCGGCGGGCCAAGGTGGAGCTGCTCGCCGACGCGCTGCGCCGGCTCGACCCGGCCGAGGTGGAGCCCGGCGCCGGCTATCTCGCCGGTGAGTTGCGGCAACGCCAGACCGGCGTGGGCTACGCCAGTCTGCGTGACCTGCCCGCGCCGGCCGTCGAGCCGACGCTGACCGTGGCCGCCGTCGACGCGGCCATCGCCCAGATCGCCGCTGTGCACGGCTCGGGGGCGCAGGCCCGCCGCCGCGCTCTGCTCGGCGCCCTCTACGCGGCGGCCACCGCCGACGAGCAACGGCTGCTGACCGGCCTGTTCGGTGGTGAACTGCGCCAGGGCGCGCAGGCCGGGCTGCTCGCCGATGCCGTGGCCCGGGCCGCCGAGGTGCCGGCCGCCACCGTCCGCCGTGCCCTGCTGCTCGCCGGTGACCTGCGGGCCGTGGCGGTGGCCGCGCTGCGCGGAGGGGCCGCCGAGCTGGCTGGTTTCGGCCTGCGGGTCGGCCGGCCGCTCGCGCCGATGCTCGCCCAGAGCGCCCCCTCGGTCGACGAGGCGCTGGCCGCGACCGGCACGCCGGCCGTGGTCGACGTGAAGCTCGACGGCATCCGCATCCAGGTGCACCGCTCCGGCGCCGACATCGCCGTGTTCACCCGCAGCCTCGACGAGATCACCAGCCGGGTGCCCGAGGTCGTCGCGGCGGTGCGCGCCCTGCCCGGCCGCGAGCTGGTGCTCGACGGCGAGGCGATCGGCCTGGACGAGACGGGCCGCCCGCTGCCGTTCCAGCAGACCTCCAGCCGGGCCGCCCGGCGCACCACCCCGAGCACCACCGGCCGTACGCCGGTCGCCCCGGCGGTGCTCGCGGCCGCCGCCAGCACCGGCACGACGGTGCTCACCCCGTACTTCTTCGACCTGCTGCACCTCGACGGTGAGGATCTGATCGACCTGCCCGGCCACCAGCGGTGGGCCGCGCTCGCCGGCGCGGTGGACGCGTCACTGCTGGTCGGTCGGATGGAGGTCGACGGTCCGGAGCAGGCCGGGGCGGCGTTCGCCGCCGCCCTCGACGCGGGCCAGGAGGGCGTGGTGGTCAAGGCGCCGGACGCCCCCTACGACGCCGGCCGTCGTGGGGCGGCCTGGGTCAAGGTCAAACCCCGACACACCCTCGACCTGGTGGTGCTCGCCGTGGAGTGGGGCAGCGGCCGGCGCAAGGGCTGGCTCTCCAACCTGCACCTCGGCGCCCGTGACCCGCGCACCGGCGACTTCGTGATGCTCGGCAAGACGTTCAAGGGGCTCACCGACGAGCTGCTGCGGTGGCAGACCGAGCGGTTCCTCGGCCTCGCCGTCGAGCGCGGCGACTGGGTGGTCCGGGTGCGTCCCGAGCAGGTCGTGGAGATCGCGTTCGACGGGGTGCAGACGAGCACCCGCTATCCCGGTGGAATGGCGCTGCGGTTCGCCCGCGTGGTGCGCTACCGGGACGACAAGTCCGCCGCCGAGGCCGACACCATCGACGCCGTCCGCGCCATCCACGCGGGCCGGGTCACCGGCTGACGGCGGTCGGGGCCAGCCCACCGGCGGACGCCGGTTCAGGCTGTCAGGGCGGGGTCAGGCGGAGGCGCTGGGCGTCGGCTCGGCCGCCCGGTCCAGCGGTGCCGGCGCGCCACCGAGGCCGGCGGCCCGGCGTGCCTCGCGGCGGGCCACCCAGCCGTAGCCGAAGATCGCCATCGCGGCGAAGAGCCACCACTGCACGACGTAGCCGAAGTTCTGCCAGTTGTTGGTGTGCCCGACCGGGACGGCCTTGAAGAGCGGGTCGGCGGCCGGGGTCTGCTCGTCCAGCAGCAGGTAGCCGCCGTAGACCGGGTAGGGCAGCTCGCGGGCCAGCCGCGGCACGGCGATCCGCCGGGTCTCCAGCCGTCCGTCGCGGCGGTCCACCACGCCGGCGCCGCTCTCGGTCTCGTGCACCCGGCCGCTGACCGTGACGTCGCCGCCCGGCGGGGTGGGCACCGACGGCTGGGCGGTCGCGCCGCCCGGAGCCGGCGGGATCCAGCCCCGGTCCACCAGCAGCGCGGTGCCGTCGGCGAGCACGAGTGGGGTGAGCACCTCGAAGCCGACCCGGCTGTCGACCGTCCGGCCCCGGACCAGGACGGTGTTCGACGTGTCGTACCGGCCGGTGGCGGTGACGCGGGTCCAGACCCGGTCCTTCGCGGGAGCCGGACCGGCGGTGCCGGGCCCGCCGGCCGGCGGGCGGAACGCGTCGGCCAGGGGCGCCGGGGCCATCCGCTCGCCCGCGTCGATCCGCTCGTTGATCTCGGTACGACCCCGGTAGCGGTCCAGCTGCCAGTTGCCGAGCCACACCATGACGGCGGCGGCGACCAGCGTCAGCGCGAGGGCGCCCAACCAGCGTGGGCTCAGCAGGAACCGGTACACGGCACCGAGGCTACCCGTATGACCGGGGCCACTCACCGCGACCGGGCCGGGACGGTCCGCCGACCCCCGGTTGGCGGTGCTCGCCCGTCGGTGCGGGCGAGTATCGTCACGCCGACGGATCGACCCCCTCGGTTGTCCGTCGCGTACCCGCCGCCGCCCGCGAGGAGTCGATGATGACCGTCGTGCCGCGCCTGGTGCTCAGCGCGCCGTCCTCCGGGCACGGAAAGAACGCGTTGGCGATCGGGCTGCTCGCCGCCCTGGCCGAGCGGGGTGTCGACGTCGCCGGGTTCAAGCTCGGCCCGGACCACGTCGACGCCGCGTACCTCGGTCTCGCCGCCGGCCGACCGGGCCGGGTGATCGATCCCCGGCTGGTCGGCGTCGACCGGCTCGCCCCGCTGGTCGCGCACGGCGCCGCCGGTGCCGGTCTCGCGGTCGTGCAGGGCAGCATGGGCCTGTACGACTCGGTGGGCGGCCGGCCCGAGCAGGAGTCCACGGCCGCCGCCGCGGCGGCGCTGCGCAGCCCGGTGGTGCTGGTGGTCGACGTGGCCGCGATGGGTCAGTCGGTGGCCGCGCTGGTGCACGGGTTCCGCTCGTACGACGAGCAGTTGTGGTTGGGCGGGGTGATCCTCAACCGGGTGGCGTCGTCGCGGCACGAGAGCATGCTGCGCGAGGCGTTGGACGACGTGGGTGTGCCCGTCTACGGCGCGCTGCGCCGCCAGGATCTGCCGGCCGTGCTGCCGTCCCGCCGGCACGGGGTCGCGCCGGTCGTCGACTCCTCGGCCGACGCCGTCCGCGCGGTGCGTCGCCTGGGTGAGGCCGTCGCCGCCACTGTCGACCTGGAACGTCTGCTCGGGCTGGCCCGTTCCGCTCCGCCCCTGCCGGCGGTGGCCTGGTCGCCGGGGGACGCGCTCGGTGAGCTGGTCGTGCCCGCGCAGCGTCCGCTGGTCGCGGTGGCCGGTGGTCCGGGTGGCAGCTTCAGCCACCCGGAGGCCGCGGAGCTGCTGACGGCGGCCGGCGCCGAGGTGGTCACGGTCGACCCGCTGCGCGACGAGGCGTTGCCCGTCGGCACGCGGGCGCTGGTCGTCGGGGGAGCGCTGCCCGAGGCGTACGCCGAGCAACTGTCGGCCAACCGTCGGCTCTGCATCGCGGTGGCCGAGTTGGCGCGTACCGGCCGGCCGGTGGTCGCCGAGGGCGCCGGTCTGCTCTGGCTGGCCCGGGAGCTGGACGGGCTGCCGATGTGCGGTGTGCTGGACGCGGTGGGCGCGAGCCGCGACGGTCTGGTGGTGGGCTACCGGGAGGCGACCGCCGAGACCGACAGCGTGGTCGCCGCGAGCGGCACGGTGGTTGTCGGGCACAAGGAGCACCGGGCGGTGCTCACCCCGCGCGCCGGTCAGCGGCCGGCGTGGCGGTGGGAAGGTGGCACGCCGGAGGGGTTCGTCTGGCGCAACGTGCACGCCTCGCAGCTCACCCTGCACTGGGCCGGTCATCCGGCGACCGCCGCCCGGGTGGTGGCCGCGGCGGTGGGCGAGCCAGCAGCCGAGGCGGTGTCACAGCCGGTGGTGCCGGCGTGATCGGTCAGGTGGCGGTCCGCCGGTTTCCGGTGTTGACCGTCTCCACCCCGCGTACGGAGGTGCGCCGGCTCACCGCGGCCGACGCGGCGGCGGCCGGCGAGATCTTCGCCGACAAGCTGACCCGGCGTTGGCTGCCGCTGCCCGGCGACTCCGGTCCGATCGACGGGCACGCCTGGTGCACCGACCTGGCCCGGCAGCGACGCGACAGCGGCGAGGGCGACCACTACGGAGTGATCCGCCGGGAGGACGACCAGGTGGTCGGCTCCCTCTGGACCCGGCGTACCGACTGGGGTGCCCGCCTCACCGAGGTCTCCTACGCGATGGCCCCGCACGCCCGGGGCTTCGGCCTGGCCGCCGAGGCGGTGGACGCGGTGGCCATCGCGTTGATCCTGGAGCACGGTTTCCAGCGGGTCGAGCTGCGGGTCGCGCCCGGCAACCTGGCGTCCCGCCGGGTCGCCGAGAAGGCCGGCTTCAGCTACGAGGGCCTGTTGCGCAACGCCGGCTTCGTCGGCGGTGGCCGGGTCGACCTCGAAGTCTGGTCGTTCGTGGCGGCGGACCTGCGCTGAGCCCCGCCGCCCGGCGGACCTTTCGCCGACCCCCGCCGTCACCCGACGATGGCGTCCGAGGGCGGCGTGAACTGGCGGGTAGGTGTGCCCTTGAGGCCGTCGCGCAGGGTCTGTGCCACCGCCGCGATCGGGATCTGGGACTGTCCGTCACCGACCGCGTTGAACGGATTGTCCGGGTCGGAGATGAAGCTCGCCGCAGCCAGTTCCGGTGTGAACCCGACGAACCAGGCGGACCGGGTGCTGTCGGTGGTACCCGTCTTGCCGGCGACCGGGCGGCCGACCGTACCCCGGACGCTGTCGGCCGTCGACCAGCCGCCGCAGCCCCCGCGTGCCGGGGTGTCCCCGGTCGGGCAGCGGGCGGCGTCGGTGGCCGCGCGGGCGGCGTCGGCGCTGACCACCTGGCGGCAGCGGGGCTTCGCCACCTCGCGCTGGATGCCGCCCGGCGTGGTGTACGTGGCCGGTGTGCCGTCCCGGTTCATGATCGCCTGCACGGGTATCGCCTCGCAGTAGCGGCCGTCGGCCGCGATGGCCGCGTAGGCGTTCGCCATCTCCAGCGGGGTGGCGTCGGAGACGCCGAGGGTGAACGCGCCCCACTTGTTGGCCTTGCCCGGTGACGCCTGCTCCCGGTCGACGTCGGTACGCCAGCGCAGGCCGAGCTGTTCGGCGAGTCGGACCGCCTTCTCCGCGCCCACCTTCTCCTCCAGCCACACGAAGTACGTGTTGACGGATTTGCCGAAGCCCGACCACATGGTCTGCTGGCCGGTCATCGCGCCGCTGGCGTTCGACGGCGCCCAGCCGTCGTAGACGGACGACTTGTAGCGGTACGGGGCGTTGAACGAGGTGGACAACGTCATCCCGGAGTCCAGCGCGGCCAGCATCGGGAACATCTTGAACGTCGATCCGGCCTGGTAGCCGGGCAGGTCTCCGCCGCCGAGCAGCGGCGCCACCGTGTTGGGGTAGTTGGCCTTCACCTTCGGCCCGGCCTCGGGATTGGAGCTGGGTGGATTGTCGGCCAGATCCAGGGAGTAGTTCCGGTTGACCGCCATCGCCTTGACCCGCCCGGTGCCCGGTTCGGAGACCACGATGCCGTTGGCGAACGGGCTGCCGGTGCCCTCCTTCGCGCCGACGTTCTTCTCGGCCGCCTCCTGGACCTTCTGGTCGAGGCTGAGCACGATCCGGTAGCCGCCCCGGCGCAGCTTGTCCATCCGTTCGAGGCGGTTGCTGCCGAACGCCGGTTGCGCGCTCCACCAGTTCTTCACGTAGTCGCAGGCGAAGCCCCAGCTCTGGTACTTCTCGATGATCGAGGCGCAGTCGCTCGGTGGGGTGGTGAGCTTCAGCCGGATCGGCTCGGACTTCGCGGCGGCGGCCGAGTCGGGGGACAGGTAGCCGAGCTGGCTCATCCGGTCCAGGACGTAGTTGCGCCGCCCGGTGGCCTCCTTCTGGTCGGAGTCGGCCGGGTCGTACTCGGAGGGGGACTTGACGAGCCCGGCGAGGGTGGCCGCCTCGACCGGGGTGAGGTCCTTCGGGGTCTTGGAGAAGAAGATCTCGCTGGCCGCGTAGATGCCGTACGCCCGGTGACCGAAGTACGCCGAGTTCAGGTAGCGCTCCATGATGTCTTCCTTGCTCATCTCCTTCTCCAGGTCCAGCGCCATGCGCATCTCCTTGACCTTGCGCAGGCTGGTCTGCTGGGTGGCCTCCTGGACCTCCTTGGGGGTGGTGGCGCTGTCCCGCAGGGCCATCCGGACGTACTGCATGGTCAGCGTCGACGCGCCCTGGGACACCCCGCTGGAGTGGGCGTTGGCCACGAAGGCGCGGGCCACGCCTTTCGGGTCGACGCCGTGGTGCTGGTAGAAGCGGGAGTCCTCGGCGGCGACGATCGCCTGCTGGATGTTCGGCGACATGTCCGACAGCTTCGTGTACTGCCGGTACTCCTCGTAGAACATGGTCAGCACGGTCTTGCCGTCCGGGGCGTACAGGTAGGAGGTTTCGGCGGGCAGGGCTTTGGTCAGCAGCCGGGTCTTCTGCTCCGTGGCGTGCGCGGTGGCCTTCGCGCCGAGCCCGGTGAGGGCGACCAGCGGGTAGGCGGCGGCGGCGATCACGATGCCGGCGATGAGCCCGGCGCGCAGGAGAGGAACGAGACGACCAGCGGCAGCAAGGGGTCGGTTGCTCACGTCGCAAAGTTATGACATTTCCGATTCGTACATGAGAAGAACTCATAAACCCGCGAGGTGGTGACATGGCTTACGTCGACATCGACTGTCCCGCCGGCCACCTTCCCGGCAGGATCGCGGACATGCGTGATCAGCCGTGCGGGGTGTCGCCGTTCGTCGACGCCGAGCCCGACCTGGCGCACCACGGCGACGCCGAGGCCAGCGCCGGGTTGGTCGACCTCGCCGTCAACGTCCGCCGGGCGCCGCTACCGGCCTGGCTGGCCGATCCGATCGCCGCCACCCTCACCGACCTGGCCCGCTATCCGGCCCCGGCCCCGGCCCGCGCCGCCGTCGCCGCCCGGCACCGGCGTCACCCGGACGAGGTACTGCTCACCGCCGGGGCCGCCGAGGGCTTCGTGCTCATCGCCCAGGCGCTGCGCGGCGTGCGCCGGCCCGTGGTGGTGCACCCGCAGTTCACCGAGCCGGAGGCGGCGCTGCGGGCCGCCGGGCACACGGTCGAACGGGTCCTGCTGGACCCGGCCGACGGCTTCCGCCTCGACGAATCCCTCGTGCCCGCCGACGCGGACCTGGTCATGATCGGCAACCCGACGAACCCCACCTCGGTGCTGCACCCCGCCCGGACCATCGCCGCGCTCGCCCGTCCCGGCCGGGTGCTGGTCGTCGACGAGGCGTTCGCCGACACCACGGGCGGCGCGGACACCGGCGAACCCGAGTCGCTCGCCGAGCGGCGCGACCTGCCCGGGTTGCTCGTCCTCCGTAGCCTCACCAAGACCTGGGGCCTGGCCGGCCTGCGGATCGGCTACCTGCTCGGCGACGCGGCCCTGCTGTCCCGGCTGGCCGCCGTCCAGCCGCTCTGGGCCGTCTCCACGCCCGCGCTGGCCGCCGCCGAGGCCTGCGCCACGCCCGTCGCGGTCCAGGCCGAACGCGCGATCGCCGCCGAACTCGCCGCCGACCGCGACCACCTGGTCGCCTGCCTGTCCGACCTGCCGGGCGTACGCGTCGCCGGCCGCCCCGCCAGCGCGTTCGTCCTGCTGCGCCTGCCCGACGCGACCCGGGTACGGGCCGCCCTGCGCGACCGGGGCTGGGCGGTCCGCCGGGGCGACACCTTCCCCGGGCTCGGCCCGGACTGGCTGCGCGTGGCGGTACGCGACCGAGACACCACCGACGCGTTCATCGCGGTGCTGCGCGAGATCATGGAGGCATGATGCTGGAGACCACGACGTCGGCGATCCGGCCCCCGGACGAGGCGGCGATGGCCGCCGCCCGCGAGCTGCACGGCCGGCTGACCAAGCCGGCGGGCTCGCTGGGCCTGCTGGAGAACCTGTCGGTACGCCTCGCCGGACTGGCCGGGATCTGCCCGCCGCCGGTGCCCGAGCCCGCCGCCGTGGCGATCTTCGCGGGCGACCACGGGGTGCACGCCCAGGGAGTCACCCCGTGGCCGCAGGAGGTCACCGCGCAGATGATCGGCAACTTCCTGGCCGGTGGCGCGGTCGTCAACGCGTTCGCCCGGCAGGCCGGCGCGTCGGTCACCGTGATCGACGTCGGGGTGGCCCACCCGCTGCCCGCGCCCACCGGGTCGGCCGCGCCCGCGTCGGACCTGGCCGCGCCCACGGGCTCGGCCGCGCCCGTGTCGGACCTGGCCGCGCCGCGGCTGATCGACGCGTCCGTACGCCGCGGTACCCGCGACCTGTCGGTGACCGCAGCGCTCACCCGGGACGAGGCGCTGGCGGCGGTCCTGACCGGCGTCCGGGTCGCCGACGAGCTGATCGACGCCGGCGCCGGCATCCTGCTCACCGGGGACATGGGCATCGGCAACACCACCCCGGCCGCCGCGCTGATCGCCGCGTTCACCGGCGTCGACCCGCTCGACTCCACGGGTCGGGGCACCGGAGTGGACGATGCGACGTACGCCCACAAGGTGGCCGTGGTGCGGGCCGCGCTGGCCCGGCACACCCCCGACCCGGCCGACCCGCTGGGTGTCCTCGCCGCCGTCGGCGGTTTGGAGCACGCCGCCCTGGCCGGGCTGATCCTCGGTGCCGCCGCCCGTCGTACGCCGGTCCTGCTGGACGGGGTGATCGCGGTGTCCGCGGCGCTCGCCGCCGCCGCGTTCGCTCCGGACGCGGTCGCCGCCATGGTCGCCGGACACCGCTCGGCGGAGCCCGGCGCGACGGTGGCGTTGCGACACCTCGGCCTCGACCCGCTCATCGATCTGGGGCTGCGCCTCGGCGAGGGCACCGGCGCGCTGCTGGCGCTGCCGGTGGTCACCGGCGCGGTCCGGGTGCTGCACGAGGTCGCCACGTTCGACTCGGCCGGCGTGGCCGAGAAGTGACCACGTCCAGCGAGCGGTCCGGTGGTGCCGGATGAGCGCGAACCCGTACCCCCTTGGTCTGCGGCTCGACGGACGGCGGGTGGTCGTGGTGGGTGGCGGCGCGGTCGCCACCCGGCGCGTGCCGGCGCTGCTGGACGCCGGCGCGGATGTCCTGCTGGTGGCACCGGAGCTGACCCCGGCGTTGCAGGCCCGGGTCGACGCGGGTCGGCTGCGCTGGGTGCCGCGCCGCTTCGTGCCCGAGGACCTGGACGGGGCCTGGCTGGTCCAGGTGGCGATCGACGATCCGACCGCGGCTGCCGCGGTCAGTGCCGTCGCGGACGAGCGGCGGATCTTCTGCGTACGCGCCGACGACCGGGCGGCCGCCACCGCCTGGACTCCGGCGGTGACCCGGCAGGGACCGGTCACCGTGGCGGTGCTCGGCGGTGGTGACCCCCGACGGGCGATGAGCGTCCGCGACGCCATCCGCGACCTGCTCGCTGCAAGGAAGGGCCCCCTCTTAACGCCTGGGGTAGAGGAAGGGGCCCTTCCTAACTCGACCGGCGGGCGGGTGGCTCTCGTCGGGTCCGGGCCGGGTGACCCGGAGCTGATCACCGTGAAGGGCTGGCGGCTGCTCACCGAGGCGGATGTGGTGGTCGCCGACCGGCTGGTACCCGGCCTGCTCCTGGACGAGCTGCGCCCCGACGTCGAGCTGGTGGACGCCTCGAAGATCCCCTACGGCCCGTCACGCGCCCAGGAGGAGATCAACCAGATCCTGGTCGACCGGGCGCTGGCCGGTGCTGCCGTGGTGCGGCTCAAGGGCGGCGACCCGTACGTCTTCGGCCGGGGCGGCGAGGAGTTGCTGGCCTGCGCGGCGGCCGGTGTGCCGGTGACCGTCGTGCCGGGGGTGACCAGCTCGATCGCCGCGCCGGCTGCGGCCGGCATCCCGGTCACCCACCGGGGGGTGGCGCACGAGTTCACCGTGGTCTCCGGGCACGTGGCGCCCGACTCGCCGGCGTCGCTGGTGCGCTGGGACGCCCTGGCCGGCCTGCGCGGCACCCTGGTGATCCTGATGGGGCTGAAGAACCTCGCCGCTATCGCCGAGACGTTGATCGCGCATGGCCGGTCGCCGCAGACACCGGCCGCCGTGGTCCAGGAAGCCACCACGGGCACTCAGCGGGTGCTGCGGTCCACGCTCGAAGTGGTCGCCGCCGACGTGCACACAGCCGAGGTGCGCCCACCCGCCGTGGTCGTCGTGGGCGACGTGGTGGGTGCCCTCGACGCCTGAGCAACGGGTGCCCACCGATCTTGCGGTTTCGGCGGGCAACATGCGTGATATGTCCCTTGTGTCGGGACAGGAAGTGCAAGATCGGCGAGCAGGGTAGTCCGGATGCGGCGATCATGGAGTTGTGGTGCCCGGGTTGGTGCCTTACCGGCGTTTTGTTGCCCACCACGGCGCCATGATCGGCGAGGTGGTGCCACGTGACGACGGGGCCGGGAGCGTCAGCGCTCCCGGCCCCGTCGTACGTGCTGTCGTTACTGCTTGAGCATGTTGTCCAGCAGCAGGGCACAGCGGATCAGCCCGAGGTGGCTGTACGCCTGCGGGTGGTTGCCCAGGCCGCGCTCGGCGAGCGGGTCGTACTGCTCGGGGAGCAGGCCGGTCGGGCCGGCGGTCAGCACCATCTGCGCGAACAGCTCCTCCGCGTCGGTGCGCCGGCCGGTGCGCAGGTACGCCTCGATCAGCCACGCCGTGCAGATGTGGAAGCCGCCCTCGCGGCCGGGCAGGCCGTCGTCCCAGTGGTACCGGTAGACGACCGGGCCGCTGCGCAGGTCCGCCTCGATCTTCAGGACCGTGGACAGGAAGCGCGGGTCGTCACCCGGGAGCAGGCCGGAGAGGCCGATCCAGAGCGACGAGGCGTCCATGTCCTCGTCCCCGTACGCGACGCTGTACGCCTCGACGTCGTCGTGCCAGCCGTGCTCCAGCACGTTCGCGCCGATCCGGTCGCGCAGGTCCGTCCACTCGGGCCGGTCTTCGCCGCCGTGCTGGCGCATCACGTGCAGCGCCCGGTCGACGGTCATCCAGCACATCACCTTCGAGAAGACGTGGTGCCGGGGTGGCAGCCGCGCCTCCCAGATGCCGTGGTCGGGCTCGTGCCAGCGGCGGCGGACCGCCTCGACCATGTTCTCCAGGACCCGCCACTCGTCGTCGCGGACCGAGCCGCGCGCGTCGGCGACGGCCGCGATCAGGTCGGCGATGGGGCCGAACACGTCGAGCTGGAGCTGGTGGTTGGCGAGGTTGCCGACCCGGACCGGCCGGGAGCCGGCGTACCCGGGCAGCGTGTCGATGACCGCCTCGGCCCCCAGCTCGTACCCGTCGATGGTGTAGAGCGGGTGCAGCCGCTCCGGGTGGCCGCCGGTGCGCTCGATGCAGCCGTCCACCCAGCGCAGGAACGCCTCGGCCTCGTCGATGGAGCCGAGGTCGACGAGCGCGCGGGCGGTCAGCGCGGCGTCGCGCAGCCAGCAGTAGCGGTAGTCCCAGTTGCGGACGCCGCCCAGCTCCTCCGGCAGGGAGGTGGTGGCCGCGGCGAGGATCGAGCCGGTCGTCTCGTGGCAGAGCCCGCGCAGGGTGAGGGCGCTGCGCGCGACCAGGTCACGGGAGGTGGACGGCAGCCGAAGCGAGGCCACCCAGTCCTTCCACGGCTGCTCGGCAGCGGCCTGCCGCTCGTGGATCGGCACCCGGTGGTGCTCCAGGCTGTGCGTGCCGAAGCGCAGCTCCAGCACGACCTGCCCACCAGCGGCGGAGAGGTCGACGACCGCCTTGGCGGTCTCGTACCCACCGTCGTTGTTGACCTGCCACTCGACCCCGGGGGAGTAGAGGGCGACCGGTTCGTTCGAGCCGAGCACCAGCAGGCCGTCGCCGACGGGCTGCAACTGCACGGCCACCTGGCCGAACTCGGGGCGCGGCGCGAACTCCACCCGGACCCGCCCGTTGCCGCTGAGGACCCGGACGAGGGTCGAGTCGCCGGTGACCACGGCGGGACCGTCGGGCGTCGTCTCGCGGGCCGGCTTGTCCAGCCAGTCGGTGACGGTGAGCCCGGACCACCGGGTCTCGACGGTCATCGTGCCGGAGCGGTAGCGCTGGCCCAGCGGGATGCCGCCGCGCTCCGGGGCGATGCTGAAGTGACCGGCCGGGCTGCCGCCGACCAGGTCGGCGAAGATCGCCGCCGAGTCCGGCTTGGGGTGGCAGAGCCAGCTCACCTTCGCCTCGGGGGTGAGCAGGGCGACGGTACGACCGTTGGCCAGCATCGAGTGCCGCTCGATGGGCACCGCCCGCTCGCCGAACAGCCAGTGCCGGCGGGTCTCCAGCAGCAGCCCGAGCGCGCGGGCGGCCTCGATGGGCTCGGCCACCCGGAAGTTGGCCTTGGTGTCGCCTGGGCCGATCTTGATACCGAGGTCCGGCCCGTGCAGGTTGCCGAAGGCGTTCTCATCGGTGACGTCGTCGCCGATGAAGAGCACCGCGCTCGCCGAGAGCTGGGTCCGTAGCTGGTCGACGGCCGTGCCCTTGTGGGTGGCCACCACGGACAGCTCGATGACCTCCTTGCCCTGCGTCACGGTGACGCCGTCGAAGGCGGCCGGGCCGTTGCGGACGGCCTCGATGGCGGCGGCGGCGACCTGCGGGTCGACGCCCCGGGTGTGCACCGCGACGCTGGCCGGCTTGCGTTCGAGCCGGATGCCCGGGTGTTCGGCGGCGATCTCGCGCAGCGCGTTGCGCACCTGGGTGCGGACCGCGACCAGCTCGGGGGAGAGGCGCTCGACGAAGCCGATGTCGAATTCGGAGCCGTGACTGCCGACGAGGTGTACCTCGCTGGGCAGCCGGGAGAGCGCGGCCAGGTCGCGCAGGGCGCGACCGGAGACCACGGCCACGCTCGTCTGCGGCAGCGCCGCGAGCGCGCGGATCGCGGCCACCGACTCGGGCAGCGGTACGGCGGTGCTGGGATCCTCGACGATCGGCGCGAGTGTGCCGTCGTAGTCACAGGCGATCAGGAGCTGCGGAACCCGGGCGATCCGGCCGATGGCGGATCGCAGTTCGGGGTCCATCACCCCGGTGGCGATCGCCGTTCCGTCGTTGACGGCCGTGTTCACGCGGCCTCCGCCTCGGAAACTCCCAGTTCGGAGAGGAAAGACTTGGCCCAGTGCCCCACGTCGTGGGTACGCAGGTGACGTTGCATTGTCCGCATCCGGCGGCGTGCCTCGGTTTTCTCCACGTGCACGGCCCGGAGCAGGGCGTCCTTCACCGCGTCCGGGTCGTGCGGGTTACATAGGAATGCCTGGCGCAGCTCCGTTGCGGCGCCAGCGAACTCGCTGAGCACGAGCGCACCGCCCTGGTCGGCACGGGATGCGACGTACTCCTTGGCCACGAGATTCATGCCGTCTCGCAGCGGGGTCACCATCATCACGTCCGCAGCAACGTACATCGCGGCCAGTTCACTGCGACTGTACGACTGATGGAGGTAATGCACGGCCGGCACGCCGACTCGGCCGAATTCGCCATTAATCCGACCAACTTCGCGCTCCACCTTGACCCGAAGTGCCTGGTAGTGCTCGACGCGCTCGCGACTCGGCGTGGCCACCTGCACCATAACGGCGTCCGGAACTGTCAACTTTCCGTCAGCAAGCAACTCGCGGAACGCCTTCAGGCGCAACTCGATGCCCTTGGTGTAGTCGAGCCGGTCCACGCCCAGGATTATCGTCTTCGGGTCGCCCAGTTCGGCGCGGATCTGCTTGGCCCGCGCCTGGATCGCCGGGTCGGCCGCCATCCGCTCCATCTCCTGCGTGTCGATGGAGATGGGGAAGGCGCCCGCCTTCACCTGCCGACCGTCGACCTGGATCATCTGACCCTCGTAGCGGAGCCCGAGCAGGTGCCGGGCCAGCCGGACGAAGTTCTGCGCGGCCAACCGCTGCTGGAAGCCCACCAGGTCCGCGCCGAGTAGACCGCGCAGCAGCTCGGTACGGAACGGCATCTGCATGAACAGCTCGATCGGCGGGAACGGGATGTGCAGGAAGAAGCCGATCCGCAGGTCGGGGCGCAGCTCGCGGAGCATGGCCGGCACCAGTTGGAGCTGGTAGTCCTGCACCCAGACCGTCGCGCCCTCGGCCGCGACGTCGGCTGCGGCCTCCGCGAACCGGGCGTTGACCAGCCGGTACGCCTCACGCCAGCGACGCTTGTACGCCGGTGTCTCCACCGCGTCGTGATAGAGCGGCCAGATCGTCGCGTTGGACTGGCCCTCGTAGTAGCGCTCCAACTCCTCTGCGCTCAACGGGACCGGGTGCAGCCGGATGCCCTCCAGGTCGAACGGCTCGGGAGCGGCACCGGTGCCGCCGGCCCAGCCCACCCAGGTGCCCTGGTGCTCGGCGAGTACGGGATGCAGCGCGGTGACGAGCCCACCGGGGCTGCGTCGCCACTGCCGTCCCTCGGGTGTGCTCACCTCGTCGACCGGCAGACGATTCGCCACTACGACAAAGGAGCTACGGACGGTCACGATCGGCCACCTCCGGGTACTGACGGGTCCACCGCGATGAGCGTACTGAGCGTAGCTGCGGTGTCTGGGCCCCCGTGCCGGAGTCTCCTACCCGCCCAGTGTGCGGTGAATCCTGAAGGTGATCTTGTCGACAGCCCGACGATCGGAGGCGGCGCGCTCGCCGGCGTACTCCTGGGGCGGGGTGATGTGGGCGAAGCGCGTCGTACCTGTCAGGATTGACGATGGCGTGCGCGCGGCCGGCTCCCGGCCGGCGGCGGCGGGCGGAGGTCTCAGCTCGCGCCGCGCCGCCCACTCAGGCGACAGCAAACCGACGGAGGTAGCCCGCACCGTGGCCCAGTACATCTACGTCCTGGAAAAGGCGCGCAAGGCGCACGGCGACAAGGTCGTGCTCGACAACGTCACGTTGAGCTTCCTGCCGGGGGCCAAGATCGGTGTGCTCGGCCCCAACGGCGCCGGTAAGTCCAGCCTCCTCAAGATCATGGCAGGGCTGGACAAGCCGAGCAACGGCGAGGCCCGGCTCATGCCCGGCTACACCGTCGGCATGCTCGCCCAGGAGCCCCCGCTCAACGAGGCCAAGACCGTGCTCGGCAACGTCGAGGAGGCGGTCGCCGAGACCAAGGCCAAGCTGGAGCGGTTCAACAAGATCGCCGAGCAGATGGCGACCGACTACTCCGACGAGCTGATGGAGGAGATGGGCAAGCTCCAGGAAGAGCTTGATCACCTCGACGCCTGGGACGTCGACTCCAAGCTCGAACTGGCCATGGACGCGCTGCGCTGCCCGCCGCCGGACGCCGACGTGACCCAGCTCTCCGGTGGTGAGCGCCGCCGGGTCGCGCTCTGCAAGCTGCTGCTGGAGGCGCCCGACCTGCTGCTGCTGGACGAGCCCACCAACCACCTGGACGCGGAGAGCGTCTCCTGGCTGGAGCAGCACCTGGCGAAGTACGCCGGCACCGTCATGGCGATCACGCACGACCGGTACTTCCTGGACAACGTGGCCAACTGGATCCTTGAGCTGGACCGTGGCCGGACGTACCCGTACGAGGGCAACTACTCCACCTACCTGGAGAAGAAGGCCGCCCGGCTGGCCGTCGAGGGCCGCCGCGACGCCAAGATGAAGAAGCGCCTCACCGAGGAGTTGGAGTGGGTCCGCTCCAACGCCAAGGCCCGGCAGACCAAGTCCAAGGCCCGCCTGGACCGGTACGACGAGATGGCCACCGAGGCGGAGAAGACCCGCAAGCTGGACTTCGAAGAGATCCAGATCCCGCCGGGCCCGCGCCTGGGCAGCACCGTGATCGAGGCGCAGAACCTCAGCAAGGGCTTCGGTGACCGGCTGCTGATCGACAACCTGTCGTTCTCGCTGCCGCGCAACGGCATCGTCGGCATCATCGGCCCCAACGGCGTCGGCAAGACCACGCTGTTCAAGACCATCGTCGGGCTGGAGGAGCCGACCGCCGGCTCGGTGCGCGTCGGCGAGACGGTCTCGCTGTCGTACGTCGACCAGAACCGCGAGGGCCTCAACGGCGACAAGACCGTCTGGGAGGTCGTCTCGGACGGGCTGGACTACCTGATGGTGGGCAAGGTCGAGATGCCGTCGCGGGCGTACATCGCGGCGTTCGGCTTCAAGGGGCCGGATCAGCAGAAGCCGACGAAGGTGCTCTCCGGCGGTGAGCGCAACCGGCTCAACCTGGCGCTGACCCTCAAGATCGGCGGCAACGTCATCCTGCTCGACGAGCCGACGAACGACCTGGACGTGGAGACGCTGTCCAGCCTGGAGAACGCCCTGCTGGAGTTCCCCGGCTGCGCCGTGGTCATCTCTCACGACCGGATGTTCCTGGACCGGGTCGCCACGCACATCCTGGCCTGGGAGGGCGACGACCAGGACCCGTCCAGGTGGTTCTGGTTCGAGGGCAACTTCGAGGCGTACGAGAAGAACAAGATCGACCGCCTCGGCGCGGAGGCCGCCCGACCGCACCGGGTGACCTACCGCAAGCTGACCCGTGACTGACCGGTTCGTCTACCACTGCACGCTGCGCTGGTCCGACCTGGACGCGTACGGACACGTCAACAACTCGCGCTTCCTCACGCTGTACGAGGAGGCGCGGGTGGCGTTGATGTTCGCCGGCGGCCGGGCCTGGGGAGTGGGCTCGTTCGCCGACGGGGTGGTGATCCGCCGGCACGAGGTCGACTACCTGCGCCCGGTCGACTACGCGCTCGGACGGGCCACCGCGGAGTCCGCGCCCACGGTCCGCATCGAGCTGTGGGTGGAGGAGATCAAGGCGTCCCGGTTCACCGTCGCCTACGAGCTGTACGACGGTGAGGTGCTGGCCAGTCGCGCCCGCTCGGTGCTGGTGCCGTTCGACCTGACGCGTCAGGTGCCCCGGCGGATCACCGTCGAGGAGCGGGACTTCCTGCTGACGTACGCCCCGCAGGGCGGCGGATCGTGACGCGGCCGGAACGGGTGGCGTCGTCGGCGTCCAGCCACGGCCTGGCCGGCGTGGCCGACGCGGGCGCCTTCCTGGCCCGGCTGGTCCGGCTGGACCCGGCGGCGCCGGTGCGGCTGCGGCCGGCCGGCGCTTCCGGGCGGGTCGTCCTGTGGGCCCGGCTGCCGTGGCAGGTGCTGGTCGCCTCCACGGTGGCCGGCGACGCCGCCGGGGACGTCACCGTGGGCGCGGCCGACCTGCTGGCCGAGCTGGGACGCGGCGGTACCGCGTTGCCGGAGCGCCGGGACGCGCAGTGGCGCTGGCCCCTGCCGCCGGCGCGCAGCGAGCCGGTCGAGGTGCTGCCCGGCGTCGAGGTGCGCCGGATCGCGGCCGCGGCGGCGGGCACCCTGCGTACGGCGAGCGCCGAGGGGGTGGCGGGCCGCGCGGTGGGTCAGCGGGTCCTGCGCGACGCGCTGCTCGACCACGTGGCGGTGGTGGTCACGCCGGACGATCCGCCGGGCCCGCCGGTCGAGGTGCCGCAGCGACTGGTGCAGGGACTGGTCCGGATGGGCTTCCTCGGCGCGGTCGACGAGCCGGCCGTCCCTGCGGCGCGCGCCGCGGTGCGGGTAAGGGTCGCCGGCCGTTGGGTGGGCCTGGTGGGACCGTACGGAGCGGCCTGGTTGCAGAAGGCCACCGATCTCGCCGTGACTCCGCTCACTACTCGTCCGAACGGATGACCCCCATTCATTCTTCTGGGCCGGTGCGGTCGTTGGGGGGGTGCTTCAACCCGGCTGTCCGGGTACCGTCCATCCTCGGATCCAACGCACCGTAGGCGGCTGGATCCGCTGGGGAGTGAGGTGCGACGAGCGATGCCGTGGTGGTCATGGCGCCCCGGTCCCGCCGACGGCGGTGATCCGGAAACCCGAAGCGGGATCACAGTGGAGAGCGCGGTCCGGGTCGGGCCGCCGAGTCCTCGCCAGCCGGGGGACGACTGCCCGGGCAGCGACCGACCCGTACTGGCCGAAATGGCGGCCAGCATCGAGCCGGTGAGCCTGCGCCGGGTCTGTGACGCACTCGACCTGCTCGACGTGCGTTACCTGGCCGACGGTGACGGCAACCTGCTGGCCATGTGGGAGCGCCACGCCGTGCTGGTGACCCTTGAGGGTCCGGAGGACGAGATCCTGGTGATGCGGGCCCGCCCGCACGCCACGGTCCCGCCAGACTGGGCCGACCGGGCCTACCGGGTGGTCAACGAGTGGAACCACACCCGCCGCTTCTGCAAGGCGTACATCGGCGATCCGACCGAGCGCGGCCAGCTACCGATCTACGCCGAGCTGCAGGTCCCCCTCGGCGCCGGTACGCACGACGCGCTGCTGGTCGAGATGCTCGACTGCGGCGCGGCCGTGGCCACCAGCTTCGTGGACTGGCTGCACGACGAGGGCGCGCTGCTCTGAGACGGGCCGCGGCCCGGGTGCCCGGTGCGCGCGCCGTCAGGCGCGCTCGGCCGGGTCCTCCATGGCGTTGACCATGAAGTACGCGGCCCGCTCCAGGTAGTCCCAGAGGGCGACGGCGAGCTGCGGTTCCAGGTCGAGCCGGTCCACCGCCTGGCGCATGTGCCGCAGCCAGGCGTCCCGCTCGGCCACCCCGATCCGGAACGGGGCGTGCCGCATCCGCAGCCGTGGGTGACCGCGCTGCGCGGAGTACGTGTTCGGCCCACCCCAGTACTGCATCAGGAACAGGGTCAACCGGTCGGCCGCCGGGCCCAGGTCCTCCTCCGGGTACATCGGTCGCAGCAGCGGATCGCTGGCGACGCCGACGTAGAACTCGTCCACCAGCCGGCGGAAGGTGGGTTCGCCGCCGACTGCTTCGAAGAGCGTCATCGACGCGTCGGGACGGTCGGATTCACCTGCGGGGTTCACCATTCCATCCTGCCAGGTGCGTCGGCCGTGGACCCGACCCGGAGGCCGTGCGTCGGCTCACCCCGTGGATCACGTGACCGCGTGCCGACGGTGGCCTCCGGCTGCCCGGGGGTCGGTGAGCCCCGTCGTCCCGCTGACGGCGACGTCGCCCGCCGCGCGGGCCTGCGCGACGTTGGCGGCCGTGGCTGCCGCCACCGCCTCCTCCATCGTCTGCCGGCTCGGCCAGCGCAGGGTGGCGACAGTCATCAGCAGCACTCCGGCGGCGCTCCAGAGGCCGACCACCACCGGGATGGGGAACCGTTCGGCGAGCAACCCGGTAACCAGCACGGCGATCCCCTGGATGACCTGCACACCGGTGGCCATCACGCCGAACGCGCGAGCCCGGAACCCGGCCGGCAGGGCCCGGACGAACAGCCCGTTGGCCATCGGGAGCATGCCGGCGACCGCGAATCCACACAGGGCGGCCAGCAGCGCCACCACCAGCGGTGGCGGATCGAAGAGCGCGGGCACCAGCGCCAGCGGGGCGAGCACCGCGAGCGGGCGCATCATGGCCAACCGGCGGGCCGGGCCGCACAACCGGCTCACCAGCAGCCCGCCGAGGATGAAGCCCACCGGACTGGCGACCATGATGACGGCCTGCGCGGTACCGGCGGCCATGCCGCTCCTGGCATCGTCGTTGGCCCAGGCGGCGGCCAGCCCTTCCGGGACGATCGAGAAGAGCATCGCGCTGAACACCAGCACCGCGATGGCCCGCAACACCGGCGTACGGAAGACGATCCCGAAGCCCTCGGCGGTCTCCCGCAGCAGGTGGCCCCGGTGGGCGGTGGCTATCGCGGCGGCGTGATTCCGGACGCCGAAGCGCAGCAGCAGCGCCGAGACGCCGAAGGTCGCGGCGTTGAACAGCAGCGCGACGGTCGGGTCGATCGAGGCGACGGCGGCGCCGAACAGGTACCCGACGACCTGTGCGGCCTGCCCGATACTGCCGTTCAGCGACAGTCCGACCACCAGGCGGTCTCCGGTGAGGATCTGCGGCATCAGCGCCGACTTCGCCGCCTGGCTGGGCGGGTTGGCCAGCGTGGTGGTGAAGAGGAGCACCAGCACCACCGGGACCGGCAGACCAGGGAGGGCGATGAGCACCATCAGCACCATCCGGATGACGTCACACGCCACCATCACCCGCCGGTACGGGTGCCGCTCGGCCAGCGCGGCGAGCAGCGGACCACCGAGCAGCCACGGCAGGTAGCTCACCGCGAACGCGGCGGCGGAGAGCGCGACGGACCTGGTCTGCTGGTAGACGAGGAGGGTCACGGCGGCCCTGGCGACGTAGTCACCGACCCAGGACAGCGACCCGGCGGTGAAGACAGCCCGGAACTCACGTTGGGCAAACACTTCGCGAAAAGTGGCCGGACCTTCCGCGGAAGGTCGCTCGTCGGGCACCGTCGCCTCCATCGGCCCCCGGGCACGGCTGCTTGTGGCCGCCGGGCCGGGAACACTCGTCAGATCTGTCGGATCAGCGAGGATGTGACCGCGCTCCAGCGGGAACGCGTGCTTCGGGATTCTGCCCGATCGTCCGACGACTAGCTAGGGTGAACGGATCGTTCGTCGCATCCCCGACTGAACGAACGGACGATACTCCAGGGGCCGGCTGGACCGCGACCCCTGGATTGCCGGCCATTCTCACCGGGTCAGGTGGCGCCGCCCTGACCGGTCTCACCGTCCGGCAAGGGCCGGCTCGGCACGCCGGGATAGCTGCGGGCAGCGGCGATCTGCGCGGTGATGCCCGAGTTCTCTAGCGCCTCCGCCAACCTGCGCCGCAGTTCCCGGCCCACCGCGAACTGGCCGTCGGCAGTCGTCTTGACCACCGTTCGGATCACGGCGCCCTCCACCGTCATCTGCTCGACGCCCAGCACCTCCGGCGCCTCCACGATCTCCGGCGACAGGTCCGGGTCCACCGCCACCGACGCGGCGGCCGTCCGCAGCACCGCGTTGGCCTCCTCCGTGCCGCTGAAGCCGATCGGCAGGTCCACCACCACCAGCGCCCAGCCCTGGCTCTTGTTGCCGACCCGGATGATCTCGCCGTTGCGGATGTACCACAGCACGCCACGTCCGTCCCGGACCGTGGTGACGCGCAGCCCGACCGACTCCACGACGCCCGACGCCTCGCCGAGGTCGACGTTGTCGCCCACGCCGTACTGGTCCTCGATGAGCATGAAGAGACCGGCGATCAGGTCCTTGACCAGGCTCTGCGCGCCGAAGCCCAGTGCGACGCCGGCGATGCCGGCGCTGGCCAGCAGCGGCGCCAGGTCGAAGCTGAACTCGCGCAGGATCATCAACAGCGCGATGCCGAAGACGAACGCCGTGGTCAGGCTGCGCAGCACCGAGCCGATCGCCTCGGCCCGCTGCCGCCGCCGCTCCGGCACGAACTCGGTCGGGTCGACCGCCGCGGTCGGCACCCGCTCGCGCAGCGGCCGCAGCATCGTCGGCACCGCGCCGTCGGTGGTCGTCCGGACCAGCCGGTTGATCGTCCGGTGCAGCGCCCAGCGCGCCACCATCGCCAGCGCCAGGATCAGCAGGACCCGCAGTGGCTTGAGCAGGATCCAGTAGCTGCCCTCGGCGAACCACGCCGAGCGGGTGATCCCGTAGATCCATTCGCAGGAGGTGCTGCCCTGACAGTTCACCGACACGACGTCGGGCAGGGCAAGGGGCGTCACGCTGGCGGCACTCACCCTGTCTTCGTACCGCAACACCTCGGACCGGTCGCCGCCGACCCACCAGCCGGGTGAGATGCGCCGGAGCGCCGGGTCGGACCGGGGCGAACCGGCCATCGTGACAGGTGCGGAAAAGAGCTTCACATCCGACCCCGGATTAGTACGTGCAATCCGGGGTCCGATCAGGGACTATTGGCGCAACGGACGTCGGTGATCGAACGGGCGTCGACGGTGCGGGCCCTCGTGCCCAACTCCGGTCGGCGGCAGGTTCGCAGCAGCCGCTGAACCGGGAGGGTGATCGCGATGCCTGACATACGACCCGCGGTGGGCTCCGGCGCGCTGGTTCTCAACGCCACCTACGAGCCGCTGTGTGTCGTGTCGGTGCGTCGCGCCGCGATCCTCGTCCTCTCCTCCAAGGCCGTCTGCGTCGCCGACGGCGACGGCATCCTGCACAGCGCCCGGGACGCGCTGCCGGTGCCATCGGTCGTGCGGCTGACCCGCTTCGTCCGGGTGCCCTACCGCACCCACGTCGGGCTGTCCCGCCGGGCGATCTTCGCCCGGGACGGTTGGCGGTGCGCCTACTGCCGGGGCCCGGCCGAGACCATCGACCACGTCTTCCCGCGCAGCCGGGGCGGCCGGCACGCATGGGAGAACGTGGTCGCCGCGTGCGCGCGGTGCAACCACACCAAGGGCGACAAGACTCCGGCCGAGCTGGGTTGGCGGCTGCACGCCCTGCCGGCCGCGCCGAAGGGCACCGCGTGGCGGGTCCTCGGGCACCGCGCTCCGGACCCGCGCTGGGCCGACTGGCTCGACCTGCGCGAGCCCGAAGCAGCGGCCTGACCCGTACCCGTGCGGGCCCGGCTGCACCCGCGGGCCCCGCCGTGCAGGACGGCAGGCCGGCGTCGGGCTCAGTCCTGCTGGCCGGCGGCCCGGCGCGTCGCGCGCTCGTGCCGGTCGACCGCCCGCCGGTGCGCGATGGCGAGAAGCCGGTCGACCTCGGGCAGCATCTGCGGACCCGGCATCACGATGCTGGCGAAGCCGTACAGCGCGTAGCCCGGGTGCGGCGTGAGAGTGTCCAGCCGGGCGTAGTCGAAGTCCTCCCGGTGCTCCTCGAAGGCAGCCGGCGCGAAGCCGAACGCCTTTTCGAACTCGGCCCGGCCCAGCTCCAGGTTGAGGCGGAAGACGCCGGGGCGGTCGAGCTGCCCGGCCTCGTCGAAGCCGGGCACGTCGTGCTCGACGATGGTGGCGAACGGTTGGCGGCGGTCCGGCCCGACGTGGAAGAAGCGATCGCCCCACGCGGCCTCCGGTGATCCGTTCTCCGCGCCCGCCACCACCTGTTCGACGCCGGGCAGCGCGCCGATCCGCTCGGCGAGCACGGCCGCGTCGACGCCGGTCGGGATATGCAGCACCGCCTCGGCGTTGTCGATGGTCGCCTGGTCCAGCGGGAAGTAGCGGTAGTCGTGCGTCCTGCGCTCGGCCGGCTCGATGTCGGCCGTCGGGACGTACCCGGGGAGGTCGCCCAGACGCTGGAGCCGACCCTCGTAGGTCGACGCGGCGGGCGCGTCGATGCCGAGCGCGGGGCTCGCGCCGAGGGCGCCGACCACCACCGCGTACCGCTCGCCCAGCAGCGCTCCGACGATCGCGCCAGCGCCGGCCCACGACACCGTCGCGCCACCGATCGTCATGGTGGCCGGATGGCGTCGCAGGTGCGTGTTGTGCGCGAAGACCAGCGTCGGTCCCCGGTCGGCCTCGACCGCCCGGATCGCGAGCAGGTTCTCGGCCATCAGCGCGTCCCGGACCCCGGCCAGGCGCGCGAACCGTTCCTCCGGCGCGAGGTCGGTCGCCGCGGCGGCGTGGTACCGCAGCAACGCGACCGCGGACATGGCGTGCACGTGGGCCTCCCGCCAGCCCGCGGGCCGGCGGTGCGCCTGGAGAAACAGCTCGGTCAGCAGGTCGTCGGCGAGGACCCGCAGCCGGTGGGCGTCCGTCGAGCGTCCGACGGACCGGCCCGGCTCCCACACCGCGGCCGTGTCGCTCCACCGGGCCTCGTCCCCGACCAGGTCGTCGATCTCCGCCGACCGGTCCAGGCCGAGAAAGTCGCAGACGAACGTCAGGTGCCGGCGCGGGCTCGGGGCGCCCTCGATCTCCAGCGGCGCGTCGAAACCGTGGAACCGCAGGCGCTGCGCGGCGGGTCGTCCGGCGTTCCACTCCCGCATCCGCAGCAGCAGGTCACGGTTGGCCGGGGCGGCGCCGAAGCCGTGACTGAACCCCTCGGCGAGCGCGCGGTCGAGCGGCACGGGCCCGCCGTCCACGAACTCGTCGGCGAGCAGCCCGGCGGCCCGGTCGCTCTCCAGGGCGATGGAGCGGTAACCGTGCTCGGCCAGCGTCAGGAAGGTGTCGTTGCGGATCTGGAGGAAGGCGGATTCACCGTGCGTCGGCTCGCCGATCGCGAGCAGGGTCGGTGAGCCGGCGAGCAGGTCGAGAACAGTGGTCATTGCATCGACCGTATCGTTGAACCAGCGGTTGAGACTTCAGAGCAGGAGAGCACGGTGGTCACCCCAAAACCCTCAAACCCAGGGGTACGCCGGCCGGTCGACCTCGCCCGGCGGCACGGGCTGTCGGCGCAGGCCGTCCGCAACTACGAACGCGACGGTGTGCTGCCGCCGGCCGAGCGCACCGTCAGCGGGTACCGTCGGTTCACCGAGACGCACGCCCGGGCACTTGACGCCTACCTCGCCCTCGTCGCGGGCCACGGTCACGCGGCCGGCGGTGACATCATGCGCGCCGTCAACCGGGGCGAGCTCGACACCGCGTTGCGGGCGATCGATGACGGCCACGGCCTGCTGCGACGCGACCGGGAGACCCTGGACGCGGTCGAGGTGGCGGTCGGCACGCTCACCGCCACGAAGCCCGCGCCGCAGACCCGGCGGGCCGTACCGATCAGCGTGCTCGCGCACCGGGTCGGCGTACGACCGGCGACGCTGCGCAAGTGGGAGTCGGCCGGAATCCTGCGACCGGAGCGCGACCGGGCCACCCGCCACCGCGTCTACTCGCCCGACGACGTCCGGGACGCCGAACTCGCGCACCTGCTGCGCCGGGGCGGGTACCGGCTGAGCCACATCGCCGACGTGCTGCGTCGCGTACGGGACGCCGGCGGCGCCGAACCACTGGCCGCGTCAGTGACCCAGTGGCGCGGACGACTCACCGAGCGCGGCCGGGCCATGCTCACCGGGGCCGCCCGGCTCGCCGCGTACCTCGACGACGGCGCGGGAGGTCACCCGCCACGTGCCTCGACCAGCGAGGCGAAGACCACCAGGTTGTCCGAGTAGCCGGTCTCACCGCCCACCCACCGGCCGCCGCAGGTGATCAGTCGCAGGCTGGGACGGCTGAAGTCGCCGTACACCTCGTCCACCGGTAGCCGTTCCTTGCTGAACCGCTCCACCGAATCCACCTCGAAGACCGCCACCCGCCCGTCGGCGCGGGTGATGTCGACCCGGTCGCCGGAGCGCAGTTCCCGTAGCCGGTGGAAGACGGCCGGCCCGGTGGTCGTGTCCACGTGCCCGACGATCACCGCCGGCCCGTACTGCCCCGGGGTGGGGCCCTGGTCGTACCAGCCGGCCTCCTGCGCGCGGGCCACGTCGGGCACGGCGATGGTGCCGTCCGGGGCGATGCCCACGTCGTGCAGCGGCGCCCGCAGGTCGATCGTGTCGATGGCGAGGGCGGTCGGTGGGCTGGCCGGCAGCACCGGGAACTTCTTCGGCGGCGGCCGCAGGCCCGCGCTGATCCGGTCCGGCAGCAGACTGACCCCGGTCACCCGTTCGACGCCGAGCATCGCCACGATCAGCACCATCAGCGTGGCGATGACCAGGACCGGCACCCCCGGACCGGTACCGCCCAGCCGACGCCGGGCCAACGGTGGCCCGCCGGGACGGCGCGGCGGCAGCGGGCGCGCGTCCGGGTCGGTGGTGGCGACACTGGCGGAGACCGCCTGCCCGGCGACCCGCCGCAGCCGGCCCGAGGCCCGGGCCACCAGCCGGCCGGCGGCGCGCAGCGTCCTCGCGGCCCGGACGCGGGCCGTGCGGTCCGGCCGCGCGGAGCGGGCCGTGCGGTCCGGCCGCGCGGAGCGGGCCGTGCGGTCCGGCCGCGCGGAGCGGGCAGGGCCATCCGGCCGCGTACGCGCGGATCTGCGGGTCATGGCAGCTCCGGGTCAGGAGCCGGCTCCGGGCCGACGCCGGCCGCCCATCATGCCGAGCGCGACCGCGGCGGCCACCAGTGCCACGCCGCCGAGCACCAGGACCGAGCCGGTTCCCCGGCCGCCGGCGGTCCCGCCGCCCCCGGTCGCCGGCCCCTTGCTGGGCGAGGCCATGTTGAGCACGGTCAGCATCGTCTGCGCGGTCTGGTTGTTCTGGCAGCGCAGGTCGACCTGGTAGTCACCGGGCTCCTTGTTGCCCGGAACGGTGACCTCCCCCTTGAGGAAGCCGTTGTCCGGCCTGAGCATGACGTGCCCGAACGCGTCGGAGCGTACGTTCGCCTGCCGATCGTTGTTGTTGTCGCAGCTCGCGCGGATCGTGACCCGGCTGCCCGCCGGGACGCTGTTCGGTGTCACTTCGACGAAGGTGTTCTCGCCCGCGTGGGCCGGCGCGACCGACAGCAGGACGAACGCCCCGATGAGTCCGACCAGTGTCAGAGCGGACGAGAGCGCGCGGTTGATCGTGCGAAGACCCTGCATGATTTCCCCCCAACCGGCGACGACCGCCGGAACCCTCCCCTGGGCACGCGCGCTGCTTTCCCCCCACCCCAAAGGCAAACCCACCCCACCCCCACCCCGCCCCCCACCCCCCCGCGCCCGCCCCGCCCCGCCCCCTCCCGCGCGTCGATCATGGAGTTGTGGTGCCCCGCAAAAGGTGCATCTGATCACCATCTACCCACCGCAACTCCATGATCGACCCGGGACTGCGCCGAGAGTCCCGCGATCTTGCACTTTCTGTCGCGGCATACCCGGGCATTCCTCGTATTTCGACGACAGAAAGTGCAAGATCGCGAACGAGGGGGCGGGGGTGGGGAGGGGGCGGGGGGTTAGGGGTGGGGGGTTAGGGGTGGGGGGTTATGGGGTGCCAGGGTAGGGGGGAGGACAGGACCATGGTGCTCGATGGTTGGCCGTACGGGGCCAGGCGGTCGATGACGGCCTCGAAGTCCCCGATCGAGCCGGCGGCCACCTTGAGCATGCTGCACGCGTCACCGGTGATCCGGTGGATCTCCAGGATCTCCGGCCAGTTGGACACCTCGGGGTCGTGCAGGATGCAGCGCGCCCCGTAGCAGGACATCCGGATCAGGGCGACCACCGTACGACCGGCCCGGGTCAGGTCGACGTGGGCGTGGTAGCCGGTGATCACGCCGGTCTCCTCGAGCCGGCGGACCCGCTCGGCGACCGCCGGTGGGGACAGGTGCACCCGGCGGGACAACTCGCTGAAGGAGAGTCGGGAGTCGGCCTGCAACTCGCGCAGCAGCGCCCAGTCCATGTCGTCCACGCTCGAACCTTACTTTCGTGAACCAGATTCGCCTAGCTGCCTTCCGTTCGTCAGGTCAGGACGGCAAGTCCCGTTGATTCGGCATTCCGTACGCCGATCCCACCGCGAGATCATGACGTCGGCAGTTCGGGGAAGGGAGACGACTGGTGGAATCGACGGAGCGGCGGGCCTCGAACCGCGTCGCCACGGTGCGACCGGTGACCCCGCGACAACGGGCGGCCCGCGCCGCACGCAACGGCGGTGAGCCGACTCTCGAGTTCGCCGACCTGGTGCCGTACGACGCGTACGTGCGGGCCAGCGCGCTGCACCAGTTGCAGCAACCTCTCAGCGACGACCCCGGCGAGATGTCGTTCCTCATGGTCAGCCAGATCATGGAGCTGTACTTCGGACTGACCTGCCACGAACTGCGCGAGACCCAGCGCCTGGTGCGCGCCGACCGGATCTGGGACGCGCTGGCTCCGCTGCGCCGGGCCACCCTGCACCTGGAGGGGTTGAACGCCGCCTGGCAGGGCCTGCGCTGGATGACCCCGGCCGACTTCAACCGGTTCCGCAACCTGCTCGGCGAGGGCAGCGGCTTCCAGTCCGCGATGTACCGGCACCTCGAGTTCCTGCTCGGGCTGCGCGACCCGGCGCTGATCCGCCCGTTCCGTCGGCAGGCCGAGGTGCACGCCGCGCTCAGCGCGGCGATGGCCGCCCCGAGCCTCTGGGACGATGTCGTCGCGCTGTTGGCCCGGCGTGGATTCGACATCCCAGCCGAGTTGTTGGACCGCGACGTGGCGGTCGAACACGACCCGCAGCCGCAGGTCGAGGCCGCCTGGGTGCGGATCTACGCCGACAACGGCCCCGACAATCACCTGCGGCTGCTCGGCGAGGCGCTCAGCGGTGTCGCCGAGGAGTTCGGCGACTGGCGCTGGAACCACGTCAAGGCGGTGCAGCGGACGATGGGCGCGAAGGTCGGCAGCGGCGGTTCCGCCGGCCTGGCGTGGCTGCAACGGAGCATGGCCCGGGTGGTCTTCCCGGAGCTGTGGTCGGCCCGCACCGCGATGTGACCGGAGAGCGAGACATGCACATTCCTGTTGACGAGGCGCACCGCCTCGACGAGGCCGACCCGGGTCACCGGCACCTCTTCCACGTGCCGCCCGCCGACGGCGGTGACCACCCCGAATCGGCGTACCTGGCCGGCAACTCGCTCGGTCTGCAGCCCCGGGCCACCCGCGACGAGCTCCTCGCCGACCTGGACGCCTGGGGGCGGCTCGGCGTCGAGGGGCACCTGGAGGCCGAGCGCGCCTGGCTGCCGTACCACGAGCTGTTGACCGGCCCGGCCGCGCGACTGGTCGGCGCCCGGCCCGCGGAGGCCGTGGTGATGAACTCGCTCACCGTCAACCTGCACCTGCTGATGGTCAGCTTCTACCGCCCGGCCGGCGCGCGTACCCGCATCGTCATCGAGGACAGCGCCTTCCCCTCGGACAGCTACGCGGTGCGCAGCCAGGCCCGGTTCCACGGCCTGGACCCGGACGACACGGTGGTCCGGCTGCGCCCCCGCCCCGGCGAGGACGCGCTGCGCACCGAGGACATCACCGACTACCTGGCCGCCGAGGGCGACCGGGTGGCGTTGGTGCTGCTCGGCGGCGTCAACTACCTGACCGGTGAGCTGCTGGACATCCCGGCGATCACGGCCGCTGGCCGCGCGGCCGGCGCGGTGGTCGGCTGGGATCTCGCCCACGCGGTCGGTAACGTGCCCCTCGCGCTGCACGACTGGGATGTCGACTTCGCGGCCTGGTGCTCGTACAAGTACCTGAACTCCGGTCCCGGGGCGTTGGCCGGCGTCTTCGTGCACGAGCGGCACCTCGGCGATGCGGACCTGCCGCGCTTCGAGGGCTGGTGGAGCACCGCGGCGGCCACCCGGTTCGAGATGACGCCGGTGTCCCGCCCACCGTCCACCGTGGAGGCGTGGCAGATCTCCAACCCGCCGATCTTCGCGATGGGTCCGGTGCGTACCTCGCTGGAGCTGTTCGACGCGGTCGGCATGCCGGCGCTGCGCGCCCGCAGCCTGCGCCTCACCGGCTGGCTGGAGTCGCTGCTCGACGAGGTCACCGCCGACCGGCCGCTGCGGGTGGTCACCCCGCGCGAGGAGGCCCGCCGGGGCTGCCAGCTCTCGGTCCGCGTCGGCGCCGGCAACGCCGCCGAGCTGACCAAACGCCTACGGTACGAACACGGCGTCATCGCCGATGCCCGGGAGCCGGATGTGGTCCGCTTCGCCCCGGTGCCGCTCTACTCGACGTACCTCGACTGTTGGCGGGCCGCCGCCGCACTGGAGGCCACGGTGGGACGGGTGAACCCATGACCGCCCGGCGGGACGAGGTCGCGATCATCGGCGCCGGCCTGGCCGGGTGCCTGGCCGCCTGCTTCCTGGCCCGGCGGGGCTACCCGGTGGCCCTGTACGAGCGGCGGCCGGACCCGCGCACCGGAACGGCCGAGCGGGGACGCTCGATCAACCTGGCGCTCTCCGAGCGCGGGCTGGACGCGCTGCGCCGGATCGGCCTGGCCGAGCAGGTGATGGCCGACGCGCTGCCGATGCGCGGCCGGATGATCCACCCGGTCGAGGGGGAGCCGCAGTTCCAGTCGTACAGCGCGGCCGGCGACCGGGCGATCAACTCGATCAGCCGGGGCGCGCTGAACAACGCCCTGCTGGACGCCGCGACCGCGCTGCCCGGGGTACGGGTCGTCTTCGACCACCGTCTCGTCGGACTCGACCCGACCGACGGCTCGTTGAGCTTCGAGACCCCGCAGGGCCCGGTCGCGGCCAAGGCTTCCGTGGTGCTGGGCGCGGACGGCGCGGGCTCCGCCGTACGCGGGCAGCTCCTGGCGCACGGGCTGCTGAGCGAAAGCGTGGACTTCCTCGACTACGGCTACAAGGAGCTGACGATCCCGCCGCTGGGCGGGGACTTCGCCCTCGACCCGGACGCCCTGCACATCTGGCCGCGCGGCACGTCGATGATGATCGCGTTGCCGAACCCGGACCGCTCCTTCACCTGCACGCTGTTCTGGCCCAACGAGGGCGTCGGAAGCTTCGCGGCCCTGGACAACCCGGCCGCCATCCGGGCGCACTTCGCCGAGCGGTACCCGGACGTGGTTCCCCTGGCCCCGGCCCTGGTGGACGACTACCAGCACAATCCGGTGGGGGTGCTGGGCACGGTCCGCAGCACGCCCTGGCAGGTCAACGGCACCGTCGGTCTGATCGGCGACGCCGCGCACGCCATCGTGCCGTTCTACGGCCAGGGCGCGAACTGCGCCTTCGAGGACGTCGTCGAGCTGGACCGCTGCCTCGACGAGTGCGCCGACGAGTGGTCGGCGGCGCTGCCGCTGTTCCAACGTCGCCGGCAGGAGAACGCGGAGGCCATCGCGCAGATGGCGTTGACCAACTTCGTGGAGATGCGGGACAAGGTCGCGTCACCGGTGTTCCAGACCCGCAGGCGGGTGGAGCACGCGCTGGAACGGGCCCTGCCCGGCCGGTACGTTTCGCAGTACGAGCTGGTGTCCTTCTCCACCACCCCGTACGCCGAGGTGCGCCGCCGGGTGCGCCGGCAGCACCGGGTGCTCGGCGCGGTCGCCGGTGGGGCGGCGCTGCTGCTGGCCGGGACGATCACGGCGGTGCTCAACCGAGGGAGGCGCGCGTGACGAACCTCTGGGACCCGACGTTGATGACCGGCCACGCGCCGGCCGGGCCACCGCGCCTGCGCAACTTCGTGGGCGGCGAGTTCGTCGACGCGGGGTCGACGTTCACCAAGGTCAGCCCGGTGACCGGGGAGCCGGTCTTCGAGGTGGCGGAGGCGTCGCGGTCCACCGTGGACGACGCGGTGGTCGCCGCCCGTGCGGCGCTGCGCGGGCCGTGGGGCCGGATGGGCGAGCGCGAGCGTGCCGAGGTGCTCCGGCGGGTCGCCGACGAGCTGGAACGCCGCTTCGACGACCTGGTCACCGCCGAGGTCGCCGACACCGGAAAGTCCATCGCCCAGGCCCGTACGCTGGACATCCCGCGCGGCGCGGCGAACTTCCGGGCGTTCGCCGAGATCGTGGCGACCGCACCCACCGAGTCGTTCACCACGGTCACCCCGACCGGTGGCCGGGCCCTCAACTACGCGGTCCGCAAGCCGGTCGGCGTGGTCGCGGTCATCGTGCCGTGGAACCTGCCGCTGCTGCTGCTCACCTGGAAGGTCGCCCCGGCGCTGGCCTGCGGCAACGCCGTGGTGGTCAAGCCCAGCGAGGAGACACCCGCCTCGGCGACGGTGCTGGCCGAGGTGATGGCCGCCGCCGGCGTGCCCGAGGGCGTGTTCAACCTCGTGCACGGCTTCGGTCCGGACTCGGCGGGGGAGTTCCTGACCCGCCACCCGGGCGTGGACGCGATCACCTTCACGGGCGAGTCGGCCACCGGCGGCGCGATCATGCGGGCCGCCGCCGACGGGGTGAAGGCCGTCAGCTTCGAGTTGGGCGGCAAGAACGCCGGCCTGGTCTTCGCCGACGCCGACCTGGACGCGGCGGTCGCCGGCTCGGTGCGGTCCAGCTTCACCAACGGCGGTCAGGTGTGCCTCTGCACCGAGCGCATCTACGTGCAGCGGCCGGTCTTCGAGGAGTTCACCGCCCGGCTGGCGAAGCGGGCCGGCGAGCTGACGTACGGCTGGCCGACCGACGAGGCCACCGCCACCATGCCGCTCATCTCCCCGCAGCACCGGGCCAAGGTGCTCGGGGCGTACGAGCTGGCCCGGTCCGAGGGCGCCGAGGTGCTGACCGGCGGCGGTACGCCCACCTTCGGCGACGCCCGCGACGGCGGCTCGTACGTGCAGCCGACGGTGCTCGCCGGGCTGGGCGCGGACGCCCGCACCAACCGGGAGGAGATCTTCGGCCCGGTCGTGCACGTCGCGCCGTTCGACACCGAGGACGAGGCGTACGCCCTGGCCAACGGCACCGACTACGGCCTGGCGGCGACGGTGTGGACCCGGGACGTCGGTGTCGCGCACCGGGCCGGGGCGCGGCTGGACGCCGGCATCGTCTGGGTCAACACCTGGTTCCTGCGGGATCTGCGAACCCCGTTCGGCGGGGTGAAGGCGTCCGGCATCGGTCGGGAGGGCGGCGTGCACTCGCTGGACTTCTACTCCGAACTCACAAACGTCTGCGTGGACCTGTCGTGACCGGGGGAGTGAACGTGGAAGCCGACATTGAGGCCGCCAACCGGGAACTGGCCGAGGCCCGTAGCAGCGGCAAGCCGTGCCCGCCGCTGCGCGGCCGGTTGCTGCCGGAGGGGGACGTGGAGTCCGCGTACCGCGTGCAGCAGCTCCAGACGCGGGCCTGGCAGGGCCGGGGCGAGCGCCGCGTGGGCGCGAAGATCGGGCTGACGTCCCGGGCGGTGCAGGAGACCTTCGGGGTGTTCCAGCCGGACTTCGGGATGCTGACCGACGAGATGGCCGTCGGCGACGGGGTCGAGGTGCCCATCGACCGGCTGCTCCAGCCGCGGGTCGAGGCGGAGGTCGCGTTCGTGCTCGGCGGGGACCTCACCGACGAGCGGATCACCACGGTCGACCTGATCCGCGCGGTCGATCACCTGCTGCCCGCCATCGAGATTGTCGACTCACGGGTCGCCGGCTGGGACATCTCCATCGTGGACACGATCGCCGACAACGCCTCCAGCGGGCTGTTCGTGCTGGGCACCACGCCCCGGCGGCTCGCCGACGTCGACCTGCGACTGTGCGGGATGGTGCTGGAGCACGCCGGTGAGCCGGTCTCGGTGGGCGCGGGCGCGGCCTGCCTGGGGAACCCGCTGCACGCCCTGCACTGGCTGGCCATCACCCTCGCTCGGGCCGGTGACCCGCTGCGGGCCGGGGACGTGGTGCTCTCCGGGGCGCTCGGCCCGATGGTCCCGGTCACCCCCGGGGCCGCGTACGAGGCCCGGATCTCCGGGCTCGGCTCGGTACGCACCTGCTTCAGCAAGGAGGCTGCCGCATGACCACCGGAGTGGCGGTGCTGGGATCGGGAAACATCGGCACCGACCTGATGATCAAGGTTCTTCGGCTCAGTAGCGAGCTGCGGATGGTGGCGATGGCGGGCATCGACCCGGCCTCCGACGGCCTGGCGCGGGCCCGCCGCCTCGGCGTCGCCACCACCGCCGACGGCGTGGACGGCCTCGTCGCGCTGCCCGAGTTCGCCGACGTCGAACTGGTCTTCGACGCCACCTCGGCCGGCGCGCACCGCCGCCACGACGAGGTGCTGCGGTCGCACGGCCGCACGGTGGTCGACCTGACCCCGGCCGCGATCGGCCCGTACGTGGTGCCGCCGGTCAACCTCGACGAGCACCTGCACGAGCCGAACGTCAACATGGTGACCTGCGGCGGCCAGGCGACCGTGCCGATCGTCGCCGCCGTCGGTCGGGTCACCCCGGTGGCGTACGGCGAGATCGTCGCGTCGATCGCCTCGAAGTCCGCGGGGCCGGGCACCCGGGCCAACATCGACGAGTTCACCGAGACCACGGCGCGAGCCATCGAGGTGGTCGGCGGCGCCGAGCGGGGCAAGGCCATCATCGTGCTGAACCCGGCGGACCCGCCGCTGCTGATGCGGGACACCGTCTACTGCGTCTGCCCGGACGCGGACGCCGACCGCGCCGCCATCGCCGCCTCGATCAGCGACATGGTGGCGACGGTGCAGGAGTACGTCCCCGGCTACCGGCTCAAGCAGGACGTGCAGTTCGACCGGGTGCGGGCGTACCTGCCGTCGCTCGGACGACAGCTCACCGCCCTGCAGGTGTCGGTCTTCCTGGAGGTCTCCGGCGCGGGTCACTACCTCCCGGCGTACGCCGGGAACCTGGACATCATGACGTCGGCCGCGCTGCGGACCGCCGAGCGGCTGGTGGCCCTGCGCGCGACGGGAGCGGTGGCATGACCGACCTGTACATCCAGGACGTGACCCTGCGCGACGGCATGCACGCCATCGCCCACCGCTACACCGTCGAGCAGGTGCGCACGATCGCCGCCGCGCTGGACGCCGCCGGGGTGGCCGCCATCGAGGTCGCGCACGGCGACGGGCTCGCCGGGTCCAGCGTCAACTACGGCCACGGCGCGGCCAGCGACGCCGAGTGGATCTCCGCGGCCGCCGAGGTGCTGACCACCGCGAAGCTGACCACCCTGCTGCTGCCCGGCATCGGCACCATCGCCGACCTGAAGGCCGCCCAGGCGCTCGGGGTGACGAGCGTCCGGATCGCCACCCACTGCACCGAGGCGGACATCTCCGCCCAGCACATCTCCTGGGCCCGGGAGAACGGCATGGACGTGGCCGGGTTCCTGATGATGTCGCACATGAACGATCCGGCCGGGCTGGCCGGGCAGGCCAAACTCATGGAGTCGTACGGGGCGCACTGCGTCTACGTCACCGACTCCGGCGGCCGGCTGCTGATGTCCGACGTGGCGCAGCGGGTCGACGCGTACCGGCAGGTCCTCGACCCGGAGACGCAGATCGGCATCCACGCGCACCACAACCTGTCCCTCGGGGTGGCGAACAGCGTGCTCGCCGTGGAGCACGGCCGGGTCCTCGGGTCCGCGCCGGCCGGCGCCGACGCGCCGCACGGCCGGACCGTTCGGGTGGACGCGTCGCTCGCCGGGATGGGCGCGGGCGCCGGCAACGCGCCGCTGGAGGTCTTCGTCGCGGTCGCCGAACTGCACGGCTGGAAGCACGGCTGTGACGTGTTCGCGCTGATGGACGCCGCCGACGACATCGTCCGCCCGTTGCAGGACCGGCCCGTCCAGGTGGACCGGGAGACGCTCTCCCTCGGGTACGCCGGGGTCTACTCCAGCTTCCTGCGGCACGCCGAGCGGGCCTCGGCGAAGTACGGCGTGGACGTGCGCTCGATCCTGGTCGAGTTGGGCCGGCGTCGGATGGTCGGCGGCCAGGAGGACATGATCGTCGACGTGGCACTCGACCTGGCCGGCAAGGAGCAGCAATCATGATCGGACCGGACATCGCCGGGATCGCCGAGAAGTTGGGCGCGGCAGCGACCACCGCCACCCCGATCCCGCAGCTCGCCGCCGAGACCGGCCTCGACGTGGACGCCGCGTACGCCGTGCAGGCCGCGCTCGCGCAGCGCCGGATCGACGCCGGCGAGCGGCTGGTCGGGCTGAAGATGGGGCTCACCAGCAAGGCGAAGATGGCCCAGGTCGGCGTGGACGAGGTGATCTGGGGACGGCTCACCGACGCGATGCGGGTGCCCGACGGCGGCGCGGTCGACCCGACCGCGTACATCCATCCCCGGGTCGAACCGGAGGTGGCGTTCCTGCTGGACCGGCTGCCCGAGCCGGGTGAGCCGGTCGGCGACTTCGCCACGGCGGTGCGCGCGGTCGCTCCGGCCATCGAGCTGATCGACTCCCGGTACGCGGACTTCCGCTTCTCGCTGCCGGACGTCATCGCGGACAACACCTCGGCCGCCGCGTTCGTGATCGGCCCGTGGTCCCCGGTGCCGGCGGGCCTGGACAACCTGGGCGTGCTGCTGGAGGTCGACGGCCGGGTGGCCCAGGTCGGCTCGACGGCGGCGATCCTCGGCGATCCGCGCCGCGCGCTCGACGAGGGCATCCGACTGGCGGGCCGGCACGGGGTGCGACTGGAGTCGGGCTGGGTGTTCCTGGCCGGCGCGGCCACCGCCGCCGTCCCGCTGCGCTCGGGCGCGCACGTCCGCGCGGTCGTCGAGAAGCTCGGCACGGCGTCCCTGCGGGCGTCGTCGTGAGCGGGGTCGTCGTCGCCGGCAAGGCCGTTCCGCGGGGGGCCTTTCCGCACGTCAAGGTCGCCCGTGGGTTCGTCTTCGTCTCCGGTACGTCGTCCCGACGGCCGGACAACAGCTTCGCCGGTGTCGAGGTGGACGAGTTCGGCACCACGAGCCTCGACATCCGGGTGCAGACCCGGGCGGTCATCGAGAACATCGGCGACCTGCTGCGATCGGTCGGCGCGGACCTCACCGACCTCGTCCAGGTGACGTCGTACCTGGTCAACATGAACGACTTCGGTGGCTACAACGAGGTGTGGGCGGAGTTCTTCGACGCGTCCGGGCCGACCCGTACGACGGTGGCGGTGCACCAGTTGCCGCACCCGCACCTGCTCATCGAGATCCAGGCCGTGGCCCTTCTTCCCTCGGGAGGTCAGTCGTGAGTGAGATCGCCGAGCCGTTCAGCTTTCCGGGCTGGATCGCGGAGAACCAGCACCTGCTGAAGCCGCCGGTGGGCAACAAGGAGATGTTCCCCGGCGGGGACGACTTCATCGTGATGGTGGTGGGCGGGCCCAACCAGCGCACCGACTTCCACGTGGACCCGTACGAGGAGTTCTTCTACCAGGTCAAGGGCAACATGCACATCAACCTGATGACCCCGCAGGGGCCGCGTACGGTGCACGTGCGCGAAGGTCAGATGTGGATGCTGCCGCGCAACACCCCGCACTCGCCGCAGCGGCCGGAGGCCGGCTCGATCGGTGTGGTCGTGGAGCGGGTCCGCGAGGAGGGCACGCTGGAGACGTTCCAGTGGTACTGCCCGGAGTGCGGGCACAAGGTGCACGAGGTGGAGTTGCAGGTCCGCGACATCGCGGCCGACCTGCCGCCGGTGTTCCAGGCGTTCTACGCGGACGAGTCGGCGCGTACCTGCGCGAACTGCGGCACCCTGCACCCGGGCAAGGGCTGATGCCCGCTGGTGTGGTCGACGTGCACACGCACGTCGTACCGAAGGGGTGGCCGGACCTAGGCGTGGCGTGCGGCGGGTCCGGCTGGCCCTGGTTGCGGGTGGACTCCGAGCGCGCCGCCATGATCATGGTGGGGGAGACGGAGTTCCGCCCGATCGGCGCCGAGTGCTGGAACGCGTCGCGCCGACTCGCCGACATGGACGCCGATGGCGTCGCCGTGCAGGTGGTGTCGCCGACGCCGGTCTTCTTCAGCTACGACCGCCCGGCCGACCAGGCGGTGAAGGTCGCCCGGATCTTCAACGACCTGACCCTGGAGGTCACCGCGGCCGGTGGCGACCGGCTGGTGCCGTTCTGTCAGGTGCCCCTTCAGGACCCGGACGCCGCCTGCGCCGAGCTGGACCGCAGCCTGGCCGCCGGGCACGTGGGCGTGGAGATCGGCAACCACGTGGGCGACCGGGACCTGGACGACGCCGGGGTGGTCACCTTCCTGCAGCACTGCGCCGAGGTGGGCGCCCCGGTCTTCGTCCACCCCTGGGACATGCCGGGCAGCCCTCGGCTGGACCGCTGGATGGCCCGCTGGCTCACCGGGATGCCCGCCGAGACGCACCTGTCGGTGCTGGCGATGATCCTGGGCGGCGTCTTCGACCGGGTGCCGGAGGCGCTGCGGATCTGCTTCGCGCACGGCGGGGGCAGCTTCCCGTTCTGGCTCGGCCGCGCCGACAACGCCTGGCACCGCCGTGGCGACCTGGTCCGGGGCGCGTCCGCCGCCCCGCCGAGCAGCTACGTCGACCGGTTCAGCGTCGACTCGGTGGTCTTCGCGCCGCCGGCGCTGCGGTTGCTGGTCGACACGCTGGGGGAGGACCGGGTGCTGGTCGGCAGCGACTACCCGTACCCGCTGGGGGAGCGGCCCGTCGGCGCGGTGGTCGACGCGGCCGACTTCCTCACCGATGCCCAGCGCGACAAGCTCCGGTCCACCAACGCCCTGCGCTTCCTGCACGGCTGAGCACGGCTCACGCCGCCGGCTCGACACGCCATTCGTCGGTGGGGCGTCCGATGGTCGCCCGCGCGTGTCGGCTGCGCGAAGTGCTGACGGGCGGCAGGATGGCGTAATGGCCGAGCCGCACGACCTGACCGCGCTGGAACAGGCCGCCGCCATCGCCCGCGGCGAGTTGTCCAGCGTCGAGCTGGTCGAGCACTCCCTGCGCCGGGTGGCGGCGCTCGGCGACACCGTGGGCGCGTTCGTCACCGTCACGCCGGACCTCGCCCGGCAGGCCGCGCGCGCCGCCGACGCGGTGCCCATCGAGGCGCGCGGCCCGCTGCACGGCGTACCGACCGCCATCAAGGACCTCACCCTCACCGCCGGGGTACGCACCACCTTCGGCTCGGCCGCCTTCGCCGACTTCGTCCCGCCGGTCGACGCCGACGTGGTCCGGTTCATCAAGGCCGCCGGCCTCGTCAGTCTCGGTAAGACGACCACCTCGGAGCTGGGCTGCTCGCTCTACTCGGAGGGCCGCGTCGCGCCACCGGCCCGCAATCCGTGGCAGTTGGCGTACACCGCCGGTGGTTCCAGTGGCGGCGCGGCGGCGGCGGTCGCGGCCGGCCTCGTGCCGGTGGCCCAGGGTTCCGACGGCGGCGGCTCGCTGCGCATCCCGGCGTCACTCTGCGGCCTGGTCGGCTACAAGCCCAGCCGTGGCCTGGTCTCCGGCGGGCCGCTCGGCTCCGGCGCGTTCGGTCTGCCCACCAGCGGGCCGATCGGGCGGACGGTGGCCGACATCGCCGCGCTGCTCGACGTCATGGCCGTCCCGGTGCCCGGCGAGCCGTACCTGTCGCCGCCCGCGCCGCCCGGCGGATACCTGGCCGCCGCCCGTCGGGCCGAGCCCGGCCGCCTGCGGATCGGCCGGTTCACCACGCCGATGCTCGCCGACGAGCCGGTGCACCCCGACTGCGTCGCGGCCGTCGACTCCGCCGCCGCGCTGCTCGCCGCCGCCGGCCACGAGGTGGTCGAGGTGTCGCCGCCGCTCACGCCGGCGGTGTGGCCGCTGTTCGAGATCATCTGGTACGTCCTGGCGCTCGCCCCAGTCCCGGCGCACCGCGAGTCGGAGCTGCTGCCGCTGACCCGGCTGCTCCGCGCCCGGGGCGCCGAGGTGTCCGCGGGGACACTGTCCGCGACCCTCGGCGAACTACAGGCGCAGGTACGCCTCGGCGCGGCCCGAACCGCCGACTGCGACCTCCTGCTCTGCCCCACCCTGGCCGCCCCGCAGGCGCCCGTCGGCTGGTTCACCGCCGACGGCGATCCGGCGGCCGATTTCGACCGGCAGCGCCGCTTCTCGCCCTACTGCGCCATCTTCAACGTCACCGGCGCCCCCTCGGTCTCCCTGCCCCTGGGCACCACGACCACCGACGGGCTGCCCGTCGGGGTGCTGCTCACCGGCCGGTACGGCGACGACGCGCGGCTCATCGCTACCGCTGCGCAACTGGAGCACGCCAGTGACGGGTGGGATCGGCACCCCGCAATCTGGCGGGCCGTCGACTCCGCTAACGTGAATGGCGACGGAGTTGGCCGGTTGCCATCATGATCGTCCATCCGACCCGCTTGTTCGAGGTCCTTCTTCCGCCTGGGGGCGTTGGGATTGTCTGTTACCGAGACGGTGCTGATCTTCGCCGGCATCCCGTTGGCGGCAGTGCTGGTGATCGCCGGCCTGTCGTACGCCGGTAGCCGTGGGGGTGCCACCGGCGGTGGTGGTGGCGCCAAGCGCTACCGGCCGGGCCGGCCCTTCGACTTCACTCCGGTCTGGTTCCTGGGCCGCCCGGAGCAGCTGGCCGACTCGGCCGGCACCGCGCTGACGGCGGGCGCGCAGGCGCCCGCGCTGACCAGCCACAAGCTAGAGCAGGCCAGCGTCGAGGCGCCGGCCGGTGGAACCGGAGGCGCAAGTGACCGTTGGTGAGAAGCAGACCGAGACGGAGAATCCGCCCGAGGTGCTCGACGGGCCCTTCTCGACCCGTCAGCTGCTGCGCATCGACGAGGCCCTGCGCCTGGCCGACAAGGGCACCGGCCTGGTCTTCTCGGTGTTCGTCGGCGGCCTCGACGAGCCGATCCGCGAGCACGCCCAGCGGCTGCACCGCCAGCTCGCCGACCCGGACAAGTCGGTGCTGATCGCCCTGTCGCCCAACCAGCGGCAGCTGGAGATCGTCACCGGGCGGCACGCGCGCAAGCGCATCCCCGACACGTACGCCAAGCTGGCCGCGCTCTCGATGGTCGGCGCGTTCAGCGGCGGCGACCTGGCCGGCGGCATCATCAACGGGCTCGACCAGCTCGCCAGCCACGCCGGCAAGGGCTGATCCCTCCCTCGTACGACGAAGCCCGACCCGCCGCACGGTGGGTCGGGCTTCGACGTGTCGCGGGTTGTCTCAGCGCGGCCAGGAGGACGGGTCCGGGCCGGCGCGGGTTCGCACCCACGCCGGCCCGGGCCGCGTACTCGCTGGGTCAGCTCTGCTGGGCGTCCTTCGCGCGGGCCTTGAGCGCCCGCAGCACGCCGTCACGACCCTCGGCGACCAGGCGACGCAGCGGGCCCGGGTTGCCGTCCCCGGCCAGCCACGCGTCGGTGGCCGCCACCGTGTCGTCGTCCACCAGGTACGTCGGGTACGCGAGCTGGGCGAACTCCTGCGCCGGCTCGCTGTCCCGGCTGGCCCACACCTGCCCGACCGCGGCGAAGTACCGCTCCCGGTACGGGGTGACCAGCTCCACCTGCGCCGGGTGGGCCAGGCCCTGCAACAGCGCCCGGTTCCGCCAGTTCGGCAGCGCGTCCGGGCCGGTCAGCAGCGCCCACACGGCCGCCTTGTTCTCCGCCGTCGGCACCAGCGCGTGCGCGTACGCGGCCTCCCGCTCGCCGCTGGCCGTACGGTCGCCGGCCAGCTCCGCCTCGACCTCCGCCGCGCCGGCCGCGCCGTTGGCCACCAGCGCGCCGAGCACCGTCCAGCGCAGCTCGGTGTCCACGGTCAGACCTTCCGGCGCTCCGGTGCCGTCCAGCCAGCCGCGCAACGTGGCCAGGTCCTCGTCGGAGCGGGCGGCCGAGGTGAACGCCCGGGCCCAGGCGAGCTGGAAGCCGCTGCCCGGCTCGGCGGCGGCGAGCGCGTCCTTCGCCGTGCGGGCCAGTCCCGCCCAGCCGGTGGCCGCCCAGGCGGGGTCGGCGTAGAGGGTCAGCGCGGTGGTGGCCTGGCGCAGGGTGGCGGTGACCAGGTTGATGTCGGTCTCGGCGGGTAGCCCGGCCAGCACCAGCGCCACGTAGTCGCGGGTCGCCAGCTCGGCGTCGCGGGTCATGTCCCACGCGGCCGTCCAGCACAGCGCGCGGGCCAGCGACGAGTCGAAGCCGCCGATGTGCTGCACCACCGTGGCCATCGACCGGTCGTCCAGGCGCAGCTTGGTGTAGCTCAGGTCATCGTCGTTGAGCAGCAGCACGTCGGCCGCCCGGAGGCCACGCAGCTCGGCGAGGTCGGTCCGCTCACCGGTCACGTCCACCTCGTACCGTTCGCGGCGGACCAACCGGCCGTCGGCCAGGTCGTACAGGCCCACGCCGATCCGGTGGGTGCGCAGCGTCGGGTACGCCGTCGGCGCCTCCTGCCGGACGATTACCTGCTCGTACGTGCCGTCGGCGCCGATGGTCACCTCCGGGCGCAGCGTGTTCACCTGCGCGGTCTCCAGCCACTGTGCCGCGAACTTGCGCAGCTCCCGGCCCGAGGCCGCCTCCAACTCGGTGAGCAGGTCGTCGAAGGTGGCGTTGCCCCACGCGTGCTTGCCGAAGTACGCCCGCAGCCCGGCCACGAACGGCTCCTCGCCCACGTACGCGACGAGCTGCTTGAGCACGCTCGCGCCCTTGGCGTAGGTGATGCCGTCGAAGTTGACCTCGACGGCCTCCATGTCCGGCATCTCGGTGTAGACCGGGTGGGTGGAGGAGAGCTGGTCCTGTCGGTAACCCCAGTTCTTGCGGATCGACAGGAACGTCGTCCACGCCTCGGTGAACCGGGTGGCGTTGGTGTTGCACCAGTGGCTGGCCCACTCGGCGAACGACTCGTTCAGCCACAGGTCGTTCCACCAGCGCATGGTGACCAGGTCACCGAACCACATGTGCGCCAGCTCGTGCAGGATCGTGTTGGCCCGCTGCTCGTACTCGTAGTCGGTGACCTGCGAGCGGTACAGGTAGTGCGACTCGGCGTGCGTGACGCAGCCGAAGTTCTCCATCGCGCCGGCGTTGAAGTCGGGCACCCACAGCTGGTCGTACTTCGGCAGCGGGTAGCGCACGCCGAACTTCTCGTGGAAGAAGTCGAAGCCCTGCTTGGTGATGAGGAACAGGTCGTCGGAGTCCAGGTAGCGCGACATGGACGCCCGGCAGAACACGCCCAGGTCGATGCCGTCGTGGCTGTCGCGCACCTCGTGGTACGGGCCGGCGCACAGCGCGGTGATGTACGTGCTCATCCGGGGCGACTCGGTGAAGTGGAGGGTCTTGAGGTCCTCGCCGGCCGGCTCCTCGCTCTGCACCGGCATGTTGGACACGACCCGCCAGTGCGCCGGGACCGTCGCGTGCCAGGTGTAGACGCTCTTGAGGTCGGGCTGGTCGAAGCAGGCGAACACCCGCTGCGCGTCGGCCGTCTCGAACTGGCTGTAGAGGTACGTCTCGCCGTCGACCGGGTCGACCGTGCGGTGCAGCCCCTGCCCGCTGTTGGAGTAGGCGAAGTCCGCGTCGACGACCAGGGTGTTGTCGCCGGCCAGCCCGGTCAGGGTCAGGCCCTTCTCGGCCGACCAGTCGGACAGGTCCACCGGGTCGCCGTTCAGCGTGGCGGACCGCACCGACTCGGCGGCCAACTCGATGAACGTGCTCGCCCCCGGCTCGGCGCAACGGAACCTGACCTCGGTCGTCGACCGGAAGGTGCGGCCGTCGGCGGCCAGCACGGCGGTCGCCAGGTCCAGCCTGATGTCGTACCCGGTCACCTCAAGCAGGCGGGCCCGCTCGGTCGCCTCGACCTGCGTCAGGTTACGCACTCCCGGCACTGTTCGTCTCCATCCCACGTCTCGCCGTACGCCCGGCGGCGCCCGTCTGCCGACCGCTCGTGACGTTCGGCCCGGTCCGAGTCTTCCACGTACGGCCTGCCATCGGTGGTCGAGGTCACGCTCTCATTCGGGTGCCGGTCCATGCTTCGCGGGGTGAGTATCGAGGCGAGACGCCGGACTGCCGGCGCCACCCGTCGCGAAGGGACCTCACCGTGACCGATCGTGTCACCGCCGACATGTGGTTCGACCCAATCTGTCCGTGGGCGTGGATCACCTCCCGCTGGCTGCTGGAGGTCGAGCAGGTCCGCGAAGTGGACATCCGCTACCACGTGATGAGCCTTTCGGTGCTGAACGAGGGCCGGGACCTGTCCGAGCAGTACCGGGAACTGATGGACAACGGCTGGGGCCCCGTGCGGGTGTGCATCGCCGCCGAGCAGCGCTACGGCTCGGACGTGCTGCGCAAGCTCTACACCGCGCTGGGCACCCGCATCCACCTCGGTAAGGAGCAGCTCGGGCCGGAGTTGTTCGTCGCCGCGCTGACCGAGGCCGGCCTGGACCCGGCGCTGGCCGCCGCCGCCGACAGCACCGAGTACGACGAGGCGCTGCGGGCCAGCCACGAGGCTGGCATGCGCCCCGTCGGGCAGGACGTCGGCACCCCGGTCGTCCACGCGCCCGGCCCGGACGGCAGTCCGGTCGCGTTCTTCGGCCCGGTGATCACGCCGCGTCCCAAGGGCGAGGCCGCCGGTCGGCTCTGGGACGGCGTCCTCCTGGTCGCCGGCACCCCGGGCTTCTACGAGCTCAAGCGCACCCGCGAGCAGTCCCCGATCTTCGACTGACCACGACCGTCACCTGCCCCCGTCCGGACTCCTTCGGTTGTCCGGGCGGGGGTTCGTCGCGCCGGAGGCCCGGTGCGGCTGCGGGGGCCGGAAACGCTCACAGCGTCACCGCTGGGCGGGGGACGTCGTTTCCCTCGGTGTCCGCGCAGTGGCCCCGCAGGGCCGCACACCGCAGCTCGTGGAGGCAGTCCCGATGGCCAAGCACCGTGCGTCCGGTGACGATCAGCTGACCCGGCAGGGGGTGATCGAGACTCCCGGCGCGGCGTACTGGTCGGTCGACGGTTCCCGCTGGCCGACGGTCCGCCCCGACCTTCCCGCCGACGTGGCGGACCTGCTCGCGCCGCCCATCGTGGTCGGCGTGGCCCGGGTGCCGGTCACCTCGCGCCTGACACCCGCGCGGGCCGCGCTGGCGACGCCCGCACCGGTGGACCCGGCGCCCTCGACGTTGGAACCGGTCGTCGCGACGTTGGAACCGGTCGTGGCGGCGTTGGAACCGGTCGCTGTGGTGGCGGCCGCGCCGGCCGAACCGGCTCCGCCCCCGCCGGCGCCCACCGCGCCGCGCCCCGTGCCCACTCCGCCGCTGAACCCGCGGCCCGTTCCGGCGCCGCCGCCCGAGCGTCCCGTGCCGGGGCCGCCCGCCTCGCCTCGCCGCAACGCGGTCACCGGTCCGGTCGGGGGCGGTCGGCGCGGCAACGCCGGACCGGTCGTCGCGGGGCGACACCGCCGGCACAACGGCGCGTCCGGCCGCGCCGGCTGACCGCACGCCGGCGGATGGGCGCTTTCATCTGGTGGACGCCGCGCGGGTCCCCGTCGTCCGGTCCGGCGACGCCGGTAGCGTCAGTGGGCATGACGGTCGTGCATCCGATCACCCGGGCCTGGATCACCACTGGCGGCACCGGCGCGCAGAACTACGACGAGTTCGCCGACGACGCGGAGATCACCGCGATCATCGAGGCGAACCCGCACAGTGCCCTCGGCATCGAGATGCCGCACCGCGCTCCGGACAGCCTGGGGACGTCGTTCCTCGACGCGCTGCCGGCCTCGGTGGCCCGACTCGCCGAGGCCAAGGCCGACGGCAGCTACACACCCGCCGAGCAGGTGGTCGTGCTGTACCGGATCAGCGCCCCGGGCGAGGAACCGGCGTACGGGCTGTTCGCGATGGTGGACACCGACCAGATCTCCACCAGCGCCGACGAGCCGGGCCTGGTCATCCGCAACGAGGACGTGTTCATCGCCAAGGTGCGCGAGCGCGTGGCGCTGGCCGAGGCGTTGGGTCACCTGCTCTCACCCGTACTCCTGCTGCAGACCGGAAGTGGCGACGAGCTGCACGCCGCGCTCGCGGCGGCGACCGACGCGGCCGGGGCGCCGGCCGCGACCGACACCGACCAGGCGGGCCGCACCCACGCCATCTGGCTGCTCGGCCCCGGCCCGGAGCAGGACGCGCTGACCGCCCTGGCGGGCGGCGGTGAGCTGGTCGTCGCCGACGGCAACCACCGCAGCTTGGCCGCCCAGAGCGGTGGGCTGTCGCGCTTCCTGGCCGTGGTGACCACCCCGGCGTCGGTGGCCATCCAGCCGTACAACCGGCTGGTCAGCGAGCTGACCACCACGCCGGCCGAGCTGCTCGACCGGTTGCGCGCGGCGGGGGCCGAGGTCGAGCCGATCGACGGCCCGGTCGAGGTCCCGACGGCCGGCGGCACCGTCCACCTCCGGCTGGCCGACCAGGGGTACGCGGTGCGCCTGCCCGCCACCGCCGACGCCCGCCTGGAAAACCTGGATCACGCCCTGGTCGAGCGGCTGCTGCTGCGCGACGCCCTGGGTCTGGACCCGGGCGACAAGCGGATCACCTACGTGGGCGGGGACTACCCGGCGAGCTGGCTCACCGGAGAGGTCGACGCCGGGCGTGCCGAGCTGGCCGTCCTCATCGCGCCGGTGACCGTGGCGGACTTCGTCGCGGTGAATCTGGCCCGGGAGAAGATGCCCCGCAAGAGCACCTGGTTCACCCCGAAGGCGCGCGGTGGCCTGGTGGTCGCCGAGCTGCCCCGCTGAGCGCGTACCGCCCGACCGTGTGACGTACCCGCCTCCAGAGCGCCGCCCCTGCGTCGCTCTGGAGCGCGGCCTGACAGACTGCCCGGTATGCGCGTCTACCTGGGATCCGACCACGCCGGTTTCGAGTTGAAGGTGCACCTGGCCAACCACCTGGCCAAGCAGGGGTACGACGTGGTCGACGTCGGCCCGCACAGCTACGACCCGGACGACGACTACCCGACGTTCTGCCTGCACACCGGTGACCGGGTGGTCGCCGATGAGACCTCCCTCGGGGTCGTCATCGGCGGGTCCGGCAACGGTGAGCAGATCGCCGCGAACAAGGTCGCCGGGGTTCGTGCCGCCCTGGCCTGGAGTGTCGAGACGGCTCAGCTCGCCCGGCAGCACAACGACGCGAACGTCGTCGCGGTGGGCGCCCGTCAGCACACGCTGGACGAGGCCACGGGCATCGTCGAGGCGTTCCTGAACACGCCGTTCTCCGGAAACGAGCGGCACGCCCGCCGGATCACCCAGGTCGCCGAGTACGAGCAGACCCGGGAACTGCCCGACCTGCCCTGACCCTGCCGACCCGCGTCGCCCGCCGTCAGCGCGGCGGGCGGGGCAGGTCCTCGCGGGGTACCCAGTTGCGGCGCACGACCACCACCCGGGCCTCTGCGGCGGCGAGGTCGTCGTCGCTCGGCCGGGCGGCGTCGCGGGCCCGCAGCGCCGCGCTCAGCCCCACCTGGGACGAGCCGGAGCCGACCAGCCCGCGTAGCCCCCGCTCGCCGTCGCGGTCGTCGCCGCCGGCCCCTCGACGTCGCGGTGGCGGATCTCCACCGTCGTGGACGCCGGCCGTGCTGGCCGTCGAGCCGTCGGCGCTGCGAGGGGCCGCGTCGGATTCGGGATGGTGGCGCAGCCGTCGCCGGCGTCGGTCCGGGTCACCCATCAGCCGACCGTACCTCCCCACGCCATCAAGATCCCCACAACATCAGGGATGTTGCTGCTTCCCGAGCGTCGGAGGCAGCAACATCTCGTAAGTTGTGCGGATCTTGGTCACGCCGGACGGCGGTCTGCGACCGATTTGCCGGCTGGCTACCCTCGGGTTCGGGCGGTGCTGAGGCCGTCCGTCAGGGGGAGGAACGAGATGGCAGACCAGACGCAGCCGTGGGCGGAACGCACCGTGGAGGTCCCACCGCAGGCAGGCGTCGATGTGCCGGCGCAGCGGGACGGCTTCCGCCGAGGTGTCGCGCCGGTGGGTCAACCGCGTACCCCGCGCACCGAACCGTTCCCCGTGGTCGAGGAGCCGACCGGTACGGGTTGGCCGGGCGAACCCGTCCCGCGCCGGCCGTTGAGCTGGCGGCTGGCGCAGTTGCGTCGCGGCGGCGAGTGGAGCGCGGCGGGTGGCCTGTTCGCCTTCGTGTGCTGGGGGATCTGGGCGCTCTCCGGCGGTGGCGACCTGTCCGGCCCGCTGCTGGTGCTCGTGTTGAGCCTGCTGGTGGCGGTCGGCCTGTTCGCCCTGGCCCGCGCGGTCGGGCGGTTGGTGCTGGAGCGGCAGCTCGGACGGGTCCGGCGCGGCGCGCGGGGCGCTCACCTGGCCACTGCGGTCTTCCTCGTCGGCCTGGGCGTGGCCTGGCTCCAGCAGACCGAGTGGGTCGTCTCGGCCTGGAACTGGGTCACCTCGAACGTGTGACGAGGCGTGCACGGACGGGCCGGCAATGCGCCGCCCGCCCGTGCACCCGGTCGTCTCCCCACCAGGCAGTGTTGCTGCTTACCCGGCCGGCCACGGTTCATCCGTGGCCGGCCGGAGCGTCCGTCGTTCGGGTCAACCGGGAGCGGGTCAGCCGGTGGCGGCCTCGGCGGCGGCGTGGTCGCGGGCCACCCGGACCAGTTCGACCAGGCCGCCCGCATACTCCTGGGACTCGCCGTGCGCCTCGTCGAACGGCGGCTGGAAACCGACGCCCTCCCACTCGCCGGTGGCCGGGTTCCAGCGGTCGTTGCCGACCTCGAAGTCCCAGGCGAAGATGCCCAGCTCGTAGTAGAGCTGGTCGGCCGAGTTGCCGGCGGCGGAGTAGAGCACGTCGGCGACCGGGCCGGTCTGCGACGGCCAGGTGACCGTGCCACGCTCCTGCGCGATCGCGCCGACGATCCGCCGGGCGCTGTCGAGGAACAGCGTCGACTCGTCGATCGACGGCCGGGGCAGGGTGATCCGCCCGTCGGCCCGGTACGCGCCCGGCGGCCACATGAAGTACCCGCCGTAGGAGTGCACGTTCATCGCGAACCTGATGTTGGGATGGGCCTTGGCCAGCGCGATGACGTTGCCGCTCTCCGCCTCGGACAGCTCCGCCGTACCGGCGTAGTTGCCGGAGAGGCAGTTCGCGCTTGCGCCCACGTACCCGTCGAAGTACGACCCGACGGTGTAGTTCCGGTTCACGTCGACGCCCCAGGAGGTGCGGTACTTCGGGTCCCGTGCCGGTCCCTCGCAGTGGTTGACCAGGTTCTTGCGCTGGAAGTTGTAGTCGTTGAACGAGTAGTTCGCGCCGTCCGGGTTGACCGTCGGGATGACGAACACGTCGACCTGCTCCAGCAGCTCACGGGTGGCCGGGTCGGTACGCGCGTTCGCCAGCATGCGCTCGGCGAACTCCAGCGTCACCAGCGGCGTGGCCCACTCCCGGGCGTGTTCCTGGGAGTACGCCAGCACGCCGATCCGGGACCCGTCCCGGTGTACGCCGAGACGCAGGGCCTGCACCGTCCAGGGCTTCGCCGGCACCTCGGTGCCCTGGAGCCCGTCGTCGAGGCGGGCCGGACCGGCGACGGGCATCGGCAGCCCGGTCGAGCCGTCCTCGACGGTGGCCCGGAACCGGTTCGCCTGGCGGGCGTTCACGGCCGCCGCGACGTCGTCGGTGGTGCTCACCGTCTTGCCCGCGGCGTCGGTGGCGAGCGTGACCGTGAGGACACGGTCGCGGTAGCCGACGGCCAGCGGTCGGTTGGGTCGGCCCGGGTCGACGGTGCGCACCTGCACGCCGTTCATGCCCTGGTCGCCGAAGCGGACCGACTCCACGACCACGGCGGCGACCGCCGGGTCGCCCAGGTACGCGACGGCGTTCCGGCGGTACCCCTGGGTCTTGTTCGGCAGGTCGATGACGTCGACCAGGTCCCGGTACTGGCGGGCCAGTCGCTTGATCCGCGCCTGGATGTCCACCGGCGTCAGGTACGCGTCGATGAAGTCCTTCTGGTAGCCGGCCGGCAGCGGCGGCGGGGTGGCGTTCGGCCACAGCGTCGGGGTGACGGCCCGACTGACGCCGCCGAGGCTGGACGTGGCGGTCAGCTGGACCGGTCGGCTCGGCACCGGCTGGGGGACGTTGTAGTGGTACTGGTATTCCCCCGAGTCCTCGAACCGGTAGAGCGGGAACGAACCGGTGACGCCGTCCGCGGTCCGCCAGCTGACGGTGATCTCCACGTCCGGGTCGTCGGTGGCGGTGGTGGCCACCTGCGCCTGCAGGAACGTCTGCCCGCCGGTGGTCCACCAGTACGCCTGCTGGACCGCGAGGGTGTCGACCCCGACGGCGGCGGTCGTCCGCTGGCCGGCGGCCGGTGCGCCGAGCCCGGCGGCGGTACGCGCCCGCGCCGCGCGGACACTGTCGGCGAAGTGCCGGCTGCCGTCGCCGGCCCGCTGCACGACCTGGGTGGCGGTGGCGCCCCGCGCGGTGAGGTCGGCGAGCTGCGCGCCGGTCAACACCAGGTCGGCGATGATCCGGCCGTCCCGTGCCCGGGGCAGGTTGGCGAGGTCGACGCCGCTGGCGACGAGCCTGTCGAGCTGGGCCTGATCGCGCAACTGCACCCGGACCAGAGCGGTCTCGGTGGCGGCCAGGGTGATCGGGGCGGTGTCGGCGACGGGTGCCGCCGTCGCGGTGCCGGGATGGGACAGCGCCGCGCTGATCAGGATCGCTGTGGTGGCGGCAGCCGTCCACCGTCGTCGGACGATCATGTGCCCTCCTGTGACGGACGTCGATGCGTGTGGTCCTTACACCAGTGCAACGATCGACACATGTCAAGGTCTCTGATCGGTAAGGGCGACGTAAGGTCATCCGGCTACGTCGACGGACATCATTCCCTGATCCGTTGCCAACGAGGGGACCGTCGATGAGTCGACTACGGAGAAGTCTGGCCTTCCTGATCGTGCTGACCACCGGTCTGACGACCGCGCCGGGCGTCGCGTCGGCAGCCACGGCGCTGCCCACGTACACGTTCGTGGACCTGGGAACGCTCGGTGTGCCGAGCACGGGGGAGCCGCCCACCAGCGACGGCTACGCCCTCAACGACGCCCGTACCGTGGTGGGCGTCTCCACGATCGACGGTGTCTACAACTTCCACGCGTTCGCCTCGGCCGGCGGGGTGATGAGCGACCTGGGCGCCCTGTACACCGGACCGTACGGCGCGAGTTCCGCGACGGGCATCAACGAGCGGGGCGTCGTCGTCGGGGCCACCCACGTCAACGCGACGGAGCCTCCGCACGCCTTCCGGTACGCCGACGGGGTGATGACCGACCTCGGCACCGGTCACGGCGCGGGCAGCGGAAGCTCGGCGAACGACGTCAACGACGACGGCCTGGTGGTGGGCAGCCGGTTCGAGAAGCAGGGAGCGCCCACCCGGGCGGTCGTCTGGCGCAACGGCACGGTCATCGACCTGGGCACGCTCGGCGGCCAGGCCGGCCCGTGGGGGACGGACAGCATCGCGTACGGCGTGAACTCCTCCGGACACGTCGTGGGCGGCGCCGCAGTGCCCTCCGGCGGCCTGCACGCCTTCCTCTACTCCGGTGGGGCGCTGACGGACCTCGGCACCCTCGGCGGTGTCACGGAGTCCACGTACGCCCGGGACATCAACGACCGGGGTCAGGTCGTCGGTATCTCGCAGAACACCACCGGCGAGCTGCGGGCGACGCTCTGGCGTAACGGCACCATCCGCGACCTCGGTTCCCTCGGTGGCAACTACTCCGAGGCGCGGGCCGTGAACGAGACCGGCCAGGTGGTGGGCATCGCCCGGACCAGCAGCCCCGACTTCTACAACGAGCGGGCGTTCCTGTGGCAGGGCGGCCGGATGGTCGACCTGAACACCCGGGTGCGGAACCTTCCTCCGACGGTGACGCTGCGCTCCGCCGAGGACATCAACGACGACGGCGTCATCGTGGGTCTCGCCTGCCCCGTCGACTGCGCCGAGGGCGGTGATCGCGCGCGCCGGGCCTACCTCCTGGTGCCGACGAGCTGACCCGCTACCGGGGCGATCGGCGCCTGTCCTGCCCGCGCGGGACGGGCGCCGGTCACCGCGCCGCTGTGCCGGTGTCGTACGACTCGCGGGCATCGAGCAGCTCGTCCCAGTGCTGCGCCACCCAGGCGCAGGCGACCGCGATCGGTTCGAGCATGCTGCGGCCCACCGGCGTCAGCTCGTACTCGACGTGCGCGGCCGCTCCGGCGTGGACGGTGCGGCTGACCAGCCCGTCCCGTTCGAGGGAGCGCAGCGACTGGGTGAGGACCTTGGGGGTGACGCGGCGCAGCGGCACGCGTAGTTCGGAGAACCGGCGAGGCCCGTCTTCCAGGCAGCGGATGATGAGCGCCGCCCACTTGTCACCGAACCGGATCGGATTGAGCGAGGAGGGGCACAGCTCGTCGAACATGTCGGCGGGCAGGGGTTGCCTCATGGCCTGACGATAGCTGGTATCCCGGCGGTAACCAGGCCTGGCGATAGCGTCGGCGAACCGGCCGGGCGTACGGGTCACGGCCCTGGTGGAAGGCATTCGCCATGAACATCGTGGTCTTCGGAGCGGGTGGCCGGGCCGGGCGACGGGCTGTCGCCGAGGCGCGCCGACGCGGCCATCGGGTCACCGCCGTGGTACGCGACCCGGCGGCCCACGGCGACCTGGGCGAGGCGCACGTGGTGGCGGGCGACGTCACGGACGCCGCGAGCGTCGCGCGCGCCGCCGCCGGGCAGGACGCCGCGATCAGTGCCGCCGTGGACCTGTCCCGGCCACCGCGCGACTTCTTCACGACGTCGTCCCGCGCCCTGGCCGCCGGCCTGGCCGAGGCGGGCGTACGTCGCCTGGTGGTGGTGGGCCTCGCGTCGATCATGCCCGGGGCGTCCGGCGTCGCCCTGATGGACGAGCCCGGCTACCCCGACGGGTACCGCTCCTTCTACCTGGGCCACGCGGCGGGCCTCGACGAGCTGCGGACCTGCGATCTCGACTGGGCGTACGTGGCCCCGGCCGGCGACTTTGACCACGACGGCACCCGTACCGGCGGCTATCGGGTCGCCGAGCACGGTGACCCGGCCAGCCGGATCAGCTACCCGGACTTCGCGATAGCGCTGGTCGACGAAATCGAGGCGCCCCGCCACCACCGGTCCGCCCTGAGTGTCCGGGAGGTGTGATGCCCGAGGTCCACGACAGCCCGAACACCTGGGTCGCCGAGCACATCCGCCGTTTCGAGGAGACCGGAGGCAGACCACGGCCAGGCGTGCGCGACCTGCTCCTGACGACCCGTGGCCGAAGAACCGGCGAGCTGCGCCGCACCGCGCTCGTGTACGAACGCGATGGCGACGGCTACGTGCTGGCCGCCTCGAACCGTGGCGCGGAGCACCACCCGGCGTGGTATCTCAACCTGCTCGCCGACCCGTACGTCACCGTGCAGGTCGGTACGGAGACCTTCACCGCCCGGGCGCGCACCGCCACCACGCGGGAGCGTCCGCGCCTGTGGCGTCTGATGGTGTCGGCCAGGTCGGAGTACGCCACCTACCAGCAGGGGATCACCCGGGAGATTCCCGTGGTCGTCCTGGAACGCGTCGAAGACTGAACGGGGAAAAGCCCAGGCTCAGCGAAGGTGCCGCTGAGCCTGGGCTTCGTGGGTGGAGCGGGCGACGGGAATCGAACCCGCACCGTCAGTTTGGAAGACTGAAGCTCTGCCATTGAGCTACGCCCGCGCTCGGCCCCGCCGCAACGGGGCGCGCCGACAGCGTACCCAATGCCGGTCCTGGGCGCGCGACCGCGCCACCGCCCCCGCGGCGTCGGGTCGTCGCGACGCCGCGTGGCGCCTTCCAAGATCCGCACAACATCACCGAAGTCGTGGCATCCGCACCCCGGGAAGCCGCAGTTTCCCCGATGTTGCGCGGATCCTGCGGCGGGCGCGGCGGGCGGCGGGCCCCGATGTGCGCGGATCTTGAAGGGTCTAAGGGGTGAGATGGGCAGATCTGTCCGGGTGGCGGACGCCCCGGCACTGCCGGAGGCGCGGCGACGGCATAGACTGCACGTCGCCACGGGGTGTGGCGCAGCTTGGTAGCGCACTCGCTTTGGGAGCGAGGGGCCGTGGGTTCAAATCCCGCCACCCCGACTGTCGTCCGCGTCCGGTCTCCCCGGGCGCTGCGAGCCGGCCCCGCCGGCTCGCCTACACTCGATGGGCCAATCGAAGGCCCAGAATCAAACCCAGATCCGTCAAGGAGTACGCCTGTGAAGAGCACCGTCGAGACTCTGAGCCCGACGCGCGTGCGGCTCGCCATCGAGGTGCCGTTCGTCGAGCTCGAGCCGAGCCTCAAGAAGGCGTACCGGGAGATCGGTTCGCAGGTCCAGGTCCCGGGCTTCCGCCGGGGCAAGGTGCCGACCGCGGTGATCGACCAGCGGGTGGGCCGGGGCACCGTCCTCAACGAGGCGGTCCAGGAGGCCATCCCGGAGAACATCATGGCCGCGGTGCGCGAGCACGACCTGAAGACGCTGGGGCGTCCCGAGGTCGAGATCACCGAGTTCAACGACGGTGACTCGCTGAACTTCACCGCCGAGGTCGACGTCCGTCCGGAGATCACCATCCCGGACGCGTCCACCATCGAGGTGACCGTCGACGAGCTGCAGATCGACGACAGCGAGATCGACGAGCAGGTCAAGAACCTGCGGGAGCGGTTCGCCACCCTCAAGACGGTCGAGCGGGCCGCCGCCGAGGGCGACTACGTGCAGATCGACCTGAACGCGACCGTCGACGGCGAGGACGTGCCGGGCGGTCAGGCCAGCAACATCTCCCACGAGGTGGGCAGCAAGCAGCTCCTGCCGGGCCTGGACGAGGCCGTCGTCGGCCTCGCCGCCGGCGACAGCACCACCTTCACCACCCAGCTCGTGGGCGGCGACTTCGCCGGCCGCGACGCCGACGTGGCGGTGACCGTGCGCACGGTCAAGGAGAAGGAGCTGCCGGAGCTGAACGACGAGTTCGCGCAGATGGCCAGCGAGTTCGACACGATCGAGGAGCTGCGCGGCGACCTGCGGTCCCGGGTCACCCAGGGCAAGCAGGTCGAGCAGATCTACGCCGCCCGCGACAAGGCGCTGGCGCAGCTGGTCGAGACCGCCGAGGTGCCGGCGCCGGAGGGCGTCGTGCGCGAGGAGGTCGCCAGCCGCAAGCAGGCGATGGTCGACCAGCTCGAGCGGATCGGCGCCTCCCTGGAGGAATACCTGGCGGCCGAGGAGAAGACCGAGGAGCAGATCGACGCCGAGCTGACCGAGGCGGCCACCGAGGGCGTCAAGGTGCAGCTCCTGCTCGACACGCTGGCCGACGCGGAGGACGTGCAGGTCTCCGACGACGAGTTCGGGCACGAGATCGTGCACCGGGCGCAGCGCGCCGGGATGGCCCCGCAGCAGTACTACGACCAGTTGGTGCGCTCCGGCGCCGCCGCCGCGGTCTTCGGTGACGTCCGGCGCGGCAAGGCGCTCGCGGCCGTCATGGAGCGCATCACGATCAAGGACTCGGCCGGCAACCCGGTCACCCTGGACGCGCTGCGCGCCGCCAACGAGGCCGAGCACAACCACGAGCACTGATCGTCGGGTGCGGCCGCCGTCCGCCGCTGCGCGGTGCACGGCGGCCAAACCCTTTCCGGGGACACCCGGAGTTGAGCGCTGCCGGGTACGCCCGGAGTTGAGCGCTGCCGGGGTACGCCCGGAAGGCCCGCGCCGCGGGTGCCCGACACAGCTGCGCTGAGAGCGAACAGTGCCCCGACCGGGACTCTGCCGCCCCGCACAGCGGTTAGTGTCGGGAAAGACGGTACGGAGAGCGAAGGGCTGCCATGACCGACATGCACATCCCCAAGAAGTCGCTCCGGGCGATTGACGCGCGCGGTGGCGACTCCATTGGCAACCTCGACGACTCGGTCTACAACCGGTTGCTCAAGGAACGCATCATCTTCCTGGGCAGTGAGGTGACCGACCAGGTCGCCAACCGCATCTGCGCGCAGCTCCTGCTGCTCGCCGCGGAGGACCCGGACCGCGACATCAACCTGTGGATCAACTCGCCGGGTGGCTCGGTCTACTCGGGCATGGCGATCTACGACACCATGCAGTTCATCGACAACGACGTGTCGACCGTGGCGATGGGCATGGCTGCCTCGATGGGTCAGCTGCTGCTCTGCGCGGGCACCAAGGGCAAGCGTTACGCCCTGCCGCACGCCCGGATCATGATGCACCAGCCGTCCGGTGGCCTGGGCGGCACGGCGTCCGACATCGCCATCCAGGCGGAGCAGATGCTCTACACGAAGCGGATGTTCCAGGAGCGGGTCGCGCACCACACCGGCCAAGACCAGTCGCAGATCGAGGCGGACTCGGACCGGGACCGTTGGTTCACCGCCCAGGAGGCCATGGACTACGGCTTCATCGACAAGGTGATCATCGGGGCCGCTCAGGTTCCGGATGGCGCCGGGACCCTGAGCTGAGGAGCTGACGATGACCGACCTGAGCCTGCCGCCCCAGTTCGCGGCCGTGCACAACCGTTACGTGCTGCCGTCGTTCGTCGAGCGCACGTCGTACGGGGTCAAGGAGTCGAACCCGTACAACAAGCTCTTCGAGGACCGGATCATCTTCCTCGGTGTCCAGGTGGACGACGCGTCGGCCAACGACGTGATGGCCCAGCTGCTCACGCTGGAGGGCACCGACCCGGACCGCGACATCATCATGTACATCAACTCGCCGGGTGGCTCCTTCACCGCGATGACGGCGATCTACGACACCATGCAGTACGTCCGCCCCGACATCCAGACGGTCTGCCTCGGGCAGGCGGCCAGCGCCGCGGCCGTGCTGCTGTCGGCGGGCACCCCGGGTAAGCGGATGGCGCTTCCGAACTCGCGGATCATCATCCACCAGCCGGCCACCGAGGGCGGCTACGGGCAGGGCTCGGACATCGAGATCCAGGCCCGGGAGATCCTGCGGATGCGGACGCAGTTGGAGGACATGTTGTCCCGCCACTGCAACCGCCCGATCGAGCAGGTCCGCAAGGACATCGACCGTGACAAGATCATGACGGCCGAGGAGTCCAAGGAGTACGGGCTGGTGGACACGATTCTGACCAGCCGCAAGAAGGGTCTGCTGGCGACCCACTCCGCCAGCTGAGCTGTACCGGGTCAGAGGTTGGCCGGGGCGTGAAGTTCCCGGCCGGCCTCTGACACACCCGTTTTGGGGGTCGGAGAATGCCCCGCCAGCGGGTAACGTCGGGTCCGTACCGCTTCGCCGGTCGGGCCAGCGAAGCGAACCAAGCCGGGCGGCGCGCAGCGTCCGCAGGTCAGGGCCGGGTCTCCGGCCGATGAGTGCAGGGAGAACGTAGGTGGCACGGATCGGTGACGGCGGCGACCTACTGAAATGCTCCTTCTGCGGTAAGTCGCAGAAGCAGGTCAAGAAGCTCATCGCGGGCCCAGGGGTCTACATCTGCGACGAGTGCATCGATCTCTGTAACGAGATCATCGAAGAGGAGCTGGCCGAGTCCGGCGAGGTGAAGTGGGAAGAGCTTCCCAAGCCGATGGAGATCTGCCAGTTCCTCGACAACTACGTCGTGGGGCAGGACCAGGCCAAGAAGGCGCTCGCCGTCGCGGTCTACAACCACTACAAGCGCATCCAGGCAGAGGCGGCCAACGCGCCGGGCTCCGGCAGTGACGCCGTCGAGCTGGCCAAGTCCAACATCCTGCTGCTCGGCCCGACGGGGTGCGGCAAGACCCACCTGGCGCAGACCCTCGCCCGGATGCTGAACGTCCCGTTCGCCATCGCCGACGCCACGGCGCTGACCGAGGCGGGCTACGTGGGCGAGGACGTGGAGAACATCCTCCTCAAGCTGATCCAGGCCGCCGACTACGACATCAAGCGCGCCGAGACCGGCATCATCTACATCGACGAGGTCGACAAGATCGCCCGTAAGTCGGAGAACCCGTCGATCACCCGCGACGTCTCCGGCGAGGGTGTGCAGCAGGCCCTGCTCAAGATGTTGGAGGGCACGGTCGCCAACGTCCCGCCGCAGGGCGGTCGCAAGCACCCGCACCAGGAGTTCATCCAGATCGACACCACGAACGTGCTGTTCATCTGCGGTGGCGCGTTCGCCGGCCTCGACCAGATCATCGAGTCCCGCACCGGGCAGGGTGGCACCGGCTTCGGCGCCCGGCTGCGGTCGGTGTCCGAGCGGTCGACCGACGACATCTTCAGCCAGGTCATGCCGGAGGACATGCTCAAGTTCGGGCTCATCCCCGAGTTCGTCGGGCGGCTTCCCGTGATCACCAACGTGCGCAGCCTGGACCGCAGCGCCCTGGTGCGCATCCTCACCGAGCCGCGCAACGCTCTCGTCCGGCAGTACCAGCGCCTGTTCGAGCTGGACGGCGTCGAGCTGGAGTTCGACGAGCCGGCGCTGGAGGCCATCGCCGACCAGGCGATGCTGCGGGGCACCGGCGCCCGCGGTCTGCGGGCCATCATCGAGGAGGTCCTGCTCTCCGCGATGTACGAGGTGCCGAGCAACCCGGACGCCGCCCGGGTGTTGATCACCCGCGAGGTCGTCCTGGAGAACGTCAACCCGACGATCGTTCCGCGTGAGTTCACCGGGCGTCGGGCCCGGCGGGACCGCGAGGAGAAGTCGGCCTGATCCTCCCCGCGTCACGCCGGCCGTCCGTCACTGACGCGGTCGGCGTGACCGTGTCCGGCGGTCCCACTCACCCGACGGGGTGACCGTCACCATCATCAGCCGAGCCGGTTCGTCGGCGTCGTTGCGGTAGCCGTGCTCCCGGTCGGCGTGGAACTCGATCGTGTCCCCGGCCCGTACGGCGTGATCCTGCCCGTCCACCCGGACGACCACCGCCCCGGCGAGCACGTGCAGGACCTCCCGGGTGCCCCGGGGATGGTCGGCGGAGCGGTGTCGTTCTCCGGGTTCGAGCCGCCAGTCCCACAGCTCGACGAGGTCGGGTTCGCCGAGCCCGCTGAGCAGGTGGGCGGTGCCGCCGTGCTCGCCCCGCCAGAGTACTGGCGCCTCGACCGTGGAGCTGATCCGCACGGTCTGCTCCTCGTCGGGCTCGAGCAGCCGCGCGATGTTGACGCCGAACGCGTCGGCGACCCGGCACAGCGTGCCGACGCTGGGGTTGGTGCGTGCGCTCTCGATCTGTACGAGCATCGCCTTGCTCACGCCGGACCGGCCGGCCAACTCCTCGAACGACCAGCCCCGTGCGGCGCGCAGCTCCCGTACCTGCCGGGCCACCGCGGCCGTCACCGCACTGACACGGCCACCTGCGTCGGTCATCAAACTATCCTTCACGGTTACTATTGTGGTACGACAGTGGCATGTTCCCCATTCTCCTGGCAGCGGTGTCCGCAGTCGCGTTCGGCACCGCCGACTTCTCCGGCGGCAAGGCGTCCCGCCGCGCCGACCCCATCGCGGTGACCGTGGTCTCCCAGCTGCTGAGCGTCCCGCTGCTGGTCGCTCTGGTGCTCCTGGTGCCGGGGTCACCGACGGTCGCCGACATCGCCTGGGGACTGCTCGCGGGGACGGCGGGCGCGGGCGGCGTCGTGCTGCTCTACCGAGCGCTCGCCGGCGGGATGATGGCCGTGGTGGCACCGGTCACCGCGATCACCGCCGCCGTGGTGCCGATCGTCGCCGGCCTGTTCACCACCACCTTCCCCGGCGCCCCGGCGCTCACCGGCGCCGGCCTCGCGGTGGTGGCGATCGCCCTGGTCAGCCTCGGCGAGGGCGGTGGCCGCCCGACGGTCCCGGCCCGACTGGTGGGGCTCGCCCTCGCGGCCGGCGCGCTCTTCGGCGTCTTCTTCACCCTGCTCGGTCAGGCCAGCGAGAGCGCGGGCATGTGGCCGGTGGCGGCGGTACGGGCCAGTTCGATCGCGTTCGGCCTGCTCCTCGCCGCCGGCACGGGTGTGCGACTGCGAGTCGGACGGCGGTCGCTGGGCTGGGCGGCCGTCGCCGGTCTGCTCGACAGCGCCGCCAACGCGCTCTTCCTGGCCGCTGCCGCGCGAGGGCACCTCAGCATCGTGGCGGCGATCGCCGCGCTCTACCCCGCCAGCACGGTACTGCTGGCGCTCGCCGTCGACCGCGAACGGCTGCGGCCGGTTCAGATCGCCGGCCTCGGGTTCGCGGCGGGGGCTCTCGTGCTGGCCAGCATCTGAGGCTGTCCACACCGGCCGGTCCGGTCGTACTCTTCTCTCATGCGCGTCGCCGTCTGCCAGCTCAACGCCCGGGACGACCGCAAGGCCAACCTGGCCGCCGCGGAGCTGCTGCTGGAACGCGCCGCCGACGGCGGCGCGGACCTCGCCATCCTTCCCGAGTACGTCGACTATCTCGGCCCGGAGGCCGGTCTGCCGGAGCCGGAGCCGGTCGACGGCGAGGTGGGCAGCTTCTTCGCCGGGGTGGCACGGCGGCTGGGGATGTGGGTGCTGGCCGGGTCGTTCCACGAAGCCGGCCCGGACCCCGCGCACACCTGGAACACCTCGCTGGTCTTCGACCGCGCCGGCAGCCTGGCCGCGAGCTACCGCAAAATCCACCTGTACGACGTGGAGATCCCCGGTCGGGTCTCCTACCGGGAGTCGGAGACCGTCGCGCCCGGTGCCCAACCTGTCGTGGTGGACGTGGAAGGCCTCCGGGTCGGGCTCTCGATCTGCTACGACCTGCGCTTCCCGGAGCTGTACCGACGGCTCGCCACCGAGGGCGGCGCCCAGCTCCTGGTGGTGCCGGCGGCGTTCATGATGCACACCGGGCGGGACCACTGGGAGATCCTGCTCCGGGCCAGGGCGATCGAGAACCAGTGCTTCGTGGCGGCGGCGGGTCAGACCGGTGACCACGAGCCGGGCCGCACCTGCTTCGGGCGCAGCATGGTGGTCGACCCGTGGGGGACGGTCCTGACCCAGCTGCCCGACGGGCCGGGGGTCGCCGTCGCCGATCTGGACCTTGACCGGCTCTCGATGATCCGGGCCGAGCTGCCGAGCCTCGCCAACCGCCGGCTCTGAGACTCAGCCCTCGAGCAGGACGCCGATCGTCGCAAGCCCGGCGATCACCGCGGCGGTGACCAGCAGGGCCGTGGTCATCCGGGACCTGCCGCGGCGGGCCAGTCGTCCGACCGAGAAGACCAGGACCACCAGTACGACCGCGCCGATCACCAGTTGCCAGAACGGCAGGAGGATGCCGAGCAGTGCTTCCTCGGCGAACACCGCGGTTTTCAGCCCGGACTCATCCATGACTGACACTCTGGCACGCCGACACGTGCCGCGTCGCCGACCACGGTGGAGAGCGCGCCGGTCGACGTGACCCGAACCAGTGATGAACCCTGATTTGCCTTCTCCCGGCCGGCCGCGTAACTTTCTCTCTGCACGAGGGAGGCCGGACAAACCGGCCGAGAACGGGCGCCAGGCTCGTGGCGGAGACGCCGAGCGAGACTGAGATCGGGCGGTGCGAAACACCTCGGAGACGGGGTTGCGGACGCGAAGCCGACCGGGTAGAGTTCTGAAGCCGGCAGGAGCCGGGCGGAGAGCCGCGCAGCGGCGATCGGCCGGTCTGCGGCTTCCCACGAGAGTAACGACCGCCGGATACGGCGTGCGTCAACGTGGGTCCGGACGAACCAGATTGATCGCCTCAAATACGAGGTTGACAATGAAAGTTCGACCAAGTAGGTTTGAGCGGTTGCCCCGAAACGGGGTTCCACGGATGTGGAGCTGCTGATCGGTGTGTGGTTGTTCTTTGAGAACTCAACAGGGTGCTTGTAAAGCCAGTGCCAATTATGATTTATACCCCGGACTGGCAGCCTGCTT
>NZ_JBEZEC010000013.1:0-208623 GCF_040648595.1 Micromonospora sp. NPDC049107
GGCCGGATCGTCGGGGTGACCGGGTTGGTCACGCCTTCTTGGTCTCCCAGAAGATCTTCGCGATCTCGTCGATCTTCGCGAGGAGCTGGTCGGCCCCGCCCCGCGCCCCGCGCCCCGCGCCCCGCGCCCCGCGCCCCGCGCCCCGCGCCCCGCGCCCCGCGCCCAAGATCGTCGCAGTTTCGGGGATGTTGCTGCATCCGCCACGCGGGAGGCAGCAACATCCCCGAGGTTGCTGCCATCCCCCGCCCCGCCCGCCCACAGCCCGCGCGATCTTGCACATTCGGTGGTGACATAGCGGTTCAGAAGGCGCAAATCCCCAACCGAAACTGCAAGATCGCGGGGCGAGGCGGGGCGGGGCGAGGGCGGGGCGAGGGCGGGACGGGGCCGGACGGAGTGGTGGGGTGGAGACGACGAACCGGGCCGGCTGCTCGCAGCCGGCCCGGTTCAGGAGATGTTGATCAGTAGCGGTAGTGGTCCGGCTTGAACGGGCCCTCGGGGGACACGCCCAGGTACGCGGCCTGCTCCTTGGTGAGCGTGCTCAGCTTCGCGCCCAGCGCACCGAGGTGCAGGCGGGCCACCTTCTCGTCCAGGTGCTTGGGCAGCACGTAGACGCCGACCGGGTACTCCTCGGTCTTGGTGAACAGCTCGATCTGGGCGATCGTCTGGTTGGCGAACGAGTTCGACATGACGAAGCTCGGGTGCCCGGTGGCGTTGCCCAGGTTCAGCAGGCGCCCCTCGGACAGCACGATGACGGCGTGCCCGTCGGCGAAGCGCCACAGGTCGACCTGCGGCTTGATGTTGACCCGCTCCACGTCGGAGCGCTTCGCCAGGCCGGCCATGTCGATCTCGTTGTCGAAGTGGCCGATGTTGCCGACGATGGCCTGGTGCTTCATCCGGGCCATGTGCTCGTTGGTGATGACGTCGAAGCAGCCGGTGGCGGTGATGAAGATGTCCGCCTGCTCGACCACGTCGTCCAGGGTGGCGACCTGGTAGCCGTCCATCGCCGCCTGCAGGGCGCAGATCGGGTCGACCTCGGTCACCACGACCCGGGCGCCCTGACCGCGCAGCGACTCGGCGCAGCCCTTGCCCACGTCGCCGTAGCCCATCACCACGGCCATCTTGCCGCCGATCAGCACGTCGGTGGCCCGGTTGATGCCGTCGATCAGGGAGTGCCGGCAGCCGTACTTGTTGTCGAACTTGCTCTTGGTCACCGAGTCGTTGACGTTGATGGCCGGGAAGAGCAGCGTGCCGGCGCGGTGCATCTCGTAGAGGCGGTGCACGCCGGTGGTGGTCTCCTCGGTCACGCCCTTGATGCCGGCCGCGATCTGAGTCCAGCGCTGGCCGTCCTCGCCCAGCGAGCGGTGCAGCAGCTCGAGGATGACCGCGTACTCCTCGGAGTCGGCGGACTCGACCGGCGGCACGACGCCGGCCTTCTCGAACTCGGCGCCCTTGTGCACGAGCAGGGTGGCGTCACCGCCGTCGTCGAGGATCATGTTGGGGCCCTGCCCGTCCGGCCAGAGGAGCACCTGCTCGGTGCACCACCAGTACTCGGGCAGCGTCTCGCCCTTCCAGGCGTACACCGGGACGCCGGCGGGGGCGTCGGGGGTGCCGTCCGGGCCGACGACGATCGCGGCGGCGGCGTGGTCCTGGGTGGAGAAGATGTTGCAGGACGCCCAGCGAACCTGCGCCCCGAGGGCGACCAGCGTCTCGATCAGGACGGCGGTCTGGATGGTCATGTGCAGCGAGCCGGTGATCCGCGCGCCGGCGAGCGGCTGCGCCTCGGCGAACTCCCGCCGGATCGCCATCAGACCGGGCATCTCGTGCTCGGCGAGCTGGATCTCCTTGCGCCCGAACTCGGCGAGCGACAGATCCGCCACCTTGAAGTCGCCCTCGGCGAGCGTGCTCGGCCGGGCCTCGGACGGCGTACCGCTGGCGGCCGCCGGGAGGGTGCTGGTCATGAAAGCTCCTGTCGAACGATGTCTGCGCCGATCCTCCACCTTACGCGCGCCAGCGACGTCCGCCGGGGGACGGGCGGCGGACAGCGCACGGGGCGGTCGGTGGTGGACAGACCCGCTGCCCACCTCCGCCCGCCCCGCGCATCCCCCCGGTTTGGTTCCCCGCACGTTGCCGGACCGTCGTCGCGATAACGCTGCGTACTCATAGAGTCACACTCAGGCAAAGCTGAGTCAAGCTATTCCGGGAAAGTCGGACTTGTGTCGAGTCAGCGTAGGCCCGACGTCGCCACGTACGCCTCGCCGTCGCCGCTGATCCGCAGCGGCTCGCCGACCGCCGTGCCGATCGCCGCCTGGCCGGACGTCAACGTCAGAGCGCCCGCCCCGTCATCGACCGTCACCGAGCCCGCGCCGCAGAGCACCACCCGGGGACCGGGCAGGGCCAGCGTGGCCTCCGGCACGTCCGCGCCGACCCGCACCCGGTGCAGCGCGAAGTCGTCCACCGGCACCGCCCAGCAGTCCACCCCCGGGGCGACGTGCCGGGCGGCGCGCACCGGATCGTCGAGCACCTCGAAGCGCAGCACCCGCACCAACTCGTCCACGTCGACGCGCTTCGGCGTGAGACCGCCGCGCAGCACGTTGTCGCTGGCCGCCATGATCTCGACGCCACAGCCGCTGAGGTACGCGTGCAGGTTGCCCGCGGGCATCCAGATCGCCTCGCCCGGCACCAGCCGCACATGGTGCAGCAGTAGCGCCACCAGCACGCCCGGGTCGCCCGGATAGGCCTTCGCCAGCCGGCGGGCCAACTCGGCGTCCGGGCCGTCGGCCGCCGACGCCAGGACGGCCCGCAGCAGCCCGTCGCGCTCCGCGACCGGCCAGCCGAGCAGCGTGGCCACCGCCGTGCGCAGGCCCGCCGGCCCGATCCGCAGCGCGTCGACCACGGGCCCCAACTCGGGTACGCCGAACGCGGCGAGCGCCTCGGCCGACTCCACCGGATCGCGGAAGCCGCACAGCGCCTCGAACGGGGTGAGCGCGACCAACAACTCCGGCTTGTGATGCGGGTCGGAGTAGTTGCGCTCCCCCGCCGGGAGGTCCGCCTCCGCCGCGAACCCCGCCCGGGCCTGCTCGGCATCCGGGTGGGCCTGCAGGCTCAGCGGCGAGTCGGCGGCGAGGACCTTGAGCAGGAACGGCAGCCGGCTGCCGAAACGGCCGGCCACCCGTTGGCCCAGCCACTGCCCCGGCTCGTCGCGTACCAGGTCACAGAGGCTCACCCGGGCTCCGGCGCGCTCCACGCTGGCCGGGGCGCCCGGGTGGGCGCCCAACCACAGCTCCGCCTCCGGGCCGGGGCTGGGCACCGGTCGCCCCTGCAGCAGCGCGATGGCGGAGCGGGACCCCCAGGCGTAGTCCCGGATCGGTCCGTACAGCGGTTCCACCGTCTCAGACCCCGGGCCGCCCGACCGCCTCGCCCGCGGACTCCTCCGGCTGCGGTACGGCGGTGTCGGCAGCGGCGCCGGTGCCCGCCTTGGCGGCGGCGACGCTGTAGATGTCCGGCTCCAGGTAGATCACCCGGGCGATCGGCACGGCGGTACGGATACGCGCCTCGACCGCGTTGATGCCGCGGGCCAGGTCGTGCGCGCTCTCGCAGGCCGGTACGCCGATCTTCGCGGCCACCATCAGCTCTTCCGGGCCCAGGTAGAGCGTCTTCATGTGGATGATCCGCTCCACCTCGGGGCCCTCGGTGATGGCCCGCTCGATGGCCGCCAGGTCCTGCTGTTCGGCACCCTCACCGAGGAGCAGGCTCTTGGTCTCGATGGCCAGCACGATGGCGATGACCACCAGCAGGACGCCGATCATCGCGGTGCCGGCGGCGTCCCACCGACCGTCGCCGGTGGCCAGGGTCATGCCGACGCCGAACAGCGCGAAGACCAGACCGACCAGGGCGCCGAAGTCCTCCAGCAGCACCACCGGCAGCTCCGGCGCCTTGGCCCGCCGGATGAAACGCACCCAGGACTGCTTGCCCCGGATGTGGTTGGACTCCTTGATCGCCGTCCGGAAGGAGAACGACTCCATGGCGATCGCCGCCAGCAGCACCGCCACCGGAAGCCACTGCCACTCGGTGATGCCGTGCGGATCCGACCACTTGTGGTACGCCTCGTAGAGGGCGAACAGTCCACCGATGCTGAACAGCACGATCGACACGATGAACGCGTAGATGTAGCGCTCCCGGCCGTACCCGAACGGGTGTTCCGGCGTGGCCGCGCGCTTCGCCCGCTTGCCACCGAGCAGCAGCAGACCCTGGTTGCCGGAGTCGGCCACCGAGTGGACCGCCTCGGCCAGCATCGACGAGGACCCGGAGAGCAGGAACGCGATGAACTTGGTGACGGCGATGCCGACATTGGCCAGCAGGGCGGCGACGATCGCCTTCGTCCCGCCGTTCGCGCTCACGCCGCCACTCCGCTTCGCGTCGTGGTGACGTTCGTGCCGCGCCGCCCCCTGCTTTCGTTCACTGGTTCGACAGCTCCTTCATCTCGGTGATGGCCGGTACGGCCATCGGGTCCAACCCATGTGCCAGAGCAAGATAGATCGAGGCGAAGTCCGGTACGGCGATCAGCGAGGCCAGCCGCTCCAGAGCCGACCCGCCCTCGGCGGTCACCACGTCGCACCGCACGCCACGGCGCTCGGCGAGGGTCTGCACCGCGTCCGCGCGGCGCTCCTCGACGGCGAGCGGCTCGTCCGTGTCGTCGTCGGCGTTGAGCCCACCGTCGCGCAGCAGCACCAGCCGCAGCCGGGTGCCCTCGCCGTCGTCCTCCGACGGGTCGGCGAAGATGTCCCGCTCCCCCTCGGCCAGGCCGCCGAAGACGCCGTCCAGCAGCCCGACCCGCCCCCGCCCGGCCTCGCCCAGCGCCCCGGTGACCACCGGGTAGCGGGCGTTCGCGGACAGGGTGTCGCCGAACCGGCGGGCCGCCACGGTCGCCAGCGGCGACGAGCCCCACACGATCGGGATCGAGCCGGCCAGGCCCAGCGCCAACGACTTGGCCGGGTTGACGAACGACTCGGCGGTGGACCGGCAGCGGTCGGCGTCCGCGTCGAGCCGGGCCGCCGTCTCCGCCAGGTCCGCCTCGTTGACCTTCACCAGGCCGAGCGACCGCGCCGCCAGCAGGACCGGCACGGTGAGCGCCCAGAGGCTGGCCCGGGCCGGCGCCCGTCGGGGCACCGGGATGAACGGCGCGCGGGCCCGCTCGGCCACCGACTGCAACTGCGAGTCCGGTGCGCCCACCGCGACCAGTCGAGCGCCGCGCCGGTGCGCGGCCTCGGCGGCGCCGAGCGCCTCCGGGCTGCGACCCGACGCGCTCACCGCGATCACCACGTCGGCGGCGCCCACCCAACCGGGTACGCCCGAGCTGCGGTGCCCGATGATCGGGACCGGGCAGCGCGGCCCGGCGACCGTGGCCAGCACGTCACCGGTACGCCCGGCCGTGCCGATGCCGGCGATCACCACGGCCCGGGGCCGCCCGTCGTCGGCGAGCACCGCGAGGTTCGCCTCGGCGGCCAGCGCCGCGCTCTCGCGTACCTGGGCGCCACCCGAGGCGGTGTGTCGCAGCATGTCGCCCGGGTCGTGCTCGGCCAGCGCGTTCGGGTTGTCGAGCAGGGCCTCGTCGGCGTCGCGCCGACCGCTCACCCCGGCCGTACCGTCGATCATGACTGCTGCCCGGGGCCGCCACGCGCCTCGTCGAGGAGCAGCACCGGCACATCGTCGCGGACCTCGAAGATCCGACCGCACTCCGTGCAGGTCAACGTCTGCGCCTCCGCGTCGTAGGTCAGCGGGGCGTGGTGCGTGTCCGGGCAGGCGAGGATCTCGAGCAACTGCGGATCCAGGGCCATGGCACGGCTCCTTCCACGAGTGCGGGTCACCGACGGCGGTGCCGACCGGCGCAGGCGATCTTATCGGCGAACGCGGTCGAGCACCTCGTCCCGGAGCGAGACCATCCGCTCGCGGGTGGGCGCCTCGACGTTGAGCCGCAGCAGCGGCTCGGTGTTGGAGGCACGCAGGTTGAACCACGCGCCGTCTTCGAAGCGCAGCGTCAGCCCGTCCATCTCGTCGGTCGTCGCGTCCGGGTACGCGGCCCGCACGTCGGCCACCGCCGCGGCCTGGTCGGCGACCGTCGAGTTGATCTCGCCGGAGGCGACGTAGCGCTCGTACTCGCCGGCCAGCACGGACAACGGCAGCGACTGCTCGCCCAGGGCGGCCAGCGTGTGCATCGCGGCGAGCATCCCGGTGTCGGCGAACCAGAAGTCCCGGAAGTAGTAGTGGGCGGAGTGCTCCCCGCCGAAGACGGCGTTGGTGCGGGCCATCTCCGCCTTGATGAAGGAGTGCCCGACCCGGGCCACCACCGGCTCCCCACCATGCTCACGGATGATCTCCGCGACCGCGCTGGAGGTGATCAGACCGTGGATCACGGTGGAGCCTGGATGCTTGGCCAGCTCCCGCGCCGCCACCAGGGCGGTGATCGCCGACGGCGAGACCGGCTCGCCGCGCTCGTCGACCACGAAGCACCGGTCGGCGTCGCCGTCGAAGGCCAGGCCGATGTCGGCGCCGTGCTCGACGACGGCACGCTGGAGGTCGACCAGGTTCGCCGGGTCCAGCGGGTTCGCCTCGTGGTTGGGGAAACTACCGTCCAGCTCGAAGTAGAGCGGCACGATCTCCAGCGGCAGGGCCGACAGGGCGGCCTCGCCGAGCACGGTGGGGACGGTGTAGCCACCCATCCCGTTTCCGGCGTCGACAACCACCTTCAGCGGCCGGATGCCGGAGAGGTCGACCAGCTTGCGCAGGTACGCGGCGTAGTCGGGGAGCAGGTCGCGCCGCTCGGCCGGCCGGGTCGGCTCGCCCGCCGGGCGGGACGCCCCCGAGTCCAGCATCGCCTGCGCCCGGTCACGGATCTCCGCCAAGCCGCTGTCCTGGCCGATCGGCCGCGCGCCGGAGCGGCACATCTTGATGCCGTTGTACTGCGCCGGGTTGTGACTGGCCGTGAACATCGCCCCGGGCAGGCCGAGCGAGCCGGAGGCGAAGTAGAGCAGGTCGGTGGAGGCGAGCCCGATCTCGATCACCGAGCGCCCCTCGGCCCGTACCCCGGCGGCGAAGGCGGCCGCCAGGCCGGGCGAGCTGGCCCGCATGTCGTACCCGACGACGACGGCGTCACCGGGCTCGTCAGTGGCGTTGAGCAGCTGGGTGAAGGCGGCCCCGAGCGCCTCGGCGACCCGTTCGTCCCACTGGTCCGGCACCGTCCCTCGGACGTCGTACGCCTTCACGATCTGGGACAGATCAGACACTAGTTCCGCTCCTTGGCCGCAGGTTTCCAACGAACCTGAGCGTATCGGAGCGACCGGGCCGCGCCCCGCTCAGCCGGGGAGCCGGGGCATGAACACGGTGTGGTCGCCGTCGTCCGGCCGGGGCCGAGCACCCGGATCGGCGGGTGCGCCCGGCATGACCTGGGTGGCGTCCGGCAGGACCTGAGTGGCGTCCGGCGCGGGCGTGGCGGGTCGTGCCCCGTAGACGCCGCCGGGAGCGGGTCGCGGGACGGGTACCGCCGGCGGCTGCTGGCCGTACACCGGGCCGGGGTGACCGGGCGCGGCCGGCGACCCACCACCGGCGCGGTAGGTGGTCCCACCGGGGTTGCCCGGCAGCGGGCCGGGCTCGTCGGTCGGCGTGCGGTCCTGCCGGGAGCGGCGGACCAGCAGCACGATCAACAGCACACCCACCGCCACCATCGCGATGCCGAAGAACATGATCAGCGAACCACCACCACCGGCCTTGGCGGCCACCGCCGTCGTCGAGGGCGCGACGGAGGCCGGGCCCAGTGCGGCCGGGTCGACCACCTCGCCCGCCGTCGCGGCCTCGGTCGGGGTCGGGGTTGGGGTGGGCTTCTTCGATGGCGTCGGCGTCGGCGACGGGGAGAGCCGCCCGGCGACCTTGGCCGTGTCGGTGCCCTGCCCCAACTGCTGACCGGCGGCGGTGAGACCCACACCGGTCACGGAGAGCCGACCACCCGGCGTACCGGCGGCGAACGCCACCCGGTACCGCACGGTGATGCCCTTGCCCTTGCACAGCGTCGGCTTGGCCGGCGAGGTCTGCGCGGTCGTCACGCTGCCACCACCGCCGGACACGCCCACCGGAAACCAGCGCCCGCCCGCGTTGACCTGGACCGCCACCTGATCCGGCTGAAGACCCTCAAGGCTCAGGCCCAGAGCCGTACGCAGCAGGACGCATCCCTCGGAACGCTTGCGCACCGCGACGTTCACTCCCTGAGGGGAACCTCCGGCGGCGAAGCTGCTGGCCGCACCCACACGGACCGAGTCCTCGTCGGCCAGCGCGGGTGACGCACCGAGCATCACCAGGCCGACCAACAGACCGCAGACCGTCGCGAGCCGTGCGGCACGTCGACGCAGCGTCATGATCACCTCACCGTTCCTCCCCGGGTGGGGTCCGCCGGACAGGCTACTACCGGGCCACTCCCACCACCGGCCATAGAGCGGTCGGTATGTGTGCGGCGTTACGGTCTACGCCCCGCGTCCGGCCCGGGCGAGAGCGTCGCGGCAGAGCCGGTCGGCGGTGCGCGTCGTCTCGGGAAGGCGATAGCGCGGAGTCAACGCGAGCACCCGGGCAGTGGCGTTCTCCAGACTCATCCGGTGCCCGACGCTCACGAAGACCGGCTTGACGCCGTCCCGGGTACGCACCACCCGGCCGAGCACCTCACCCCCGTCGCGCAGCGCCGACCAGGCGCCCCGCTCGGCGGCCGGGGCTTCCCACTCGCCGACCAGCGGCGTCTTCCCCACTCCGATGGCGGGCAGGCCGGTGACCACCCCGAGGTGACAGGCCAGCCCGAACCGGCGCGGATGCGCCAGCCCGTGCCCGTCACAGACCAGCAGGTCCGGGACGGTCTTCACCGCGTCGAGGGCGGCGAGCAGAGCCGGCGCCTCGCGGAAGGCGAACAACCCCGGCACGTAGTCGAACGCGGGCCGGCCGACGCTGACCGCCGAATCCACCACGGTCAGCGTCCGAGCATCCAACACGGTCACGGCCGCCGCGAGGAGGTCACCGCTCTCGGCGTACGCCACGTCCAGGCCGGCCACCGTGTCCGGCGCGAGCGGGCCGGGCCCGACCAGGTCGACCAGCGGCCGCAACTCCTCCTGTACGGCCACCGCCTCGGCGACCGAACGTGGAGTCCGGGTGAGCGCCGCCCTTGATCCACTCGATTTCGGCGACGTCGCGGTATCCCGCGCCCCCGGACAGCCCGACATCGGCGATGTCGAGTCGATCACGCTCGGCGACTCCATACCGGTCACCTCGTCGCCCGACCTGCCCTAGCGGGAGGACCGGCTCGCATCGCCGTCCTCGGCTGGAGTCGACGCCTCGACAGGTTCCCCATCGGCGCCGTCGTCGACCCGCCTCCGGGTAGCACCGAACGCGACACCGACGACGACGGCCATGGCGACACCGAACGCCACCCCTCCCTTCGGGCCGAACGAAGGGATACCGATCGCCAGGCCGAACAGGAGGCCGACCGCCCACGCCCAGAAACCGGAGCTGCTGCTGCCCGTAGTGGATCTCGCCATGGAGCGATGTTAATAAACACGGTCAACCGCCGTTCGGCGCTACGGAGCGGGCCGCGCCGCGCACCGGTGCGCCCACAGGATGCTCAGGCGAGCTTCAGCTCGTCGCGGGCCTCGTCGATCCACCGGACGATGCCGTACGCGCCGCTGCCGGTAGCCAGTGACGTGGCCTCGTCGAGCAAGCCACGGGCGGCGTCCCGGTCACCGTCGCTCGCCGCCAGGTCCGCCAGACCGATCAGATTCGCCGCCACCCCCGGCGTGAAGGACACCTTCCGGCGCAACCGCGTCGACTCCTCCAGCAACTCCCGCGCCGCCTCGACCCGGCCGGCGGCCTGCTCGCCGAAGCAGAGGTGCCGCAACACGTACGAGAGGGTCAGCTCGTCCCCCGCCTCCGTCGCCAGCTCACGCGCCCGCGCGAAGGCCGGGTCGGCGGCGGCCTGGTCCTGCCGGATCACCTGGTGGACCGTGCCCACCCAGAACAGCGCCTCACCCTCGCCACGGGCGTCGCCCACCTCGCGGTAGAGCTGCGCCGCCCGCTCGAAGAGCGGCAGCTCGGCCGCGTCCTCCGTGCCGGTCTCGAGGAAACGGGCGTGCAACAGCCGTCCACGAGCCAGGGCCGTGTCCGCCTCCACCGCGACGAGATCCCGCTCGGCCTCGTCCAACGACGTCGAGTCACCACCGAAGACCGCCTGCTCGTAGCGCTCCTGCGCCCGCGTCAACCGGACGTCGAACCCCTCGGCCATCACTGACCCACCCTTCCGTCAATACGCTCGCGTAGGAGATCGGCGTGGCCATTGTGCCGCGCGTACTCCTCGATCATGTGCACCAGAAGCCTGCGCAGAACGATGACGTTGCCGTCGCGTTGCCGCCCCTGCACGTCGAGATCCGCAGCCTCGCTCACGAACTGTTCGGCGAACGCCACCTCCGCACGCCAGGCCCGGTACGCCTCGTCGACCACCGTCGGATCGGCGACCGCGCCGTCGAAGTCGCCGTCCGGATCGTCGTCCGAGCAGTACCGCTGGGGCGCGACCTGGCCGGCCATCGTCCTGCGGAACCAGCCGCGCTCCACCTCGGCCAGGTGACGGATCAACCCGAGCAGCGACATCGTCGACGGTGGCACCGACCGCCGGGCCAACTGCTCGGCGTTCAGGCCGTCGCACTTCAACTCGAAGGTGAGGCGTTGGTCGCGCAGGTACTCGACGAGAACGGCCCGCTCGTCGGCGAAGTTACCGTCCGAGCGTGGGTCGTCGTCCGGATGGACGAACAGGTACGACCAACCGAAGGTCCGCGTGGGTTCGCCGCCGGAGGTCGCCGCCTCGGCGCGTGAATCAGCCATACGACGACTCTCGTCGATACCCGCCCACACCGGCAACCGGGAACCCACTCGGTCGCCCGCGCCGGTCAGCGGGACACCGTGACAGGAGAGCCGGCGGCGCACCCCCGTGCGGGCCCGCGACGAGCGCGATGATCCGCAACTAGCGGGCAGCCAGATCGGGATCGGCACCCGGATCGCCGGCCGCACGAAGTTGCTCCTCGAACATCACGAACGACCGCTGCCGGATCCCCCGGATGAGAGCCTGCTCTTTGGGCGACAACGGTCGCCCTTGAGCCTTCGCCGCGTCCCTGAGCGCCTGCACGGTCTCGTAGAGGGCGAAGACCGGACCTTCGCCTTCGAGGTAGTGAGCGCGGAACCGCTCCACTTCCTGCACGAACTCCTCCGGGGTGCGCCGGAAGATCTCACCCCCCACGCCGAGTGTGATCTCCCCGAAAATGTCGTTCTTCTCCTGCCAACCCCCACTGTCGATGGAGAGGCACCACACCCTGGCACCGCGATCCGGCGTTTCCACAATCTTTACCGGGGTTGAGTAATAGAGATAGTAGGAGGGAAGCGAAATATCCCCGGACATTAGGAATCCCTCTCGAAGGTCGACTGCAACGCTTCCCAGAACAGTTGGCGCTCGCGGTGACGTATGCCTGCGGTAATCGCTCGCTCCTTCGGCGTCAACGCTCGCCCCTCCGCTTGGGCGAGAGCTTCGAGATCGCGCCGTACCTCATAGAGCCCATGCTCCCAAACGGCAACAGCATCGAGCGCCGCCAGGTGCAGCCGGAACTCAGCCAGATGGCCACCCCGCGTCTGCAGCACGAGTTGCACGTCCCGGTAGCCGCTGTCCATAGGTGACACGAAGCGGTCGTCGCAGGCAACGATGACGACGTCAGGATGGTGGCGCATCCGCTGAAGTGCCGTGTAGAGGTCGTCGAGGCTCCGAAACTCGACCTTGGCGGCGGCAAGGTCGAGCATCTTCGAGGCGTCGCCCCCGTACTTGTTGACCTTGTCCTCGGCCCGGCGGCGGTCCTTGGGCCCGGAGCGCCAGCCAGGCTCACCGACACGACGGTCACCGACCTGGGCCAGAGCCGTCGCCAGCTGGTTCAGCTCCAGCTGAGCGACAGCCGCAGCCGAGTAGAGGTCGTCCAGGTAGCGCTTGCGATAGCCCTCGCTGCCTCGTTGATGCTTGTCGAAGCCCGACTGGGTGGGCGGATCATCCGGTAACTGGATACTCGCGCTGATCAGGCGCTGCTCGTCGGTCAGGGGTGTCGGCTGCGGGTGCGACGCCTGTTGGTCCGCCGCCTCGGACCCTGCCGTCTCCTGCTGACCGATGTCGGCGAGTACGTCGGCGAGGGCGTCGATGGCCTGCTGGTGGCTCGCCAGGTGGTGCAGCGTCAGCGGTCGGGCCGTCAGTGAGTTCGCCAGTTCGGGCGTGGCGAGGATGATTCGTGCCAGATCCGGTGCCTGCGCCAGTTGCCGGGCCAACGTCTCGGCCAGCTTCGGCTCGTTCGGGGGCGGCTCTCGCAGGGCGGTGTCCAGCATGTCGCGGATGCGGGTGTCGGCGAACAGCCGCGACACGTCCTGGGCGGCCGCGTCGTCGAGGCTGGGCACCAGCCGCCGGAGGCTCGGCGGATCCACCGCCCTCGCGAAGTCGGCGGGACTCAACCCGGCCGAGAAGACCTCGTCCAGACTGCCGGCCTGCCCGAGCAACCCGGTCGGAGGCTGACTCACGCGAGCGTCAGACGACGGGCCGTCCGGCACCGAGCCGGGGCCGTCCAGCAACAGGTACATGCGGTTGACGTACGGGTCGCCGTGGCCGCCGTCGTCGTACCCGGGTGGGTGGGTCGGCAGGTCGGGGCGTTCACTGAACCGGCCCCGGGGCAGTCCGCCCAGCGGCATCGGCCGGCCGTCTCCGCCCAGGACGAGCGCGTCGATGCCGACCACGTCGGGATACAGCGGATGGTCGCGGACGAGGCCGGTCTGCGGGTCGACGTAGAGGACGGTGCCGTTCTGGTTGAGTGCCACCCAGGCGTGCGAGCCACCACCGGCCCACTCGGTGATCAGGAACGCGTAGCTGCCGTGGCCGCCCAGCAGCAGTTGGTCGTGCAGATTGGCATACCCCTGCCGGGCCTGCGCCGGGTCTGACGGCTGACCGGGGGTGAGTACGCGTTGGAAGCGGCCGCCGGTGGCGTCCTCCACCCGGCCGGGGCCACCGGCCTCACCACGGATCGGGCGTCGGATGTCGCCGTCGAGGTAGCCGTCGAAGGTACGCGGCGCGGACACCCGCGGTCGCCCGTGCACCCACGTCTCGAAAAGCGACAGGGTGCAGTCCAGGCAGTTGATGCCACGGGTGGCGTCGGCCTGGGGGCCGCCGTCGTTCAGGAGGCGGAACCAGCCGCCCCGGCGCGGATCGGCGGTGCGTCGGACGGTGCCGTCGCGTTCGCGCGGCATCTGTCGTTCGACGTCGACCTGGTGCAGCGCCAGTGGTGGCCGGAGCCCGCCCGGCTGCCCGTACGGGCGGGAGTCGTCGATCGGCGGGGGGACGTCGTCGCCGGTGAGGCGGGACGGGCCGCTGGTCTCCACCGCGCCGAGCGCGAGAGCGCCCACGTCGCTGTTGGCGTGCGCGAAGGACCCGTCGGCCAGGTCGACGACCGGCGGCGCCGTGATGCCCGCCAGTACGTCGTTGGCCAGGTCACGCCAGTGGGCGTACGCGCGCGTCTCGTCGTTCGCCGCCCGCTGCCAGCCGTCGGCCCACTGCCGGTGGCCGGTCTGGTGCAACTGTCGGGCGTAGTTGGCGTACTCGACAGCCCGGCGGTCGTGCTCCGCCGCCCGCGCCCGCAGGCGGACGGCCTCGGCCTGCCTGCGGTTGTTCTCGAAGCCGATCCGCTGTGCCTCGAAGTGGCCCTGGTAGCGCCGCCGCTCGGCGGCCTCCGCCTCGGCGAGCCACTGGGCCGCGTACCAGTCGTCGACGTCGGCCGTGGACTCCACCGGATCGCCGAACGCCACCACGTCGACCGGCGCCGACGTGCGACCGGCGGTCCTCTGCCGGGGTACGCGGGGTGGCGCGATCGACTCCCGCGTCGCGGTCGACTCGGGTGCGGAGTGCCGGCCCGTCGGCGCGACCACCGTGCTCCCGTCTGCCGGGGTCAGGGCTGCGCCGTGCCGGCCGGCGACGTCGGGGGACGCGCCGGCCGTCGGCCCAGTGGACGTGAACGGGGACGCCAGCGGAGGCGCGATGGCCGGGGCGGGGCCGGCGGACGCGAGCGGCGTCGAGAGCCCGGCAGTGCTCGCGGCCGCCGGGCCGACCGGAGGCACCGCCCCCACGGCCGACACCGGCCCGGTCGTCGAGGTCACGGAAGTCGAGGGGGATGCGAGCGCCGACGGCAGCGGACCCGACGACGGCCCGACCACTGTGGGCGGGGAAGCCGCCGAGGTCACCGGAACCGGCGACGAGACGGCCGCGGCGGCCCCGGGCAGACCGGTCGACGAGGGTACGGGGCCGCTGACGCCCGGGGCGACGCCGGCCGGCTCGACCGCCGGGGCGACCGCCGGGGCGACCGCCGGGGCGACCGCCGGGGCGACCGCCGGGGCGACCGCCGGGGCGACCGCCGGGGCGACCGCCGGGGCGACGCCGACCCCTGGGCCGCCGGCCGGGTCGACGACACCGGCAACGGGCGCGGTGACCCCCGAGAGCGGGGGCGCAACCGCGTGATGTCCCGGCTCCGCAACGCCCGCGAGCCCGACATCACCCCCCACCGCCGGCCGGGCTGCACTCGCCCCGGGCCCGTCGGCTGGCAGCCCAGGCGCGCCGGCTGCTGCCGACACCGACGAATCGGCGACGTCCGCGCCATTCCCCGTCAGACCCGACGAAGAAGACACCGCCCCGGAGCCCGCCGGCCCGGAAGACACCGTCCCAGTGGCCGGCCCTGGCGAAACCGGCCCAGACGACACGGGCGTGGACGTCGCGAGTTCCGGTGGTGGGGGCGGGATCGGAAGCGACGGGCCGGCGAGGGACGCTCCGGCCAGAGCGTCGGCCTGTGCGCGAAGGCGTGCCTGCAGAGCGTGGTCGGTCTGCGCGGTCGTCGAGCCGGTGACGCCGGACGCGGCGGCGCGTACCACGTCGTCGACCGAGGCCATGCCCTGCCCGGTGGCGACGCTGGCGGCGCTCTCGGCCAGCATCTCGCCGGTCATCTCCCGACCGAGGTGCTCGCCGATACGTGCCGCGCGGCCGGTCACGTGGCGGCCCAGGGCGGCCAGCGGCGCGACCGCACCGCCGGCGAGCCCGCCGACCGCCGAAGCGCCCAGATCGGTCAGGTCGACGCCGTGTGCCCGGCCCGTCAAGTTCTGGTACGTCTGCGTGGCGAGGCTGATCCCGGACTCCTCGGCCGCCTCCTCCAACCCTTCCCGGGTGGCGCGCTTGGCGAGCCCACGTACGCCGCCCTTGGCGACCTCCTTGGCCGCGCGTTCGCCGGCCTCCTTGAGCCCGCGCCGCAGCGCCTTGCTGGCCAGTTGCCCCATGAGGCGTTTGAAGATCTGCTGGATGAGTAGCCGGGTCGCGGTGACGGCCGCGCCGGCCGCCGGAGACGCCGCCCCGGCGGTGAGCAACGCCGCCACCGCCACCGAGATCAGTTCGACGACCAGGATCCCCAGCTCGATCCAGACTTCGATCTTGGCACCCTCGATGTCGCAGCCGCACTCCTCGACCAGGCGGCCGAGGTCGGCGGTGACCGCGAGCAGCACCGGCAGGGGTGCGTCGGCGCCCTCGGCGATGCCGCGCCAGGCCGCCTCGAACGCGGCGTCGACAGCTCCCACGCCGCCGTATCCGCCGCGTACCTCGGTGGCGGCCGCCGCGGCGTCGGCGTGCGGGCCGGCGAGGACGGAGGCGACCGCGTACCACTGGTCCGCGACGTCCCAGACGGCCCGTTCGTTGCCCTCCGGCCACTGCACACCGACGGCCCAGTCGAGGGCCTCGTAGATCCAGCCCGGTACGTCCCAGGGCGCGTAGTCGAGTGGGTGCGGGATCGGGCTGGGCAGCACGCTCATCGGGATCGCCCCGCCGTCAGCGCTGGTCGGCGGCGCGGTCGAGCCGGGCGGCGCTGCTCTGGTCGGTCTGCACGCTGGCGTCGACCGCGCTGACCACGTCGACGCCCAACTCGGTGAGCCGCTGACCGACGCCCGCCCAGGCGCGCAGCACGGTCTGCTCGATGCCGCGGTAGCTCCGCTCGAACGCCGCGCCGATGTCGTCGCGCCCCCACGGACGGGCGCCGCTGGCGGCCTCGATCTCGCCGCCCTCCGCCGCGCGACGGGCCGTCACCGCCTCGCCGGACAGGGCCAGGTCGGCGCCGCCACGCCGCGCACGGGACGCGTCCAGCCAGAGCTGCCCGTCGGTCATGCCGACCCCTCGCGGCGGCCGAGCACGGCGTCGGCGCGGCCGAGTAACGCGCCGAAGTCGCCGGTACGCAGGAAGTCCGCCGAGCCGGAGCCGGCTGGCATGGTCTCGGCGACCAGGGCCTGGGTGGCCTGGCTGGCGGCGGCCACGGCGGCCCGGATCGTCTCGGTGATCTTTCGGCTCAGCGCCTCGGCGTCCCGGGCCCGGTAGGCGGCCGGCGCCAGGACGACCTCGATGACCTGGCCCTGCGCGTCGACCGTCGCCGTGACGTGCCCATCGGCGCAGCGGCGGGTCACCCGTAGCTCGGCGAGCCGTGCCGTCAGAGTGTCCAAACCGGACCTGAGCTGCTGGTACTGGCCGTACACGTCGTCGAATCGGGCTCGTAGCTCGCGATTGGCGTCCCGGTCCGCGCGTTCGCTCACCGCCACTCCTCCCGTCACCGTCGGTATCCAGGACCATACCGGCCGCCATCGATCCGCGTAGTCCGGTAGTTTCGGTGTGTGATCGACCGTCAGCAGGCTGAGCAGCTCGCGTCCGCCTGGGCTCGGCGCGACTCACAGCGCCTCGGCCACGAGTGCACCCCGCTGGTCGACGAGTTCGACCTGGGCTTCGTCGTCACCTCGATCGTGTCGAGCGGAGTGCGGGCGATCCCCGGCGACCTGCCGACGACGGTCATCGACAAACGCACCGGAAAGGTCACCACCTGGCCCCGGGTGCCGAGCGCCGTCGTGGCGGACCTGTACCGGCGTAGTCAGCCCAGCGGGCCGACCGCGCCGCGCACGATCGACGCGTCGAGCCTGCTGATCCGGGAGATCCACCGGGGTCCGACGCCGAACACGGTGGCGCACCTGACCCTCGACGGTCGCATCTGGACGGCCCAGGGCACGAGAGGCCCCGCGACCCTGAACCACCATCCGCTCGTGCGCGCCTACCTGGACGAGAGGCAGCCGGGCGAGCTGGTACGCGGCGTCGAATGTCACGCCGAGCTGATCGTGGTCTCCGACGTGCTGCACGAGTACGACCACCGACGGGCCGCCGAGGGTATCGAGCCGATGGGTCGGGCCGAGGCGGCGGCCCTGCTGGACGCCGCCCGCTTCGAGATCTTCCGGATCCGTGAGCCGGGTGACCCGGCCGGCGGCGTCGCCGAGCTGCCCTGCGACTCGTGCATCACGTTCCTGGTGCGCGCCAACGTCCTGCCGGAGGCGGCGCGGGCCTACACCGAGACGTGGCGGGCACCGGCCGCGCCCGACCCCAACCCGGGGCGCTTTCCGCCCGAGGTGACGAACGCGCTGGTGGCGGCGGGATGGCGTCCGCACATCGGCGACCAGATCATGGCGGCGGCCGGGGTACGGGACGTCACCGCCGTGCCCGGGAGGACGCACCGGCACGAGGCCTTCCCCGCCGCCGTGGAGGCGTTGACGGCGTTCCCGAGCCTGGTAGGCGCCCGGCGCGGCCCGGGCGAGCAGGTGTGGATCTCCCGCTTCGACATCCGTCCACACCTGATCGCGCACACCGCCGACACGCTCGCCGACTTCGGCGCGGTCCTCGGCGTCCGGCTCTTTCCGATCGGCACCGAGCAGCAGGACAGCATCCTCGCCGTCGACGAGCGGGGCCGGGTCTTCGCCCTCGACCAGGCCGGCGACTGGTTCCTCGGCGATAGCGTCGACGCGGCGCTCACCACGTTGCTGCTCGGCCGCGCCCCCGCCCGGGTTCGCGACGACGGCACCTGGTCCTAGAGCGCCAGCCCGGTCAGCACCATCACACGCGGTTCGGTGTAGTCGTCCATCGCGCTGCGCAGCCCTTCCCGGCCGACGCCGCTGCCCTTCACCCCGCCGTACGGCATCTGGTCCGCCCGGTACGACGGCACGTCGCCGACGATCACGCCGCCCACCTCCAGGACTCGCGCGGCGGCGAAGGCCACGTCCAGCCGCCGGGTGAACACGCCCGCCTGCAACCCGTACGCCGAATCGTTGACCGCGGCGAACGCGGCCTGGTCGTCGGCGACCGGGGTGACCACCAGCACCGGCCCGAACACCTCCTCGGCGACGACCTTGGCGTCCGCCGGCACGCCGGTGAGGACCGTCGGGGGGTACGTAGCACCGTTGCGGACGCCGCCCACCTCGACCGTGGCGCCGGCCGCGACCGCCTCGGACACCCACGTCTCGACCCGGCGGGCCGCGTCCTCGGACACCATCGGTCCGACGTCGGTCAGCTCCGACGTGGGGTCGCCGGTGCGCAGCGCGCGTACCGCCGCCACCAGCCGGGGCAGGAAGCCGGCGTGCAGCGCGTGGTGCACGTACACCCGTTGCACGGCGATGCACGACTGGCCGGCCTGGTAGTTGGCGAACGTGGCGATGCGCTGCGCGGCGAAGTCCAGGTCCTCGTCGGCGGTCCAGTCCGCGCAGAGCACCGCCGCCGCGTTGCCGCCCAGTTCCAGCGTCACGTGCTTCTCCGGTATTTGCCGCCGGATCGCCGCGCCGACCGGCCCCGACCCGGTGAACGACACGACCGGCAGCCGGGGGTCGGCGACCAGTTCGGCGGCGCGGTCGTTGGGCAGCGGCAGCACCGAGAACATGCCGGCCGGGAGGTCCGTCTCGGCCAGCAGTTCGCCGAGCAGCAGCGCGGACAGCGGCGTCGCCGGGGCCGGCTTGACGATGATCGGCGCGCCGACCGCGATGGCCGGGGCGACCTTGTGCGCGACCAGGTTGAGCGGGAAGTTGAACGGCGCGATGCCGAGCACCGGCCCTCGGGGCGCCCGTCGGACCAGGGCGATCCGGCCGGTGGCGGCCGGATCGGTGTCGAGTCGTTGCAGCTCACCGGAGAAGCGCCGGGCCTCCTCGGCGGCCCACCGGAAGGTGGACACCGCCCGTCCGACCTCGGCGCGCGCCCACTTCACGGGCTTGCCGTTCTCGGCGGTGATGAGCGCCGCGACCTCGTCGGCACGCTCGGCGAGCCGCCGGGACACGTGGTCCAGGGCCGCCGCGCGGGCGTGCGCGGGCAGGGCCGCGGCCTGCGCGGCCACCCCGGCCGCTGCCGCGACAGCGGCCTCGACCTGGTCACTGGTGGCAAAGGTGGTACGCCCCACCGCGCGACCGTCGTACGGGTGGTGGACGGTCAACTCGCCCGTGCCGGAGGCGGGACGGGAGGCGACGAAGAAGGGTGCGGGCTCCACGCCGTGCAGCGTAGACGAGTCAGCAGTCGACGGAAACAGTCGCCGCAGCCCTTGTCTGCTGCGGATTCAGTAGCGAAGATGGCAGGAAGATTGCGATAACCGCCGCAGACCTCACCCCCGGCCCCCTCGGAGTGATCCCGTCATGAGTGACCAGCAGCAGCTGCGCAACTTCGTCAACGGCTCCTACGTCGACCCGGCCGACGGCGGCTACGCCGATCTGGTCGACCCCTGCACCGGGGAGGTGTTCGCGCAGGCGCCGGTCTCCGGCCCCGCCGACGTCGACGCGGCGATGAACGCCGCCGCCACCGCCTTCGAGAGCTGGCGGGAGGTCACCCCCGCCGAGCGGCAGCGGGCACTGCTCAAGCTCGCCGACGCCGTGGAGGCACGGGCCGCCGAGCTGGTCGACGCCGAGGTACGCAACACCGGCAAGCCCCGCCAACTGACCGCCGAGGAGGAGTTGCCCCCGGCGGTGGACGAGTTCCGGTTCTTCGCCGGGGCCGCCCGGATGTTGGAGGGGCGCTCGGCCGGGGAGTACCTGGCCGGGCACACCTCGTACGTGCGGCGTGAGCCGATCGGGGTCTGCGCCCAGGTGACCCCCTGGAACTACCCGCTGATGATGGCGATCTGGAAGATCGCCCCGGCGCTCGCCGCCGGCAACACGGTCGTGCTGAAGCCGTCGGACACCACTCCGGTGTCGACGCTGCTACTCGCCGAGATCGCCGCCGAGTTCTTCCCGCCGGGGGTGTTCAACGTGGTCTGCGGCGACCGCGACACCGGACGTACCCTCGTGTCGCATCCGACCCCGCAGCTCGTGTCGATCACCGGCTCGACCCGCGCGGGCATGGAGGTGGCCGCCGCGGCGGCCCCGGACCTGAAGCGCACCCACCTGGAGCTGGGCGGCAAGGCCCCGGTGGTGATCTTCGACGACGCGGACGTGGCGGCGGCGGCCGAGGCCATCGCCGTCGGCGGCTACTTCAACGCCGGGCAGGACTGCACGGCGGCGACCCGGGTACTGGCCGGTCCCGGCGTCCACGACGACTTCGTGGCGGCGCTCACCGAGCAGGCCCGCGCCACGAAGACCGGCGCGCCGGACGACGCCGACGTGCTCTACGGCCCGCTGAACAACGCCAACCAGCTCGCCCGGGTCAGCGGTTTCGTCGACCGGTTGCCCGACCACGCGGCGATCCAGACCGGCGGCTCCCGGCAGGGCGAGCGCGGCTACTTCTACACGCCCACCGTCGTGTCCGGGCTGCGGCAGGCCGACGAGATCATCCAGGACGAGGTGTTCGGTCCGGTCATCACCGTGCAGCGCTTCTCCGACGAGGACGAGGCGGTGCGCTGGGCCAACGGCGTCGACTACGGCCTGTCGGCGTCGGTCTGGACCCGCGACCACGGCCGGGCGATGCGGATGACGCGACGGCTCGACTTCGGCTGCGTCTGGGTCAACACGCACATCCCGTTCGTCTCCGAGATGCCGCACGGCGGCTTCAAGCACTCCGGGCACGGCAAGGACCTGTCGGTCTACAGCCTGGAGGACTACACCCGGATCAAGCACGTCATGCACAACATCGAGGGCTGACCCTTGCCGTCCTCGGAAGAACTGCACAAGCGCCGCAGTGGTGCCGTCGCCCGTGGCGTGGGCAGCGTCATCAGCTCCTATGTGGACGCCGCGTCGGGCGGCACGCTCACCGACGTCGACGGACGGGAGTGGATCGGCTTCGCCGCCGGCATCGCCGTCACCAGCGTCGGCAACTCCGCGCCGAGGGTGGTCGAGGCCGTCCGCGCCCAGGTCGAACGGTTCACCCACACCTGCTTCATGGTCGCGCCCTACGAGTCGTACGTGACGGTGTGTGAACAGCTCAACGCGTTGACGCCGGGCGCATTCGAGAAGCGCTCGGCGCTGTTCAACTCCGGTGCCGAGGCGGTGGAGAACGCCGTCAAGATCGCGCGGCACGCCACCGGACGACCGGCGGTGGTGGTGTTCGACCACGCGTACCACGGCCGGACCAACCTGACCATGGCGTTGACCGCGAAGAACATGCCGTACAAGCACCGGTTCGGGCCGTTCGCCGGGGAGATCTACCGGGTGCCGATGTCGTACCCGCTGCGCGACGGCGGGCTCACCGGCGCGGAGGCGGCGGCGCGGGCCATCGAGGTGGTCGAGAAGCAGGTGGGTGCCGAGAACGTCGCCGCGCTGCTCATCGAGCCGATCCAGGGTGAGGGCGGTTTCGTCGTACCCGCGCCGGGTTTCCTGCCGGCGCTGCGGGAGTGGGCGACGGCGGCCGGGGTGGTCTTCGTCGCCGACGAGATCCAGACCGGCTTCTGCCGGACCGGCGACTGGTTCGCCTGCCAGCACGAGGGCGTCGAACCCGACCTGGTCACCCTCGCCAAGGGCATCGCCGGCGGGCTGCCCCTCGCGGCGGTCACCGGTCGGGCGGAGCTGATGGACGCGGTGCACGTCGGCGGGCTCGGCGGCACGTACGGCGGCAACCCGATCGCCTGCGCCGCCGCGCTGGCCACCATCGAGACCATGCACGAACTGGACCTGGCCGGTGCGGCCCGCCGGATCGAATCCGTGCTGGCACCCCGCCTCCGGGCCATCGCCGAGCGGGATCCCCGGATCGCCGAGGTACGCGGCCGGGGCGCGATGCTCGCCGTCGAACTGGTCCAGCCCGGGTCGCTCGTCCCCGACCCGAGCGCCACGGCCGCCATCTCGGCGGCCTGCCACGCCGCCGGCCTGCTCACCCTGACCTGCGGCACGTACGGCAACGTGCTGCGCTTTCTACCGCCGCTGGTCATCTCCGACACGCAGCTCACCCGGGGCGCCGACATCCTCGACGCGGCGTTCGCCTGACGTGGGTGCAGGGGCCCGCGTCGGGCCCCTGCACCTTCCGTCAGCGCAGCACCTCGACCGTGTTGTTGCGCACGAGGTTCTTGCCCGGCTCGCGGATCTGGTCCATCGCGGCGGTGTTGAGCAGCACACAGCTCCCGGACGGGCCGGTCACCGTCACCGTGGTCGCCCGGTTGTTGTCCAGATTCGTCACCCGCAGCCGCGTGCCGACGGGGAACTTCCCGCTGGTCGCCGCCGGCGCGGCGTTCTCGGCGAAGAAGGTGATCGCGCCGGAGCAGGCCGAGCCGGGCACCGGGCGCGGCGCGGCGGGCGAGGCGGCACCGGGGCGTACGCCACCGGGGGCGGGCTGGGCTGCCACGCCGTCCAGCCGCTCCACCACGTTGCGGCGGATCACGTTCTTGCCCGGCTCCCGCACCAACTCCATGGCGGCGGCGTTGAGCAGCACACAACTCCCCGACGGGCCGGTCACCGTCACCGTGGCCGCGCGGTTGTTGTCCAGATTGGTCACCCGCAGCCGCGTACCCACCGGGAACCGGTCGCTGGTCGCCGCCGGCGCACCGGCCTCCGCGGAGAACGTCACCGAGCCGGAGCAGACGGACGACCGTGCCGGGGCGGTGTCGGCGAACCCGAACCCGGTCCCCACCGCCACCCCTGCGGCGGCAACCACCGCCACGGTAGCCGCCAGCACATGCTTCCGCTGCACCCTCATCGCCGAAACTCCCGCCCTAGCCAATGTCCGTCAGCCCCTGATACGGAAACCACCCCCCAACCGTTCACCCGCGCCCCCCGCGCCTCACCCCAGACCCCGTCGATCATGGAGTCATGGTGGGCGTTACACGCTGGTTTGCACTTCTTCAGGAGCACCACAACTTCATGATCGACGGGGCCTGGGGTCTGGGGTCTGGGGTCTGGGGCCTGGGGTCAGGGGCCTGGGGGGCGGGGACGCTAGGGGTGGAGGAGGGGGGCCAGGGTTTGGATGATGTGGGCGGGGCGACGGTAGAGGTCAAGATCGGTGAAATAGCGCATTTGCCACCCGTTGTCGGCGAGCCAGTTCATTCGAGAGCGATCGCCCTGGAGGCGGGCGCGGTCCAGATGGGACACGCCGTCGTACTCAACACCGACCCGGTGTTGCCGGTAGCCAAGGTCCAGGCGGTAGAGCGGTATCCCGTTGTTGTCCGACACCCACAGCTGAGGCTCCGGCGGTGGCAGGCCGCCGTCGATCAACACAAGGCGAAGCTGACTTTCCTGTCGGCACTCCGCCCGGGGATCGGCGTGGCTGACGAGTTCGCGCGCCTGACAGATCCCCCGCAGGCGCTCGTGCCGAGCGACTTCGACCAGGAGTTCGTCAGGTTGGCAAGCGCCGACCCGAAGACACAGGTCCAGCAGTGGCATCGCGTCCATTCGGCGCACCGATCGCGCCAGATCCACGGCACATCGAGCAGCGGGTGCACAGGGCACACCATCCAGAAGCACCGGATCACCTACGGGCAACACCGACTCGTGGGCCACGACTCCCCGAATGTGTGGCACGCGCTCCCCCGCTGGAACGATGACGTGCACGTCGGGGCTGCGGAGGTCGCCGAAACCGTGTAGTTGTGCGCCGGTGTGATATCCGACCACAGCAGTGTCCGGCAAACGCCGGAAGATCGCCGGCAGGTGCCCACTGCGGTAGGCCGATGGCGCGTAGATACTCCGCGACAGCCGGTGCAGCTGGGATAGCCCAACGATCCTGCGCACCTGCTCGCGACTGAGGCCGGCGCTGAGTAGCTCCGAGTATCGATAAAGACGCTCCGCCATACCGCGGAATCTGCGTCACCGAGCCCCGAACCCTCCACCCCACCCCAGCCCCCTGTGGATAAAGTCCAGCCCTGTGCAAAACCCCCAAAAAAGCGTCAAACGTGCTATGCCCTGACTCGCCAACGGGGCCGATCATGGAGTTGTGGTGCCGCCAGGAAGCCTCGAATCGGCTTCTTCTGCCCACCACAACTCCATGATCGACGCGACTGGGCGGGGCGCGACTGGGCGGGGCGCGACTGGGCGGGGCGCGACTGGGCGGGGCGCGACTGGGCGGGGCGGGGGTTAGTCGCAGCCGTAGCCGTCGTTGTCGCGGTCCAGGTCGTAGACGTCTTCGCCGATCACCTTGCCTACTCCGCTGACGTAGGCCGGGCCGTTGCCGCGCCGGCGCAGTCGACGTCGCTGGCGATCGGGACGCAGGGGCGCGGGGCGGGCAGCTCACGCTGCTGAGCGCTCCTGTATCCCCCATGGTGAGCCGTAGGCGGTGAGGAGGTCGAGGAACGGCACCGGGGGCAGCGCCTCCGGGCCGAGCACCCCCACGCCGGTCCACGCGCCAGTGGCGAGCAGTTCGAGCGCCACCACCGGGTTGACGGCGGTCTGCCAGACAACCGCCTGGTGGCCGTACTCGCTCATCGACCACTCGTTGTCGACCACGTGGTAGAGGTAGACCTCCCGGGGTTGGCCGTCCGGGCCCAGGCCACGGACCCAGGTGCCGGCGCAGGTCTTGCCGCGCATCCGCGCGCCGAGGGTGGCCGGGTCGGGCAGGCAGGCCGCCACCACGTCGCGCGGGGACACGTCGACCCCGCGTATCCGCACCGGGGAGACGCCGTCCAGGCCGAGCTTGTGCAGCGTCTTCAGGACGTCGATGAACTCCTCACCGAGCCCGTACTTGAAGGTGACCCGGCGGGCCTTCACCCAGCGCGGGATGAGCAGCACCTCCTCGTGCTCCACGTTGACGCACTCGACCGGCCCGATTCCCTCCGGGAAGTCGAAGACCTCGGGCTCGCTGAACGGCTCGGTGGTGTACCAGCCGCGGTCGGCCTCCCAGATCACCGGCGGGTTGAGGCATTCCTCGATCGTGGTCCAGATGGAGAACGAGGGAGCGAAGTCGTAGCCGTCGACGGTGAGGTTCGCGCCGTCCCGCACGCCGATTTCGTCGATCTCGCTGAACAGCTCGTCGGCGGCGTACCGGGCGAACACATCGGACAGTCCCGGTTCGACGCCGATGCCGGCGAGCGCCAACCTACCGGCCGCCGACCAGGCGTCGGCCTGCGCGAACTGTTCGTCGCCGAGCCGCACGCCCGTGTCGGCGTGCGAGAGCGACATCGCCATGTCCAGGTAGTCCGCGCCGGCCGCGAACGCGCCGTCGAAGATGGGCATGACGAAGCGCGGGTCGACGGCGTTGAGCACGTGGGTGATCCGGTGTTCCCGGCACAGCGCGGTGATCGCGTCGGCCGAGGAGGCGTCGACCTGGGCGGCGACGAAACGGCCGCCGTGCGCGGCCACCGCGCGGGCCGCGCGCTGCGGGTCGTGGTCGGCCACGACCATCGTCTCGAAGAAGGCCCGTCGAGCGGCGATGGCTACGGCGGCGGAGCCGACGCCACCGGCGCCGACGAGCAGGACACGCATCAGGAATCAAACCCCAAACCAAGACGATCGAGAGTACGGAGCCACAGGTCACGCCGGCCCCCACGCGCATCGGCACGGGCCATCGACCGGCGGGTGAGATTGATGCCGACCGCGCGGACGGGTTCCGGCGGGAACGGCAGGGGCTTGCGGCGGACGAGGTCGAGCCGGGTCAGCGGGGTGTTTCCGCCGGCCAGCAGGTCGAGGAGGACCCGGGCGGAGAAGCGGGTCGCGCCGACGCCGAGACCGGTGTACCCGGCCGCGTACGCCAGCCGACCGCCGAAGGCGGTGCCGTAGAACGGGCAGAACCGGGTGCAGGTGTCGATGACACCGCCCCAGCGGTGGCTGAAGCGCACGTCCGCGAGCTGCGGGAACGTGGTGAAGAAGTGCTGCGCGAGGGTGGTGAAGGTGGCTGGGCGCTGTTCCAGCTTCGGGGCGACCCGGTTGCCGTAGTGGTAGACGGCGTCGTAGCCGCCGAAGAGGATCCGCCCGTCGCGGGTGATCCGGTAGTAGTGGAACTGGTTGCCGGGGTCGGCGAGCCCCTGCCGGTTGCGCCAGCCGATCGCGTCGCGCTGCGCCGGGCTGAGCGGTTCGGTCATCAGCACGTGGTCGTAGACGGGCACCACGTACGCGCGCAGCCGGCGCAGCAGCGGCGGGAACGCGTTGGTGGCGAGCACGACCCGTCGGGCGCGGACCACGCCGGGGCGGCCCGGGGCGGCTACGGCAGAGCCGGCCAGGCCGGCGGGTGCGGCAGAGCGGGCCAGGCCGGCAGGTGCGGCAGAGCGGGCCAGGTCGGCGGGATCGCTGCCGAGGGTGTCCGCCCGTAACGCGACGCCGTCGGCGCGCAGCCCGGTGACCCGGGTGTGCTCGTGCACGCGTACGCCCAGGGCGAGGCAGGCGCGGCGCAGTCCCCAGGCCAGCTTCGCCGGGTCCACCATGGCGACCCGGTCGGCGTCAACCATCCCGCCCAGGTAGGTCGGCGAGTTTACCTCGGCGCGGACCTCGGCGGCGTCGAGCAACCGCACCCGGTGGCCGTACCGGCGGGCCAGCTCCGCGTCGGCGACCAGCCCGTCGAGCTGGTACGGCTCGACGGCGACGGCCAGCTCACCGGTGCGCTCGAAGTCGCAGTCGATGTCGAACTCGGCGACGGTGGCGGCGATCGCGTCCAGGTTCTCCCGGCCCAGGCGTTCCAGCTCGCCGACCTCGTCGGGGAACCGGTCGACGCCGTTGGCGAGACCATGGGTGAGCGAGGCGGCGCAGAACCCGCCGTTGCGCCCGGAGGCGGCCCACCCGCAGGTGCCCGCGTCGACGAGCAGCACGTCCCGCTCCGGGTCGGCGCGTTTGGCCTCCAGGGCGGCCCAGAGCCCGCCGTACCCGCCGCCGATGACGAGCAGGTCGGCGGTCTGCGCGCCGGTGAGCGGCGGCAGCGGGTCGGGGCGCTCCCTGCGGTCGAGCCAGTACGGCACGGGTGCCGCGTCGGCCAGCGCCCGCCCGGCGTGCGCGGGCGTCATGACGGCCGACCCCGTGCCCAGGACGAGCGGCTGTCGGCGGGACAGTCGCCCCGATCAGCGCGCCGGCCGGCGGTCATGACGGCCGCCGCGCCTGCGGTGTCGGAACGGCCAGCAGGTTGGCGCGGCGCTCCCGCCGCCCGCGCAGCGAGCTGAGCCCCACCAGCAGCAACGCGATCGCGAACATCGCGGTGCCGATGACGTTGACCTGCGGCGGGATGCCCCGCTGGGCGGCGCCCCAGACGTACATGGGGAACGTGACCGTCGTGCCGGCGTTGAAGTTGGTGATGATGAAGTCGTCGAAGCTCAACGAGAAGGCGAGCAGCGCGGCGGCCACGATGCCGGGCAGCACCAGCGGCAGGGTGATCCGCCGGAAGGTCTGCCACTCGTTGGCGTAGAGGTCCATGGCGGCCTCCTCCAGCCGCCGGTCCATCCCGGCGAGCCGCGCCTTCACGGTGACCACCACGAACGACACGCAGAACATGACGTGCGCGATGACGATGGTCCAGAAGCCCTGCGGCACCCCGGCCGAGACGAACAGGGCCAGCAGCGACGTGCCCATCACCAGCTCGGGCGTCGCCATCGGCAGGAAGATCAGCACGTTGACGCCGGCCCGACCCCGGAAGCGGTGCCGGACCAGCGCGAACGCCATCAGCGTGCCAAGTACGGTAGCCACGACCGTGGCGATGAAGCCGATCTGCACGCTGCGGACGACCGCGTCGCACATGTCCGAGGTGGCGCAGGGCTGCCGCCAGTTGTCGAGGGTGAACTCGTTGAAGTCGTACGACAGTCGGCTCGACGGGCGGTTGAACGACAGCCCGGCCACCACCAGGATCGGCAGCGACAGGTAGCCGAGCACCAGCAGCGCCACGATCATCACCCAGCGGTCCGCCAGCCAGCGCGAGATCCTCACAGCACCTCCTCCGTGCCAGCCCGCCGCAGGTAGCCGAAGACCACCGCGAGGATCGCCGCCATCAGCAGGAACGACAGCGCGGCGCCCTGCGGGTAGTCCAGCCGGACCAGGAACGCCGAGTCGATGACGTTGCCGACCATGTACTCGTTGGGGGTGCCGAGCAGTTCGGCGTTGATGTAGTCGCCGCTGGCCGGGATGAAGAACAGCAGCGTGCCGGCGACCAGGCCGGGCATCGACAGCGGCAGGGTCACCCGGCGGAATGCCTGCGCCGGGCTCGCGTACAGGTCGCCGGCCGCCTCCAGCAGCCGCCCGTCGAGCCGCTCCAGGCTCGCGTACAGCGGCAGCACGAGAAACGGCAGGAAGTTGTACGTCAGGCCGAGCACCACCGCGAACGGCGTGGCCAACAGTCGGCCGTCGGGGGCGAGCAGGTGCACGTCGCGCAGCAGCCCGACGAGCGCGCCGTTGTCCGACAGGATCGTCTTCCAGGCCAACGTACGGACCAGGAAGCTGGTGAACATCGGCGCGACGACGCACACCAGCAGCAGGTTCTTCCACCGGCCCGCCTTCTGCGCGATGGCGTACGCCAACGGGTAGCCCAGCAGCAGCGCCACCACCAGGGCCAGCCCGGCGTAGCCGAACGAGCGCAGAAGCTGCGGCCAGTACGCCTGCACCACGTCCGGGTAGTTGCCGAACGCCCAGGTCATCGCGTACCCGGTGGAGAGCGAGCCGCCGGGGTCGTACAGGCTCGCGGCGGCGAGCTGCAGCAGCGGCACACCGAAGAAGACGAGCAGCCAGGCCGCGCCGGGCAACAGCAGCAGGTACGGCAGGAGGCGGTACCGCCCGGACCGGGCTGCCGGTGCCGTGGGCGGCGGCTGACCCGCCTTGGTGGGCGCCAGGAGGGTCACGAGGACGCACCCACCGGCTCGTCGAGCACCGGCGATGTCCGGTCGGTGTCGGCGGCGTCGCGCGGCAGCAGGAACGCGTGGCGTGGATCCCAGTACGCCACGGCCTCGCCGCCGACCGGGACCTGGGTCGCGGCACCGCTGTTGGCGGCGAAGACCGACAACTCGGTGCCCCAGCCGGTGCGCAGCAGGTACTGCGTGCTGACGCCCACGTAGGAGGCGTCGGTGACCACACCGGTGACCAGTTGGTGTCCGTGGGGGACCTGGTCGGCGGAGCCGACCAGTTGTAGCTTCTCCGGGCGTACCCCCAGGTGGACCGGACCCCGGTCGGCGCGTGAGCGGCCGGCGGGCACGGTGAAGCGCGAACCGTGCGCCGTCACCGCGACCTCGCCGCCGCTGGTGCCGGCGGCCTCGCCGGCGAGGAGGTTGGACTGGCCGAGGAAGTTCGCCACGAACGCGGTGGCCGGGAACTCGTAGATGTCCGCCGGGGCGCCCTGCTGCTCGATGCGGCCGGCGTTCATCACCGCGACGGTGTCGGCCATGGTCATGGCCTCCTCCTGGTCGTGGGTGACGTGCACGAAGGTGATGCCCACCTCGGTCTGGATGCGCTTCAGCTCGATCTGCATCTGCCGGCGCAGCTTCAGGTCGAGCGCGCCCAGCGGCTCGTCGAGCAGCAGCACCTGCGGCTTGTTGATCAGCGCGCGGGCCAGCGCGACCCGCTGCTGCTGGCCGCCGGAGAGCTGGGCCGGGCGGCGCGGGCCGAAGCCGTCGAGCTGCACCAGCGACAGCATCCGCCGCACCTCGTCGTCGACCGAGCGGATGCCGCGTCGGCGCAGCCCGAAGGCCACGTTCTCGAAGATGGTGAGGTGCGGAAAGAGCGCGTAGCTCTGAAAGACCGTGTTGACCGGCCGCTTGTACGGCCGCAGCCGGGCGATGTCGGTGTCGCCGAGCAGCACCTGACCGCTGGTCGGCTCCTCCAGCCCGGCGATCATCCGAAGGGTGGTGGTCTTGCCGCAGCCGGACGCGCCGAGCAGCGCGAAGAACGAGCCCTGCGGAATCGTCAGGCTGAGGTCGTCGACGGCGGTGAAGATGCCGAACCGCTTGGTGAGGTCGGCCAGGCGCAGATCGCCGGCGGGTGTCTCGCGCGTCATCGGAGTCACGCCCCGATGACCTGTTGGAACTTGCCCTCGTACTCCTTCTCCTGCTTCTCGTCCAGGGCCATGAAGACCTTGGACTTCGCCAGCAGCGCGTCGTCCGGGAAGATCAGCGGGTTGGCGGCCAGATCCGGGTCGATCTTCTCCATCTCGGCCTGGGCGCCCTTGACCGGGCAGATGTAGTTGACGTACGCGGCGAGCTTCGCGGCGACGGCCGGCTCGTAGTAGTAGTTGATCAGCGCCTCGGCGTTGCCCCGGTGGGCGGCCTTGTTCGGCACCATCATGTTGTCGCTGTAGAGCATCACGCCGGAGTCGGGCGCGACGAACTGCACCTTTTCGTTCTCACTGGCGAGCTGGATGACGTCCCCGGACCAGCCGATACACGCGGCGATGTCGCCCTTGGCCAGGTCGGGCGCGTAGTCGTTGCCGGTGAACTTGCGGATCTGCCCGGAGTCGACGGCCTTCTTGAGCTTGTTGAGCGCGTCGTCGAACTGGGCCGCCGTGAAGTTGGACGGGTCGTGACCGTTGGAGCCGAGCAGCAGACCCATCGTGTCGCGCATCTCACTCAGCGCCGTCACCTTGCCCTTGAGGTCGGGGCGGGTCAGCAGCTCGTCGACGGTCCGCAGCTCCTTGGTGACGCTGCCGTTGTACGCCAGCCCGGCCAGGCCGGACTGCCACGGGATCGAGATCCGGTTCTCGGTGTCGAAGGGGCGCTTGAGCAGCGACGGCAGCAGGTTCGCCGCCACGTTCGGGATCTTCGCCGGGTCGAGCTTCTGGATCCAGCCGAGCCGGATCATCCGGGCCGCCATCCAGTCGGTCAGCACGATGATGTCGCGGTCGGTGCTCTGACAGGCGGCCAACTGGTTCTGCACCTTGCCGAAGAACTCGTTGTTGTCGTTGATGTCCTCGGTGTAGGTCACCTGGATGCCGGTCTTCGTGATGAACTCGTCCAGGCTCGGCCGCTTGGACTCGTCCTTCTCGTCGACGTCCATGTACTGCGGCCAGTTGGAGAAGGCGAGCTTCTTCTCCGTAGCGGACAGGTCCTCGCTGACGCAGCCGGCCTCGGTCTGCTGGGCGCCCTTGGTGCCACAGCCGGCGAGGCTGCCGCCCGCGGCGAGGAGAGCGGCCGAACCGAGGGTGCCGGTGAGCAGTCCACGCCGGGAGAGGGGCCGGAGGGGAGTACGCATGACGACTCCTAGGGGGTCATCGTCGGCGGCGGGACGGGGGAGGCACGCCGGCGGGAATGTCGGGAGGGTCGAGTGCCAGGGAGCACTGATCCTGACATGAGGAAACCTCCCTTACAAGGGATTCCGTTGCGGGATTAGCAGTTGACGACGAAATACGCCAGACTGCGCGGGGACACACGCGCGACATCACGATTCGGGACATGGGGAGCGCACGATGACGAACCGGCAGCACGAGAGCGGCGGCGGCGGTCGCCGTGTCGCTGTGCGTGAAGGTGCCAACCACGCTCTGCTGGACGACGTGGCCAAGCAGATCATCGAGCAGCTTCAGGAGGACGGCCGCCGGCCGTACGCCACCATCGGCAAGGCGGTCGGCCTGTCCGAGGCGGCGGTCCGCCAGCGGGTACAGCGACTGCTCGACTCCGGCGTCATGCAGATCGTCGCCGTGACCGATCCCCTCCAGCTCGGCTTCCCCCGCCAGGCAATGATCGGGCTGCGTACCGACGGCGACCTGGAGGCGGTCGCCGACCGGCTCGCCGAACTGGACGAGGTCGACTACGTCGTCATCACCGCCGGGTCGTTCGACCTGCTCACCGAGGTCGTCTGCCGCAACGACGACCACCTGCTGGAGATCCTGCAACGGCTACGCGCGGTGCCCGGGGTGCTCTCCACCGAGGCGTTCGTCTACCTCAAGCTCCGCAAACAGACCTACACCTGGGGTACGGCCTGACGACTCTCGGTTGATCGACCCGGGTTGCAGGAAGTCGGGGTGTCCGCGCCGCTCTGATGGCCCCGGCTTCCGGGAACCCGAGTGCCCTGATCCGACCCCGCGCGTCGATGCGGAATCCGTTGCCCAGACTGCCGTCACTCGCTGATTCCGTCGCACTCGGGCATCTAGGCCACTGATAACACTTGCCGAAGGGCACCGGACTGTGCGATAACCGTGGACAGAGCGGCCGGCTTCACCCCTTGACCGGCCCGACGATCGATGGGGCTGACATGGCCGACGCCACCGACCACCTCTGGATGCACTTCACCCGGATGGCGAGCTACTCCGCCGGCGAGGTGCCGACCATCGTGCGCGGCGAGGGCGCGTACATCTGGGACGCGCAGGGTCGCCGCTACCTCGACGGGCTCGCCGGACTGTTCGTCGTCAACGCCGGTCACGGCCGCACCGAGCTGGCCGAGGCCGCCGCCAAGCAGGCCGGTGAGCTGGCGTACTTCCCGCTCTGGTCGTACGCCCATCCGACGGCCGTCGAGCTGGCCGAGAAGATCGCCTCGCTCACCCCGGGCGACCTGAACCGGGTCTTCTTCACCACCGGCGGCTCCGAGGCCGTCGAGGCGGCGTGGAAGCTGGCCAGGGCGTACTTCAAGCGCACCGGCCAGCCCAACAAGTACAAGGTTGTCAGCCGCTACATCGCCTACCACGGCACCTCGATGGGCGCGCTGTCGATCACCGGTCTGCCGGGCATCAAGAGCGACTTCGAGCCGCTGGTGCCGGGCGGGATCAAGGTGCCGAACACCAACTTCTACCGGGCCCCGGAGCACGGCGACGATCCCGAGGCGTTCGGCCGTTGGGCCGCCGACGAGATCGGCCGGGCCATCGAGCGCGAGGGGCCGGACACCGTCGCCGCCGTCTTCCTGGAGCCGGTGCAGAACTCCGGCGGCTGCTTCCCGCCCCCTCCCGGCTACTTCGAGCGGGTCCGGGAGATCTGCGATGCGTACGACGTGCTGCTCGTCTCCGACGAGGTGATCTGCTCGTGGGGTCGGCTCGGCGAGTACTTCGGGGCGGTCCGCTACGGCTACCAGCCGGACATCATCACCACCGCCAAGGGCATCACCTCCGGGTACGCCCCGCTGGGCGCGATGATCGCCAGCGACCGGCTCATGGAACCGTTCCTGACCGAGACCGGCATGTTCGCCCACGGGGTGACCTTCGGCGGGCACCCGGTGTCCTGCGCGGTGGCGCTGGCCAACCTCGAGGTGTTCGCCCGCGAGGACCTCGTCGGGCACGTACGCGCCAACGAGGACGCGTTCCGCGCCACCCTGGAGAAGCTGCACGACCTGCCGATCGTCGGCGACGTCCGAGGCGACGGCTACTTCTACGGCATCGAGCTGGTCAAGGACAAGACCACCCGGGAGACCTTCGACGAAGCCGAGTCGGAGCGGCTGCTGCGCGGCTTCCTGTCCACCGCGCTGTTCCAGGCAGGCCTCTACTGCCGGGCCGACGACCGGGGTGACCCGGTCATCCAGCTCGCCCCGCCGCTGATCGCCGAGCAGCGACACTTCGACGAGATCGAGCAGATCCTCCGGACGGTGCTGACCGAGGCGTGGACACGGCTCTGACCGTGCGCTACCAGGAGCTGTCGTACTGGCTGTCCAGCCTGGACGAGCCGCTGACGCCTCGGCCCCCGTTGCCCGGCGACGCGGACGCCGACGTGGTGATCGTGGGCGGCGGCTACACCGGGCTGTGGACGGCGTACCACCTGGCTCGGGCCGACCCGACGCTGCGGGTCGTCGTCCTGGAGAAGGAGATCGCGGGGTACGGGGCGTCCGGGCGCAACGGCGGCTGGTGCTCCGCGCTCCTGCCCACGTCGCTGACCGGGTTGGCCCGCCGGCACGGCCGCGACGCCGCGGTCGCCATGCAGCGGGAGCTGCATGACACCGTCCGCGCGGTGGGCCGGGTGGTCGCGGCCGAGGGCATCGACTGCGACTGGGCGGACGGCGGCACCGTCACGCTCGCCCGGACCGGTCCGCAGCTCGTCCGGGCCCGGGCCGCCGTGGACGAGGCCCGCGCGTTCGGCTTCGGCGACGACCACCTGACGCTCCTCGGCCCCGGCGAGGCCGCCGCCCGTTGCGCCGCTGAGGGGGTACGCGGTGGGACGTACACCCCGCACTGCGCGACCGTGCACCCGGCGAAGCTGGTGCGTGGTCTCGCGCGGGCGGTGGAACGCCTCGGGGTGAGGATCCACGAGCGGACCACGGTGACCGCGATCCGGGCCGGTGCGGCGGTCGCCGAGGCGGGCAGCGTGCGGGCGTCGGTGGTGGTCCGGGCCACCGAGGGGTACACGCCCATGCTGCCTGGCCTGCGTCGCACGGTGGCACCGGTGTACTCGCTGATGGTGGCCACCGAGCCGCTGCCGGAGCACGCCTGGGAACGGATCGGCCTGGCGGAGCGGGAAACGTTCTCCGACCACCGGCACGTGATCATCTACGGCCAGCGGACGGCCGACGGGCGGTTGGCCTTCGGCGGGCGCGGAGCGCCGTACCATTTCGGGTCCCGGATCTCTCCCGGCCACGACCGGGAGCCACGGGTCTTCGCGGCGCTGCGGCGGACCCTGGGCGAGCTGTTCCCGGTGCTCGGGCCGGACGTTCCGGTGGCGTACACCTGGGGTGGACCGCTCGGGGTGGCCCGGGACTGGACCGCCTCGGTCGGGTTCGACTGGGCCAACGGGCTGGCCTGGGCGGGGGGCTACGTCGGGGACGGCGTGGGTGCCAGCAACCTCGCCGGCCGCACCCTGGCCGACCTGATCCGCGGCGAGCGCACCGAGCTGACCAGCCTGCCCTGGGTAGGCCACCGCTCCCCGAACTGGGAACCGGAACCCCTGCGCTGGCTGGCGATGAACGCGGCCCTGCGCCTCATGACCAGCGCCGACGCCAAGGAAACCCGAACCGACCGCCCCTGCCGAAGCGCCAAAACCCTCGCCCGCCTCCTGGGCCAGTAACCGCTGCGGCTCAATGGTTGGGGGGGATTACCCGGAGGTGGCCTCGGCGGCCGGTCTGGTGGGGGTTTTCCGGGCGGGGCTGGTCGGGCTCCGGGGGGCGGGGCGCCGGGCGGGCCGCCTCCCGGACCGCCTCGGCCAGCGCGACCAGGTCGTCCGTGGTGGGCGGGGGCGGCTCGAACTCACCCTCGTGCCGGACCACGTCCCAGCCGCGCGGCGCGGTGAGGCTGCGGGCGTGCTGCTCACACAGGTCGTACGTGTGTGGCTCGGCGAACGCCGCCAACGGGCCGACCACGGCGGTGGACTCGTTGTAGACATAGGTCAATGTGGCGACCGCTTGCCGGGGGCAGCCGTTACGGGAGCAGCGCCGTGGTGACCTCACGTGCGGCAGGGTATCCCCATTACCGGGTCCGGCGCACCGGTTCGCGTTGCGACACGCCCGTCGCGGTGATCACAATTCGCGGTTCGGGTCGCGCCGCGCCACGCTGGCGGCGGTGCCGCTGGCCGACCCGGCACGGGGGCTACCCTTTGCCTCATGACGAGCCCGGAACACCGCCGCCCCGGCCCCGGCCGGCGTGCGCACCGCGACCGGCACGGGCGTGGCCTGCGCGGGCGCCTGGTGCCGGCGACGGTGCCGCTGGCGCGGACCAAGGCGGAGGTCTTCGACGACCTGGTGTTGGACACCGTCGAGACGTTGGAGCGACGCTTCGCCAAGGAGTTGGCCGGCGTCGAGTTCGCGGTCGAGGACGTCCCGCCGGACCTGAACGTCTACGACTCGGATGTGCTGGAGGACGGCGAGGTGCCGCTGGCCCGGCTGCTGCCGGGTCGCCCCGGCCGCCAGGAGGTGCCGCCCCGGATCGTGCTGTACCGCCGACCCCTGGAGTTCCGGGCGATGGACCGCGAAGATCTCGCCGACCTCGTCCATGACGTGATCATCGAGCAGGTGGCGAACCTGCTCGGGGTCGACCCCGACGAGCTGGCCTGAGCCGGGCGGCCCCCACCGCCTCGACTCCGCACCACCCCCGACGCCGTACCGATCAGGCGGCGCGCCGCTTCAACTTGCGCCGTTCCCGCTCCGAGAGCCCACCCCAGATACCGAACCGCTCGTCGTGGCCGAGAGCGTATTCGAGGCATTCGGTCTTGACCTCGCAGCGCGAGCAGATTCGCTTCGCCTCGCGGGTCGAGCCGCCCTTCTCGGGAAAGAACGCCTCGGGGTCGGTCTGCGAGCACAAGGCCCGCTCCTGCCACTCCGGCGCGTTTCCGAGCAGGTCGGCCACCTCAAGCTGGCCGTCCATCAAATGCCTCCTTGTCGCGCACCGGCGTCATCGCCGCTGCAACCCCCCACGCGAAAGGCGTGCGTGTCCGTCCGGTCCCGTTTTGTTGCGTTCCGTGCGAACAACCCCATTCAAATTACACGCGTGTAATGCGTGCGCCGTCAAGCCAAACTTGATAATGGAGTCGCCCTCCCGACAACCCTGGCCGGCCACCAGGACCGTCCAGCCTCGCAACCTGCCCTATCGATTCAGACCCCGGCCGAGTAACGCCCTCTCCGGCGAGTTGCCCGACTTTTCTGCCGTGGCGCTCCCCCGGACGGCCCGCCGACCGTGGAGCACGGGTACCCCCTCCGCAAAGCTGATCTTGGTGGGGGACAGGTTAACGCGGCGCGACGCAGACCGCCCGTCCAGCCGTGGACAGCGTTCGCACCCCGCCCACAATGTGGACGGGGTGCGAGGGGAAACAGGGTCCGTCGAGGTCAGCCGGTAGCCCCAAAACCGCTGCTCGGCCAGGCGAACTCGGCTATTGCTCCACCATGGACAGAAACCGTCCCCGCTGACGTGTTTTCATCCCACCAGACGGTATACATGCCCTCGGGCAGATCGGGGTAGACCGCACTGTGGAACGAGCCGTCCCGGACCCGGCGCTCCCGGACCGCCGAGTGGACCCGCCGATCGTCACCGCGGCTGATCTCGATCTCCCGGCCGTGCAGATCCCGACCGGTGTAGATGATCAGGGCGCCGGTGTCGCCGCCCAGGTCGAGGACGACACTCCCCGTCTCCGACGGACCGTACGTGTGTTCGTGCATCGCCACTCCCCCGCCCGACGTCAGGACGACGCCGGCGGGTTGTTGAACCCGTCGTACGGCGTACCCAGGTAGGGGAAGTTCGCCAGGAACGGCGCCGTCACGTCGGCGGCGCTGAGCCCCGGGGTGACCGCGCCGGCCGCCGCGTCCGGGCGGAACGTCTTGTCCACCAACGGTACGGTCACCCCGGCGATCGCCCGCAGCGCGATGCTGACCACGTCGTCACCGACCCGCCGCCCGTTCGGGAAGCCGGCCAGGTCGCCGCCGAGCACCCCGAACCGGTCCGGCCGCCGGTTCGGCGCGATGGCCGTGTTCAACCGCAGCATGTCGGCCTGCACCTCGCCGGTGGCGTTCGTGAAGCCGTCGATCAGACCAGCGGGTACGCCGGTGAGCAGGATCGCCACCAGGTCGGCCCGCGCCTTCTTGGACTTGTTGAGCTTGTCCAGGTTGGGGAAGACGTCCGGGTAGAGGGCCGGCAGCAGGGCGGCCAACTCGGGCTGCTCGACGAAGCGGGCGAACCGCTTGTCCTCCGACGGTGGCAGCGAGTTCCACAGGTCCTTCTTGGACATCGGCACGATGACCTCGTTGAACAGCGGATTGCCCAGCCGGGAGACCTGGGTGAACGGACCGGTGGAGGTGTCCGCCCCACCCCGGTCGCCGAGCACCCGGACCTGCCGGCGCGACGCGGACGTCCACACCCCCAGCACCGACGCGGCGTCCGCCGGACCGTACCGGTTGGCGCGACGACGTACCTGCTTCAGCGGCACCTGCAGGGCGATGCTGTGCACGTTCATCCGGTCGGTGGCGTTGACCGGCTCCCCCTCGGCCTTGAAGATCTTCTTGCCGGCCACGTGCAACTGCTGGAACGGCCGCAGCGTACCGAGATCGAAGATCGCTCCCAGGTCGACGAAGAAGCCGTCCGCGCGTTGCCCGGCGAAAACCCGCTCCCCCGTCGACAGGGTGTACGTGGCCTGGCGTACGAGGTCGGCGTACTTCGGCGTGGACAGCGGTCCGACGTTGCACGGCGGGCAGGGGAGCTTGTGCGCGAGCCGGTGCTCCTTGCCGTCGGTGATCCGGGTCAGGCTGTAGAACTGCCGGCGGTTCCAGTTCTTGCTGTCGAGCGACTCGATCGGCCCGGTGTTGTAGAGGAAGCTGTTCGGGTTGGTGATCTCGGTCGTGAACTCGAACCGGTAGGTGACGTCGGGATGACCGTCACCGTTGTTGTCGATGTGGATCTCGTAGCGCACGTCGTCGCCGAACTCGAAGAAGTTCGGCCCCCCGGACGGAAGCTGCAACGGCACATAGTTGGCGATCAGCGTGACCGTGTCGGGCTTGTCGGGGCTCACGAACGCGTAAAGGTCGGAGCTGTCGGCGACCGGATCCTTGGCTATCTCCGGGGCCTCGCGGTGGGAAGACATGGCGGACCAACCTCACTGGGCGGGGACTGTTGGCGGACGGGGCGCTGGTCAGCGCCGGGCGAAGGCGCTGGTCAGCGCTTGGCGGCGCGGCGCAGCCGGTCCGCGAGGCCGCGGTCGCGTACCTCGATCCGGGACTCACCGACGAAGACGTCCATCGTTCCCGACGCGGCGTCGCGCAGGTGCACGACGATCGGCTCGTCGGCCCGACCCGCCGCGCCCGGCGCGTTCTGGGCGGCCGACAGGCCCGGCACGGTGAGCGCGGCGGCGCCGAGGGTGGCGCTGGCCGCGGCGGTCAACGTCTGCCGGCGGGTCAGTCGCGGCCAGGGCCGCTTCCGCTGATCAGTGGTCATGGGGAACCTTTCCGGCGGCGGCGCGCACGCGCCCGCGGTGACGGGTCCGGTGCCGCCGACCGACGTCGCCGGGCCCCTGGGGGAACACCGGCGGCGGCCCTCGCCGCGACCGCCGCCGGCACCGCTTGGTACGGCCGACGGCGGGAAAAGGTTCGACCTCAGCGCCGAGCGTGACCGTATGCGGTCGTCCGCTTGCGCGCCGGCCGCCCGGCCGCCGTCGCGATGGCCCGCAACTGCTCCTCGGTACGCGCCGAACCGTTGCCGGACCCCGCCATCCGGGAGATGGTCTCCTCCATGAGCGTGCCGCCCAGGTCGTTGCAGCCGCCCTGGAGCATCGCCACCGTGCCCTCGTCGCCGAGCTTCACCCAGGAGCACTGGATGTTGTCGATCCGGCCGTGCAGCAGCAGCCGGGACATCGCGTGCACCACCCGGTTCTCCCGCCAGGTCGGCCCGGGACGGGCGATGCCGGCCAGGTAGATCGGCGCGTTGGTGTGCACGAACGGTAGCGCCACGAACTCGGTGAACCCACCGGTACGGTCCTGCACGCCGGCCAGCACCCTAAAGTGCGCCAGCCACTGCCCCGGGTGGTCGACGTGGCCGTACATCATGGTGGAGCTGGACCGGATGCCCAGCTCGTGGGCCGTGCTGACCACCTCGACCCAGGCGGCGGCCGGCAGTTTGCCCTTGGTCAGCACCCAGCGCACGTCGTCGTCGAGGATCTCCGCGGCGGTGCCCGGGATGGTGTCCAGCCCGGCCTCGCGGAGCTGGGTCAGCCACTCGCGGACCGGCACGCCCGCCTTGGCGGCGGCGGTGACGATCTCCATCGGGGAGAAGGCGTGCACGTGCATCTCGGGCACCCGGGCCTTGATGGCGCGGACGATGTCGGCGTACCCGGTGACCGGCATCTTCGGGTCGATCCCGCCCTGCAGGCAGACCTCGCTGGCACCGGCCGCCCATGCCTCCTCGGCCCGGTCGGCGACCTGGTCGACGGAGAGCCGGTAGGCGTCGGCGTCCCGCTCACGCTGCGCGAACGCGCAGAACCGGCAGCCCACGTAGCAGACGTTGCTGAAGTTGATGTTGCGGTTGACCACGTAGGTCACGTCGTCGCCGACCGCGTCCCGGCGCACGTCGTCGGCGAGCCGGCACAGCTCGTCCAGCGCCGGCCCGTCCGCCGTGAACAGCGCCAACGCCGCGTCGGTGTGGGCCGGGTCGAGCAGCGCCGCCGGGTCGTCGGCCGCGAGCCGCAACCCGGCCGTAAGGTCGCGGTCCGCGCCACTGCCGGCCGTCGCCGGGGGTACGGCGACCCGTTGCGCTGCCGCCTCCGGGGTCACCTTGCCGGCGACCTCGGCCCAGTCGCCGTAGACGCTGTCGAAGTCACCGCGCCGGTCGTCAGTGCGGCCGGTGGTGTCGATGGTGGCGTGCAGATCGGTCCGCCCGCCGAACACCTCCTCCGGCTCCTGCCAGGGCCGGCCCTGCGGGAGGGCCGACTCGACCGCCATGCCGGTCGCCGGGTCGGCGAGGGCGGACACGTGCGGCAGCAGCCTCGGGTCGAGCCACGGGTCACCCGCCCGCACGTACTCGGGGTAGATCGTCAACCGCTCCCGCAGCGTGAACCCGGCCAACTCGGTGTGCCGGGCCAGCTCCTCGATCTGCGGCCACGGGCGCTCCGGATTCACGTGGTCCGGGGTGAGCGGCGAGACGCCGCCCCAGTCGTCGATACCGGCCCGCAGCAACAGGTCGTACTCGCCGGCGATGAGGTTCGGCGGGGCCTGGATGCGGGCCTTCGGGCCGAGCAGCAGCCGGGCCACGGCCACCGTGGCGGCCAGGTCGTGCAGCTCCGCGTCGGGCATCCCCCGCATCGCCGTGTCCGGCTTGGCGCGGAAGTTCTGCACGATCACCTCCTGGAGGTGGCCGTACTCGCGGTGGGCGCGACGGATCGCGAACAGCGCGTCCACCCGCTCGGCCGGCGTCTCGCCGATGCCGATGAGCAGCCCGGTGGTGAACGGCACCCCGACCCGCCCGGCGTCGTCGAGCACCCGCAGCCGGACCGCCGGCTCCTTGTCGGGTGAGCCGTAGTGCGGGCCGCCCGGCTCGGACCACAGGCGGGTCGCGGTGGTCTCCAACATCATGCCCATGCTCGGCGCGACCGGCTTGAGCCGTTGCAGCTCCGACCAGGACAGCACCCCCGGGTTGAGGTGCGGCAACAGGCCCGTCTCCTCCAGCACGGCCACCGCGCAGGCGCGCAGGTAGTCCAGGGTGGAGTCGTAGCCGCGCTCGTCCAGCCACGTACGGGCCGCCGGCCACCGCTCCTCCGGCCGGTCACCGAGAGTGAACAGGGCCTCCTTGCAGCCCTGCGCGGCGCCCTCGCGGGCGATGGCCAGCACCTCGTCGCGGTCCAGGAACGGCGCCGGCAGGCGGTGCGGCACAGTGGCGAAGGTGCAGTAGTGGCAGCGGTCCCGACAGAGCCGGGTCAGCGGGATGAAGACCTTCTTCGAGTACGTGACGACACCCGGCCGCCCAGCCTCCCGCAGCCCGGCGTCGCGGATCTGACCGGCCACCCGGAGCAGCTCGTCCAGCGCCTCAGCACGGGCGGCGAGCAGCGCGGTCGCCTCGTCAAGGTCCAGCGCCCGGCCGGCAGCGGCCCGACCCAGGGCCCGCCGCACGCTCGCCTCGCTGGGGCCGGATTGGGTGCGATCAACCATCCGCTCACCCTATGCGCCCCAAACCCCCACCCAACCCACCCCCGCCCCGACGCCCGCGACCCCGGCCCTCGCCGATCTTGCAGTTGCTGTGGCGACACGAGGGGCATCGCACTCATCACGACAACAGAAAGTGCAAGATCGGCACCCGCTCGCCGATCTTGCACTTTCTGTGGTGGCACCTGGGGTATTTCACGCGAACCGACAACCGAAAGTGCAAGATCGGCGCGAGGTTGGCGGTGTGCAGGTCAGCGCGGGCCTTCGGGGTTGATGTGCTGGGTGCGGTCGTTGTCCTCGTTCGCCGGACGCGGGATCGCCTGGGTCGGGTCGGCAGGGCTCGGCTCGGCCGACTGACGCGGGATCGCCTGGGTCGGGTCGGCAGGGCTCGGCTCGGCCGACTGACGCGGGATCGCCTGGGTCGGGTCGGCCGACGGCGGCTGCCCGAACGGTGGCGCGGGCTGCGCGAACTGCGGTCCCGGGTTGCCCGGCGGGGCGGACTGCGGGCTGGTGTGGGCCGGCGGCGCGGACTGCGGGCCCGGGTTGGCCGGCGGGGCGGACTGCGGGAACGGCGGTGCTGACTGCGGGTGCGGCGGCGCGGACTGGGGGAACGGCGGCGCGGACTGCGGGGCCTGGAACGGCGGCGACGGCTGGCCGTACTGGCCCGGGAACTGCGCCGGCGGGTAGCCGCCCGGCTGACCCGCCTGCGGGTAGCCGCCCGGCTGGCCGGGGGCGGCCCAACCGGCCTGCGGCTGACCACCGGGCTGACCGGGGGCCGGCCAACCACCGGGCTGCTGCGGCCAGCCCTGCGGCGGCTGCCCGTAGACGCCCGGCTGCGGCTTGGGCTTGGGCACGTAGTAGAACGCCCGCCAGATCGTGAACACCACCCAGGCGGCCACCGCGAAGATCACCAGCCAGGCGAAGCGGGTCAGCACGCCGAGCAGCGCGTCGAGGATCTCCGCCTCGGCGAGCCGGCCGACCGTCCAGATCAGCATGGTGAGCGTGCCGAACAGCGCGCTGACCGCGTACTCGCCGAGCGCCACCTGCGTGATGAGCTTCGCCTTCGGCAGCACCGGCGCGACGTGGGTCGCCAGCAGCACGGCCAGCAACGGCAGGACCACCGCCTCCACCCCGATGAACGAGAAGAAGGAACTGCCCGCCCGACCGGTGAAGTCGGTGTAGTCGGCCGGAATGAGCAGCCGGAGCAGCCCCACGAAAAGGAACACGGCGTTCGCGCCGAGCAGGGCGAGCGCACCCAGTTCGCGCAGTGGCTTGGTCAGCTGGCGGGCCTGCGTCGCGTCGGCGGACGCGGGCTCGGCGGGGCTGGTCACGAGCTCCCCCTCGGGGCATTGACGGACAGGGCGCACGTGAGCCTAGTCTCCCCGGGCACCGGCGGACCGGAGGCGTCACGTACGCGAGGATGGTCGACATGCGCATCGTGGTTCTGGCCGGCGGCATCGGGGGCGCCCGGTTCCTGCTCGGCGTCCGGGCGTACGCCCGCGAGGTCGACGCCGAGGTGACCGCCGTGGTCAACGTCGGCGACGACCTGTGGCTGCACGGGTTGAAGATCTGCCCCGATCTGGACAGCGTCATGTACACCCTCGGCGGCGGCGCCGACCCGGAGCGGGGCTGGGGCCGGGTCGGTGAGAGCTGGACGGTCAAGGAGGAGCTGGCCGGGTACGGCGTCGAGCCCACCTGGTTCGGCCTCGGCGACAAGGACATCGCCACCCACCTGGTCCGCAGCACCATGCTCAACGGTGGTTACCCGCTCAGCGCGGTCACCGAGGCGCTGGCGAGCCGCTGGCAACCGGGCGTACGCCTGCTCCCGGCGACCGACGACCGGCTGGAGACCCACGCCATCGTCAGCGGCGGCGGTGAGCCCGCTGCCGAGGACGACCAGGGCCAGCGGGCCATCCACTTCCAGGAGTGGTGGGTGCGGTACCGGGCGAACATCCCGACCCACCGTTTCGTGTTCGTGGGCGCGGAGACGGCGAAGCCGGCACCGGGTGTGCTGGACGCCATCGGGGCGGCCGACCTGGTGCTGGTCGCCCCGAGCAATCCGGTGGTGAGCGTCGCGCCCGTGCTCGCCGTACCCGGGATGCGTGAGGCCGTGGTGGACGGCCCGGCGCCGGTGGTGGGGGTCTCGCCGATCATCGGCGGCGCGCCGGTACGCGGGATGGCCGACCGCTGTCTCGAGGTGCTCGGGGTTGAGTGCAGCGCCGCGGGGGTGGGCCGCCTGTACGGTGGCCGGTCGGCCGGCGGCCTGCTGGACGGCTGGCTGGTCGCCGAGGAGGACGCCGACACGCTGGTGCCGGAGGTGACGGTCCGCGCGGTGCCGCTGCGGATGACCGACGAGGCGGCGACGGCGGCGATGGTCCGCGCCGCGGTGGAGTTGACGTGAGGCTGGAGATCCTGCCGGTGCTGGGCATCGGCCACGTGACCGAGGGCGACGACCTGGCGGCGTTGATCGCCACCGCCGCGCCGTGGCTGCGCGACGGCGACGTGCTGGTGGTGACCAGCAAGATCGTCTCCAAGGCGGAGGGGCGCCTGGTCGACGTCCCGGCGGACGGGCCCGAGCGGCTCGCCGCACGCGAGGAGGTGCTGGCGGCCGAGACCGCGCGGGTCGTGGCCAGCCGGGGCGCGACCCGGATCGTGCAGACCCACCACGGGTTCGTGATGGCGTCCGCCGGGATCGACGCGTCGAACGTCGACAAGACCCGGCTGGTGCTGTTACCCGTGGACCCGGACGCGTCGGCACGGGAGCTGCGCGCCGCGCTCCGGGAACGGTACGACCTCGACGTCGCGGTGATCGTCAGCGACACCATGGGCCGGCCCTGGCGGAACGGGCTGACCGACGTCGCGCTCGGGGTCGCCGGCATGCCGGCCATCCGCGACCACCGGGGCGAGGTCGACCCGTACGGCAACGAGCTCCAGCTCACCCAGATGGCCGTGGTGGACGAGCTGGCGGGCGCCGGCGAGTTGATCAAGGGTAAGTGTGACCAGGTCCCGGTGGCAGTGGTGCGGGGCTACCTCACCGCCACCGGCGCGGACGACTCCGGTGGCGCGCGTGCGCTGGTCCGGGACGCCGCGCAGGACCTCTTCTCGTTGGGCACCGCCGAGGCCCGGGCCGCCGGGCTGGCCGACGCCGCGACCCTCGTCGAGACCGTCGGCCCCGAGCCGATCGACCCCGCCACGGTGCGGCGGGCGCTCGACGCGGTGGCCGAGGTGGTCACCCCGGGCACGGTCTTCACGCTCGTCGACGAGGCAGAGGTACGCGCCGGCCTGGTCGCCGAGGTGCCCGGCTGGCCCACCGACGCCACCGCGCTGGTACTCGGCACCGCCCCGGCGCCGGTCGACCCGATGGACCTGGTCCGCTTCGGCGCCGACCTGCACCGGCTGCGCATCGCCCTGGCCGCCGAGGGCGTCGGCTCGACGCTGCTGCCCCCACCCGCCGGCAGCCCAGCAAGCGCCGCCCTAGCCCTGTAATCCCGCCACCCGGCCGCCCGGCCCCGCCCGGCCCGGCCGACCTCGGCATTGATCATGAAGTTATTACCCGCTGCCTCGGCGTGTCCGGGCAATAACTTCATGATGAATCGGGTGGGGTGGGGTTAGGCCTCCAGGACGGCTCGGCCCAGCGGGGTCAGCGTGTGCAGCACGGTGTTGCGGTCGCGGTGGCTGACGAGCAGGCCGGCGTTGCGCAGCACGGTGGCGTGCTGGCTCGCCGCCGCCGGGGAGATGTCGAGCCGACGGGCCATCTCACCCGTCGTACAGCCGTCGTCGCTGGCCTGTAGCACCGCGGCCCTGGTCCGGCCGAGAAGCGCGGCCAGCGAGTCACGGCCGGTACCGGTCGCGGCCGACGCCTCGCCGTCGGCGGCGGCGAGGCCGCCCAGCCGGTCCACGGGATAGACCAGGACGGGCGGCAGCGCCGGGTCGAGCAGGGCGACCGGCGTGGGTGCGCAGAAGAACGACGGCACCAGCAGCAGCCCTCGCCCGTCCAGGTGCAACTCGCGGCTGTGCGGGTAGTCACGCACCTCGAGCACCCCGCCCGACCAGCGCATGGTCGGGCGCAGGCTGGTCAGGAGGGCCTCGACGCCGCCGTCGAGGAGGGCGCGCGCACGACGGTTACGGTCCGCCGCGACGGCGGCCTGGATCCGGCTCCAGTACGGGCCGATCGCCAACGCCCGGTACTGCTCCATCGAATCCGCGAGGTGCCGCAGTGTCGCCACGTCGCCACGGGCCAGCGCGGCGGCCGAGGCGGGCAGCGGGTTCTCGGCGGCCACCAGGGTCAGGTCCCGCTGGAGCACCTCGATCGGCGTGCTGCGAACCGCTTCCAAGCCTGCCTCGAAACCTTCCACACTGGCGTACGGGGTGAGGAAGTCGGGAAAGTAGCCGCGCGGCGGATTCAGGGCGAAGAGCAGTCGGAGCTGGTCGGAGGCGATGTCCCGGCGTAGCCCGCGGGTCACGGTGTGCCGCCACGCCGACGTCAGCGGGTCGCGGTTGCGGCTCTGCAACGCGTGCAGGCTGAGGACCAACTCCCAGACCGGGTCGGCCGCCGGTGCCACCCGGGTCCGGAGGATGTCCTCGCCGGAAAAGTGGATCTTCAGCATGGAGCACTCCCGTGCCGCCGGCAGAGGGATGCCGGACGGCCATTTCGACTCTACCTGGCCGGCAGTTATCTCCATCTTTAAGCCTGGACTGAAAAACCTCGACGCCCTCGGGGACGGTTAGGCATGCTTCCAGTGCCCGCGCACGGCACCGACGCGTCCTTGACGCGTTCGACGCCGGGGCACCGGGACTGGGGAGGACCGGTGATCGGGCGGCACCACGAGGGTCTGCGGCCCTTGCTCCGCAGAGGTGTCGTCCGGTCACCCCGCCGCCGTGGTACGCGTCGCCGGCCAGGCCGAGAGCCGACCGCTCGTAGAGTGACGGGATGCCCGACACCGCGATGACCGGACCCACCGTCGACCCCATCGATCCCACGACGTTCGCGGCACTGCACGCCGACGCGGTCGCGCTGCTCGAAGGTTGGCAGCCGACCAGCTCGGCGTCGGCCGAGGCACGGGATCGCACCCTCGCATTGCTCGCCGCCGGGCCGATCGCGATGAGCCGACAACACCGCCCCGGCCACGTCACCGCGAGCGCGCTGGTGCTGGACCCGACCGGGGCGCGGGTACTGCTCTGCCTACACGCCAAGTTCAGCCGGTGGGTGCAGCTCGGCGGGCACTGTGAGCCGGTCGACCGGACCCTTGTCGGGGCCGCGCTGCGCGAGGCCACCGAGGAATCCGGCATCACCGGGCTGCGCATCGACCCGGTGCCGATCGACATCGACGTGCACGAGGTGCAGTGCCAGGGCGGCTCGCGCCACTACGACATCCGGTTCGCCGTGGTCGCTCCGGCCGACGCGGTCGAGCAGGTCAGCGACGAGTCCGAGGCGCTGGGGTGGTTCCCGCCCGACCGGCTGCCCGAGCCGCTGGCCGGCGGGACCGCACAACTCGTCGAGCCGGCCCTCACCGCCCTCCAAAGGTGGTGACGCAGCGCTGGCGACGGGAGTTCCCGTCGCCAGCGTCACGCACCGGACGTCAGATGTAGCCCTCTTCGCCGCGCTCCTTGAGCTCGTCGACCAGCAGCTTGACGTCCTGGGCCCGCTCGCGCGGACAGACCAGCACCGCGTCCGGGGTGTCCACCACGATCAGGTCACGCACACCGATGACCGCCACCAGCCGACCCGACTGTGGCACCACGACCAGGTCGGCGGTGTCCCGCAGCAGCACGCCCGGCTTGGCGTCCGTACCGAGCACCACGTTGCCCGCGTCATCCGCGGGGAGCACGTCGCCGAGGGTGTGGAAGTCGCCGACGTCGTTCCAGCCGAAGTCACCCGGCACGGTGGCCACCCGGCCCGCGGTGGCCGCGCCCTCCATCACCGCGTAGTCGACGGAGATCTTCGGCAGCGTCGGCCACACCGTGCCGAGGACATCGTCCTGCTCCGGCGTGCCCCAGGCAGCGGCGATCGCGGTGACCCCAGCGTGCAGCGCCGGCTGCTGACGGGCCAGCTCGGCGAGGAACACGTCCACCCGCCAGACGAACATGCTGGCGTTCCAGAGGTGTCGACCCGATCGGACGTACGCCTCGGCGACCTCGGCTGCCGGCTTCTCCTTGAACTCGGCCACCTGCCGCCACGGGGCGCCGTCGGTGGCCTCGTCGGTCTCCAGATAGCCGTACCCGGTCTCCGGCCTGGTCGGGGTGATCCCGACGGTCATCAGCATGCCCTGCTCGGCGCCCCGGACCGCCTCCTGGACCGTACGCACCCAGCTGTCCGGGTCACGGATCAGGTGGTCGGCCGCGAAGCTGCCCATCACCGCCTCCGGATCGCGGACCGCGATCACCGCCGCGGCCAGCGCGATCGCCGCGCAGGAGTCCCGGGGGGACGGCTCGACCAGGATGTTCTCCTCCGGCAGCCCGGTGAGCTGCCGGGCGACCGCCGCGACGTGCGCGGCGCCGGTGACCACAAGGGTCCGATCCGGCGTGGTCAGCGGCGCGAGCCGCTCCACGGTCGCCTGCAACAGCGAGGAACTGGTGCCGGTCAGCGGGTGGAGGAACTTGGGGTGGCCGGCGCGGGACAACGGCCACAACCTTGTGCCGCTGCCACCTGCCGGGATGACCGCATAAAGCATCCGCACATCATGCCCGACGCATCGTCCCGCAGTGGCACGGGTCACCACGAGGGCGCCCGAACGGTCACGAACGGGCACGACTCCACGCAGCGATGTGCACCTCGGCGCTGGACTCCCAGGTGAACTCCTTGGCCCGGTCGAAGCCGGCCTTCGCCAGCGACAACCGGCGCTGCTCGTCGTCCAGCAGGGCGGCCAGGTCGGTGGCGATCTGGTCCGGGTCCTCCGAGGTGTACGCGACCGCGTCGCCACCCACCTCGGGCAGCGACAGGCGGGGCGTGGTCAGCACCGGGGCGGCGCACGCCATCGCCTCCAGGATCGGCAGGCCGAACCCCTCGCCGTACGACGGGTAGGCGGCGACCAGCGCACCGCCGAGGAAGCCGGGCAGGTCGGCGTACCGCAGATAACCGGGACGCAGCAGGCGCAGGTGCGACGGCACCTCGGCCACCGCGCGGTCGATGTCGTCGTCGTGCCCCTGCCCGCCGGCGATCACCAGCGCCGGCGGGTCGGTCCGCTCGGACACCGCGCGAGCCCAACCCCGGATCAGATTGGGTACGTTCTTGCGCGGCTCCTTGGCGCCGAGGAAGGCGACGTAGCTGCTGTTGCCCAGCCCCAGCCGAGCACGTACGCGGGCCTTCTCATCCTCGCTCGGCGCGTGGAAGGCGGCGTGGTCGACGCCGTGGTAGGCCACGTCGATGCGGGTCGGGTCGGCGTCGAGCAGCCGGATCAACTCGTCACGGGTGGCCTTGCTGGGCACGATCACCCGGTCGGCGCGGCGCATCGACGTCTTGATGGCGCTGCGGAAGAACGTCCGGCGAGACTTGTCGTAGTGCTCCGGCTCGGTGAAGAACGTCGCGTCGTGCACGGTGACCGTCACCGGGCACCCGGCCCGCAGCGGGCAGGTGTAGAAGGGCGAGTGCAGCACGTGCGCGCCGACCTGCTGGGCGAGCAGCGGCAGGCCGGTCTGCTCCCAGGCGAGGCGGGCCGGGCGGTGCGCCACCGCCGCCGGGGCGGGGATGATCTCCGCGCCGGGCAGCATCCGGGTGTAACGCTCCTGGTCGGTGCGGAGGCTCACCACGGCCAGCTCCACCCCCGACCCGCACACCTTGCCGAGGGCGCCGAGCAGACCGTCGACGTATCGACCGACACCACCACGGTCGGCGGGGACACTCGTGGCGTCGATGAGCACGCGGGGCGGGCGACCGGCGGTCACGGGGCGACTCCTTGCGGGTGGGTCTGTGGGGAACAACACTCCGGGGGTAAAGCCTACGCCGGAGTACGGGGCGGACGCTGACTGCGACCCGACCGTACGCCGACTTGTCATCGTCATCGAGTACGGGGCGCGGAGGCGTATCGTTCGCGCCGATGGCCGACAACATTGCCCGGGTCTTCGCCGACGCGATCGCGACCGACCCGACTCGACCGCTGCTGACCTGGTACGACGACTCCACCGGAGACCGCACCGAACTCTCCGGCGCGACCCTGGCGAACTGGGTGTCGAAGACCGCCAATCTCCTCGTCGACGAGGTCGGCCTCGCGCCGGGCACACCGGCCGGCGTCCTGCTCCCTCCGCACTGGCAGACCGCCGCCGTGCTGCTGGGCTGCTGGTCGGCCAAGCTGAGCGTCCTCGACACGCCGGGAAACGTGGACGTCCTCTTCGCCGCCGCCGACCGGTTCGACGAGGCGCAGTCCTGGCCGGCGGACGAGCGCTACGCCCTGGGCCTCGCCCCGCTCGCCGCCCCACTGCGGCAGGCGCCGCCCGGTTTCGCCGACTATGTGGTCGAGGTACGCGGGCACGGCGACCACTTCACCCCACAGCCGGGTCCGGGCCCCACCGACGCGCACCTGCTGAGCCGAGCCGAGGCCCGCGCCGGCGAGCTGGGCATCGAGCGGGGCGCGCGTCTCCTGGTCGACGCCGCCCGCTACCCCGACCCGGTCGACTGGCTCCTCGCGCCGCTGACCCGGGCCGCCACGGTGGTCCTCTGCGCCAACCTGGACCCAACCCGTCTGGCTACCCGACTGTCCAGCGAAAAGGTCACCCACTCCCTCCCGTAGCCCGCACCCGCACCCCGCCCCCACACCCCCCGCACCCGCACCCGCACCCGCACCCGCACCCGCACCCGCACCCGCACCCGCGATCTTGCAGTTTCGGTTGCCGATACGCGTGGAATGCCCCTTAGGCGGCGACAGAAAGTGCAAGATCGCGGGGCTCCAGGGCCAGGCCGGGTCGATCATGGAGTCGTGGTGGCCGAATGGCAGGGATATGCACCCCTTACGGGGCACCACAACTCCATGATCGACGCGTGCGGGGGCGGGAGCCCTGCGCGGAGCCGGGGCCTGTGGGGGTGGGGGCGATGTGGGGGCGGGGGTCGGGCGTCCGGAGCCCCGGGTCAGGGGTGGGGGCGGGACTGGGCGAAGGTGGCGAAGGCGGTCAGGGACTCGGGGTTGGCCAGGGCACCCTTCGCCGCTGCGTCGTCGACCGGGGTGCCGGTGAGGATCTTCTTGACCGGTACCTCAAGCTTCTTGGCCGAGAGGGTTCGGGGTACCGCGCGCACCTGGTGGATCTCGTCGGGGACGTGCCGGGGGGAGAGCGCCGTACGCAGCTCACGGCTGATCTTCGTGCGCAGCGCGTCGTCCAGTTCCAGGCCGTCGGCCAGCACGACGAAGAGCAGCAGCTCACCTGCGCCGCCCTCGTCGTCCTCCAGGTGCACGACGACCGAGTCGACGACCTCGTCGAGCCCTTCGACCACCGAGTAGAACTCGGCGGTGCCGAGTCGTACGCCGCCGCGGTTGAGGGTGGCGTCGGAGCGTCCGGTGATCACGCAGCCGCCTCGGTCGTTGATGGTGATCCAGTCGCCGTGCCGCCACACACCGGGGTAGACCGAGAAGTACGCCTCGGAGTAGCGGACGCCGTCCGGGTCGTTCCAGAAGCCCACCGGCATGCTCGGCATCGGCTCGGTGATCACCAACTCGCCCAGTTCACCGATCACCGGGGTGCCGTCGGCCGAGCGGGCCTCCACCTTGGCGCCCAACGCACGGCAGGCGATCTCTCCGGCGTACACGGGCAGCAGCGGCACTCCGCCGACGAAGCCCGTGCACACGTCGGTGCCGCCGGACAGCGACTGGAGCTGCACCTGGTCGCCGACCGTGTCGTACACCCATTGGAAGCCCTCGGCGGGCAGCGGCGCGCCGGTGGAACCGACGCCGCGCAGCGCGGACAGGTCCGCGATCTCGCGCGGCACCACGCCGGCCTTGCGGCAGGCCAGCAGGTACGGCGCCGAGGTGCCGAAGTAGGTGGTGCCGGTCTCGGCGGCCAGTCGCCACAGCCCGCCGAGGTCGGGGTGGCCGGGGTTGCCGTCGAAGAGCACGATGGCCGCGCCCACCGCCGGCCCGGAGACCAGGAAGTTCCACATCATCCAGCCGGTGGTGGTGAACCAGAAGAACCGGTCGGACGGGCCGAGGTCGTGGTGCAGGGCGAGCATCTTCAGGTGTTCCAGCAGGATGCCACCGTGGCCGTGGACGATCGGCTTGGGCAGCCCGGTGGTGCCTGAGGAGTAGAGCACGTACAGCGGGTGGTCGAACGGGACCGGCGTGAACGTCAACGGCTCGTCGGTGGGCGCGGCCAGGTCCGCCCAGTCGAGGACGCCGTCGGGCGTCGGGCCGTTCGGGTCGAGGTACGCGATGCCGACGGTGTGCCGTACCGACGGAAGGGCGGCCCGGATGGCCTTGACCTCGGCCCGCCGGTCGACGGGCTTGTCGCCGTACCGGTAGCCGTCCACGGCGACCAGCACCGTCGGCTCGATCTGCTGCCACCGGTCGGTGACGCTGCGGGTGCCGAACTCGGGCGCGCAGGACGAGAAGACTGCGCCCAGGCTGGCGGTGGCGAGCAGCAGGACGTACGTCTCGGCGATGTTCGGCGCGTACGCCGCCACCCGGTCCCCGGCGGTGACGCCGAGCCGGCGCAGACCGGCCGACACCCGGCGGACCTGCTCGCGCAGCTCGGCGGCGGTGAGGGTGACCGGCGGTCGGGTCTGGCTGTGCGCGATGACGACCGGGTCGTCGTCGGCGCGGCCCGGCATGCGCAGCACGTTCTCGGCGTAGTTGAGGGTGGCGTCGGGGAACCAGTGGGCGCCGGGCATGGTCCGCTCGGCCAGGGTGGCCGTCGGCGGGGTGTGCGCGATGACCTCGAAGTGGTCCCAGATCGAGCGCCAGAACCCGTCCAGGTCGGTGACGGACCAGCGCCACAGCGCGTCGTAGTCGGCGAAGTCCAGCCCGCGGTGCTCCCGCAGCCAGCGCAGGTAGCCGCCGATCCGGGACCGCTCGAGCACGTCCGCCGGCGGCGTCCACAGCACGTCACCCACTGCTCCACCCTCCCCCCGGCCGCACGACACTGTGCATGGGCCGTGGCGCCATCTTGCCCTACCTCGAAGCGCCATTCTGCGCACCGGGTGGGCCGATCGACGCGTGCCCGGCCCACACTCCACCGCGCCAACCCATGTGGGTGAAGGAAGGGCCCCTTCCTAACGCTTAGCGTTAGGAAGGGGCCCTTCCTTCGAGCTCAGCCGGCCCGGTGCGCCTGGATGGCCCGTCGGCGGGCCAGGCGGTGCTCGCGGCGGATCTCCGCCTCCCGGTACCGGCGTTCGTCGTCCGGCGTCTCCGGCAGCACCGGGCGGACCGTGCGCGGCGCGCCGCCGACGTCCACCCCGACGAAGACCAGGTACGCCGTGGCGACCCGGACCGGCGCGTCCTCGGCCGAGTCCCACCGCTCGGCGACCACCCGCACCCCCACCTCCATCGAGGTCTGCCCGGTCCAGTTGACCTGGGCGTGCGCGTGCACCAGGTCACCGACCCGGACGGCCTCGGAGAAGACGATCTCGTCGATCGCCGCGGTGACCGCCGTCCCGCCGCTGTGCCGGGCGGCAGCGGCACCGGCCACGTCGTCGACGAACTTCATCAGGACCCCGCCGTGGACGGTTCCGTAGAGGTTGACGTCCACCGCAGTCATGATCTTGCTGAGGGTGACCCGGGAGTACGACGTCGGCTTGCCGGTCGGAGCGGCGGAGAGGTGCTCGGTCATGCCGGAAACGGTACGGTGCGCGGATGCGACATCTCTGGAGCTTCCTCGCCGGGTTGGTGGTGGCACCCATCACGTGGGTGCTTGTCACGCTCGGGCAGGACGGGTCGAGCCGGACGGTCGACCGCTGGGTGGAGATCGGCACCTTCAACACCGCCAACCTGATCGAACCGGCCGTGTACCTCGGTGTCGGCGGTGTCCTGCTCGGGCTGCTCGGCACACTGCGTTTCTCGCCGGCGGGGCCACTGCTGGCCGGGCTGCTGCTGGTCACCCCGTACATCGGGATGTTCGTGGCACCGTTCGAGGTGCGCGACGCCATCCCGCACGAGTGGAAGGTGTTCGGTGACCCGCTGCCGCTGCGGCTGCCGGTCGAGAACGGCACGCTCTTCCTGATCGGTCTGCTGCTGCTGATGGCGACGTTCAGCGGTCAACGCTGGCGGCGGTGGCCGCAGCCGGTGACCGTGCCGGCCGCCGCCCCGGCCCCGGTGGACGCACCGCGCGGCGACGACTTCACCCTGACCGACTGGTCGTCGTCCGAACCGGCGGAGCGCGAAACCGCGCCGCTGACCCTGGGCTACCCGGCCGATCCGACGCCGACCGAGCCGCTGCCGCGCCGGGTGGGCGGCGAATCGCCGTGGTCCGCGCCGCCGCGCGGTCAGTCGCGGCCCGAGGACACCACCGAGATCCGCTGACCGTCGGGCGGGCCGGAAACCCGGCCCGCCCGACCAGACCCGCGCGAACGCGACTAGTGCACGGCGACGGCCAGGTCCGGGTCGACCGCGCCGAGGGTGGCGCGGGGCACGACCAGGACCATGACCGCCAGCGCCGCGGCCATGCCGCCCGCGATGACGATCGCCATCGGTACGCTCCCCGTCCCGAACAGCCCGGCCAGGGGCGCGGACAGCGCGCCCACGCCGAACTGGACGGCGCCGAGCAGCGCCGCGGCCGTACCGGCGGCCTCGCTGTGCCGGCTCATGGCCAGCGCCGGCGCGTTCGGCAGGGCCAGACCGGCCGCGGCCAACACCAGCCACAGCGACGCGAGCAGGGTGCCCAGGCCCCCGATGCCGGTGGCGGCGAACAGCACCAGCAGCAGGCCGGCCGCCGTCCCGGCGACCAGGGCCAGGACGAGGATCTGCTGTGGCGTGTAGCGCCGCAGCAGCCGGACGTTGAACTGGGTGGCCCCGATCAGGCCCACCGCGCCGGCGCCGAAGGCCAGGCCGAACTGCTGCTCGTCGAGGCCGTACTCCCGCTGGAGGACGAAGGACGACCCGGAGACGTACGCGAACAGCGACGCCATGGCCAGCCCGGCGACCAGCACCAGACCGACGAAGGCCCGATCGCTCACCAGTCCTCGGTAGTCCCGCAGGGTCGCCGCGACGCCACCGTGCCGGCGGCGCGACACGTCGAGGGTCTCCGGCAGCTTCATGGCCGCGACGACGATCAGCAACGCGCCCAGTACGGCCAACGCCGCGAACACGCCGCGCCACTCGGTCCAGCGCAGCAGTCCGCTGCCCAGCGTCGGCGCGAGGACTGGGGCGAGCCCCATGACCAGCATCAACCGGGAGAAGATCCGCGCGAACGACGCGCCGCTGAACAGGTCGCGGACGACGGCCGTGGCGACCACGGTGGCGGCGGCGACGCCGAGGCCCTGCAGGACGCGTAGTGCGCCGAGCACGGCGATGTTGGGCGCGACGACGCACAGTACGGACGCCACGATGTGCGCGGCGAGGCCGGCGAGCAGCGGCAGGCGTCGGCCGACCACGTCGGAGACCGGCCCGATCAGCAACTGGCCCAGCGCGAGGCCGACCAACGTGCCGGTGAGCGTCAACTGCACGGCGGTCTCGGTGGTCTGCAGGCCGGTCGTGATGGCCGGCAGCGCCGGCAGGTACATGTCGATGGTCAGGGGGCCGATGGCGATCAACGCACCGAGCACGAGCACGAGTTGCGTGCGTTGGCGGTTGGTCATCAGGTCGCCGGGCAGCGCGTCCTGCTCGGGGGTGGGCTTCGCCAACTTGATCTCTCTCCGGGTGCGGAAGCGCCGTCATCGAGGTCGACGAGGCCGGGGCGGGGTGACTCTCCCGGCTGCAACGCCATGGAGGTGGATCAAGATTCCCGCGCGGCGCTCACGTACCCGGGGGAGCGGGCCCGCACCGGGTCGATCAGGTCCCGGTCCCCAGGCCACCCCCGCACCCTGGTAGCCGTCGTCTGCCGATCGAGGAATTCAATATCATTCCCTACTTTGGACGACTTACCGAGACAAGGGAGCGGCATGGCTCGGCACGAGCGGCCCGTAGATCCGACCGCTGGACCGTTGTCGTCTTTCGCCCATGAGCTACGAAAGTTACGTGTCGAAGCCGGCAACCCCACCTACCGGCGATTGGCCGAGATCGCCGGCTACAGCGCCTCGACCCTCTCCGCCGCGGCCAGCGGAATCCGGCAACCCAGCCTCGACGTGCTGCTCGCGTACGTCGGGGCCTGCGGCGGGGACACCGCCCAGTGGAGGCAGCGTTGGCTCGAACTGGACGAGGAGCTGCGGGCCACCGGTTCGGCCGGCGCACCAGCCGACCCGGCGAGGGCAGCGACACCGGACTCGACGCCGGCCGGGCCGATCACGACGCCTCTCGCCGAGTCACCGTCCGCTGTGCCTGCCGGGGATCCACCCGTCCCGGCTACCGGTGAGCCAACCGGCGCCAGCGGCGCAGCCGGACCGACCCACGACCGGCCCGCGAGCCCCCCGCGGCACCGGAAACTCCGACGGCGACTGGTGCTGGCGGCGGTGGCGGTCGCCAGCCTCGCCGGTACGGTCGCCGTGGTGCCGATGACCCAGCTGAAATGGCCGGCCAGCGGGGCGACGGCGGCTGGCACGACGACCACCACAGCCTGCCCGGCGACCAACACGGACGCCGCCTTCACCGCCGTCACCTACGGCAGTGGCGTGCATGTCCGGGGCGAGCCCCGCCGCGACCAGGGCATCCTCTACACCATTCAGCCCGGCTGCGTGATCGGGCTCACCGGCTACTGCCTGGGTGAGCGGATCGCCGACTCCACCTCCCAGACCCCCGACATCCGCTGGTTCAGCCTGGCCGACGGTGGACTGATCGCCTCCGGGGTGGTGCACGGCAACCCACCCCCGGGCCTGGAACCGTCCCGCTGCCGGGGCGACCGACCCGGGCCGGCCGCGATCGCCCTGGCGATCGCCCCCGATGTGACCGGCCCGGGTGGGTGGCGGCTGAGCGCGACCGGCACGCACGTGGAGATCGTCGGCTTCGCCGCCTACTACGCGGACGACCCCGCGCTGCCGGCGGAGCGCCGCTGGCACCAGATCGGAATGACCGGATTGGCCGCCCCGCCGTTCGACCTCGTCTGGAAGCTCGACCGCCGGTCCGGGCAACCCGGATCCACTGCCGAAATCCCGGTGGCCGCGGTCGCCTGTCTCGGCGGTGGCGCGCCGACCGACGTGCTCGACGTGCGGGTGGCCCGCCCCGACGGCTCCAGCACCGCCGAGGCCCTGCCGCTCGCCGCCGACCAGAGGCTCGCCGCCCGCCGTACCGCCTGCCTCTACCCCTGACGGGGGCGTACGCGGACGGACACCACCGGTGGCCCGGCGGGACGGATCCCACCGGGCCACCGGTTCGGCGTCACCGAACTCAACAGCCCTGGCGACCGGAGTGGATCCAGTAGGTGGTGCCGGCCCAGTCCATCTCGCCGTACGCGTCGACGCAGTTGTTCGCCGTGCCGGTCACTCCGCGCGGACCGGCGTAGTACAGGTAGTCGGCGTTGTCCTTGGTGGAGATCGCGGTGGCGGTGCACGAGCCGGTGCCGGAGGTCTCCGCGCACCGGGCGATCTGCACGGAGGTCCGCGCCGAGGAGCCGTACGCCGCGCCGCGGTGGTACATGCAGGCGCTGTTCGTGCCGCCGTTGGTGCTGTTGTAGTAGATGACCAGCTCGGCAACGGGCTTGCTCGGCGGGTACGCGTAGCTGTAGGTGACCGTGCCCGAGCAGGCCACCGCCGCCTGCGACGGGGCTGCCGTGACGACCAGCACCGTGCCGAAGGTCAGCAACGCCAGCAGCGCTCCGAACGCCTTGCGCAGCATCATGACTTCCACTCCTCCGGGACGGGGTTGGTTGAGAGCCGTCCCGCCGTCAACTTCTACGGAAGAGCGAAGTTGATCGCCGCTGACGAAGGCACCGATCAATCAATCCCGCACAACGCCGAACAACCGCGTACCGCGTCGCCGGGCCGGCTGATCGGCGCTGTCAGCCCTTCAGGAGTTGCCGCGCCATGACGACCCGCTGCACCTGGTTGGCGCTTTCGTAGCTCTGGGTGATCTTGGCGTCCCGCATCATCCGCTCGACCGGGTAGTCGCCCCGAGTCGGGGAAGGCATCGGGATTAACCGAGTCGCGATTTTCGCTTAATGCAATTCCCATTTCCGGTCGAGCACCATCAGCCGCAGCTCGACTACAGAGCGCTATATTCGCGTTTCCGCCGTCACGCGCCCGAACGGACCCTCTATTGTGGCCGAACGGTGGAATAGATACAGCTCAGAGCCACGAGTCGATCATGCGTACAGATTCCACGAGCATCCCCATCTACATTCCGCCCTTCCACAGAGAGTTATATGCGGAAAGGCCACTACGGATGCGTGAGGCGAGGATGATCGATCAATTGCGAGGGCTTGTTCCCGACAGCTCGACCGCAGTGGTTCTGGGACTGGTGGCCGGGGCGGTGATCGGGCTGGTCCGCGCCTACCTCCGGCACCGCACCCGGCTCCACGCGGAGCGGGAGCTGTCCGCACGGACAGCGGCCCGGGCGGCGGGCTTGATCACCCTGGTCAGCGGTCGCCACGAGAACATCACGGTCGACGAGCGGGACCGTGACGGGCACCGCGTCGTGGAGCTACGTGGACCTCGACAGACCAGCGACAAGGAGGCGGCGTGAACCGGAACAGTTCTGCCGCGGCCCGCGCCGCAACCCGCTCGCCCGAACCCACCCCGGCCGAGCTGGAGGCGTCCTTCACGGCCTTCTGCGACGACAACTTCCTGCGGGTCGAGCGCTTCCTGCGGGCCCGCTGCGCCAATCGGGACCTCGTCGACGAGGCGGTCCAGGAGACATTCATCACCACTCGGGCCAAGTGGGCGCAGATCCGCACCTTCGAGAAGCCCCTGGCCTGGGTGCTCAAGACGGCGCGGCACAAGCTCCAGGGGCAGCAGAGCCGGCGAAGCCGGACCAGCACTACCACGACGAACCTGGACGAGGTGCCCCCCGAGTTCCTCACCCAGCCGACCGACCCTCGGGAGGCGGACGAGTTGCTCGTCGCGTGGCTGCAGCAACTGCCGCCCCGGCAGGCGGAGGTGTTCGTCCTCTTCTTCGACGGCTGGCGGGACCTCGACATCGCCAGGATGCTGGGTCTCGCCCACACCACCGTTCGCGCCTACAAGCAGCAGGCGCGTCAGCATCTGCAGCGCCTCGCGGAACAGGCCGGTTTCAACAAGCCCACGGGGAGGTCATCGTGAACCTCGACGACGTCCTGGCACTCGCGGCCGAACGTGCTCCCACTCCCCTCGAACGCGCGCGCGCCCGACGCGCCAGCCGGCAGATCCAGCAGGCCTACGCCCACGCCGTGACGGCCGGGCGGGATCTCGTCGTGGATGTCGACCCGCACGACCCGCTGAACGCCGACGCCGACGCCGACGAAGCCGCCCGGATCGCCCGCGCGGCACAGCTGGCGAAGTTGGGCACCATCACCTGGATCTCCGCCACCGGAGAGATCTCCTGGTCCGACGAGATGTCACTGATCCTCGGCTGTGCCCCCGGCACGATCCGACCCTCCGCCGATCTGCTGTTCGAGCTGGTCCATCCCGAGGACGCGCACGCCGTTCGTCGGACCATCCACCTGGCGTGGCGGGAGCAGACGGTCAAGGAGACGACGTATCGGGTGGTCCGACCGGACGGGGCGACCAGGTACGTGCACTGCTACATCGAGGTCCTGATCGACCGGTTCGACCGGCCGCACGGCATCATCGGCACCGGTCAGGACGTCACCGACCTGGAGCTGGCCCGCCAGGAGCGGGACCGGCTCGCCCGCCGGTGCGAGACCGCACGCACCGAACTGATCAGCCGCGACCCGGCCACCGGCCTGCTGACCCGCCCGCGCTTCGCCGACGAGGTTGACCGGACCCAACGCGGCGGGTCGGGGGCCCTGCTCGTGGTGGCCGCCGAGCCACTGAACCTACCGATCTCCGGGCACGACCACGCGACCCAGGATCGGCTCGCCGCCGCGATAGCCGGTGTGGTGAAGAACGTGGCCCGCCGGACCGCCGTGTGCGGGCTCGTCGGCCCGGGCGAGTTCGGCGTGCTGCTACAGAACACCACGATGCGGTCGGCCACGACCATCGCGGAGAGCATCATCGACAGCCTGCGCAGTCACGCGTTCGTCGTCGGCCAGGACCGGGAACGGGTACGCCTCGACGCCTGGGGCGGTCTCGTCCGGTACCAGGACGGCGACGACAGTAGCGGCTTCGACCTGCTGGTGGACGCGGAGAGCGCGTGGCGACAGGCCAAGCGAGAGCAGGTGCCACTGACCGTGCTGCGACAGCCGGCCCGTCCCGAGGACCGGCAGGAGACCTGCCGGAGCCGAATCCGGGCGGCGGTCGCCGGCAACAGTTTCACGCTCTACGCCCAGCCGATTCTCGACCTCAGCCTCAACCAGATCACCCGCCAGGAGATCCTGCTCCGCGTCCTCGACGGCACGGGCCAGCCGGTACCGCCGTCGGCGTTCCTGGACGTCGCCGAACGGGTCGACGAGATCTGGCCGATAGACCGCTGGGTCATCGACCACACCATGGAGCTGATCGCCCACGGACCACGAACCTCGCACTACCAGGTGAACATCTCGGGCCGGTCGCTCGGCGATCCGCACCTGTTGGAGCATGTCCACGAGGTCATGAAGCGGCACGTCATCGACCCCTCCCAGGTCACCTTCGAGATCACCGAGACGGCGTTGATCGGTAACCTGACGCAGGCGATCGACTTCGCCTGCGGGATCCGGGACATCGGCTGTCGGCTGGCCCTGGACGACTTCGGCTCCGGATACGGCACATTCACGCACCTGAAGTACTTCCCGATCGACCTGGTAAAGATCGACGGCGACTTCATCAGCAAGATCGAGGAGTCCCGTCCCGACCAGGTGATCGTCCAGTCCTTCGTCGACATGTGCCGGGGGCTGGGGATCCGGACCGCCGCCGAGTTCGTCCAGAGCGAGGCCACCCTGCGCCTGCTGCGCGACTACGGGGTGGACTTCGCCCAGGGCTACGCCGTCGGCAAGCCGACCCCGGTCGGCAACCCGCACCGGGCCCTGCTGGACTCCGCCGAGATCGAGACGGCCGGGCTGGGCGCCGCGTTGCGAACGGCGATCGGATGACGGGCCGCACCGGCGACCGTCGCGGGACGGATCGGCAGCGCCACCGACCGCCGCGTCCGGGCACGGCGGTCGGGGCGCGGCGGTCGAGGCGCGGCGGTCGAGGCGCGGACAGGCCGAGGCGCGGACAGGCCGGGGCGCGGACAGGCCGAGGCGCGGACAGGCCGGGGCGCGGACAGGCCGGGGCGCGGACAGGCCGGGGCGCGGACAGGCCGGCCAGGGACCCGAGGCAGGTCCTAGACGACGTTGGCGAGGAGTTGCCGCGCCATGACGATCCGCTGGACCTGGTTGGTGCCCTCGTAGATCTGGGTGATCTTGGCGTCCCGCATCATCCGCTCGACCGGGTAGTCCCGCGTGTAGCCGTAGCCGCCGAGCAACTGCACCGCGTCGGTGGTGATCTCCATGGCGGCATCGGAGGCGAAGCACTTCGCCGCCGCGCCGAAGTAGGTCAGGTCGGCGTCGCCCCGCTCGGACTTGCCGGCGGCGGCGTACGTGAGCTGCCGGGCCGCCTCCAGCTTCATGCCCATGTCGGCGAGCATGAACTGGATGCCCTGGAACTCGGCGACCGACTTGCCGAACTGCCGGCGCTCGGCGACGTACCCCTTGGCGTAGTCGAGCGCGCCCTGCGCGATCCCGACGGCCTGCGCGGCGATGGTGACCCGGGTGTGGTCCAGGGTCTTCATGGCGGTGGCGAAGCCGGTGCCCTCCGCGCCGATCATCCGGTCGGCGGGGATCCGCACGTTGTCCAGGTAGACCTCGCGGGTCGGCGAGCCCTTGATGCCGAGCTTCTTCTCCGGCGCGCCGAAGCTCACCCCCGGGTCGGACTTCTCGACCACGAACGCCGAAATGCCCCGGGAGCGGGCGGCGGGGTCGGTGACGGCGAAGACGGTGTAGAACTCGGAGACGCCGGCGTTGGTGATCCACCGCTTCACACCGTTGAGCACCCAGTGATCCCCGTCACGCACCGCGCGGGTGGTCATCGACGCGGCGTCGCTGCCGGCCTCCGGCTCGGAGAGGCAGTACGAGAACATGGCATCGCCCGCCGCGACCGGCGTCAGGTAGCGGCGCTTGATCTCGTCGGAGCCGGCCAGCAGCAGCGGCATCGTGCCGAGCTTGTTCACCGCCGGGATCAGTGAGGAGGACGCGCAGGCGCGCGCCACCTCTTCGATCACGATGGCGGTGGCCAGGGCGTCCGCGCCCGCGCCGCCGTACTCCTCGGGGATGTGCGGGGCGTGGAAGTCGGCGGCCCGCAGCGCGTCGTAGGACGCCTTCGGGAACTCCCCGGTCTCGTCGGCCTCGGCGGCGTGCGGCGCCACCTTGGCGGCGCAGACCTCCCGGACCGCCTCCCGGATCGCCTCGTGCTCCTCGGGCAACCGGTAGACGTCGAACGACTCCCCTGCGGCCATGTCGGCCCCTCCCCTTCACCGCTATCATGCGCAGTCTGTGGCCTCCCCTGACCGCCGACCGCGCAGACTGAAGGATAGCGACTGCAGTTCAGGTGATGTTACCGGCGCGTAGGTATGGGCATGACGGAGCACCCGCGCCGCTGGGCGATGATGGAAGGCAGACAGTGAGCCACCCCTCCGGTGCCCGCCCAGGCGCCGCAGCAGAATGCGACGCGACGACGCGCCGCCAGTGCGAGCGGAGAAGACAGGCGTGACGATCCCCTACCCCACCATCCAGCCGACCCCCGCCATCGCCGCGGTGACGCCGCCCTCGGGCGCGTCTCGGCCGCGGGTGACGTTCCTGGGGACCGGTTACCTCGGTGCGACGTACGCCATCTGCTACGCCGAGCTGGGCTACGAGGTGCTCGGCTTCGACGTCGACGCGGACAAGATCGCGATGCTGAACGCCGGCGAGGTGCCGATCCACGAGCCCGGCCTGGACGAGCTGCTCAAGCGCAACCTCGCCGCCGGCCGGCTGCGGTTCTCGACCGACATCGCGGAGACCGCCGACTTCGGTGACGTGCACTTCATCTGCGTCGGCACCCCGCAGCGGGCCGACGGGATGGGCGCCGACCTGTCGTACGTCGAGGCGTCGGTGACCGGTCTCGCCCAGCACCTGACCCGCAAGGCGCTGATCGTGGGCAAGTCGACCGTGCCGGTGGGCACCGCCGAGTGGGTCGAGCAGCTCGTCGGCAAGCACACCCCGGACGACCTGGGCGTCGAGGTGGCGTGGAGCCCCGAGTTCCTCCAGGAGGGCTTCGCCGTCGACGACGTGCTGCGACCCAACCGGATCGTGGTCGGCGTCAAGAGCGAGTGGGCCAACGGCATGCTCTACGCCGCGCACAAGGGCGTCTTCGACCTGGCCGCCACCGAGGACCGCGAGGTGCCCCTGGTGGTCACCGACTTCGCCACGGCCGAGCTGGTCAAGGTCGCGGCGAACGCCTTCCTGGCCACCAAGATCTCCTTCATCAACGCCATGGCCGAGGTCTGCGAGGCCAGCGGCGGCGATGTCACCCAGCTCGCTCGGGCCATCGGCTACGACCCCCGCATCGGCAACCGTTTCCTCCAGGCCGGCCTCGGCTTCGGCGGCGCCTGCCTGCCCAAGGACATCCGCGCCTTCCAGGCCCGCGCGCAGGAGCTGGGCGCGGGCGAGGCACTGCGCTTCCTGCACGAGGTCGACCTGATCAACCTGCGTCGCCGGACCCGCGTGCTCCAGCTCGCGGCGGACCTGCTCGGCCGCCGCTCCGGGCCGGCCGGTCCGGACTTCTCCGGCACCCGGATCGCCGTGCTGGGCGCGACCTTCAAGCCCAACACCGACGACGTCCGCGACGCCCCGGCGCTCGCCGTCGCCGCACTGTTGCAGAAGGCCGGGGCCGACGTCCACGTGTACGACCCGCAGGGCACCGAGAACGCCCGCCGCGCGGTGCCCGAGCTGACCTACGAGCCCGGGATCAACGAGGCGGTCGCCGACGCCGACCTGGTCTGCGTCCTCACCGAGTGGGCGGACTTCCGCAACGCCGACCCGGTCGCCCTGGGCGAGCTGGTCCGTGGCCGCAAGGTCGTCGACGGGCGCAACTGCCTCGACTCGGCACTGTGGACCCAGGCCGGCTGGGAGTACCGGGGTATGGGCCGTCCCTGACGATCCACCACTCACCGGCCGGCCGCGACGCACCCTTGGCGGCCGGCCGGTGATGTTGTTTGCCCCGGACCCGCCGACAAGTGTCGAAATCCGCGCCAGCTTTGGGCATGCTGCGACAGTGGGAGTCCACAGTGCGGGTGGAGGGGTGTCGTGGCGACCTTTCAGTGCTCCTCGTGCGGCCGGGAGATCAAGCCGGCCGTGCACTGCCCCCATTGCGGGGCCGACCAGCCGCAGTGGGTCGAGCATCTGGCGGACATCGAGCGCTCGATCGCGGAGATGAAGAGGCGCGACGCCGCAATCGCCAGCGAGCAGCGGCAGATCGCCGCCAAGATGCAGGCCGCGCTCTTCCAGCGGGACATCCTCGCCCACGCCGGTGAGGAACGGATCAAGCAGGCCACCCGACCCCGCCGGGTGCTGCGCCGCCGCCCCGGTCGCCGTCCGCCGACGGCCAGCCCCGGCACCGGCGCACCGCCGCCACGGGTTCCACGCCAGGGCACGCCGCCCGTTCCGGAGGATCCGCCGCCGCCCCCGCCCCGGCCGTCCTGGCTGGACGCCGACGATCCCGAACACCCGCCGGAGGCGTCCAGCCGGGAGGTGCAGAACATCCCGCTCGGGCTGGGCGCGCTGCTGCTCGCTGTGGCCGCGGTGGTCTTCGCCGCGGTGGCGACCAGCTCGATGGACGCGCTGGCCCGCCTCGGCGTCCTGCTGCTCGCCACCGCGCTGATGCTGCTCGCCCCGCCGGCGCTGGCGCGACGCGGGCTCACCTCCACTGCGGAGACGATCTCGGCGGTGGGTCTGCTGCTCGTGCCGCTGGCCGGCTATGCGCTCTGGGCGGTGGACCGGATCGGCAGCGGCACCTCGGGCGCCGTCTTCGCCGGGTTGATCTTCGCGGCCACCGCCGCCGTGTCTGTCGGGTACGCCGCCTGGACGGGTCTGCGCGCACCCCGCTTCGCGACCGTGGTCGCCGCGCAGCCGGTCCTGCCGCTGCTCGCGTACGACCGGATCACCGGGCCGGGTGGCTGGGCGCTGGTGCTGACCCTGGTGGCCCTGCTCGACCTCTGGTTGGCCCGCTCGCCGATCGTGGTGGAGCGCGCACCCGGGCAGGACCTGCCGCAGCCGGCTCGGCCGTCGACGACGCCCCGCCAGCGCGACGCCGAGGCCCGACCGGAGGGCGACCCGGAGGAGGCCGGCGAGGTGGTCGACGTTGGCGCGGGCGCCGACGACACCCCCTCCGTCCGCCCGGTGCCCGGACTGCGCGAGCTGACCTGGTCGCTGCACGCGGTGGCCGTCGCGGTTGCCCTGGCGTACGCGGTCACCGCGCTGCTGCGGGCACAGGCCGTGCCGACGGCGACCGGCGCCGGGCTGGTGCTGCTGCTGGCCGCCGCCGTCGGGCTGGCCGGCGCGTTGGTGCTGCGCCGCCCACCGCTGCCCGACGTGGCGGCCGGCATCGTCACCCTGGCCGTGATCGGCGCGTTCGGCCGGGTCGCCTCCGTCGCCCTGCCCGGCCAGGCGTTGCTGCTGATCGCGGCGGTGATCACGGCGACCGGCCTCGCGGTACGCGCGATCCCCGAGGCCGCCCGCCGCGGCCCACAGATCGCCTCGGCGGTAGCGCTCACCGTCAGCGGGCTGATGGTCGCCGGAGGCGCCCTGCGGGCCGGCGTCGCCCCCGTCCGGGCAGCACTGCCCGCCTGGGACGCCGACCTGGACCGGCACGCCGCCGAGCTGGCCGCCGCCGTCGGCCCGACCACGTGGCAGCTCGCCGCCGCGGCGTTCCTGCTCACCATCGCCGCGATGCTGGCCCTGCCACCGGAGATCCGCCGCGAGTTCGCGGTCGCCGGAGCCGCGCTGACGGCGCTCGCCGTGCCGGCGTCGTTCGGCCTCGGTTGGGCGGCCGCCCCCTGGCCGATGGTGATCACCGCGATCGGCATCGGTGTCATCGGCCTCTCCGCGCGTACCCCCCGGGCCGCCCTGGCCCACGGAGTCGGCGCCGCCGTGGTGGGCCTGTTCGGCGCGGGCGCCGGCCTGTCCCGGCCCGCGCTCACGGCCGCGGTCCTGCTCGCCCTCTTCGCGGCCGGCGCGCTGGTCGCGTTGGCGCCCCGGGTCCGGATCGCCTCGGCCGCCGCCGAGACGGTCACCGCCTGGGCCGCCGGAGGCGCGGCCTTCGCGCTGCCCGGCGCGGTGGCCGCGTTCGTGGCCGCCACCGTCCCCGTCGACGACACTCCCACCCCGGCCAGCCTGCGCGAGGCGACCGTCCCGGTGCTCGCGGCGAGCTTCCTGGCCGTCTGCGTGACCCTCGGGTACGCCGCGATGGTGCAGGTCTCCCAGCGGCGCATCCCGGTGCCCCTGTCGGTCGGCACCGGGATGGGCGCGCTCGTCGTCACCGCCGCCGCCTTCGGCGCGCCCGGCGCCACCGTCGCCGACGCGTGGGTCGGGGCGCTCCTGCTGATCGCCGCGGTGCTGCTCTTCCTGGCCCCCTCGATCGACGCCGGCCGCCGCTCCGACCTCACCCTGGACGGCTCGGACCTGGCCGCCGCGGCGGTGACCACCGCACTGATCGCCACGATGGTGCGGATCGCCGCGGTCCTCGCCCCGGGTGGGCAGTTGGCGGTGGCCGCCGGCCTGGTCCTGGTCGTCGCCGTGGCCGCCCGCGCCATGCCCGAGGAGTGGCGACGCGGCCCGATCCTCGGCATCGCCGTCGGCGGCGTACTCATCGGGGTGCTCGCCGGTTGGACGGCGCTGCGCGGCGGCGTGGGCGTGCTGGCCACGCCCGGGCCGATCTGGAACGGCGACCTGAGCAACTGGCCGGCGGCGCCGACCGGCGGCTCGACCTGGCAGGCGCCGATCGCGCTGCTGCTGCTGGCCGTCGCCGCCGGCGTCCTGCTGCCACCGCCCTGGCGCTGGGACGCGTCCGGCGTGGCCGTGGTGCTCGCCACCATCGGCGCGCCGGCCGCGTTCGACCTGCCCTGGTGGTCGCCGGTGCTGGTCGGGGCCATGGTCGCCACCGTCTTCGGGATGGCGGCGGTGGCCACCGAGGAGCCCCGGGCCGGGCTGTCCCGGGCCACCGTGGCCGGGGTGGTCGCGCTGCACGGGGCCGGCGCCGGTCTGGTCCGCCCGTGGACCACCGCGCTCGCGCTGGGCAGCATCGCGCTGATCGGTGTCGTCGTCGCCACGCTGGCCCGCGTCCTCGCCCGGCCTCAGGTGACCGACCTGGAGACCGAGGGCATGCCGCCGCACCTGGCGCAGATCGGCGGCGCGGCGGCCGGTGCCGCGCTGCTGGCGTTGCCGGGCGCGGTGGCGGCGCTGGCCGTCGAGTTCCAGCACTCGGCGCAGGTGGTGCTGACCGCCGCGCTGGCCGCGTCGAGCCTCGGTCTGGCCGGTGTGGCCGCCGTACGCCGGTACGTGCCGCAGTACCTGCCCTGGGTCAGTGTGGCCGTGGTCGGCGGGGCGAGCATCAGCGCCCTCGCCGCCATCCCGACCGGCCTGCCCGTCGGGGTCTACGCGGCCGCCGCCGCGCTGCTCGGTGTCCTCGCCGAGCTGATCCGTGCGGCGACCGTACCGCCCACCGCCGCCGCCCAGCCGGTCCGACGCTGGGCGGTGCTGCTCGACGGCGCGCTGCGCCGGCTGCCGGACGACCCGGATCGGCGGCGGTGGCGGGTCAGCCCCTCGGCCGGCGCGCTCGCGGCCGCCGCCCTGCCGACCGCCCTGGCCCTCGTCTCGATCGCGCCCGCGCTGGTCTTCGCCCTGGTCGAGCCGCAGCGCACATTGAACCGGATCTGGCAGGGTCCGCCGCCGGAACTGCTCACCCCACCGCCGGACCTGGTCAATCCGACCCACGTGCTGACCGCGCTGCTGCTCACCGCGACGGCGGCCCTGGCCGCCACCGGTTTCAGCGGCGGACGGCGGTCCCGTGCCGTACCGGTGGTGCTCCCCGGCGCGGCCGTCACGCTGCTGATCGCGCCCATCGCGCTGGGCAGCAGGTGGCCGGCGAGCACCCTCGCCGCGCTGTCCGTGTTCACCATCTCCATGCTCGGTCTCGCCCTGACCCCGCCACCGCCGCTCGTCGAGCCGGCCCGTTCGTTGCGGCTGGCCCGGGTGCTCGTGTTCGTCATCGGTCTGGCCGCCGGTGGCGCCGGCCTGGCCGGCAGCCTGGCCGAGGAGCAACTGACCCTGTTCACCCTCGGCGGCGCGGTGGGCGTGGGCGTGGTGGCGGCCCTGTTCGGCACCACCCAGCGCGCCCGGATCCTCGGCTGGCTGTTCGCCTCGGTCATGGCTCAGCTCTTCGTGCTCACCGCCGGCCTGATCGCCGGGCTGGCCCCGGTCTGGTCCGCGTTCGGGGTGCTCGCCGTCGGCGCGGTCCTCCAGGTGCTCGCGGCGACCCTGCCCCAGCTGCGCCGCCCCGAGGCACAGCGCGAGGCGGCCACCGTGCAGTGGACCGGGTACGCCGCGGCCCTGATCGCGCTGGCGCTCGCCTTCGACTCGCCACGACACATCGCCGCCCTGCTGGCCGCCTGGGGCGCCGTCCTCGGAGTGGCGGCGACCCGGCCCGGCCGGCGGCCCGTGGAGCGCCGGATCCTCTTCTGGGCGGTGGTGTTCTGCGAGATAACCGCCTGGTGGATCCTCATGCGCGTCGCCGACGTGGCGCTGCCCGAGGCGTACACGCTGCCGTTCGCCGCGCTGGCCCTGCTGGTCGGCGTGCTGGAACTGCGCCATCGCCCGGATCTGAGCAGCTGGGTGGCGTACGGGCCGGCGCTGGTCGCCGCGTTCCTGCCGACCCTGGCGATCGTGCTCGCCACCGAGTCCAGCACGCTGCGGCAGATGCTGCTGCTGCTCGGTGCGGTGGCGGTGCTGATCTTCGGCTCGTCCAGCCGGCAGCAGGCACCGGTGATCGTCGGCGCGTCGGTCACCGCGATCGCCGCCATCCACGCGCTGTTCAGCCTGGGCCCGTGGCTGGTGCTGATCCCCGTGGGCATCCTGCTGCTCGTCCTCGGGGCCAGCAACGAACGCCGTCGTCGCGCCCAGGAACGCCTCCAGACCGCGCTACGCGGCATGAGGTGAAACCGGAGGGTCACGGCGGCGTGCGTGAGTGGGCCGGGTTCGTCGGTGGCCTCTCCGCGATCTTGCACTTTCTGTCGCCGCAAAGTTGGGCAAATGCCGCTTAGCGACCACCGAAAATGCAAGATCGCGGAGGTGGTTGGGTGCCGGGCGCGGGGTGTGCGGGTTAGGGCAGGGTGGCCTGGAGGGCCGCGTCCTTGGTCTTGATGAGGTTCTCCAGGTCCTGCTGGTAGGTGGCCATCCGGGTGCGCAGCGTCTCGTCGGACGCGCCGAGGATCCGAACGGCCAGCAGGCCGGCGTTGCGGGCGTTGCCGATCGACACGGTGGCCACCGGAATCCCCGCCGGCATCTGCACGATGGACAGCAGCGAGTCCATGCCGTCGAGGTGCTTCAGCGGCACCGGCACGCCGATCACCGGCAACGGGGTCACCGAGGCGACCATGCCCGGCAGCGCGGCGGCGCCACCGGCACCGGCGATGATCACCTTCAGCCCTCGGTCGGCCGCCTCACGCCCGTAATCGATCATCGCGACCGGGGTCCGGTGTGCCGAGATGACCCGCACCTCGTACGACACCTCGAAGTCGTCGAGCACCTCGGCGGCGGCCCGCATGGTCGGCCAGTCCGAGTCGCTGCCCATGATCAGCCCAACCGTGGTCACCGGAGTCCTCCTTGGTTCGCGGCCACCCGGGTCACTCGTGCCCCACCTGGAGCCAACGCACGGCCCGCGCCGCCCGTGCCCGTACGTCGTCCAGGTCGTCACCGAGCACGGTGACGTGCCCGATCTTGCGACCGGGGCGTACCTGCTTGCCGTAGAGGTGCACCTTCGCCCCCGGCTCGGCGGCGAAGAGGTGGTGCAGCCGCTCGTCGACCGACATCCCGTCCGGTTCGCCGCCGAGGACGTTCGCCGACACGACGACCGGCGCGGTCAGCGCGGTGTCGCCCATCGGGTAGTCCAGCACCGCCCGCACGTGCTGCTCGAACTGCGAGGTCCGGGCACCCTCGATGGTCCAGTGCCCCGAGTTGTGCGGACGCATCGCCAGCTCGTTGACCACGATCGCGGGTCGACCGGCGTCGTCGCGCACCTCGAAGAGTTCCACGGCGAGCAGCCCGACCACACCGAGCGCGGTGGCCAGGTCGATGGCGAGCTGCTGGGCGGAGACTGCCAGCTCCTCGTCGAGACCGGGCGCCGGGGCCAGCACCTCGACGTTGATGCCGTCCCGCTGGACCGTCTCGACCACCGGGTACGCGGCCACCTGGCCGAACGGCGAGCGGGCCACCTGCACGGCGAGTTCGCGGCGCAGCGGCACCCGCTCCTCGACGATCAGCCGGGTGCCACCCGCGAGCAGTGTCGCGGCCAGCTCGGCGGCCTGGGTGGCGTCGTCCACCATCCAGACGCCCCGACCGTCGTAGCCGCCCCGAGCCGCCTTGAGCACCACCGGCCAGCCGACCTGCTCGCCGAACCCGACCAGGTCGGCGGGGTCGCCGACCGGCCGCCAGACCGGGTTGGGCGCACCCAGCTCGGTGAGGCGTTCCCGCATGACCTGCTTGTCCTGGGCGTGCAGCAGCGCGTCCGCCGGCGGGTACAGGGTCACCCCTTCGGCCGCCAGCGTGCGGATGTGCTCGTTGGGCACGTGCTCGTGGTCGAAGGTGACCACGTCGCAGCCCTTGGCGAAGGTGCGCAGGGCGGCCAGGTCGGTGTGGTCCCCGTACTGGACGTCGGCGGCGACCAGCGCCGCGCCGTCGTCGGGGGCGCTCGCGAGCACACGCAGTGACTGGCCGAGGGCGATCGCGGCCTGATGGGTCATCCGGGCCAACTGGCCGCCACCCACCATGCCGACAACAGGCAGACCGGTACGGGAATCCATAGCGCGGCCAGCCTACCGGTGCCCGACTCAGCCCAGCTCGGCGACCAGCTCGTCGACGGAGGTGACCGGCCGCTGGCAGACGAAACCCCGGCAGACGTAAGCGGCGGACCGCCCGTCGACCAACGGCCGGTCGGCGAGCAACGGCACTCCGGGCTGGTCCGGGAGGCCGGCGACCACCACCGCTCCGGGCGGGGCGTACCGGTGGGCGGCGGCCACCAGCGGATCGCCGGCCGGATCGTGGGTCACCACCGCGATCTCGTACGGACCGGACAGCAGCGCCTCGCCGACCGTGGCCGCGTACCCGGCGAAGCGGGCGTGCCGCCCGACGATCGGCGCAACGGTGGCGAGCGCGGCCTCGGCGGCCTCGCGGTAGCGGGTCTGTCCGGTCAGCGCGGCGTACGCGACCAGCCCGGCGACCAGCGCCGACCGCCCCGACGGGGTGGCGTTGTCGGTCGGATCGGCAGGCCGGGCGACCAACCGCTCCGCGTCGTCGGCCGTGTCGTAGTAGGCGCCGCCGGGAGCGGCGAAGCGTTCCAGGGCGGTGTCCAGCAGCTGGCCGGCCAGGGTCAGCCAGCGCCCCTCGCCGGTGAGCTGGTGCAGGGCGCAGAACGCCTCGGCCACGCAGCCGTAGTCCTCCAGCACCCCGGCCGGCTCGCCGACCCTGCCGTCACGGGAGACCCGGCGCAGCCGGCCGTCGACGATGTGCACGCTGGCCAGGTGCTCCGCGGCGTCCCGCATCGCGCCGTCGGCGACGATGGTGACGCCCTCCAACAGGTTGGCGCCCTCGTCCCGCTTCTCCAGGGCCAGCGCGGCGACCTGGAGGAACTCGACGATCGCGGTGATCGCCAGGCCGTTCCACGCGGCCACCACCTTGTCGTCGCGGGCCGGCTGGGGCCGGATGTCGCGGGCCGCGAGCAGTTGCCCGACCACCCCCTGCCAGCGGGTACGGACCTCGGGCGCGGCATCGTCGACGTCCCGCGCGAGCTTGAGCACGCTCGTGCCGTGCTCGAAGGTGCCGTCCTCGGTGACGGCGAACAGGTCGGCGGCGAAACGGCCGTCCTCGTCGCCGAGCGCCTCGACGAGCTGCGCGGGCGTCCAGGCGTAGGTGAGCCCCTCGACGCCGTCGGTGTCGGCGTCCAGCGCGGACGCGAACCCCTCCCCCGGCCGGTGCAGCTCGTCGGCGAGGAACCGGGCGGTGTCCCGGGCGACCCGCCCGGCCAACTGATCGCCGGTCAGCCGCCAGAGCTGCGTGTAGACGCGCAGCAGCAGCGCGTTGTCGTAGAGCATCTTCTCGAAGTGCGGCACCGTCCAGTGCGCGTCCACCGAGTACCGGGCGAAACCGCCGGCGAGCTGGTCGTAGATGCCGCCCCGGGCCATCGCCTCGGCGGTGTGCCGCACGATCTCCAGGCTGCGCGGGTCGCCGGTGCGCTGGTGGTGGCGCAGCAGGAAGAGCAGATTCATGTGCGGTGGAAACTTCGGGGCGCCCCCGAAACCGCCGTTCGTCTCGTCGTACTCACCGGCCAGGTTGCCGGCCGCGGCGTCGAGCAGTGGGCCGTCCAGCGGCGCGGTGGGGCCGCCCACGGCCTGCGCGCCACCGATCGCCTCGACCACGGCGGCGCCCTGGCGCAGCACCTCGTCCCGCTGGTCCCGCCAGGCGGTGGTGACCGACTGGAGCAGACGGGTGAAGTTGGCACGCGGGAAGTAGGTGCCGCAGAAGAACGGGGTGCCGTCTCCGGTGGCGAAGACCGTCATCGGCCAGCCGCCCTGACCGGTCATCGCCTGGGTGGCGGTCATGTAGACGGCGTCGACGTCGGGGCGCTCCTCGCGGTCCACCTTGATCGACACGAAGTTGTCGTTCAAGAGCGCACCGACCTGCTCGTTCTCGAACGACTCGTGCGCCATGACGTGGCACCAGTGGCAGGCCGCGTAGCCCACCGAGATGAGCACCGGCACGTCGCGTCGTTTCGCCTCGGCGAACGCCTCGTCGCACCAGGGCCACCAGTCGACCGGGTTGTCGGCGTGCTGGAGCAGGTACGGGGAGGTCGCGTCGGCGAGTCGATTCACCGTTCCAGCCTCGCACAGAGAGAGGGAGCGCGGTTCGGCTGCGGTGTCGCTATGGTGCTCGGATGTCCGAGACGGGGAATTGGGCGGAGCCCACGGTCATCCGGACGGGCTGCTGCGAGGGGGCGCGCTGGCGACTCGAACTGCCCGGCCCGGACAACACCCGCGACCAGAACCGACTCGCCGGACTCGCGATGAACCCGGCCGCCCCGACCGACGTCCTGCTCGCCCTGGTTCGGGACGGCGGTCGGCTGCCACGGCTCGTCCTCGCCGAGCGCCTGCAAGGGAACTCGCCGCTGGCGCAGGAGATTCCTGACGTCGTCGCGGCGCTGGTGGCGGTGACGGTCGAGACCGGCGACCCGCATCTGTTGCAGCGCCTCATCTTCGAGGGCGACTTCCCGCTCGACGCGATCGCGGCCTTCCGCGCCTCGTCCGATCACCGGCTGCGGTCCGAGGTTCCCTGGCTGAAGGCGTGCCCACCGGAGACCGTGGCCGCCCTCGCCGACGATCCCCACCCCGAGGTGCGACGAAATGTCGCTCTCCTCAGCAATGTCAGCCCGGAAATCCAGGCCAAGCTGGCCCGCGACCCCGACCCGGCCGTACGCGATGGGATCGGCCAACGCGAGTTCTCAGCCGAGATCGCCGAGATCCTGGCGCACGACGAGGTCCCCGCCATCCGGGCGTACGCGATCGAACAGGCCGGCGACTGGCTGGGCGAGGAGTTGGCCGCCAGCCCCGACCCGGAGGCCCGCGCGGCGGCCGCCCAGTGGGGACGCCTGTCCCCGGCGGCGATGGTGGCGCTGGCCGGCGATCCGGTCGTCGCCGTCCGCCGCGCGCTGACCTGGTCGGAGCACGTCTCCGGCCCCCTGCTGGCGGTTCTCGCCCGGGACAGCGATCCCGAGGTCCGCCGGGCGGTTGCGCGGCACTCCGCCACGTCGACGGAGACCCTGACGACGCTGACCCGCGATGCCGACGAGACGGTGGCCCGGACGGCCGTCGAACGGTTCACGAAGGACAGCTTCCGGCCGCGGCCCAGCCTGGAGCGGTTGGAGGCAGTTGCCGAACGGCTCTCCGTCGAGCAACTCCAGGACCTGCTCGGCAGGTGGAAGTCGGGTTGCGAGCCCGGTCCGAGGCCGTGGCCGGTTGAAGACGCGAAGGAAGCGCTCCAGACCCTCCTGACGCAGTGCGCGGGGTCCCGATCAGCACGCGTACGCGCTGCCGCCGCCGCGAACTGGTCGCTGTCGGAGGAGACCGCCGCTCTCCTGGCCCAGGATCGCAGCCCCATGGTCCGCCGCCGGCTCGCCCGGCACTGCGCCTATCCCGAGATCCTGCGCCGGCTCGCCGAGACGCCCGTCCGGGGCATCGGCGCGGCGCTGGCGACCAACTGGCGGACCCCGCCCGACGTGCTAAGCCGGCTGCCCGTCAAGCCCCATCTTCTGGCACAGAACTGGAGCGCGTCGGGCGAGCTGCTGGCCCGGCTGCTCGACGGTGCAGACCACGTCACCCGGCTCGCCATCGCCGAGCACCGGAACACCCGACCGGAGGCGTTGGCGGAGCTGGCCCGAGGCGACGTCGAACGGGACGTGCTGCGGGCGGCCTGCGCCCATCCGGCGCTGCCGGTGTCGGTCATGTGGGAGCTACTGCATCGGTCCGCTTGACGGGAGCGCCGAGCGGTCAGGAGGCGCCGTCGGCGCGCAGCCGGAAGACGTTCGACTCGGCCGAGTCGCGCAGCGTCCCCAGCACCGCACCGATCTTGTCGGCCGGCATCGGCTTGAAAAAGTGGTAGCCCTGGGCGGACGTGCAGCCCAGCTCGGCCAGGGCCAGGCGCTGTTCGGCCGTCTCCACGCCCTCCGCGACCACCCGCAGCCCCAACTCGTGGGCGAGCCCGACGGTGGTCCGGACGATCGCCGCGGCCTCCGGCGAGTCGGCCATCCGGATCACGAAGGAGCGGTCCACCTTCAACTCGTCCACGGCGATCCGGGTCAGGAACGTCAACGAGGAGAAGCCGGTGCCGAAGTCGTCCACCGCGAGCTGTACGCCCATCGACCGGAGGTTGGCGAGCACCTCGTCGATGATCTCCAGCTCGCTCATCACCACCGTTTCGGTGATCTCCAGGACCAGCCGGCGGGGTGGCACCTGGTGGCGGCGCAGCGCGTCGCCGATCTCCGCCGGGAGGCGGGGGTCGAGCAGGCTACGCGCGGACAGGTTGACCGAGATCGGGACGTCCAGCCCCTCGCGGGCCCACCCGGCGGCCACCCCGAGCGCCTTGTCGAGCACGTACCGGGTGAACGTGCCGAGCTGTTCGCTGTTCTCCACCGGGCGGATGAAGTCGGCCGGGCCCAGCCAGCCGCGCCGGGGGTGCTGCCAGCGGATCAGCGCCTCCACCCCGGTGGGCGCGCCGGTCGCCAGGTCGACCGCCGGCTGCAACGCCAACACCAACTGGTCGTCGACCTTCAGCGCCTCGCGCAGTTCGGCGAGCAGGGCGAGCTGGTCGGTGCTGGCCGCGTCCCGGGTGCTGTCGTAGGCGGCGACGCTGCCGCCACCCTCCTTGGCCTGGTACATGGCGATGTCCGCGCGGCGCAGCAGCTCGGTCAGATCGGCGGTGCCGGCGTCGGCCACGACCACGCCCACCGAGACCTCGATGGACATCCGCACCCCGGCCACCTCGGTCGGCGCGGCCAGCCGCTCGGCGATCTCACGAGCCTGACGCAGCGCGTGTGCCATCGGCGCGGCCCGGTCACCCAGCACGGGAACCGAGGTGAGCAGCAGCGCGAACTCGTCGCCGCCGAGCCGGCCGAGCAGGTCACCCGGGCGGGCCAACGCGCTGAGCCGATTGGCCGTCAGCCGCAGCAACTGGTCGCCGGCCGCGTGCCCGAGGGTGTCGTTGACCTCTTTGAACTGGTTGATGTCCAACAGCAGGAGGGCCACCGGGTGGTCGTGTGCGAGCTGCCGCAACGACTGGTCGCCCTTGCCGAGCATGGCCGTACGGTTCGCCAGCCCGGTGAGCGCGTCGTGCACCGCCTCGTACGACGATCGGGCGGTGACCAGGCGCAGCTCGCGGTGGGTCGCGGCGTCGTGCAGCGCGGCGGCGAGCGCGTCACCGAACGCGGCCACCGCGTCCCGTTCGCGGGTCGTGGGCGGGGCGGAGCGGGGGAACCGGACCCGGAGCCGACCGACCGGCACGGCGCCCACCGACAGGGGGCGAACCAACTCGTACTCGTCGGGCTCCGACTTGTCGGGCGGGCCGACCTCCCGGTCGAGCAACTGGCCCCCGGCGTCCCCCCGGTAGCGACGCCACCTGCCGTCGGGCCGGGCCACCTCGACATCGACCAACTCGGCGTTGAACAGCGCCAGCGCGCCCGTCACCGCCGCGCTGGCGACGCCCCGCTCGTCGAGCTGGTTGAGAGCGGCGGTGGCCTCGGCGAAGGCGCGCCACGTCCGACGTTCCTGGTCCGCCCGCAGGCGGTAACGGTAGGTCTGTTGCAGCAGCCAGAGCAGCGGCGGGAGCAGCAGCAACCAGCGCGGGTCCAGCTCCAGCAGCGCGATCACGACCAGGCCGACCGCCACGTTGCCGACGAACATCAGCAACTTGCCGCGCAGCGCGGCCAGCAGCGGCGGCCCGATCGGCAGCCCGTGCCGCAGGCTCAGGCTCACCGCGCCGAGCCAACCCGTCACCATCAGGTACGTCACCGACCCGGCGATCACGGCAAGCGCCAGCACCGGAGTGGGCGGGGTGAGCAGGGGGTGCCCCAACGCGGTGGTGACGGACACGGCCAGCGCCGACGCGGCGGCCAGCGACGCGGCGATCCGGACGATCTCCAGCGGCGGGCGGCGGTCGCTGTGCAGGGACAACCCCGTCCAGGCCAGCCCGGCGCCGATCAGCGTGGCCGACGGCAGCCAGCCGGCCGGAGCGAGATAGAGGCAGACGATCAGGGCCGCTTCACCCCAGGTGATGCTGACCATGCCGGCGGTCCCGCGGAACCGGAGCCGGGCGAGTTGGGCCAGGGCCAGGACACCGACCGCGATGCCGAAGCGGGCCGGACCACCCAGCGGGTCGTCGGCCGGCAGCCCGGACGGAAGCGTCAACCCGACCACGGCGGCGACCAGCGCGGTCAGCGTCACCGCGACCGTCAGCACGCGCAGCCGGACCGGCATGCCGTGCACCCCGAGCCGGTCGAACGGGTCGCCGGCCGGAGCGGAGGTCATCGACCTTCCCCGTCAGCCGACCGACCAACGGTACGGCGGGCAGCCGGTGCTGTGCTGGCCATCGGCGCCCCCTCCCGCGCACGTCTCGGGGACTTTTGGTCCCCCGGCGGAAGGCTAAGCCAAACCGGGTGGTCGCAACAGGGGTCCGCCACCCGGTTCGGCGTGAATCACGCGCGGACTACCCGTTCCGCTGCTGCTGGTGCCCATTGGGAGCGTGCGTGGATGAATCATGCGCGCCGGTCCCGTCTGTCGGATCGACGACTGAAGCGTCGGCCCTGGTCGGATCGACCGCCGGCCCCGGCTGCGGGAACCGGTCGGGCAGACGCCGCAGTCGGGCGTTCATGTTGCGGATCAGCAGGATGGTGGCGGTAGCCAGCAGCAGGATGAGGAGGAGGCCCATCGGGCCGGCCAGACCACCCGTGCGGGTGTCCCCGAAGTTGTTCTCCGCGAGCACCTGGGCAGCGGTCAGCATGGTCGTCCTCCGATGTGCGATTGCCTACCAGGGTAGCCCTGGCCGGGATCAGCGCGCGTGCGCCGTCTCCCGCACTCCGGCGAAGAGGTCGGACTCGGGCAGCGGGCTCTCCACCATGGTGCGTACCAGCTCGAAATCCTCCGTCGGCCAGGCCTGCTGCTGCATCTCCATGGGCACGTGGAACCAGAAGCCGTCCGGGTCGACCTGGGTGGCGTGGGCGCGCAACGCGTCGTCCCGCACGGGGAAGTATTCGGCGCAGTCGACCCGGGTGGTGATCCGTGGGCCCTTGTCCGGACGCTCGTCCCAGCGCTTGAGCCAGTCCTCGTACGGCGACTCGGCGCCCGTGGCCAGCACCGCCTCGTGCAGCGCCATGATCTTGGCCTTGGAGAAGCCGATGTCGTAGTAGAGCTTCAGCGGCTGCCAGGGGGCGCCCAGCTCGGGGTAGCGCTCCGCATCACCGGCGGCCTCGAAGGCGGCCACGCTCACCTTGTGGCACATGATGTGGTCGGGGTGGGGGTAGCCACCCTCCTCGTCGTACGTGGTCACCACGTGCGGACGGAACTCCCGCATCAGCCGGACCAGCGGGCCGGCGGCCACCTCGACGTCCTGGAGGGCGAAGCAGCCCTCGGGGAGCGGCGGCAGCGGGTCGCCCTCGGGCAGGCCGCTGTCGACGAACCCGAGCCAGGCCTGGTCGACGCCGAGGATCGCCCGCGCGGCGTCCATCTCGGCCCGCCGGATGTCCGCGATGTTGGCCCAGACGTCGGGCCGGTCGAGCTTGGGATTGAGCACGCTGCCGCGCTCACCGCCGGTGCACGTCACCACCAGCACGTCGACCCCCTGGGCGACGTACTTCGCCATCGTCGCCGCACCCTTGCTCGACTCGTCGTCCGGGTGCGCGTGGACGGCCATGAGACGCAGCTGCTCTGCCAACTTACGGCGCTCCTCGTCTGTGTCGGCCGGTGGACCCGACCGGGCTCGACCGGCTGACCTGCCAGGAACCTCCCCCGCCCCGCCGCCGGTCGGCACCTGCGGGACCCGACCTGCCGTTCCTGGCATTCGGCCGGGCTGGGAGGATGGACTCCTGCCATTCTTGCCGATGCCGCCGACAACAACGCCAGGAGATACCCGCCGGTGACCGAGACGCACGCCACAATTTCACCGGGCGCGCCGGTCTTCCCGGCCGGGCGCTACGGCCGACGCCGGGCACCCGGCGGAGGCCGGCGTCGTACGCTGCTGGCCGCCCTGGTGCTCCTGGTGCTGGTGGTGGGGCTGAGCCTGATCTCACTGCGGCTCTACCGGCAGTACGGCGACCCGGTCTACGACGCCCAGGTGATCACGTACACCGACATCACGGACAACCAGGTGGTGGTCGACTTCCGGGTACGTGTGCCGGAGGGCGGCTCGGCCGTCTGCGTCCTGCGCGCCCGGGACCGCGCCGGCGTCGAGGTGGGCCGCGACGAGGTCACGGTGACCGCCGGCCCGGGTGAGCGGCACGTCAGCGCCCGGCACCGGCTGAACACCAGCGCCCGACCGTTCATCGGCGAGGTGCTGCGCTGCCGAGCGCCGTCCTGAACTGCGGAGACATCACCCGGTAACGGCCGTCGCCCGGCATCGAGCGCGGGTGCCGGATCCGGACACCGGCGGTGATCGCCGACACGCTGTGTCGTACCGCACTGGTAACTTGGTAGTTCACCTGTCAGCCAGCCACGCACAACCGAGGAGAACGCCTGTGTCCACTGGCAACGAGGCGCCCGCCACCTGGCTGTCCCAGGACGCGTACGACCGCCTCCAGGCCGAGCTCGACGAGCACATCGCCAACCGGCCGGCGATCGCGGCCGAGATCAACGCCCGCCGCGAAGAGGGCGACCTGCGGGAGAACGGCGGCTACCACGCCGCCCGTGAGGAGCAGGGCAAGGCTGAGGGTCGCATCCGCTACCTGCAGGAGCTGCTGCGCACCGCCAAGGTCGGCGCCGCGCCGACGGCCGACGCGGTGTCACCCGGCATGGTGGTGACGATCTACTTCGACGACGACACCGACGACACCGAGACCTTCCTGCTCGGCTCGCGGGAGATCGCCGCCACTACCGACCTGACGGTCTACAGCCCCGAGTCGGCCCTGGGCAAGGCGATCCTGGGTGGTCGCGCCGGTCAGACCTGCACCTACACGGCACCGAGTGGCGCCGACATCAAGGTGACCGTGGTCAGCTTCGAGCCGTTCTCCGGCTGAGCGGCAACCCCCCTACGGTGTAACGCCGCCGGGGCGTGGCACCGCCTGTCACGCCTCGGCGGCGAACACCACCTGATAGCCACTGGCCCGCAGCGCGCTGATCAACGTGTCGGAGTGCTCCACACCACGGGTCTCCACCGACAGCGCCACCTCCACCTCGCCGAGGCCGAGGTGCGGGTTGGCCCGCTGGTGTTCCACGTCCACCACGTTGGCCCGGTGCTCGGCGATCTGACTGAGCAGTGACGCGAGCTGCCCGGGCCGATCCGAACAGCGCACGGTCACCCGCAGGTAGCGGCCGGCCGCGGCGAGACCGTGCTCGATCACCCGCATCATCAGCAGGGGGTCGATGTTGCCGCCGGAGAGGACCGCCACCACCGGCGTCTCCACCTCCACCACGCCGGCCAGGAGCGCGGCCACGCCGACCGCCCCGGCCGGTTCGACGACCTGCTTGCCCCGCTCCAGCAGCATCAGCAGGGCCCGCGAGATGTCCTCCTCGGAGACCGTGACGATCTCGTCGACGAGCTTGCGGACATGGTTGAAGGTGATCTCCCCCGGCCGTCCGACCGCGATGCCGTCCGCGATGGTGGCGAACGCCGGCAGCCGGACCGGCTCTCCGGCCACCAGGGAGGGCGGGAAGGCCGCCGCGCCCGCCGCCTGCACCCCGATGATGCGTACGTCCGGGCGGAGCGCCTTGGCGGCCACCGCCATGCCCGAGATCAGGCCGCCGCCGCCCACGCCCGTGATGATCGTCCGCACGTCGGGACACTGTTCGAGGATCTCCAACGCCACCGTGCCCTGCCCGGCGATCACGTCCCGGTGGTCGAACGGGTGGATGAGCACCGCACCGGTCCGCTCGGCGTACGTCTGTGCGGCCACCAGCGACTCGTCGACGGTGTTGCCGGCCAGCTCGACCTGCGCGCCGTACCCCTTGGTGGCGGCGACCTTCGGCAGCGGCGCGTTGACCGGCATGAAGACCGTCGCGTGCGTGCCGACCAACCCGGCGGCGAGCGCGACGCCCTGGGCGTGGTTACCGGCGCTCGCCGCGACCACGCCACGCGCACGCTCCGCCGCCGACAGCCGGGAGATCCGCACGTACGCGCCGCGCACCTTGTACGAGCCGGCGCGCTGCACGTTCTCGCACTTGAGCCACGTCGGCCCGCCCAGTGCCGCGCTCAGCGGCCGGGAGGGCTCCAGCGGGGTGGTCCGGACGACGTCGGCGAGCAGTTTCCGCGCAGCCCGTACGTCGTCGAGGCCGACCAGTTCCGTCATGCCCCGATCGTGCCATCCGGGCCCGGCGGCCTCGGCGGCGACACCGGGGTACGCGACGCGACCACCCGCGTCGACGGTCCTCGGACGCCCCGATCGCCCGACTTGCGGGCCGCCCCCGCGTTGATCCACTCCAGATCGCCGACGTGGGGCTGTCGGGTCGCCCGGACAGCGCCACATCGGCGATCTGGAGTGGATCACGACCTGGGCGCGGCCCCCGGCGTCTCCGAGGGCGCCACGGCCGCCGGGGACGCCACGGCCGCCGAGGGCGCCACGGCCGCCGAGGGCGCCACGGCCGCCGGGGCCGCCGGGGCGGGCTGGCCTGCCGACGTGACCGGGGCCGGCGGCCAGGCTTGTGCTGGCCAGACCGGGGCGGTCGGCCACGCCGGGGCGGCGCGGGCGATCCGGGCCTCCTGGGCGGCGGAGATCCGGTGGATCAGCAGGATCAGCGTCACCGCCGCGACCGCGCAGCCCAGCGCCGGCAGGGCGTTGCGAAGCAACGAGTCCCGGTAGTGGTCGACGTACGCCTGGTAGCCGGCGTCGTTGAACGGGGTCTCCGGCAGCTTCGCGTACGCCCTGTCGTCGAGGCGGCTGCTCAGCCGCTCGCCGATGCTGAACACCAGCCAGGAGCACCACCAGAGGCTCACGAGGGTGGGCGTGAACCGCCGCCAGAGGCTGTCCCGAGCGATGCTCGCCACGACCCGGGCCGGCACCACGAAGTTCGCGAACGGCACCAGCCAGCCGGCGATCGCCCAGCCCGCCCCGAGGGTGGGCAGTGCGCCGGGGAAGGCGTCGGTGTTCTTGCGCGCCCGCCAGGTCCAGATGATCACCAGCACCGCGGCGGTGAGGTAGACGACGGCCATGGTCAGCGCCACCAGGACGTTGATGATCACCACACCGAGGAGCAGGTCCGGGTCGTCGTTGGCCATGGCCCGCCGGGCCAGCGCCATCCCGATCAGCGGGGACAGCGCCACCACCAGGTAGAGCACGGCGGTCGCGCCGACGGCGACGCTGGCCGCCAGCCCGATCCCCCGTACGCGGTAGGTCGGCAGCCCCGGCGTGACCGCCGGCTGGCCGAGCGGCGTGTAGCAACGCGGGCATTCGTTGTGCTCGGAGGACGTGGCGTCTCCGCAGGTCTGGCAGCGCATTGGTGTCCCCCGTGGTTCGCGCGATGGTGCGCGCACACGCTAGACGATCATGCGCTGGCCGGCGACCCCGTTCCGACGAGGGGATAGCCGGGCGCGTGGCGCACCCACGGGGCGGTCATCTCGAACTGACCGGCCACGCCGAGCAGCAGCAGCTCCGAGCCGGGCGGACCGACGATCTGCACGGCGACCGGCAGGCCGTCCGGGCGGCGTCCCACCGGTACGACGATCGCCGGCAGGCCGGCGACGTTCCACGGCGCGGCGTACGGGGCGTACCTGATGTTGGCCGACAGGTTCGCCCGCCAGGACCGCTCCGACCAGCGGCCGGCCTCCGGCGGCGCGCTCGCCAGGGCGGGCGTGAGCAGCAGGTCGACGGAGTGGTCGGTGAAGAAGTCGACGGACCGCTGCCGCCAGGCGACCCGGTCGGCCTCCCGGACGTAGCCGCGCCGCTGTGCCCACTCGCCCAGCGCGACGTGCCGCCGGGTACGGCGTTGCAGACCGCGCCGGTCCAGCCCGGCGGCCCGGACGTCGGCGGCTGCCGCGGCGAACCAGGTGGCGAGGCCCTGCAGGCCCAGGGCCGTGGGGTAGACCGGATCGGCCGGCACGGTGTCGTGGCCGGCGGCGGCGAGCAGCCGGCCGGCCGCGGCCACCGCGTCCCGGTTGGGCGCGTCCGGCGAGACTCCGCGTACCGGAGAGCGCAGCGAGACACCGACGCGCAGCCGTTGCGGCGGGACCAGCTTCTCCGGGCGTCGGCCGGCGAGCACCGAGAAGCCGACGGCGGCGTCGGCGACCGTGCTGGCAAGCATCCCGTGCTCGGTGAGACCGAACCAGTCGTCCGCGCCGAGCTGGCAGGGCACCACACCGCGGCCGGGTTTGAGGCCGACCAGGCCGCAGCAGGCCGCCGGGATGCGGATCGAGCCGAGGCCGTCGTTGCCGTGCGCGATCGGCACCAGGCCGGCGGCGACCGCGGCGGCCGCGCCGCCCGAGGAACCGCCGGGGGTACGCGTGCTGTCCCACGGGTTGCGCGTCACCGCGCTGTCGTCGTCGGTGAGCGCCCAGAGTCCCAGCTCCGGCATCCGGGTGACCCCGAGGATCACCGCGCCGGCGCCCCGCAGCCGCCGGACGACCTCGTGGTCGGCCTCCGCGACCTCGGTCCGCGCGGCGGCCGACCCGTTCCAGGTGGGCAGGCCCGCGACCGGGGTGTTCTCCTTGACGGCCACCGGCACCCCGGCCAGGGGGAGGTTGGCCAGGTCCTCCTGCTCGTCGACCTTCTCCGCCTCGGTGATCGCCTCGCCGCCGCGAACGGCGCGGAACGCGGCCAGTTCGCGGTCGGCCGAGGCGATGTACTCGAGGTGGTCGGCAACGACCTGGGTGGCCGAGACGTCACCCCGCCGTACGCCCCGGGCGATCTGCTTGGCGGTCGCCCCGACCCAGGTCGCCATGATGTCCTGCACGGCCGTCCTCCCCAGCGGTCAGCCCAGCGCCTGCTCCAGATCGGCGAGCAGGTCGTCGACCGTCTCGATGCCGACAGACAGTCGCACGAGATCGCCGGGAACTTCAAGCGGCGAGCCGGCAGCACTTGCATGTGTCATCCGACCCGGGTGTTCGATCAGCGATTCGACGCCGCCCAGCGACTCGGCGAGCACGAAGAGCTTGGCCCGGTTGCAGATCTCGACGGCGTGGTCCTCGCCGCCGGCGGCCCGGAACGAGATCATGCCGCCGAACCGGCGCATCTGCTTGGCCGCCACCTCGTGACCAGGGTGCGAAGGCAGCCCGGGGTAGATCACCTCGGACACCTTGGCGTGCCCGTCGAGGTAGGCGGCGAGGCGCTCGGCGTTGTCGCAGTGCCGGTCCATGCGTACCCCGAGGGTCTTGATGCCGCGCAGGGTGAGCCACGCGTCGAACGGGCCGTTGATCGCGCCCATCGCGTTCTGGTGGTAGCGCAGCTCCTCGCCGAGCGCGGCGTCGGCGACGACGAGCGCGCCACCGACCACGTCGGAGTGCCCGCCGATGTACTTGGTGGTGGAGTGCACCACCACGTCCGCGCCGAAGGCGATCGGCTGCTGAAGGTACGGCGAGGCGAAGGTGTTGTCGACCACCAGCAGCGCGCCGGCGTCGTGCGCCACACCGGCCAGGACGGCGATGTCGGCGATGCCGAGCAGCGGGTTCGTCGGCGTCTCCACCCAGATGATCTTCGTCCGTCCGGGCTGCACGGCGGCCCGGACCGCGGCCGGGTCGGAGACCTTGGCCGGCGTGAACTCCAGCCCCCAGCGCTGGGCCACCCGGGCGAAGAGCCGGTAGGTGCCGCCGTACGCGTCGTCCGGAATGATCACGTGGTCGCCCGGCTGGCACACCGCCCGCAGCAGGGTGTCCTCGGCGGCCAGGCCACTGGCGAAGGCGAGACCCACCGGCCCGCTCTCCAACGCGGCCAGGCACTCCTGGAGGGCGTCGCGGGTCGGGTTGCCGGAGCGGCTGTACTCGTAGCCGAGCCGAGGCGCGCCGACGGCGTCCTGGGCGTACGTGCTGGTCTGGTAGATCGGCGGGATCACCGCGCCGGTCCGGGCCTCGGGGTCCTGACCGGCGTGAATGGCGAGCGTCTCGAAGCCGTGACTCATTCTGGTGAGGCTAGTGCCCCGTCCCGGCGACCCGGCACGGAACCCGCGCCCCGGGCGGGGGCCGGACCCATCCGGTCCGACCCCACGCTCCGGTTCAGCGTCGGGAACGGCCCTCAGGCGGCCGGGACGGGCAGGACGTGCAGGGTGACCGGGTGGTTTCCGGTCCAGTCGTAGGAGACCGCGTAGAGCCGGGCGCCGTTCGGGGCCCAGGCCAGCGCGCCGGGGCTGAGCTCGTCGCCCAGCTCGAAGTGGGCCAGCTCGGCGCCGCCCGTGGAGAAGACGAACACGTCCGGGTCGTAGGAGGCGTCCGCGCCGCCGGCGATCCGGGTGCCGTCGCGCGAGACCTCGACCGCATTGGGGTACGCGCCGGTGCGGAAGGTCGCCGACGGGGTGGTGATGTCGGCGAACGGGAACGCCTGCACCTCGTACGGGGCGCCGGACGCGGTGAACACGGTCGCGCCGGTCGGGTCGAGGGCGATGTCGCGCAGGTTGCTGCCAATCGCCATGAACTCGTTGGTGCCCGGCGCGCTCAGCGCACCACCGGTGCCGATCGTGTACGTGTATACCGACGCGGGGCTCAGGCCGGGCTGCCCGGCCAACAGCACCGAACGGTTCTGGCTGGCGGCGGTCAGCAGCGGAGCGCCGTAGAAGCCGCTACCGGTGTCCAGACCCGTGGTCACCCGCGCCGGCTGGCGGCCCAGGTCGATCCGGCCGATGTTGCCGTCCCAGCCTCCGCAGCCGTACCCGAACCACAGGTACCGCCCGGTCAGCGCCAGCGACGACGGGCACTCGCCCGCGCCGGTGTCGTACCGGGCCGACTCGACGAGCGTGCCGGTGTCGAAGGCGGCGATGGCATTAGCGGTCGGCAGCGCCACGTAGAGGGTCTGCCGGTCGGCGCTGAGCAACAGGTCGGTCGGACCGGGCAGGCCGGACAGGGTGCCCACGACCGCACCCGTCGCGCTGGCCACCACGACGTCGGTCGAGGACGGCCCGCCGCTGACGAAGACCCGGTCACCGGCCGAGACCACGTCGGCCACCGCCGGCAACGACAGCGGGGTGGCCGTCGGCGCGGGTGCGGCCTGGGCGGGGCCCGGGAGACCGGCGGTGAGCAACCCGGCGGCCAGTACGGCCAGTGCCAGGGTCGTGCCTCTCTTGCTGTGCACGTGCGTTCCCCCCATGTTCTTGATCCAGACCCGTAAATGAGTACCACAGTCGATGCGTACGTGGGGGGCACGTCAGCGCAGATCGGCGCTATAGCCTGGCGCGATGGACGGGTGCGTGTTCTGCGGGATCGTGTCGGGTGACGTTCCGGCGTTCCGGGTCGCCGACGAGCCGGACGGGGTGGCGTTCCTGGACACCCGCCCGGTCTTCGCGGGGCACGTGCTGGTGGTGCCCCGGACGCACCTGGTGACCCTGGCCGAATTGCCGGCCGACCTGCTACCCGGCTACTTCGCGCTGGTCCAGCGGCTGGCCGTGGCGGTGGAGGCCGGCCTGGGGGCCGGTGGGACGTTCGTGGCGATGAACAACCGGGTGTCCCAGTCCGTCCCCCATCTGCACACCCACGTGGTCCCCCGCACCAAGGGTGACGGGCTGCGTGGCTTCTTCTGGCCGCGCACCCGGTACAGCGACGACGCCGAGGCACAGACCTACGCCGACCGGATCGCCACCGCCCTCGACGGCGGGGCCTGAGTCACAGTGGCGCGGGTAAGGAAGCAGAACCCACCGGTGTTACACGCTGGGAGACGCATGAGAGGAGTCCCACCGTGTTCCTGCGCCGTATGAACGCCGAGATGATCACGCCCGAGCAGGCCCTGCCGGGCCGCCCGATCTCGATGCCGGTCGCCGACCGCCACGAGGTTCTGGGCACCCCGCTGAAGGGTCCGTTCCCGGAGGGCCTCCAGGTGGCCGTCTTCGGCATGGGCTGCTTCTGGGGCGCCGAGCGGCTGTTCTGGACGCTGCCCGGCGTGTACACGACCTCCGCCGGCTACGCGGGCGGCTTCACCACCAACCCGACGTACGAGGAGACGTGTTCCGGCCGCACCGGGCACGCCGAGGTCGTCCAGGTGGTGTACGACCCCAGCAAGATCACGTACGAGGACCTGCTGAAGGTCTTCTGGGAGAACCACGACCCGACCCAGGGCATGCGCCAGGGCAACGACGTGGGCACCCAGTACCGGTCGGCGATCTACACGACCACCGACGAGCAGCGGGCCATCGCGGAGTCGTCGCGGGACGCCTTCCAGCCGATCGTGACCCGGGCCGGCAAGGGTGAGATCACCACCGAGATCGCCCCGCTCGGCAGCTACTTCTTCGCCGAGGACTACCACCAGCAGTACCTGGCGCCGACCAAGAACCCGAACGGGTACTGCAACCACGGCCCGAACGGCCTGAGCTGCCCGGTCGGCGTGGCCCGTACCGCCGGCTGACCCACCTGCGTGAACGCGATGCCCGGCTGCCGACGAGGCGGCCGGGCATTCCCGTTTGGCCCTGTGATCGAAATCCGTTGCCGAGCCCGGCGGGAACTCGATAACGTGGCCGTACACGTGAAAGGAGGTGGTCCAGACTTGTATAGCAATCGGACTCGTGAGGTGGCTGTCCGCTAGCCGCTGTCCTCGACAGTGATCGTCCGCCGCGAGGCGGGCAACCAGTACGACCGTCGAGACCGTGTGGCAGCGGTGCGGCGAAAACCACGACAGCCACCCGACCCCCGGGGTGCCGGCTTAGTCCAGCCGGCCCACGCGACAGCGTGGAGCGCCCCGGGGGTCGCTTCATCTCGGTGGGAGATCAGCGTGTCGATGCGCGAGCTGGTGATTCTCGGGACGGCCAGCCAGACCCCCACCCGGCAGCGCAACCACAACGGTTACGTGCTGCGCTGGGACGACGAGGTGATCCTCTTCGACCCGGGCGAGGGCAGTCAGCGCCAACTCCTGCACACCACCGTCACCGCCAGCGACCTGACCCGGATCTGCGTCACGCACTTCCACGGCGACCACTGCCTCGGTCTGCCCGGCACGATCCAGCGGCTCTCACTGGACCGGGTCCCGCACCCGGTCGCCGTGCACTTCCCGGCCGGCGGCGCCGAGTACTTCGCCCGGCTGCGGCACGCCACCTCCTTCTACGAGAGCGCCGAGCTGGCGGTAACGCCGATCGAGACCGACGGGCAGCGGATCGCCCTGCGCTGCGGGACGCTGGAGGCCCGCCGGCTGCGACACCCCATCGAGACGTACGGCTATCGGCTCGTCGAGCCGGACGGCTGCCGGATGCTGCCGGAGAAGCTGGCCGCGTACGGCATCGCCGGCCCGGCCGTCGGCGAGCTGATCCGCGTCGGCCACCTGGACCTCGACGGGCGTCGCGTCACCCGGGACGAGGTGAGCGAGCCCCGACCGGGGCAGCGATTCGCCTTCGTGATGGACACCGGCCTCTGCGACGGCGTGTACGCCCTGGCCGAGCACGCCGACCTGCTGGTCATCGAGTCGACGTTCCTGGAGTCGGAGGCCGCGCTGGCCGCCGAGGTCGGCCACCTGACCGCGGCCCAGGCCGCGCGGGTGGCGACCGAGTCGGGGGTACGCACGCTGGTGCTGACGCACTTCTCCCAGCGCTATCCCGACCCGCGCCGGTTCCATGACGAGGCTCGCGCGCACTTCGACGGCGATCTGGTTGTCGCCGAGGATCTGACCACCGTGCAGGTCCCGCCGCGCCGGGTAGCCTCGGCCGGGTGACTGTCACGCTCCGCCCCGCCACCGATCACGACCTGATGGGGGTCGGTGCCCTGCACCAACGGTCCCGGGTCGCCGCGTACTCCTCGTTCCTGCCGGCCGAGGCGCTGGCCAAACCGACCGGGGAGGCGATGGGACGGTACTGGGTCGAGCGGTGGAGCTGGGAGCGTGACACCCACCGGCTGATCGTGGCGGAACGCGTCGGCGGGCTCGTCGGGTTCAGCTACCTGGGGCCGGACGACGAGGACGATCCGACGACCGGGCTGCTCAACGCGATCCACCTGGACCCGGCCGAGCAGGGGCGGGGCACCGGCCGCGCGTTGATGGTGGACGCGCTCGACGCCATGCGTGACCGCGGTTGGCGTCGCGCGGTGCTCTGGGTGCTGCGGGAGAACGCCCACGCCCGCGCGTTCTATGAGCGCGGCGGCTGGACCCCGACGGGGGCCGAACGCGAAGAGAAGATGGGCACGGCCCCCACAACCCAACTCCGCTACACCCGCACCCTCTAACCCCTCCCCCTCCCCTCCCCGGCCCCACCTCCCCCGGCCCCCACCTCCCCCGGCCCCCGCCTCCCCCGGCCCCCGCCTCCCCCGGCCCCCGCCTCCCCCGGCCCCCGCCTCCCCCGGCCCCCGCCTCCCCCGGCCCCCGCCTCCCCCGGCCTCCACCTCCCCCGTCGATCATGGACTTGTGGTGGGCAATTTAGGCATTTCTGCCCCCTTTGCTCACCACCACAAGTCCATGATCGACGCGGTGGGGTGGGTGCGGTGGGTGGGTGGGTGGGTGGGGTGGGCGGTTAGTGGGCGCCCAGGTGGGACAGGAGGTCCTGGCGGGTCAGGACGCCCTTGGGCTTGCCGTCGACCAGGACCAGGGCGGCGTCGGACTTCTCCAGCAGGCCCACGGCCTCGCTGACCGGCTGGCCGCCACCGATCATCGGCAGCGGGTCACCCATGTGCCGCTCGATGGTGTCGTGCAGGTGAGCCTGGCCGGTGAACAGCGCGTCGAGCAGGTCCCGCTCGGCGATCGAGCCGGCGACCTCGCCGGTCACGACGGGCGGCTCGGCCTTGAGCACCGGCAACTGCGAGACGCTGTACTCACGCATGTAGTCGATCGCGTCGCGGACCGTCTCGGTCGGGTGCACGTGCACCAACTCGGGCAGCCCGCCCGGCTTGCTGGCCAGCGCGTCGGCCACGGTGGGCTCGGCGCCGGAGTTGTCGAGGAAGCCGTACCGGGCCATCCACGAGTCGTTGAAGATCTTCGAAAGGTAGCCCCGGCCGCCATCGGGCAGCAGCACCACCACGACGTCGTCCGGGGCAGCCCTGCGCGCCACCTCCAGCGCGGCCACCACTGCCATCCCGCAGGAGCCGCCGACCAGCAGCCCCTCCTCGCGGGCCAGCCGCCGGGTCATCTCGAACGACGCCTTGTCGGACACCTCGATGATCTCGTCGGCGACGCCCCGGTCGTACGTCTCGGGCCAGAAGTCCTCGCCGACGCCCTCCACCAGGTACGGCCGGCCGGTGCCGCCGGAGTAGACCGAACCCTCCGGGTCGGCGCCCACGATCTTCACCCGGCCGTCGGAGGCCTCCTTGAGGTACCGGCCGATGCCGGAGATCGTGCCGCCGGTGCCGACGCCCGCCACGAAGTGGGTGAGCCCGCCCTCGGTCTGCTTCCACAGCTCCGGGCCGGTGGTCTCGTAGTGCGAGCGCGGGTTCGCCGGGTTGCTGTACTGGTCGGGCTTCCACGCGCCGGGAATCTCGCGGGTCAGTCGGTCCGAGACGTTGTAGTACGAGCGCGGGTCCTCCGGGGCGACCGCCGTCGGGCAGACCACCACCTCGGCGCCGTACGCCCGCAGCACGTCCTGCTTGTCCTGGCTGACCTTGTCGGGGCAGACGAAGACGCACCGGTAGCCCTTGAGCTGCGCCACCAGGGCCAACCCGACGCCGGTGTTGCCGCTGGTCGGCTCGACGATGGTGCCGCCGGGCTTGAGCAGACCGGCCGCCTCGGCGTCCTCGACCATGCGCAGCGCGATGCGGTCCTTCACCGAGCCGCCCGGGTTGACGTACTCCACCTTGGCGAGCACGGTGGCCTGGATGCCCTCGGTGACGCTCCGCAGGCGGACCAGCGGAGTGTTGCCGATCATGTCGACGACGTTGTCGTAGTACTGCACGGTGTGCCCTTCGTTGCGGCGCCGGCGACGGCGGCCGGGCAGACGTATCCTCGCCGCCCAGCGTACGTGCCGTCAGTGCACCAGACCCCCGGGGATGACCGAGCTGCGCCGGGCCTCCCACTCCAGGAAGCGGTCGGTCTCGGAGAGCACGCTGCCCGCCAGCCAGGTGACCATGACGGCGTCGTCGGCCAGCCCGAAGATCGCCAGCGGGATCTCGGGCAGGAAGTCGATGGGCGAGACGATGTACGCCGTGGCCGCCGTCATGAGGGCCAGCCGGAGGCCACCGTCGTACTCGCCTCTGGTGGTGGCCCGGATCATCCGGGGCAGCGCCGCCAGCCGGGCGCCCAGCGACGGTCCGCCCCGCGCCCCCGCCATCAGTGCCCGCGCCAGGGCCGCGAACGCCGCGCTGCGCTTCAGTGTCTTCCCCATCGTCGCGCTCCTCTCCGCCGGATCAGCGTGGCGGGTCGGCGCAAGTCGGCCGGCCTCCACCGGACAGGTACCCCGTCGCGTCGGTTTCCAGGCATCCGCGAGCCGTGACGACGACAGCGGTGTGTCGGGCCGGCGCGATAATGTCGCCATATGGGGGTGGCTGGTTCTGTCGTACCCGTTGGTCCGCGCCGGCGGCAGGCCTGGCGGATCGCCCGACTGGCGGCGATCGGCACGGGCGCCACCGCGGCGGCCGCGATGGCGACCGGCGGCGTGCTGCTCGGCCAGGCCCGCCAGGCCCGGCGCACCATTCCGATGGCCGAGGCGCCCCCGCCGCGCTGCGACGGGATGTACGGCGCGAAGTTCCCCGGCCCCGCGCTCACCATGGTCGTGCTCGGTGACTCGTCGGCGGCCGGCTACGGGGTCCACCGCCGCCGGGAGACACCCGGAGCGCTGCTCGCCACCGGCCTCTCCCGGCGGCTGCACCGGCCGGTGCTGCTGCGCCGGTTCGCGGTGGTCGGGGCCATCTCCGCGGCCCTACGTCACCAGGTGGAGGCGGCGCTCGACTGCTCCCCGGACATCGCGGTGATCCTCATCGGCGGCAATGACATCACCAACCGCACCCCGCGCGGCCTGGCCGTGCGTTACCTGGTCGAGGCGGTCCGCTCGCTGCGCGCCGCCGGCTGCGAGGTGGTCGTCGGCACCTGCCCCGACCTCGGCGCGATCCGGCCGATCCAGCCACCGCTGCGCTGGCTGGCGCACCGGTGGAGTCGCCAGCTCGCCGCTGCGCAGACGGTGGCCGTGGTTGAGGCGGGCGGTTGGACGGTGTCCCTGGGCGACCTGCTCGGCCCGCGGTTCGCGGCCGAGCCGCTGCGGATGTTCGCCTGGGACCGGTTCCACCCCTCCGCCGAGGGGTACGCCATGGCCGCCGCCGCCCTGCTGCCGACGATGTTGTCCGCGCTCGGTGCGGGGCACGAACGACGGGTTACACCGGCGCGGGGCGAGGGCGTACGGTCGCTGCCAGAGGCCGCGCAGGAGGCGGCCCGGCACGCCGGCACCGAGGTCAGCGGCGCCCAGGTCCGGGGCCGCGACCGAGGGCCGGCCGGCCGGTGGGCGCAGCTGCGTCGCCGGGCGTTCTTCGGTGTGCACGCGGTGCCGCAGGCAGGCTCCGCGGACACCTCGACAGTGGAGGGACTGGCATGAACGAGCGCAGCGAGCGGGACGTGACCGCCGGCTTCCCCGGCCGGCTGGGTCGGGCGGCGGCGCTCTCGCTGCTGGCCGGCACGGTGGGCGGCGCCGCCGTCCTGGCCGGCGAAGCGTTCGTCGCGCGCCACCGGCGCTACGCCCAGCCGGAGCTGGGGCTGGCGCTGCGCGCCACGATCGGCCGGGCCGAAGCCGCACCGCTGCGCCTGGTGCTGCTCGGTGACTCGTCGGCACTGGGTGTCGGCGTCGACCGCCTCGAGGACACCATCGGCGGGCAGTTGGCCAACCTCCTCGCCGAGGGGCCGTCCGGCCGTCGGGTGCACCTGTCCAGCGTCGGCGTCTCGGGGTCCCGCTCCACCGACCTGACCACCCAGGTCGCCCGGGCCCTGCTCGGCGAGCGACCCGACGTGGCGCTGATCCTGATCGGCGCGAACGACGCCACCGGGCTGCGCCGGCCCGGCGACGCGTCCGCGTACCTGGGGGCGGCGGTGCACCGGCTGCGGGAGGCACGCGTCGAGGTGGTGGTGGGCACCTGCCCCGACCTCGGGGCCGTACGCGCCATCGCGCCGCCGCTGCGTCAGCTCGTCGGCTGGTCCGGTCGGCGGATGGCCCGCGCGCAGACCACGGCGGTGCTGGAGGCGGGCGGGACGGTGGTCGACCTGGCCACCGAGACCGGTCCGGTGTTCCGAGCCGACGCGGGCACGCTGTGCCACGACGGTTTCCACCCGTCGGCCGACGGCTACCGGGTGTGGGCGCACGCCCTGCTACCGGCCGTCGTGGCCGCCGCGGCGGTCGCCTCCCGGCGGTGACGCACGCCCGGCGAGGGTGACATTTCCCGCCGCCCTCGCTTCTTCCGCGCCATGTTACCGGCGGGTTAACGTTGGCCCATGCCGATTGAGTCGCCCCGCGATGCCGTCATCGTCGCTACCGCCCGCTCCCCCATCGGCCGGGCCCACAAGGGGTCCCTGCGCGATGTCCGCTCCGACGACCTCGCCGCGACCATCGTCCGGGCCGCCCTGGACAAGATCCCCCAGCTCGACGCGAGCACCATCGACGACATCTACCTCGGGTGCGGCCTGCCCGGCGGTGAACAGGGCTTCAACATGGCCCGGGTGGTGGCCACCCTGCTCGGCCTGGACACCGTGCCCGGCGCGACGCTGACCCGCTACTGCGCCTCGTCGTTGCAGACCACCCGGATGGCCCTGCACGCGATCCGCGCCGGCGAGGGCGACGTGTTCGTCTCCGCCGGGGTCGAGATGGTCTCCCGGTACGCGCGCGGCAGCTCCGACGGTCTGCCGCCGGAGGCGCAGGCGCTGGTCGGCGGCGGCTGGGAGAACCCGCGCTTCGCGTCCGCGGCCGAGCGCTCGAAGCGCCGCGCCCAGGGCGGCGCCGAGGTGTGGACCGACCCGCGCGACAGCGGCGACCTGCCGGACATCTACCTGACCATGGGGCAGACCGCGGAAAACCTGGCCCAGGTGTACGACGTGACCCGCGCCGACATGGACGAGTTCGGGGTACGCAGCCAGAACCTCGCCGAGAAGGCCATCGCGGACGGCTTCTGGGCCCGGGAGATCACCCCGGTCACCACGCCGGACGGCACTGTGGTGAGCACCGACGACGGTCCCCGACCCGGCGTCACCCTCGACGCGGTCGCCGGGCTGAAGCCGGTGTTCCGCCCCGACGGCCGGATCACCGCGGGCAACTGCTGTCCCCTCAACGACGGGGCCGCCGCCGTCGTGGTGATGAGCGCCCAGCGGGCCGAGGAGCTGGGCGTGACCCCGCTGGCCCGGATCGTCTCCACCGGCGTCACCGCGCTGTCGCCGGAGATCATGGGCCTCGGGCCGGTTGAGGCGTCCCGGCAGGCGCTGCGCCGGGCGGGCATGACCATCGACGACGTCGACCTGGTCGAGATCAACGAGGCGTTCGCCGCTCAGGTCATCCCCTCCTACCGCCAGTTGGGCATCCCGGAGGAGAAGCTGAACGTGATGGGCGGCGCGATCGCCGTCGGGCACCCGTTCGGCATGACCGGCGCCCGAATCACCGGCACCCTGCTCAACGCCCTCGAATGGCACGACAAGACGATCGGTCTGGAGACCATGTGCGTCGGTGGCGGCCAGGGCATGGCCATGGTGCTCGAGCGGCTCAGCTGACGGATTGAGCGCGCCGGGCGCCCGGCTGCGGGCTGCCCGGGGGCAGCCGGCGAGCCGCATTGGGTCGCCGGGCGCGCCGCTACTCACAGCGCGTTGCGGGTCGCCGTCACCTCGGCGGCGGCCCGCGTCAGCACCTCGGCGTCGGCCCCGGCGGCGAGCAGGTCGGCCGTCACCACCCGCAGTTGGTCGGGCAGGGCCAGGTCGTTGTCGAGCCGGGGCACGGTTCGCCGTGGTTGCCCCTCGGCGTCGGCCGCGAGGTTGGCGACCTCCTGCACCAGACGGTGCACCAGGTCGGCGCGGGGCACGTTGCCGGTGGTCGCGGTCGCGGCCCAGCGCGGCTGTTCCCAGTGCCCGACCTGGCCGACCAGCAACCGCACGGCCTGCTCCAACTCCGCTACGCTCACCGCGCCGAGTCTACGGTCGACCCACGCCGCACAACCGGCCGGAGCAGCCGAGATCAACTCGACTTTCTGGAAACCGGGGCATCCCCGCGCCCCGGACACCCCGACATTCGGTAAAGCGAGTCGATCAGCGGCGCAGGTAGCTGAGCAACCGCAGCAACTGCCAGTAGAGGAACACCAGGCCGGTCAGCAGACCGAACGCGCTCAGCCACGCGTACCGGCGCGGTCGGCCGTCGCGCACCGACCGCTCGACCAGGTCGAAGTCGAGGATGAAGCTGAACGCGCCCGCGATGATCGCCACCACCGAGAAGGCGTACGGCAGCCAGCCGACCTCCCCGCTGACGCTGTAGACCGCCAACCCCGACCGGCCGGAGATCAGGTACGACACGAGGTTGACCACGCTCAGCACGGCGATGCCGAGCAGCGTGCCGATCACCAGCCGGGCCAGTCGGGGGGTCGCGCGGATCACCCGGGCCCGGTACAGCGCGGCCATGCCGAGGAACACACCGAAGGTGCCGGCCACCGCCTGCACGACGATCCCCGGGTAGACCTGTTCGAAGGCCCGGCTGGCCACCCCGAGCAGCAGCCCCTGGAGCAGCGCGTAGCCGATGATCGGCACCGGATTGGTGATCCCCCGCAGCGAGATGACCAGGACCAGCACGATCGAGGCCAGGGCGGTGCCGGCCAGGGCCGCGCCCAACCACACCGCGTCGGGCACCACCGCCCAGGACACCGCGGCGGTCGCGCCGGTGAGCAGGAGCAATCCGACGGTACGCACCACGACGTCGTCGACCGTCATCGGCTCGACGTCGCGGGAGCTGACCACCCGGGACTCCAACCGGCCGGTCTCGTCCAGCCGGTTGAGCACCGGGTTGTCGCTGCGCACCGTCGCCTCCTTCGCCCGTACCCCAGGAGATTCACTCTCCCCCGGACGGCCCGGCGGTGGCGGCGAAACGGCGCGGACGACGGCGCCCGCCCCCACGGGAAGCGGGAGCGGGCGCCGGTCAGCGGTGCGGACGAGGTCAGTCGTCGCCCTGGAAGTAGCTCAGCAGGCGCAGGATCTCGATGTAGAGCCAGACCAGGCTGACCAGGATGCCGAACGCGGCCACCCAGGAGTAGCGCTGGGGCAGGCCCATCCGGACGCCGTCCTCGATCTCCTTGAAGCTGAGCACGAAGCTCAGCGACGCGACCACGATGCAGACGAGGCTGAAGCCGATCGCGAGCGGGCTGCCGTCCCGCAGCCCGGTGTTGACGCCGAACAGCGCCAGCACCAGGTTGATCAGCATCACCGCGGCGAGGCCGATGATGGCCGTCGACACGATCTTCACGAACATCGGGGTGGCCCGGATGATCTTCGCCTTGTAGACCATCGTCATCACGAAGAAGATGCCGAAGCTCGCCACGGCGGCCTGAAGCACGATGCCGTCGTAGAAGGTCTCGAACGCCTTGCTGACCATGCCGACGAAGACGCCCTCGACCACCGCGTACGCGATGACCAGCGCCGGGTTGGCCATCCGGGAGAACGAGATGATCAAGCCCAGCACCAGGCCGACCACCGCCGCGCCGATCCAGGCGGCGCCGAGGAGCGAGTCGGGCACGAGCACCCAGGCGGCCGCAGCGGTGACGCCGAGGATGCCGAGCAGGGCGACCGTCTTGACGACCACGTCGTCGACGGTCATGGGCGCCACGGTGGGCGGTGCGGCCGGGTAGCCGGTCTGGGACGGGTACTGCTGCGGAATGCCGGGCTGTCCGTACGGCCCGGTCGGTGCGTACCCGGCGGAGCGCTCCCGCTCGGCCGCCTGGCCGAGCCGGGCGAGCACCGGGTTCGAGGTCTTCACTGTCTGGCCTCCCTCAGGGGGTCGTTTGCACGTGAACGTGCCCACCAAGAGTAAACTGCCCGACCCACTCCTGGTGATCACGAATGGGAACGCGAGGCCGTGCCGGATGGTGCCCGGGGCGGGGGTCGAACCCGCACGCCTTTCGGCAGCCGCTTTTAAGGCGGCCGTGTCTGCCGTTCCACCACCCGGGCGGGTGGCACCCGCGCGTCGACACGCACGGTGCAGTGTCACCGTAGCCGGTCGGCGGCGACCCGGCGTACCCCGCCGGCTTGGCCACATTAGGGTCGATGCCGTGAGCAGCGCAGCCCCCACGGCCCCCGACGCCGCCCCTGACCAGGCGGTCCGCCTCGCCGATCCGGCAGAGCGCGCGAGCCGGGCCGGACGGCTGCGCACGGCCGCCCGCCGCCACCGGACGGATCTACTGGTCGCCCTCGTGTGGGTGGCGCTGGCCGGCTGGCTGACCCACGGGCTGTGGCCCGACCCGGGCGGGCGCACGTTGGCGCTCAACCCCGAGGACCAGACGCTCTACGAATGGTTCCTGGCCGTCGACGCACGAGCGCTGCTCGGTGACTTCCACCTGCTCACCGACCGGCTCAACGCCCCGGACGGCGTCAACCTGATGGCCAACACCACGATCATCGCGCTCGGTGTGCTCTGCGCCCCGGTCACCCTGCTGTTCGGTGCGCCCACCTCCTTCGCGCTGCTCGCCGCCGCCAACCTGGCCGGCACCGCCCTCGCCTGGTACCTGCTGTTCCACCGGACGATGCGCGTCCGCCGGCTCGCCGCCGCGCTCGGCGGCGGTCTGTGCGGCTTCGGCCCCGGCATGGTCTCGCAGACCAACAGCCACCTGCACATGACGGCGCAGTGGCTGGTGCCGGTGATCGTCTGGCTGGTGGTACGGCTGCTGCGGGCGTCTGACCCCGGCGAGGGTCGTGGTCGGCCCACCGGCCCGGACCGACGGCAGATGATCAGCTCCGCAGCCGGGCTGGCGGTCGCCGTGACCGCACAGGTCTTCATCGGCGAGGAGGTGCTCTTCCTCAGCGCCGTCACGCTGCTGGTGATGGCGATCGCCTACGCCCTCGCGGACCGGAACCTCGCCCGGAGAGCGCTGCCCGGGTTCGCTGGCGGACTGGCGATCGCCGCCGGTCTGGCGATGCTGGTGCTCGGCTACCCGCTGTGGTTCCAGTTCGCCGGGCCGCAGGGTGTCGCCGACGGGATGTTCAGCCCGGCCTACTTCTCGGCCGACCTGAGCAGCTGGTGGGCGGTCTCACCGCTGTCGGTGGCCGGCAGCGACGAGGCGTCGCGACTCACCACCGGGCCGGCCGAGTACAACACCTTCCTCGGCTGGCCGCTGCTGCTCGTCACCGCCGTCTGCGCGATCTGGGCCGGGCGACGCCGGCTGATCCTGGCGTGTGTGGCGGCGGCCCTCGTGATGGGCGCCCTCTCGCTCGGCCCGGAGGTGGTGCTCGGCGGCACCCGCACCGCGCTGCCCGGCCCGTACGCCCTGCTTTCCGGCCTGCCGGTGGTGGACGGCGCGTTGCCGATGCGGTTCGGGCTGGCACTGCTGCCGATCGTGGCGACGGTGCTGGCTCTCGCCGTCGACCGGGCACTGGCCAGCACCGGGCGGGCGCGTCGGCTGGTGCCGCTCGCCGTCGTCGCGGCTCTCCTGCCGATCTTCCCGACCCCGCTGCCGACCGCCGGGCGGCCCGCCCTGCCGGAGTTCGTCACCGGCGGACACTGGCGGCAGTGCGTCGAGCCCGGTGGTGTGCTGGTCCCGGTGCCGCTGCCCACCCCCAAGGAGCCGTGGTCGATGCGCTGGGCGGCCGCCGCCAACGCCGGCTTCGGCCTGCCCGAGGGGTTCTTCATCGGCCCCTACGGGCGCGGTGGCACCGCCGCCATGGGCACCTTCAAGCAGCCCACCTCGGCCCTGCTGGCCGACGTCGCCCGCCGCGGCGACCAACCGGCCATCGGTGACGAGCAGCGCCGGCAGGCCGCGAAGGACGCGGACTTCTGGGGCGCGTCCTGCGTGGCACTGACCGATGACGCCCCGCACGCCGACAGCCTGCGGGCAACCCTGGAACAGTTGTACGGCCCCGCCACCCGCATCGCCGACGCCTGGATCTGGCGAGTCTGACGCCACCGAGGTAAGCCGATGCCGCCGAGGTGAAAGGAAGGGCCCCCTTCTATACCGGAAACGATAAGAAGGTGCCCTTCCTTACAGCTAAGTCAGACGCGCGGAGCGCCGACCGGCTGGGACGCCTCGACGAACTCCTCGCGCGGGTCGTGCAACTGGCCCAGCGCGACCACCTCACGCTTGAGGAAGAACGCCAGCGACCAGTCCACCACGACCCGGACCTTACGGTTGAACGAGGGGATCCGGCTCATGTGGTACGTCCGGTGCATGAACCAGGCCGGCCAACCCGTCATCTTGATGCCGTACACCTGGGCGACGCCCTTGTGCAGGCCGAGGCTGGCCACGCTGCCGGCGTGCTTGTGCTTGTAGTCGACCGGCTCGCGACCCCGGATCACCGCGACGATGTTGTCGGCCATCCGCGCCGCCTGACGCACCGCGTGCTGCGCGCTCGGCGAGCAGAAGTTGCCCGGCTCCTTGGTCAGGTCCGGCACGGCGGCGCAGTCACCCGCGCTCCACGCGCCCTCGATCACCCGGTCACCGTCGACCACCTGCAGGGTGGGGATGCAGGTGACCCGCCGACGATCGTCGCGCGGGAAGTCCGTCGCGTCCAGCATCGGCGACGGCTTCACGCCCGCCGTCCACACGATCGTGTCGGACCGGAAGCTGTCCCCGTCGGAGAGCTTCACCACCCCGTCGACACAGGACTCCAGGCGGGTGTCCAGCCGGATGTCCATGTTGCGCTTCGTGAGCTGCTGCACCGTGTAGGCGCCCATGTCCCGGTCGACCTCGGGGAGCACCCGCTGGGTCGCCTCGACGAGCACCCAGCGCATGTCCTCCGGCTTCAGCTCCGGGTAGTAGCGCAGGGCGTCCCGGGCCATGTCCTCCATCTCGGCGAGCGCCTCGATGCCGGCGTACCCACCGCCGACGAACGTGAAGGTCAACGCCGAACGGCGGACCTCCGCGTCCGGGGTCGCGGCCGCGATGTCCAGCCGGTCCAGCACGTGGTTGCGGAGGTAGATCGCCTCGCCGATGGTCTTGAACCCGATGCCCTGCTCGTGCAGGCCCGGAATCGGCAGCGTCCGGGACACCGACCCCGGGGCCACGATCACGTGGTCGTACGCGATCTCCCGGGCCGGGCCGGCGATCGGCTGCACGGTCGCCACCTTGCGGTCGTGCTCGACACGCGTCACGGTCCCCGCCACCACCGTGCACCGGCGCAGCTCGCGGCGCAGCGGCACCACGGCGTGCCGGGGGGAGATGTTCCCCGCCGCGGCCTCGGGGAGGAACGGCTGATAGGTCATGTGGGGCTGGGGGTCCACGACGATGACCTCAGCCTCACGGGAGCTGAGCTTCTTCGACAGGCGCAGGGCGGCGTAGAGACCGACGTGCCCGGCACCCACCACAAGGATCCGCTTCGGATTCACGTCATCTATCTTTCCCCGCCCTGCTCAGGTAATCCCGCTCGCGCCCCCCATCTGTGACGGAACACAACCCCTGTGACCTGCGTAACCCTGTTGCAACACCGGTTCACCTACGCCGCAGCAGCCAACCCAGCAACGCGGCGACACCCACCGCCACCAGCAGCCCGAGCACGGTGACCCACTGGTGACCGGTCTCGCCACCAAGACCCGCCACCCGCAACAGCAGCACCCCCAGCACGGCCGTACCCAGGAGCACCGCGGCCACCCGCGACAACCACCGGCTGATCAGTCCGGAGTCCACCACCCCGTCGTACGGCAGCAGTGCCGCCAGCGCGCACAGGGAGTGCCCCAGGTACAGCAGCGCGGCGACGGCGAGCAACCGCCACAACGCCACCGGCCGGCCGTACCCGTCGGTCGCGAGCAGCCAGCCACCCGCCATCACCAGCGCCGCGAACGTCGGCCACAACCGGCGCGGACCCACGGCCGGCAGTAGCGCGGCGACCGCCAGGAACAGCAGCGGCCGACCGGTCAACACCTCGCCGGGAAACGCCACCGCGAAACCGGCCAGCGTCGTGACGAAGATGGCGACCCGTACCAGCAGCGGTATGGCGCTGATCCGGGTCACGGCGTCCTGAGCGGCCCGAACCCGCTCCCCGATCGCGTTCACCATGCTCCTGTCGTTCGCGACTGCGGGGCTCGCAAACCCGGCTCACTCCTCGCGCTCACCGGGCACCCACCCTTGGGGCCGTCGCCAGCCGGGCCACGTCCCGCAACACCTGGTCCAGGCTGCCCGCGCCGGCCCAGCGCACCACGGGCACACCGTGCTCCCGGAGTTGCCCGATCATCGTCTCCCGGTCCAGTCGCCACAGGCGGTACGCCACCTCGGCCCACCCCCGGTCCTTCGGCGGAGTCAGGTCGGCCGGCAACGTGTCGACCGCCACCACGAAGCGGCCGGCGCGCGCCAGCCGTGCCAGCATCTGCGCCGACCGCTCGTCCAGCAGCGGGGTGAGGACCACCACCAGCGCGTCCGAGGAGAGCAACTGCGGACCGAAGACCTGGTCGTATGGCTCGTGCTGAGCCGCCTCGGCGCGTACGTCGAGCAGCCATTCCAGCACCGTCAGGTACTGCCGGCGGCCGGCGCCGGGGCGCAGTCGGCGGGCGCCCGGCCCGTACTCGAGCAGCGACACCCGGTCGCCCCGGTGCAGGTAGTGCTCGGCGATCGCGGCGGTGGCCCGCACGGTGGTGTCCAGTACGGACGCGGCGCCGTCCACACCGCCGGAACGGCCCGCCTCGGCGAGCAGGTCGAGCAGCACCACCACCTCGGCGTCGCGGTCGGACAGCGTCGCCGCGACGTGCAACTGCCGGGCGCGCAGCGACACCCGCCAGTCGACGCGGCGGAGTCGGTCGCCCGGGGCGAAGACCCGCACTCCGGCCAGCTCACCGCCCTCTCCGGGACGGCGGGAGTGGTGCGCGCCCACCAGACCGGCGGCGCGGGGCATCGCCTCCACCGCCTCGAACGGCTCGGTACGCGGGTAGACCCGTACCCCGACCGGTTCGGTGATCACCGCCCGGGACACCAGCAGGCCGCCCGCCGCGGCGACCCGCGCCCCGGCCGGGCCGACGGGGTGCCGACCCCACCGCAGAGCCCGCCCGGCCAGTTCCAGGTCCACCGCCGCGCCGCTGGGCACCGAGGTCACGAACGGCCGGTCGGCGGCCGAGCGTCCCCGGCCGGGGGCGGGCGAGGTGGCGGTGGCTGGCGGCGCGGCGACGGGTTCGACACCGGCGAAACCGGCACGGGCGATCCGCAGCCACGGCGAGACCCGCGACCGAACCACCACAAGGTCGTAGTCGACCGTGTCCGGGTTGCCGACACTCACCGCCGCCGCCACCTCACCGCCCTCGACCAGCGGTCCGTCCTCGGCACTGGTGATCCAGACCTGCGGCAGCGCGGTGGGCCGGCGACGCAGCGCGTACGCGGTACCCAGCGCGAGCGGCGCCGCCAGCACGACGAGGTCGACCCGTCCCAGCAGCACCCCCGCCACCAGCAACAGGCCGGCGAGCAGCACGGCGCGGCCGAGCGCGGGGGTGGGCGCCCAGCCGGCGCTCGATTCCGGCTCGGTGGATCGCGGCGCGGACGCGGTCGGACCGGTCATCAGTGCCGGGGCCCGCCGGCGGCGTAGCTGGGCAGGGCGCCGCTGGCCGGAGCCGGCGTCCCCTCCAACACCTCTCCGACCACGAACGCCGGGTCGACGCGGCGCAGCCACATCTCGGGGCGCAGGGTGATCCGGTGGGCGAGCGCGGGGGCGGCGACCGCCTTGACGTCCTCCGGCACCACGTAGTCCCGGCCGTCGAACACCGCGCGTACCCGGGACAGCAGCAGCAACGCCAACGAGCCACGCGGCGAGGCGCCGACCAGCACCGACGGGTGTTCCCGGGTGGCCGCCGTGAGCGCCACGATGTACCGGCCGATCGAGTCCTCCACCACCACGTCCTCCAGGGCGGCCTGCATGGCCCGCAGGGTGGCGGCGTCCACCACCGGTTTGATGTCCGCCTCCTCGCGGCGGCGGCCCATCCGGCGGCGCAGCACCTCCCACTCCTCCTCCTGGTGGGGGTAGCCGAAGGAGACCCGGAGCAGGAACCGGTCGAGCTGCGCCTCGGGCAGCGGGTACGTGCCCTCGTACTCGATGGGGTTGGCGGTCGCCAGCACGTGGAACGGCTCGTCCAGTTTGTACGTGACGCCCTCGACCGAGACCTGCTTCTCCTGCATGGCCTCGAGCAGCGCGGACTGGGTCTTCGGCGGCGTCCGGTTGATCTCGTCGGCGAGGAGCAGGTTGGTGAAGACCGGCCCGGCCCGGAAGGTGAAGTCGCCGTTGCGCTGGTCGTAGAGGAAGGAGCCGGTGACGTCGGCGGGGAGCAGGTCGGGGGTGAACTGGAGGCGGCGGAAGTCCAGCCCGAGCGCCTGCGCGAAGGAGCGCGCGGTCAGCGTCTTGCCGAGGCCGGGCAGATCCTCCAGGAGCACGTGCCCACCCGCCAGGATGCCGGCGAGGACCAGTTCCAACGCGTCGCGCTTGCCGACCACGACGGTGCCGACCGCGTCCAGGACGGCCCGCGCCAGGCGACCGACCTCGGTGGCGGGCATGCTCCGGTCCACGTCGTTCATCAGATCTTCTCCAGTTCGGCGACGATCACCGCGAGATCGCGCGGCGACGGGGGGCGTCGGGGCGGGGTTTCCAGGAACGTCCACAGCCGGTCGCCCAGCAGGGCGCGGGCGCGGACCGGATCCGACTCACGGGTCACGGAGTGCTTCAGGCGAAGCCGCTCGTCGGCCAGTTCCGCGAGCCGGGGCAGGATCACCCCGGTGAAGCGTTCGGGTCGCGTGGTGGACCAGTCCAGCGGCAGTTCCCAGCCGTTGATCGCGGCGCGCAGCGCGTCCCGGGCACCCCAGTTCCAGGTGCCGTCGTCGTCCTGGGCGAGCCGGGTGCGGGACCTCGCCGCGGGTGGCGGTGCGAGCGCGGCGGCGACCCGGCGTACCGCGGACACGGCGAACACCCCGGCGATCAGGATCGCCAGGGAGATCTGCAGGCCGACCGCCCGCAGACCGACGACGAGGACGGCGACCAGGGCCGCGTTGCCGAGAAGGGCCCGGAACACCCGCCCGGCCCGGCCACCGGACCGCCCGTCGTCGTGCCTCGGCCGCTCCTCCTCGAAGGTGAGCAGGTCGTCGATGCTGGCGCTGCCACTCATGCCGGCACCTCGGGCGGGCCAGTCGTCACGATGGTGAGTTCGCCACGCAACCGCCGCAGCGCGGCACGGGCCTGGTCGCGGGTGCCCGCGCCGACCTCACGCGTGGCGTACCGGGCCTCGCGGTAGACGTGCGCGAACTCGGCCAGCACGTCGGCGCTGACGATCGCCGGGACACCTGTCGACTCGTCGCCCCGCAGCAACCGGGTGACCAGGTCGGTCGGTGTGTCGCCGAGATGCCGGGGCACACCGGCGGCGGAGGCGGCCTCCTCCAGACGTACCCAGCAGGCGATGACCGCGACCCGCGGATCGGTGGACTGGTCGTCCAGCTCCACCAGGCCGGCGTCCAGGGCGGCGACCACCTCGCGGGCCGTGCCCTCGGCCGTACGCCGGGCCCGCTGCGCCGGTAGGACCCGCGAGGTACGACGCAGCGCGCCACGCAGCAGGATCCAGGTCAGGTAGCCGAGCACCGCGAGGATCGCCAGCCCGAGCAGGGCCATCGCCACAGTCGCGATCCACTGCGGGATGTGCGCCTGGGTGGCCTCGCCGGCGTCCCTCGGTTCGACGGGGATCGACGGCGACGGCACGTCCGTCGGGTATTCCGGTACCCACGGCACGTTCGAGGCGGCCGGCGGGATCCGGCTCGCGCCGATCGACGAGTGGGCGGACGCGAGCGCGGCCGCCGCGAGCAGGGCCGCCACCACACCCACCGGCCACCAACGGCGCAGCAGGCCGAGCACCGGGCGGACCACACCCGATCCGGCGGGCGGCGACGGCGCGGGCGGGCGTGTTCCGGTCGTCATCGCCACCACCCCACGCGTCCTCAGTCCACTTCGGCCAGCTGCTTGGCCCGGCCGAAGACGTCGTCCAACATCCCCGGTGTCAGCCGCCCGGTGAAGGTGTTCTGCTGGCTGACGTGGTAGCAACCGAGCAACTCCGGCACGGCCGCGCCGGACCAGTGTGCCCCATGGCCGAACGCCGGTCGCGGGCTGGGCGGGCGCTGCCCGTACACGTGGCGGAGCACCGGCCACCACGCGGCCCAGGCGAACGCGCCCAGCGCGACCACGACGCGCAGGGTGGGTCGGATCAGCGTGACCTCACGGTGCAGCCAGGGCGCGCAGGTGTCCCGTTCGTCCGGGGTGGGCTTGTTGTCCGGCGGCGCGCAGCGGACGGCCGAGAAGATCCGGGTGTCCCGCAGGGTGAGCCCGTCGTCGGCGGCGACGCTGGTCGGCTGGTTGGCCAGGCCGGCCCGGTGCAGGGCCGCGAAGAGCACGTCGCCCGAGCGGTCGCCGGTGAAGATCCGGCCCGTGCGGTTGCCGCCGTGCGCGGCGGGCGCGAGGCCCAGGATGGCGATGCGCGCGTCGCCGGGCCCGAATCCGGGCACCGGCCGACCCCAGTACTCCTGGTCGCGGAAGGCCGCCCGCCGGGTGCGGGCCACCTCCTCCCGCCACCCGACCAGCCGGGGGCAGGCGAAACAGTCGCTGACCGCGGCGTCGAGATCGGCCAGGTCCGCCGCCCGCGCGGCACGGGCGACGACCTGATCGGGGGTACGGGACTCAGCCAAGCTTGGCCCGGAAGAGTTCGAGGGTGCGCGCCCACGCGCTGGAGGCGGCGCGCTGGTCGAACGCCTCCGGCCGGTCGTCGTCGAAGAACCCGTGCGAGGTGCCCGGGTAGTCGTAGAGCTGGCAGGTGCCGCCGGCCTCTTCGACGGCGCGACGTACGGCCTGCACACCCTCGTCGGTGGAGGTGCCGTCCTGATCGGAGCAGTGGACGATGGCCGCCTTGCCGGCGTAGTCGACCCAGTCGGAACGCATCGACTCCCCCGACAGGGCGGGATAGAAGCCCGCGGTGGCCACGATCCGCTCGGAGCGGGTCGCCGACTTGAGAGCCAGGCTGCCACCGGCGCCGAACCCGACCGCGCCGACCTTGCCGGTGACCTCGGGACGCCCGGCGAGGTAGTCGGCGGCGTCCGCGACGTCCTTCGCCGCCTCGGCCACTCGCGTCGCCAACTCGTGCTGCGCCTCGACCGCCTGGTTGGTCTCCGTGTCGTGCCGGAAGTTCGGGACGAGGGCGACGAAGCCGGCCTCGGCGAACCGGTCCGCGACCGACCGGATGTGCGGGACCAGGCCCCACGACTCCTGCAGGACGATGACGGCCGGGCTGGCCGTGCCGCTCGCGGGTATCGCGAGATACCCCTCGCTCGTGCCCCCGTTGCTGCGGTAGCTCACCATGTCGCCCATCGGCCGTCCTCCTAGCGGTCAGTCATCGTTGGCTGGTCGCCCAGTGGTCCTACGTGCCGGTAGCCTGCCACGCCGTGACCCCGGCCGGGAAGACGTCGGAACAGTGGCATTTACCTCCCGTTCGCCGGGCGTTGACTGCGGGTACGCCGACGGCGGCGGGGAATGTTCCCCGCCGCCGTCATCGGTGCTTCAGGCGTGTTATCAGGCCTTCTTGGTCAGGCAGAGCACGTAGCCCTTCTTGCCCGACTCGATGCTGTAGAAGACGTACCCCTCCTGGCCTTCCTTGAAGAACTCGTTGCAGGTGGTCTCGGACTTGGCCTGGGTCTCGGTCTGCCCGTCGAGCCGACCGACCACGTTGTACGCGGCGTCGGTGGAGGTGCACTCGACGACCTTGGCGCCGTCGACCTTCTCCTCCTTGTCCCCCTTGATCTCGGGCAGCTCGGCGATGCAGTCGCCGGCCTTCGCGTCAGCGGTCTCGTCCTTGTTCACGAAGTTGCCGATGGCCGTGCCGAGGCCGAACTTCAGGCCGGCGATGACGAGGAAGATGACGATCGCGCCGATGATGCCGAGCGCCTTCTTACCGCCGGACTTACCCTCCGGCTCGGCCGGCGGCGGCGTCTCGACGGCCGGCTGGGCCGGCGTGCCGACGGCCGGCTGGGCCGGCGTCTCGGCGGCCGGCTGGGCCGGCGCTGCGTCGGACGCGGGGGGCGGTGCGACCTGCTCTGACACGGGGGTTCCTTCCGAGGGATGAATGAGCAGACGACACCGTAACGATCATTGATTTCCGGTGCCGTCCCGCTCGCCTCGTCCGTTCAGCTATTTCCCAGCATCGCGTGCATGATCTGGTTCACATCGCCCCTCAGCTCGTCGGGGTCGGGGTCGGCTCGTCACTCGGCGTCGCGCTCGAGCTTGCCGGCGCTGCGCTCGGGCTTGCCGGCGTCACGGTCGGGGTCGGCGTGCCGGTGGGTGACTCGCTGGCCGACGGCGTGCTGGTCGGCGCCTCGGGCAGTCGCGGACCCCGGGGCCCGAACGGCGGCCGGTCCGGACAGTACGGGTACGGCCGCAGCAGCGGGTTGCCGTACTCGTCGACGCGGCCTTCACAGTCCGGGTAGCCCAGCCGGATCGGATTGCCGTTCTGGTCGAAGAGCCGGGCGTTCTCCACCAGCCGACCCTCGCTGTCGTAGACGAAGACGTCCCGCACCTGGCTGTACGGGTCGTTGATCGACGTCGGATCGATGCCGTAGTCGCCGTACCGCATCCGGTCCTCGGCCTGCATGAGAGCGGAGAGCGCGAAGACGACGAGCACCGCGCTGCCGACCTGCACCGCCGAGCGCGGCCAGCGGGTGAGCTGGGCCGAACGGCGGCCGAGCCAGATCGAGGCGAGCACGAAGCCCACCAGCATGATCAGACCGGCGAGCAACTCCCCACCGAAGCGGGGCAGCACCCCGAAGCTGCCGCCGGTGCTGATCACGGTGAGCAGCATGGCCGCCAGGTAGCCGCGCAGCACCCACCAGGCGGGGCGCAGCAGACGGAGGAATTCGCTCGCCGTCGCGTACCCCAGGGGTGGGCCGAGCCGGGAGTCGAGCGCGCGCAGGCGGCTGCGGACCCGGACCACGGCGGCGGCGACCCGGTGGTCCAGGTTGCGACCGCCGCCGACACCGACGCCGGCAGCGGCGCGCAGCTCGGCGGCGTACGCCTCCGGCTCGCCCAGCCGCTCGACGAGGGTGCCCTCGGCCTCGGCGGCGACCTCCGTGAGGTGGTCGGCGAGGTCCTCGGTCAGCTCGGTGCGGCGATCCGGCGGCAGGTCGGCCAGTGCGGCCCGGACCCGCGCCACGTAGTCGGTGATCTCCTGCTCCATGACGGTCATGCCGCCAGCCCCCGATCGTCGAGCAGCGTGTCCATGGTGGTGGCGAACGAGCGCCAGAGCTTGCCGGAGCGGGTCAACTGGTCACGCCCGGCGGCGTTGAGCGAGTAGTACTTGCGGTGCGGCCCGGTCTCGCTCGGCACGACGTAGGTGGTGAGCAGGCCGGCGGCGAAGAGACGGCGCAGGGTGCCGTAGACCGAGGCGTCGCCGATCTCCTCCAGGCCGGCCTCGCGGAGCCGGCGCAGGATGTCGTAGCCGTAACCGTCCTCTTCGCGCAGGACGGCCAGGACGGCCAGATCGAGCACGCCCTTCAACAATTGTGTGGTGTCCACGCATTGCACACTAGTGTGCAATGCGAAGTAGCGTCAACGACTCGCCGATGTGTGGGTGTCGATCAGCATCAGACGGGTTGGAGGCTCCAGGCGATGCCGTCGAGGATGTCGTGCTCGGACGCCACCACCGAGGGCATGCCGGCCCGCTCCATGATCACGCGCAGCACCAGCGCCCCCGCACCGATCACGTCGGCCCGTCCCGGATGCATCACCGGGATCTCCAGCCGCTGCGCGCTGGTCCGCTCCAGCAGGTCCGCAGTCACCCGCGCCACCGCCTCGTACGACACCCGGGCGTGGTGGATGCGCTCCGGGTCGTACCCCTGAAGGTTCTGAGCGATGGCGACCACGGTGGTGACCGAACCGGCGAGGCCGATGAGGGTGGCCGCCTCGCGGCCGGGCACCGCCGCGAGCGCCCGGTCCACGACGGCGGCGACGTCGGCCTCCGCCGCCGCGACCTGCTCCGGCGTCGGCGGGTCACCCGCCAGGTGCCGTTCGGTCATCCGGACGCAGCCGATGTCCACCGAGATGGCCGACCGCACACCGGCCCGGTCACCGACCACGAACTCGGTCGAGCCGCCGCCGATGTCGACGACGAGGAACGGCTCCTCGGCGTCGGCCGGCAGCCCGCGCACCGCCCCCGTGAACGACAGCCGGGCCTCCTCGTCGCCGCTCACCACCTCGGGCGCGACGCCGAGGGTCTGCCGCACCATCTCGGTGAAGTCGGCGGCGTTGGCAGCGTCCCGCGAGGCGGAGGTCGCGCACATGCGCACCCGCTGGGCGCCCAACTTCTCGATGTCGGCGGCGTACGACGCGAGCGCCACCCGGGTCCGCTCGATCGCCTCCGGGGCGAGCCGGCCCGTCCGGTCCACCCCCTGACCCAGCCGGACGATCTCCATCCGCCGGGTCACGTCGGTCAGCGGGGCCTGCGGCCCGGCCGACTCCTCCGGCAGGTCGGCGACCAGCAGTCGGATCGAGTTGGTCCCGCAGTCGATGGCCGCCACACGCGTCGTCACCCGGCAACCCTACGACAGCCCGCCACCGACGCCGGGAGGCCAGTCTCCGATGAGCGTGATGCCTCTGGGTCATCTTGATGACGCACCGGCATCACGCTCAACCGAGCGGTCGGCGCCCGACAGCTCGACGTCGAACGGTGACTACAACCGCAGCAGCATCCGGGTGTTGCCCAACGTGTTGGGCTTGACCCGCTCCAGGTCCAGGAATTCCGCGACACCCTCGTCGTACGAGCGCAGCAGCTGCTCGTAGACCGGCTGCGGCACCGGCGCGCCGTCGATCTCGCGGAAACCGAACGAGCCGAAGAACTGGGTCTCGAAGGTCAGCACGAAGATCCGTGCCACACCCAGCTCCCGGGCCGCGGCGATCAGCTCGCCGACCAGCCGGTGCCCGATGTGCTGACCTCGACAGGACGGATCCACGGCCACCGTACGGATCTCGGCCAGGTCCTCCCACATCACGTGCAGCGCCCCGCAGCCCACCACGACGCCGTCGTCGGCCCGGACCGCGACCCGGAACTCCTGCACGTGCTCGTACAGGGTCACGGTGGCCTTGCTCAGCAGCCGCCGGTCGTTGGTGTACGTGTCGACCAGTCGACGGATGCCCCGCACGTCCCCGGTGCGGGCACGCCGCAGCAGGATCTGCCCCTCGGCCTGGGTGGTCATTCGCTGTCGGGCACGTCCACGCACGGCCCCGCCGTCCACCAGGGCTCCACCAGCGCCAACGTCTCGTCGCCGAACGGGTTCACGCCGGGGCCGGCGCCCAGGGCGTGGCCGAGGTGCACGTGCAGGCACTTCACCCGGCCCGGCATCCCACCGGCCGAGATGCCGGCGATCTCCGGCACCTCACCGATCGCGTTCCGGCGGGCGAGGTAGTCCTCGTGCGCCGCCCGGTAGTGGGCGGCCAGCTCCGGATCGGTCGCCAACCGGTCGGCCATCTCCCGCATCAGCCCCGCCGACTCCAGCCGGCTGCACGCCGCGGTGGCCCGGGGGCAGGTCAGGTAGAACAACGTCGGGAACGGGGTGCCGTCGGCGAGGCGGGGCGTCGTCTCCACCACGTCGGGCAGGCCGCACGGGCAGCGGTGGGCCACCGCCCGGGTGCCCCGGGGCGGGCGGCCGAGCTGCGCGGCCACCGCGGCCAGGTCGGCCTCGGTCGCCGGTTCCCGCTGCGGCAGGGGTACGGAATCCGCCGCCGGCTCCGACGGGGGTACGACAGTCACGGTGCTCGTCTCTCCTGGTGTGCTGATCGGTGGATCACTTGCCCGGCTGCTGGCTGTCCGCCGCGCGCACGCTCGACCAGAGGGTGTCGTACCAGGTCGAAGGCCCGGCCGGGGCACCCGAACCGGCCGGCTTGCCGGCGTCGCGGGCCGCGCCCTCGGCGTCGTTCATGACCACCATCATCTTCTCGCCCGGCCGGCCCATGAAGAACCGCTCCCGGGCCTTGGTCTCGATGAACTCGTCGTCCTGCCACTTGGCGGCCTCGGCGGCGAGTCGAGCGATCTCCTTCTCCTGCGCCGTCTGCGCGGCCTCCATCCGTTCGATGTCGGCCTGCTGGTCGAGGTAGACCCGCACCGGGTAGGTGTACGCCAGGGCGAGCGCGATCAGCACCGCGAACAGGACGGTGGCCCGCCCGGTGAAGCGACGGGGATGGGGTGCGGCGAGCCGCTTGACGGCACCGCCACCGGCGGCGGTACGCCGGGCGGCGGCCGGACGACTCGCGGAGCGTCCGCCCTCGGCGCCCCGGACCGTGCCCGGGGCGCGACCGGCGGCGCCGCGTGTTTCGGCGCGTACGCCGGCGTCCCGGAGCGACCCGCGGGCGGCCCGCCCGGCACCCGGCCGGCCAGCCTGACCCGGTCGGCGGGCGGGCCGTTGACCACCCGGTGTGCGGCGCTGCATCGTCACACCCCTCCCCCGAGGCTACGTCTGTCGCGTACGTGCGCCGGGAGGCCCCACCTGGGGCCTCCCGGCAACCCCACTCAGGCCGAACGGTAACGCGGGAAAGCACCCGCGCCCGCGTAGCGCGCCGCGTCGGCCAGCTCCTCCTCGATCCGGAGCAGCTGGTTGTACTTGGCGACCCGGTCCGAGCGGGCCGGAGCGCCGGTCTTGATCTGACCACAGCCGGTGGCGACCGCCAGGTCGGCGATGGTGGTGTCCTCGGTCTCGCCGGAGCGGTGGCTCATCATGCACTTGAAGCCGGCCCGGTGGGCCAGGTCCACCGCGTCCAGGGTCTCGGTCAGCGAACCGATCTGGTTGACCTTCACGAGGACGGCGTTGGCGGCCTTCTCCGCGATGCCACGGGCGATGCGCTGCGGGTTGGTCACGAACAGGTCGTCACCGACGATCTGCACCCGGTCGCCGATCGACGCGGTCAGCGTCTGCCAGCCGGACCAGTCGTCCTCGGCCAGCGGGTCCTCGATCGACACGATCGGGTACTCGTCGGCGAGCTTGGTGTAGTAGGTGCTCATGTCCTCGGCGGACTTCGCGGCGCCCTCGAAGGTGTAGGTGCCGTTCTCGAAGAACTCGGTGGCCGCCACGTCGAGCGCGAACACGATGTCGGTGCCGAGCCGGTAGCCGGCCTTCTCGACCGCCTCGGCGATCAGGTCCAGGGCAGCCGCGTTGGTGGGCAGGTTCGGCGCGAAGCCACCCTCGTCACCGAGCCCGGTCGACAGGCCCTTCTTCTTGAGCACCGACTTCAGCGCGTGGTAGACCTCCGCGCCGGAGCGCAGCGCCTCGCGGAAGGTGGGCGCGCCGATCGGCGCGATCATGAACTCCTGGACGTCGACGTTGGAGTCGGCGTGCGCGCCACCGTTGAGGATGTTCATCATCGGCACCGGCAGCAGGTGCGCGTTCGGGCCGCCCAGGTAGCGGAAGAGGCTCAGCTCGGCGCTGCTGGCGGCGGCCTTCGCCACCGCGAGGGAGACCCCGAGGATGGCGTTCGCGCCCAGCTCCGACTTGCTGTCGGTGCCGTCGATGTCGAGCATCTTCTGGTCGATGAGCCGCTGCTCGCTGGCCTCGTAGCCGATGAGCTGGTCGACGATCTTGTCTTCGACGTTGGAGACCGCCTTCTCCACGCCCTTGCCCTGGTAACGGTCGGCGTCACCGTCGCGCAGCTCGATCGCCTCGAACGCGCCGGTGGAGGCGCCGGAGGGCACCGCGGCGCGGGCCACCGTGCCGTCGTCCAGGCCGATCTCGACCTCGACCGTCGGGTTGCCCCGCGAGTCGAGAATCTCCCGCGCGACGATTCCCTCGATGGTTGCCACTGAGTCGCTCCTCGTTGTTGTGATCCGGTCCGTGGGTGGGCCGCGACGGTGCGGCTGAGGCAGGTGTTGAACGCAGCGTATCGGGCGACGAGATCGGGCACGGCGTCGCCCGCGCACCCGAGTCGCCCCGCGGTGACGGACATTCCCGTATTTCCGGGCGTCAACCGGCAACGGGTTTGCGCTGCGCGGACTAGATCCACCAGGCTGGTCGCCATGCCCGCCGCCACGACCACCCTCCGCATGCTCGCCGTGTCGGTCATCGCGTCGCTCACGGTCACCGGCTGTCAGACATTCGAGGACGCCGGCAGCGCCATGGGTCGCTCGGATCTCGTCAACGACCTCGCCGCCCGCCTCGACCGGGCACTGGAGTTGACCTACACGGCCGACTACCAACTGCCCGGCGGCCAGACCGCCGCGATCGTCCAGGCGCAGGACCCGGCCCGCTCCGCCTACACCTACCCGGGTGGGCGGCTCACCGTCACCCCCGACGCCGTCACCCGCTGCACAGCGACCGGCGGTCGGATGGCGTGCACACTCGTCGCGCCACCCACCCCCGGCAGCAAGCCCACGGTGGCGCTGTTCGACGAGGCGAACCAGCAGGGTCTCGTCACCCCGCCCGTGGTGGTCGGCCTGCTGACCGCCGCCGCCCTCGACCCGCAGGCAGTGATCAAGCAGAGCGACACCACCGTCGCCGGGCACCACGCCGCCTGCGTCGAGGTACAGCGCTCGGACGGCGACTTCAGCGCCTGCGTGACCACCGAGGGTGTGCTCGGCAGCTTCCTCGGCTCGGTCGACGGCAAACCAATGGAGCTGGCGTTGAGCGACTACTCCGAGTCGGTCGAGAAGGACGCGTTCGACCCGCCCGCCGGAGCAGGCGTCGTCGACAACCGCCCCGGCGGCTCCTGACGTCGTACCCCCGGCTCCTGCTGGCTGTGCCGGCGCGACGGGTGACCGTCCGACGGCCCGGCGGGCGTCAGACGCCGAGCAGGGCGCGCAGGTGGCGCGGCGGCGGGCAGTCGTGGGCGAGCATCGCGTCGTGCCAGTCGCGCGCCGACACCCCCTCCGGGCGGGCGGCGGCGATCTCGGCCACCTCGCTGTACCCGACGAAGTACGTGGAGAGCTGCGTCGAGGTGAGCAGGGACCGGCGCCACTTGCCGGCGGCCTCCCCCTCCTCCTGGAAGCCACGACCGGTCATCAACGCCATGGCCTCGGCCTCGGGCAGCTCCTCGGCGTGCACCAACTGGTCGAGCAGCGCGTTGATGGTCATGCGGAGCTGCATCTTGAGCTGCTGCATCCGCACCGGCAGACCGCCGAAGCCGAGACCGGCCATCAGCTCCTCGGCGTACACGGCCCAGCCTTCGACGAACGGGCCGGAGCGGGCCAACGCCCGCACCCGCGTGCCGCCGACGTGCCGCCGGGCGTGGGCGAGCTGGAGGAAGTGGCCGGGCATCGCCTCGTGCACGGTCAGGTTACGAACCATGTGATCGTTGTACTCGCGGTAGAAGGAGTCGACACGCTGCGCCGACCAGTCCGCCGGGGTGGGCGCGATGCAGTAGAACGTCGGCACCGCCGCGGTCTCCAACGGGCCGGGCGAGTCGCAGTACGCCACCGCGACGCCCCGCGCGAACTCCGGCATCTCCTGGATCACGCACCGGTCGTCGACCAGGGTGACCAGGTCGTGCAGCCGGACGAAATCGGTCGCCTCGTCCAGGGTCACACCGGCCAGCTCGACGATCGTCGAGTCGTCCGGGTGCTCGGCGGCCAACAGGTCCAGCGCCCGGCGTACCGTCTCGTCGTCGGCCGGACCACCGACCAGCTCGACGGCCGCCGCGCGGATCTCCTCGGTGACCCGGTCCAGGTTGGCCCAGGCCCGGCGCTGGATCTCGGCGGCCCCCAGCTCGGTGTCGAGGGTGTGCCAGAGCCGCGCCTCCCAGCGTCGGCGGCCCAGGCGCGGGTCGCGGCCGGGCCCGGCGTCGGCGGCCAACCGGACCCGCAGCCAGGCGACGAACTCGTCCAGCGCGGCGATCGCGGCGGTCGCCGCCGGCTCGACCCGCTCGAAGCCGCCCGGCGCCTGCGCGATCAGGCCCGGTAGCTCGTCACGGATGAGCACGGCCGTGCCGGTGAACTGCCCGACCGCCGTCTCCGCGTGGATCCGCGGCATGTCCCGCAGCGTCGCGCGTGCGGTGGCGAGGGCATCCGGTACGGCGGCGAGCCGACCGACGAGCTGGGTCAGGCGCACCTCGGCCGGGGCGTACGGGCGGGCCAGCAGGGGGTGCAGCAGCGGGCCGGGGTTGTGGAACAGGGGGTCCCACTCGTGCGACCGGATCTCGGTGAGCTCGAACAGCTCCCGGTCGACGAAGGAGGTGAGCAGCGCGTGGTCGACCTGTTCGTCGACGTCGAGCGCGTCCGGGTCCAGTTCGGAGAGTGCGTTCGCCGCGTCGGTGAGCATCACCCGGTCGGCGGCCAACGCGTCGGCGGACAGGTCAGGAAGCCGATCGTCGAACCGATGATCGCCAGCCGAGGTGGCAACCCCCGGCCGCGCCTCCAGCAGTGCCTCGACAACCCGCTCAGCCAGTACCCCAAACGCTTCCACCGGACAACCCTACCGACCACCCCGCACCCAGCCGTGTTGATCAAGAGGTTCGCGTCAGATACGAGCCGGATCCTGACGCGAACCTCTTGATCAACCTCGTTCGGCGGCGCGGATGGATTCGGCGTGGGTCAGGGTCGCGCGGCGCAGGGCTGCCTCGGGGTCGAGGTTGGCCTTGCGGGCTTCTGAGACCAGGGTCAGGAGGGTGGCGCCTAGGCGCTCCTCCTCGTCCAGCCCCGTGTCGGGGGACGGGGTTTCGACGGTCAGGTTGGCGCGGGCGGCGCGGGCGAGGATCTGCGCGGCCAGGGACAGGGCAGGTTGGCTGAACGCCACGCCGTCCAACACCGAGTCGCGCGCCTTCTCGACCCGCTTGATCCGCTCCCAGTTGGCGGTGATCTCCTCCAGCGTGCCCGCCTCCGCACCGGCGAAGACGTGCGGATTGCGCCGGATCATCTTGTCGACCAGGCCACCGGCCACGTCGTCGATGTTCCACCGCTCACCCTCGGGCAGCTCCTCGGCGAGCCGCGCGTGCAGCACCACCTGGAGCAGCACGTCGCCCAACTCCTCGCGGAGCGCGTCGGTGTCGTCGGCGCTGATCGCGTCGTACGCCTCGTAGCTCTCCTCCAGCAGGTAACCCGCGAGGCTACGGTGCGTCTGCGCCCGCTTCCACGGGTCACCGCCCGGCGAGGCCAGCCGGTCCAGCACGGCCACCGCGTCGAGCAGCCGTGCCCCCGGCGGATCCCACGAGCCGTACATCAGCTCCATCTCGGCGAGCCCCGGCTCCCGGGCCAGCCGCAGACCCAACTCCCTTGCCAACGACTCGTCCCCGGCCGGTCCGGCCAGCCAGACCGCCGTACCGTGCTCCGCGACCGTGTCCAGCAACGCCTGCGTGGCCGGGCCAGCCACGACGGTCACCTCGGCGCCCGCCTGCCGCACGGCCGTGGTCAACTCGCTCTCCGCGCCGGTCAGCACCGGATGCTGGCGTACGACGTCCCAGGCGGCCGAGGTCAGCAGGCCGGCCGGCAGCCGGGGCGAGGTGACCAGCAGGACGATCCGTGCCGTCATGCTCAGCTGGCCGTACCCTCGGCGTCCGGGTTGGGGCTCGACGGCGACGGCGACACGTCCGGGGTGGAGACGTCGGTGACCGTGCTGCTGGCCCGGTCCAGGTAGGGCAGGTCGTACAGAGCAGTGCCCTGGTTCGGCACCTGGAACAGGGCCGGAATCTCCAACGACGAGTAGCGCGGATTGACGGTGACGTCCTCCCGCTTGACCTCTTCCTTGAAGGCCGTGCTGAGCGCCACCACCGCGTTCACCTGCGGAGCGATCTCCGGTGCCCCGAACCGCTCGCGCTGCTCCTCGACGGACCAACCGGCGGAAGCGACCCCGCTCTTCACCAGAGCGTCGTAGATTGCCGAACGCTCGTCGTCGGTCAACTCGGCCGGCGGCAGACCCGCCTGCAGGGCGGAGAAGTGGTTGTACCAGTCGGCCGCGAGCTTCGCGTACTCGGAGCCGGGGACCTGGAGGCTCTGACCCAATTCGTCGGCCTTGATCTGGTCCTTGACCGTGATGTTCTTCTCCGCGACCACTCGCTTGGCGAGGTCGAGGCCGACGAGCAGGTTGAGCATGTCCTGCCGGGTCGCCTTGAAACGCAGCTGATCGGGCGAGGGAGTTGCCGACGGGCCGTTCTGCTGCGCGAACGCCGCTCGGGCGTTCGTCTCGTACTTCGCCTGCGCCTCCGCGAAGAGGGTGTCGACCCGGTCCACCGAGTAGGTGGTGTCACCGACATAGGCGGCGACGCTCGGCGCGGATCTGCCGCAGGCAGCGAGGGAGAGGGCAGCCAGGGCCGCGACGCTGGCGGCGACGATCACACGGCGAGCACGCATACCGGTCACTCTCTCATGCCCTCTCCCACGCTGTGACGGCCCCCACCTCACCGCGCCGACGTCGCGGCCACAACCCGGCTCGCGTACGCGCCTCGCCCGCGTACGGGACCGTCACGCGGGCGCGGCGGCGAGCGGCGCGGGGGCGCCCAGGACGTCGGCGAGCAGTTGCGCACACCATTCGAGCAACGCCTGGTCGCGCAGCGGTTCGCCACCGATCCGACGGGTGCTCGGCCGGGGCACGCTGACCTGGTCGGTGGCCTGCTTGTAGACCGCGTCCGGGTGGTAGCGCTTGAGCCGCATCTGCTTCGAGTCCGGCAGCGGCAGCGGCCCGAACCGGATGTGCTTGCCCTGCATGGTCACGTCGGACAGGCCGTACCGGCGGGCCAGCAGGCGGAACCGGGCCACCGCCACCAGGTTCTGCACGGGGGCGGGCGGCTCGCCGTACCGGTCGGTCATCTCGGCGACGACCTCGCGCAGGCGGTCCTCGTCGCGCGCCTCGGCGAGCTTGCGGTACATCTCCAGGCGCAGGCGTTCCACGCCCACGTAGTCGTGCGGCAGGTGCGCGTCGACCGGCAGGTCGATCTTGACGTCGGTCTCCTCCTCCTGGCGCTCGCCCTTGAACGCGGAGACCGCCTCGCCGACCATCCGCACGTACAGGTCGAAGCCGACGCCCTCGATGTGCCCGGACTGCTCACCGCCGAGCAGGTTGCCGGCACCCCGGATCTCCAGGTCCTTCATCGCGACGTACATGCCGGCGCCCAGCTCGGTGTGCTGCGCGATGGTGGCCAGCCGCTCGTGGGCGTGCTCGGTGAGCGGCTTCTCCGGCGGGTAGAGGAAGTACGCGTACGCCCGCTCCCGGCCCCGGCCGACCCGACCCCGGATCTGGTGCAGCTGGGCCAGGCCGAGCAGGTCGGCCCGCTCGACGATCAGGGTGTTGGCGTTGGGGATGTCGATGCCCGACTCCACGATCGTGGTGCAGACCAGGACGTCGAACTCCTTCTCCCAGAAGCCGACCATGACCTTCTCCAGGGCCTCCTCGCCCATCTGCCCGTGCGCCACGGCCACCCGCGCCTCGGGCACCAGCTCGCGCAGCCGCCGCGCCGCCCGGTCGATCGACTCGACCCGGTTGTGCAGGTAGAAGACCTGCCCGTCGCGCAGCAGCTCGCGGTGGATGGACGCGGCGACCTGCCGGTCGTCCTGCGCGCCCACGAAGGTGAGCACCGGGTGCCGCTCCTCCGGCGGGGTGGCGATGGTGGACATCTCCCGGATGCCGGTGATCGCCATCTCCAGGGTGCGCGGGATCGGGGTGGCCGACATGCTGAGCACGTCCACCGAGGCGCGCAGCGTCTTCAGGTGCTCCTTGTGCTCGACACCGAAACGCTGCTCCTCGTCGACGATCACCAGCCCGAGCTGTTTGAACCGCGTCGCCGTCTGCAGGAGCCGGTGCGTGCCGATGACGATGTCGACGGTGCCGTCGGCGACCATCTCCAGCGTCCGCTCGGTCTCCTTGGCGGTCTGGAACCTCGACAGCTGCCGGATCTGCACCGGGAACTGGCTCATCCGCTCGGCGAACGTGTTGTAGTGCTGCTGCACCAGCAGGGTCGTCGGCACGAGCACCGCCACCTGCTTACCGTCCTGCACGGCCTTGAACGCCGCCCGCACCGCGATCTCGGTCTTGCCGTAGCCGACGTCGCCACAGATCAACCGGTCCATCGGGACGGTCTGCTCCATGTCCCGCTTGACCTCGTCGATCGCGGCGAGCTGGTCGGGCGTCTCCTGCCACGGGAAGGCGTCCTCCAACTCCCGCTGCCACGGGGTGTCCGGGCCGAACGAGTGGCCCTTGGACGCCTTGCGCGCGGCGTAGAGCTGGATGAGCTGCGCGGCGATCTCCCGGACCGCCTTGCGGGCGCGGGCCTTGGACTTCTGCCAGTCCGAGCCGCCCATCTTGTGCAGGGTCGGCTGCTCACCGCCCACGTAACGGGAGAGCTGGTCGAGCTGGTCGGTGGGGACGAACAGCCGGTCGCCGGGCTGGCCGCGCTTGCTGGCCGCGTACTCGATGACCAGGTATTCCCTGCTGGCGCCGTTGACGGTGCGCTGCACCAGCTCGACGTACCGACCGATGCCGTGCTGCTCGTGCACCACGTAGTCGCCGGCCTTGAGCTCCAGCGGGTCGATCGTGTTGCGCCGGCGGCTCGGCATCTTGCGCATGTCCCGCGTCGAGGTGCCCCGGCCACCGGTCACGTCGTTACCGGTCAGCAGCACGAAACGGGACGCCTCGTCGACGAATCCGCTGGTCAGCGCGCCACAGGTGACGACCAGGTCGCCGGGGGCGGGTGCGGTGGGCACCTCCTCGGTGAGCCGCGCGCCCAGGCCCGCGTCGCGCAGGACCTCCACGGCACGCTGGGCGGGGCCGTGCCCCTCAAAGACCAGCGCGATCGACCAGCCCTCGCCGGCCCAGCGCTTGAGGTCGTCGACGACCCGCGCGGTCTCGCCGTGGTAGAGCGGGGCGGGCTGGGCGGCGAGGGTCACCGCGATGGCGTCGTCCGGGGTGACGCTGGCCTGCTCGGGCGCGTCCTCCCAGGGCTGCCGCGCCTCGGCGGTCTCCGCCTCGACCAATCCGAACGGGGACAGCGTCCACCAGGGCTGGCGGAGCGTGCCGGCGGTGGCGCGTACCTCGGCCAGGGTGCGGAAGGCGGCGGCGCCGACGTCCACCGGGGCCTGGCCGCCGACCGCGGCGGCGGCCCAGGAGGCCTGCAAAAACTCCTCAGAGGTACGCACCAGATCGTGCGCCCTCGTGCGAATGCGCTCCGGGTCGCACAGCAGGACGTGGGTGCCGGCCGGCATCGCGTCCAGCAGCAGCTCCAGCGAGTCGGGGCCGACCAGCACCGGGGCCAGCGACTCCATCCCCTCCACCGGGATACCCTCGGCCAGCTTGTCCAGGATCTCGGCCAGCTCGGGGTGCTGCTCGGCGAGCGCGGCGGCCCGCTCGCGCACTGTTGGGGTCAGCAGCAGCTCCCGACAGGGCGGCGCCCACAGCAGCGGCACCTGCTCGATGGTGCGCTGGTCGGCGACCGCGAAGGTGCGGATCTCCTCCACCTCGTCGCCCCAGAACTCGACCCGGGACGGGTGCTCGTCGGTGGGCGGGAACACGTCCAGGATGCCGCCGCGCACCGCGAACTCGCCGCGCTTGGTGACCAGGTCGACCCGGGCGTACGCCATGTCGGTGAGTCGGCGGGCGACCACCTCAAGGTCCGCTTCCTCGCCGGCCGCGAGCTGCACCGGTTCCAGGTCACCGAGGCCCTTGAGCTGCGGTTGCAGCAGCGACCGGACCGGGGCGACCACCACCCGCAGGGGGCCGGTCCGGCCGTGCGCGTCAGCCGACTCGGGGTGCGCGAGGCGGCGCAGCACGGCCAGCCGTCGGCCCACCGTGTCCGATCGGGGGGAGAGCCGTTCGTGCGGCAGCGTCTCCCAGGAGGGGAAGACCACCACCTGCTCCGGCGGCAGCAGCCCGCCGAGCGCGGCGGCCAGGTCGTCGGCCTCGCGGGTGGTGGCGGTCACGGCCAGCACGGGTCGCCCGGCCCCGCCGGTGTCCGCGGCGACGGCCGCGACGGCGAACGGGCGCAGCGCGGCAGGAGCGGTGATGTCGAGGCCATCGACCTGGGCGGCACCGGAGCGCGCCAGGTCACGCGCCCGGGCCAGCCCGGGATCGGCCAGGGCGGCGGAGAACAGACCGGTGAGCAAGGGAGTCCTTCCAGGGGAGTCGACGCACACGACGGCGGGCCCCTCGCCCAGTCGGACGGGGGGTGCGCACCCCACAAGCCTATCCCCGTCCACCGACACCCACCCCGTTCCGCCCAGGTCCCACGCCCTCGCGTCGCCCGCCCTCGCGCCCTCGTGCCCCGTGCCCTCGTGCCCCGCTCCGCCTCGCGCCCCGCGCCCCGCGCCCCGCGCCCCGCGCCCCGCGCCCCGCGCCCCGCGCCCCGCGCCCAAGATCCTCACAACTTCGGGGATACTGCTGCTTCAGACGCGTCGGAGACAGCAATAACGGGGAAGTTGCGCGGATCTTGCCCGGCGCCCGCGATCTTGCCCCGCGCCCGCAGACTTGCCGCGTGCGCATGCGCTACAGCGCGAGCCGATGCGTACAGCGCGAGCCGATGCGTACAGCGCGAGCCGATGCGTACAGCGCGAGCCGATGCGTACAGCGCGAGTCCGCGCGGATCTTGACCGGGGCGGGACGCCGTGGTCGAGTGCGGGGATGGGTGAGCAGTGGCGGGCGCAGTTCGACGCGGAGGTCAGCTTCGCCAACGGAGGCGGGCTGCGGACCGAGGGATTCCGGCTGGACATCCCTGGGCCGGAGATCACCGATGACGATCTGGCCGCGCTCTTCGTCCGGCATCTCGGGCTGCTCATGGTCGCCGAGGTCCGGATCAGCGCGAAAACGATCATCGAGGAACCGCACAAGGGTGGCCGCGCCGTCGCCCCGACCGGCGGCGGTCGCCGGCTGGTGGAGTTGAGCCACGTCATCAGCGACGGGATGACCACCCTGCCCGGGTGGCCGGGTCCGCGGGTCACCGACTGGCTGACGTACGCGGCGTCCCGGGAGCGGTACGCGCCGGGCACCGAGTTCCACGTGGCCCGGATCGACATGATCGCCAACACCGGCACGTACGTGGACACCCCCGCCCACCGCTGGGCCGGTCGCGAGGATCTGACCGGGGTGTCGTTGGACCGCCTCGCCGACCTGCCCGGGGTGGTGGTCCGGGTACCGGCCGACACCCGAGCCGTGGATCGGCTGCTGCTGGCACCGTACGAGGTGGCCGGGCGTGCGGTGCTGCTGCACACCGGGTGGGACGCGCACTTCGGCGCCGAGCGGTACGCCGCGCCGGAGGCGCCGTACCTGAGCGAGGACGGCGCGCGGGCACTGGCCGACGCGGGCGCGGCCCTGGTCGGCATCGACTCGATCAACATCGACGACATGAGCCCGGCGGCGAACGGCGTACGCCCCGCGCACAGCGTCCTGCTCGCCGCCGGCATCCCGGTCGTGGAGCACCTGACCGGCCTGGGCGCGCTGCCGCCGACCTGGTTCCGGTTCACCGCGGCGCCGCCGATGGTGGCCGGGATGGGCACCTTCCCGGTCCGCGCCTTCGCCGTGGTCGAGAGCTGAGGTCGAGAGCTAGGGCCGAGAGCCGTGGTCGAGAGCTGTGGTCGAGAGCTGAGGCCGTGACGGTCACGGAACGCCGTGCGGTGCCGAGCAGGTCGGGAGTCGGGGGATGCTGTGCCCGCTGAGGGATTCGGTAGTGATCCGCGTCGGCACACCACCCCGGCCCGTTGGCGGGTGCTCGGGCACCCGGACGGGATGCTGATCTACCAGGTGCGCTGCATCGTCGAGAACCACGGGTGGACGGAGACCGTCACCCAGGACCGTCACAAGATCATGCTGGGCCGGTCCGGGGCGTACCGGCGTCGGCTCAACGGGCGGGTCGAGCTCTCCGACGCCACCTCGGTGCTGCTCACCCGGCCCGGGGACGACATGGCCGTGGCGCATCCGTTCGGCTGCGGCGACTCGTACACCTGCCTAGAGATCGATCCGTCGGTGCTGGCGGACCGGCCGGACGCCCAGCGCTGGATGGACCGGAGCGGCTGGGCGGGCACCTCGGACGCCACGCTGGACCTGGCGCACCGGCTGCTGGTGGCCGAGTTCCGGCGCGGGCTCGACCGGTTCGAGATGGCCGAGCGGCTCCAGCGGTTCCTGGCCCGCCTGCTGCACCACAGCGACCTCGCCGCGGACGAGGTGGACGCCGAGGTCGAGCGGGCCGTCCGCCGACGGCCGGCGACGCTGGCCGCGCACCGGCGGCTCGCCGACCGGGCGCGCGAGGTGCTGGCCCACTCCGGCTTCACCCTCGGCCTGGGTGAGGTGGCCCGGGAGGTGGGCAGCTCACCGCACCACCTCAGCCGGGTGTTCCAGCGGGTGACCGGCAGCAGCCTGACCGCCTACCGCAACCGCCTTCGGGTGCGCGCCGTACTGGACACCCTCGCCGAGCCCGACGGCCGTCCGCTGGGCGCGCTCGCCACCGAGTACGGCTTCGCCGACCAGGCGCACCTGACCCGGGTGGTCCGCGAGCAGGTGGGGCATCCACCCGCGCGCCTGCGTCGACTGCTCGCCCCCGCCGGGTCGGACCCGAGCGTCAGCGCCTGACACCGGACGCGGTGGAGGTGCCGTACCTGGGGCGTACGGCACCTCCCTGGGCGCGGGTCCGCACCGGGCTTCGGGCCTCCCCGAACAGGCCCGCGGGCTCCGGGTCGGCCACCCTGGGCGGGGGACCTCCGGACCGACGAGAACCATCGTCGCCGCGCCACCTTGAACAGGTCTTGAAGAAAATTGCTCGTCTGCGCCGGATGGCGGTCAGGATCGGACGCCCACCGGCAGAAAAGCCCCAAGCAGAACAAACCGCACCCTAGGCTGGCCTGGTGGACGAGTCGCCGGAGGTCCGGATACGCGACCAGATTCCTCGTACCGCCGGACTGCTGCTCGGCACCCTGGCGCTGGCCGTCGCGTTCATCGCCGCGTACGTCGGCGCCCTGCACCAACCCCACCCCCGCGACGTGCCGGTCGGCGTGGCGAGCGGCGACCAGGCCGCACGAATGGTCCTGACCGCCGTCCGCGACCGGACCAACACGATCAAGGCCATCGAGTACGCCGACCCGGGCGCCGCCGACGACGGTCTGACCAGCCGCGAGGTGTACGGGGTACTCGGCTCCACCCCCGACGGCGGGTTCGTCCTGACCACCGCCAGCGCCAGCGCGCCGGCCGCCACCGAGGTCGTCGTGCAGGTCCTCACCGCCGCCGCCGAACAGGCCCGGATGCCACTGCGGGTGGCCGACGAGGTGCCGGTCGCCGACACCGACCCGCGCGGTCTGGTCCCGTTCTACCTGGCGATCGGGTGCGTCCTCGGCGGGTACCTGGCCTCGACCGCGCTCGGCATCTCCGTCGGCACCACGCCGCGCACCCTGCGCCGCGCGGGCGTACGGATCGGCGCGCTCGCCGTCTACAGCGTCGTGCTCGGCATCGCCGGCGCGGTGATCGTCGGCCCGGTGCTGGACGTCTGGCACCACGACCTGCCGGCCGTCGCCGGCAGCGGCATGCTCGCCGCCTTCGCCGCCGCGATGGTGGCCGCCGCCGTGCAGGGCTGGTTGGGCGTACTCGGCACCGGACTGGTGATCCTGCTGCTGGTGGTGCTCGGCAATCCGGGTTCCGGCGGCATCTACGCCCCGGAGTTCCTGCCCACCTGGCTGCGCGGCATGCACCGGTGGAACGTGCCCGGACTCGCCACCGACCTGGTCAAGTCGGCGGTGTACTTCGACCGACGGTCGATCGGCTGGCCCCTGACCGGGCTGGCGCTGTGGGCGGTGGTCGCCCTGGCGGCCCTGCTCGCCGCGACCGTGGTGCGGGGAGGCCGGGCAGGCACCCGCGCAAGACCCTGAGGTGATCTCCGGGGTGTTCCGTCTCACGACGCGGCGCGCCCGGAGCCCCTCCTGCCGGAGGGCCAGACGCGGATACCATCCAGGGAGTCGGACAGCGCTGTCCTTCGTACTCACGTAAGGAGCGCATCGTGACCGACCAGCACGACCACGACGGCCCGGACGCCGCGCTGCGCGCCGACATCCGCCGGCTCGGCACCCTCCTCGGCCAGACCCTGGCCCGCCAGGAGGGCCGCCCGCTCCTCGACCTCGTCGAGGAGATCCGCGCCCAGGTACGCTCCGACGTCCCGGCCGCCGCCCAGCGGCTCGGCGGGCTCGACGTGACCACCGGGACCAAGCTGGCCCGCGCCTTCTCCACCTACTTCCACCTGGCCAACATCACCGAGCAGGTGCACCGCGCACGGGACCTGCGCCGCCGCCGCGCCGTGCAGGGCGGCTGGCTCGACCAGGCAGCCAAGATGATCGCCGAGCGCGGCGTGCCGGCCGAGGAGATCGCCGCCGTCGCCCGCCGGCTGGCGGTCCGGCCGGTCTTCACCGCCCACCCCACCGAGGCGGCCCGCCGCTCGATCCTGTCGAAGCTGCGGGCCATCGCCGACGAGTTGGACACCGAGACCGCCAACGCGATCCTCTACGGCGCGAGCGACGAGGGCCCGGCCAACCGCCGGCTGGCCGAGCTGCTGGACCTCATGTGGCAGACCGACGAGCTGCGGCTGGACCGGCCGGACCCGACCGACGAGGCCCGCAACGCCATCTACTACCTGCGGGACCTGTACGCCGAGGCCGCGCCGCAGGTGCTCGACGACCTGGCCGACACCCTGCGGACCCTCGGCGTGGAGACGTCGCCGACGGCCCGCCCACTGAGCTTCGGCACCTGGATCGGCGGCGACCGCGACGGCAACCCGTTCGTCACCCCGGCGGTCACCCGCGAGGTGCTGACCATCCAGCACGAGCACGGCATCGCCGCCACCGAGAAGGCGATGGACCACCTGATCAACGAGGTTTCGGTCTCGCGCCGGCTGCGCGGGGTGTCGCTCGACCTCTCCGCCAGCCTCGCCGCCGACCTCGACGCGCTACCCGAGGTGGCGGCCCGGTTCCGCCGGGTCAACGCCGAGGAGCCCTACCGGCTCAAGGCGCGCTGCGTGAAGGCCAAGCTGGCCAACACCCGGCAGCGGCTGCGCCAGGGCACGGCCCACGTGCCGGGTCGGGACTACCGGGGCTCGGCCGAGCTGATCGCCGACCTGGACCTGCTGCGCGCGTCGCTGGCCCGCAACTCGGGGCAGCTCACGGCCGTCGGCCGGCTGGCCTCCACCATCCGGACGGTGTCCGCGTTCGGCCTGCACCTGGCGACCATGGACGTCCGGGAGCACGCCGAGAAGCACCACGAGGTGCTCACCCAGCTCTACGAGGCGGTCGGCGAGGTGCCGGACTACCCGGCGTTGAGCCGGTTGGAGCGCACCAAGCTGCTCGCCGACGAGCTGACCGGCCGGCGACCGCTGTCCACCCTGGACACCCCGCTGACCGAGTCGGCCCGCAAGACGTTCGACGTGTTCAGCACGATCCGCGAGGCGCAGGACCGGTTCGGCGCGGAGGTCATCGAGTCGTACATCATCTCGATGACCCTGGGCGTCGACGACGTGCTGGCCGCCGTGGTGCTCGCCCGCGAGGCCGGGCTGGTCGACGTGCACAGCGGCCGGGCCCGCATCGGTTTCGTGCCGCTGTTGGAGACCCCGGCCGAGCTGAACGCCGGCGGCGAGATCCTCGACGAGCTGCTGTCACTGCCCGCGTACCGGGCGCTGGTCGCGGCCCGTGGCGACGTGCAGGAGGTCATGCTCGGCTACTCCGACTCCAACAAGGAGGCGGGGATCACCACCAGCCAGTGGTCGATCCACCGGGCCCAGCGGGCGCTGCGTGACGTGGCCGCCCGGCACGGCGTACACCTGCGGCTCTTCCACGGTCGCGGCGGTACGGTCGGGCGCGGCGGTGGCCCCACCCACGAGGCGATCCTGGCCCAGCCGTACGGCACGCTGGACGGCGCGATCAAGGTGACCGAGCAGGGCGAGGTCATCTCCGACAAGTACACGCTGCCGTCGCTGGCCCGGGAGAACCTGGAGCTGACGCTCGCCGCGGTGCTCCAGGCGACGCTGCTGCACACCGCGCCCCGGCAGCCGGCCGAGATGCTGGAACGCTGGGACGCGACGATGGACGTGGTGTCCGAGTCGGCCTTCCGGTCGTACCGGTCGCTCGTCGAGGACCCGGACCTGCCGGCGTACTTCTGGGCGTCCACCCCCACCGAACTGCTCGGCGCGCTGAACATCGGCTCCCGGCCGGCGAAGCGTCCCAACACCGGCGCCGGCCTGTCCGGGCTGCGGGCCATCCCGTGGGTGTTCGGGTGGACGCAGACCCGACAGATCGTGCCGGGCTGGTTCGGCGTCGGCTCCGGCCTGGCCGCCGCCCGCGAGGCCGGGTTGGCGGACGTGCTGGCCGAGATGCACCGCAACTGGCATTTCTTCCGCACGTTCCTGTCGAACGTCGAGATGATGCTGACCAAGACCGACCTGAGCATCGCCCGTCGGTACGTCGAGACGCTGGTGCCGAAGAAGCTGCACCCGATCTTCGAGAAGATCGAGCAGGAGTACGAGCTGACCAAGCGCGAGGTGTTGGCCGTCACCGCCTCGCCGGCCCTGCTGGAGAACTCCCCGGTGCTCCAGCGCACCCTGGCCGTGCGCGACACCTACCTGGAGCCGCTGCACCACCTCCAGGTGGCGCTGCTGCGCCAGTACCGGGAGTCCGGCGCGGCGGGCCGGGCGGTCGCCACCGCACCGGGTGGTCGACGCGCTCCCAGCGACGGCACGGCCCTGGAACGGGCGCTGCTCACCACCGTGAACGGCATCGCCGCCGGCATGCGCAACACCGGCTGACCAGACAGCACGGCAACGGGCCCCGGTCGAGTCGACCGGGGCCCGTTTCGTATGTCGCTCAGCGCTCCGCGCCCGTCACCAGTCACCACCGCCGAAGTCGCCGCCGCCGAAATCGCCACCACCACCGAAGTCGCCGCCACCGAAACCGCCGCCGCCGAAGTCACCACCGGCATAGTCGCCGCCGCCGAAGTCACCCGCCTGGTCGCCACCACCGAAGTCGCCGCCCTGGTCGCCGTAGTCGCCGCCCTGGTCACCAGCGTCGCCGCCCTGGTCGTCGGCGTAGTCGGCGCCGTCGCCGAAGCCCTCCTGGTAGCCCTGGTCGTAGCCGTACCCCGGATCGGCGAAGGCCGGCGAGAACAGCGCGTCGGCGATCAGCATGCCGCCGAGCACGCCGGCGCCCGCGCCCAGCGCGGTCTTCCACCACGGCGTCGAGTACCAACCGGCCGGCACCGGCCGACCCTGGTACCGCCCACCCGGGTAGTAGTAGGGCGTGTCCCGACCGGGCTGCGGGCCCGCCCGGAAGGTCTGGCCCTGCACGTCGACCTCGCGCTCCTTGGTGAGCTGCCCGACGCCCCGCGCGGCGGCCAGCGCCGGCACCTCGGGGCCGGGGTCGATGCCCAGCGCCGTCCGCGCCGCCCGGATGTACGCCAACCCCTCCAGCGCGGTCTCCCGGGCGAGCGCGAACTGGTTCGGCGTCCGCGCCTGCTCCAACTGCGAGCCGGCCGCGTTGTAGCGCTCCCCCGCGTCGGCGAGCGCCTGCCGGACGGCGGGCTCCTCACCCTGCAGGGTCATCAACTGGCCGCCGAGGCGCTCGTACCACCGTTGCGCCTCGGCGCGGGCGTCGCCGAGCGCGACACGCCGCTGAGCATTGGACCGGGAGTAGGCGAGCAGGCCGGCACCCACCACGGCGGCGACGACGACCACCAGGCACAGCAGAGCTTCCATGTCAACGAACGTACCCCCGGGTGTCACGTCGCACCCGTCTGGCAAGCTCCGGTGATGGACGTCTCGACGTTGCTGGTGGTGGTCGTCTGCCTCGGTGCCGGCGGGGCGGTGGGTTGGTACGCGGCCCGGTCCCGGTCGGCGGCCGACATCGCCCGGCTGGACGCCACCCTGACGGCCACCCGCGAGGGCGAGGGGCGGCTGGAGCAGTCCATGCGGGCGTTGAGCTACGAGGCGACGGCGCAGTCCCAGGAGGCGGTGGCCCGGGCCGTGGCGCCGCTGCACGACAGCCTGCGCCGCTACGAGCAGCGGGTGGCCGAGCTGGAACACGACCGCGTCGACGCGTACGCCGAGCTGCGCGAGCAGGTCCGCTCGATGAACGTGGTCTCCGGTGAGCTGCGCACCGAGACCAAGCAACTGGTGGCCGCGCTGCGCGCGCCACAGGTGCGGGGCCGCTGGGGCGAGCACCAACTGCGCCGGATCGTCGAGGCGGCCGGCATGCTGGAGCACTGCGACTTCTCCGAGCAGGTGACCGCCGCCACCGACGATCAGGTCGTCCGCCCGGATCTGGTGGTACGCCTGCACGGCGGCCGGTCCGTGGTGGTGGACGCGAAGGCGCCCTTCGACGCGTACCTGACGGCCATGGAGGCCCGCGACGAGCGCGGCCGGGACACCTACCTCGACGCGCACGCCCGACACCTGCGCGGGCACGTCGACGCCCTGGCCGCCAAGTCGTACTGGTCGGCGTTCGACAGCTCGCCCGAGTTCGTGGTGCTGTTCGTCCCGGCCGACCCGTTCCTCGACGTCGCCCTCCAACGCGATCCGACGCTGCTGGAGCACGCGTTCGCCCGCAACGTCGTGCTGGCCACGCCGGCCACCCTGGTCGCGCTGCTGCGCACGGTGGCCTACTCGTGGCGGCAGGAGGCGCTGGCCCGCAACGCGGTGGCGGTGCACACCCTCGCCCGGGAGCTGTACGGCCGGCTCGCCACCCTCGGCGACCACGTGGGCAAGCTCGGATCGTCGCTGACCGGCGCGGTGACCGCGTACAACCGGGCGGTCGGCTCGCTGGAGGCGCGGGTGCTGGTCAGCGCCCGCAAGCTCGCCGAGCTGGGCGTCTCGGACGAGGAGCTGGCGGCCCCCGCCCAGGTGGAGCTGACCCCGCGCCAGCCGCAGGCTCCGGAGCTGCTCAACGACGCCGACCGCTGACGGGGGGGCCGTTTCCCTAACGCCGGTTGGCGCTCTCGACGACGAACGGGATGCCCTGCTGGCAGGTGGTCATCGTGCCCTTTTCCACCCGGCCGGTGACGGTCACCCGGGCACCGGCGGTCAGCACGTCCCGGGGCCCGCCCACCAGCAGGTACCCGTCGAGGAGAACGCAGTTCGGCTCCACTCCGGCGGTGATCGTGCCGGTGAGCTCGGTGGCGCCGACCGGCGGCGGGACGGTGGGCCCGCCCGGCGACTTGATCGGCGGGGCGGGGGTGCTGGGCGACTCGGGGCTGCTGGGCGACGCGGGAGTGCTCGGCGACGCGGAGGCGGGCTGCCCGGTCGTCGCCGACGGTCCGCCGGGGGTGGCGGGACCGCCGGTTTCACCGCAGGCGCTCAGCGCCGCGCAGACGACCAGAGCGGGGACGACGAGCCGAAATGTCCTCATGCCGTCTTCGACGTACGGGACGGGCCCGGCGTTCCGCCGCGCTGGCGCTGGATCGTGTCAGCCGCGGGCCGCGGCGGCCTTCATGTCCCGCTTCAGCTCCTGCGGAAGCGAGAAGGTGAGCCGTTCGTTGGCGGTGGTGATCTCTTCGACGTCGGCGAAGCCGCGCTCGGCCAGATGTGCCAGCACATCGCGGACCAGGTCCTCGGGGACGCTCGCGCCGGAGGACACGCCGACCGTGCGGGCGTCGGCCAGCCAGGCGTCGTCGATCTCGTGGGCGAAGTCGATGAGGTGACCGGCGCGCGCGCCGGCGTCCAGGGCGACCTCGACCAGGCGGACCGAGTTGGACGAGTTCGTCGAGCCGACGACGATCACCACGTCGCACTCCGGTGCGATCTCCTTGACCACGTGCTGCCGGTTGGAGGTGGCATAGCAGATGTCGTCGCTGGGCGGGGACTGGAGCAGTGGCAGCCGCTGCTTGAGCCGGGCGACCGTCTCCAGGGTCTCGTCCACCGAGAGCGTGGTCTGGGAGAGCCAGACCACCTTCTCCGGGTTCCGCACGGTGACCTTGTCGACGCCGTCCGGGCCGTCCACGAGCTGGATGTGCGCGGGCGCCTCACCGGCGGTGCCGACGACCTCCTCGTGCCCCTCGTGGCCGATCAGCAGGATGTCGTAGTCCTCGGCGGCGAACCGCTTCGCCTCCTGGTGCACCTTGGTGACCAGTGGGCAGGTCGCGTCGATGGCCTTCAGCGAACGCTCCCGCGCCTGCTCGTAGACCTCGGGCGCCACGCCGTGCGCGGAGAAGATGACGGTCGAGCCCTCCGGCACCTCCTCGTTCTCCTCCACGAAGATCGCGCCCTGGGACTCCAGGGTCTGCACGACGTGCTTGTTGTGCACGATCTGCTTGCGGACGTAGATCGGGGCGCCGTACAGCTTCAGTGCCTCCTCGACGGTCTGCACCGCACGGTCCACACCCGCGCAGTAGCCACGAGGCTTGGCCAAAAGCACGCGCTTACCAGTCCGGAGATCAGTCACCCCCCCATCGTACGTGCCGCTGATCCCCCCGCACCCGGGCCCAAATCGCGGTGATCAAGAGGTTCGCGTCAGAAACGCGCCCGGATCCGACGCAAACTTCTTGATCACCGAGGGCCTCCGTAGGGTTGGGGGGTGAGTGGGGTGAGTGGTGTGGGTGGGGTGGGTGGGGTGGGTGGTGGGGGCAGTGAGGGCCGGAGCAGCGCTGAGGAGCCTTGGCCTGTTCGTGTCGTCTCGCAGAAGGTCGGGGCGTGGATCGCCAAGCTGGGCTGGGTGTGGGTGGACGGGCAGGTGGCGCAGATCAGCCGCCGTCCCGGGGCCACCACCGTCTTCCTGACCCTGCGTGACCCGTCCGCCGACCTGAGCCTGACCGTCACCACCAACCGGGACGTGCTCGACGCCGGCGCGCCGGAGCTGCGCGAGGGTGCCCGGGTGGTGCTGCACGCCAAGCCGGAGTTCTACGCCGCCCGGGGCACGTTGAGCCTGCGGGCCGACGAGATCCGCCAGGTGGGTCTCGGTGAGCTGCTGGCCCGGCTGGAGAAGCTCAAGAAGCTGCTCGCCGCCGAAGGACTGTTCGACCGGGCCCGCAAGCGTCGGCTGCCGTTCCTTCCCGGCCGGATCGGTCTGATCACCGGCCGGGCGTCCGCCGCCGAGCGGGACGTGCTGACCAACGCGCGCCGGCGCTGGCCCGCCGTGGAGTTCCGGACGGTCAACGTGGCGGTGCAGGGCCCGTCCGCCGTGCCGCAGATCGTGGACGCGCTCAAGGTCCTGGACGCGGACCCGAGCATCGATGTGATCATCATCGCCCGGGGTGGTGGCGGCATCGAGGACCTGCTGCCCTTCTCCGACGAGGCACTGTGCCGGGCCGTCTTCGGCTGTCGTACCCCGGTGGTCAGCGCGATCGGCCACGAGACGGACACGCCGCTGATCGACTACGTCGCCGACCTGCGGGCCTCCACCCCGACCGACGCGGCCAAGCGGGTGGTCCCCGACCTCACCGAGGAGGTACGCCTCATCGGTCAGGCCCGGCACCGGCTCCAGCGGGCGGTGCGCAACCTGGTCGACCGGGAGTCGCACCGCCTCGACAGCCTGCGCTCCCGGCCGGTGCTGGCCCGGCCGCAGGTGATGGTGGAGCACCGTGCGACCGAGCTGGCCGCACTGCGTCAACGCGCCGGGCGCTGCCTGGACCACCGGGTCGCGGCCGCCGACGACGACCTGCGGCACACCCTGGCCCGACTGCGCGCCCTCTCCCCCGCCGCGACGCTCGACCGGGGGTACGCGATCGTGCAGCGCGCCGACGGGCACGTCGTCCGGGCGGCGGCCGAGGTCGGCAAGGGCGACCCGCTCCGGGTACGCCTCGCCGAGGGCGAGCTGGCCGCGACGGTCGACGGGGACGTGGCGACGAAGTGACACCGACCGGGGTGTGCTGAGATGGACGCGATGACTGACGACACGAAGGCCGGGCCGGACGAGCGGCTCAGCTACGAGCAGGCCCGCGCCGAACTGGCCTCGGTGGTCGAGCGGCTGGAGGCCGGCGGCACGTCCCTGGAGGAGTCGCTGGCGCTGTGGGAGCGCGGCGAGGCGCTGGCGGTGATCTGCCAGCGCTGGCTGGACGGTGCGCGGGCGCGAATCGACGCCGCCCGTCAGGAACCGTCCGCCTGACCGTCGGGTGGGATGGCCGGAGCCACCCCACCCGTACGACGGTCAGTTGAACAGGCTGTACAGCTCGGCGGGCGCTTCGACGACCTGGTCCGCCGGCGGCTTCTGCGCCGGGGTGGCGGAGCCGTAGTCGGAGTACGTCATCTTGATCTCCTGGGCCGTGGTCTGGCCGGAGGCCGGGAGTTGCAGCGCCAGCTCGCTCAGCCGGCCCTGCGGGTCGACCTTCGCGGTGAACGGGACCGTCTTCGCCTGGGTGCCCAGCGCGGCGATCGTGGCGGCGTTCAGCGAGCCCGCCTCGGCGGCCTTGGTGACGTCGATGGTGCCGGCGTACGTGCCGGTGCCGGTGCTGCGGACCTCGGTGATGCCCTGGGTCAGCACCGCGCTGCCGGCCGGGTCGACCTTGTCGAAGTCGAAGCCGAGGTTCTTGTTGCCCTTGACGCGGGCCTGGTCGAGGTGCTGGTACTTACCGAGGTTGAGCTGCTTGATGGCGGGCAGGCTGTCGGCGGTGGGGCCGGTCAGTTCCAGCTTCACCCAGCTGTCCGGCTTGGCGTGGATCACGTCGAGCTTCATGGCCAGGTCGGAGGAGGGGCCACCGATGGCGAACTTCAGAGCGGCGCTCTGACTCGGCTGGTGCACCTGCCCCTCGGCCGTGGACCCGGCGCCGGAGAGGGTGAACCGGAAGTTGCCGTCGCTGATCGCCTTGGTGGAGTCGAGCAGGGCCTGCTTGGCGTCGCCGGACACCGGCGCACCGCCGGACTGGCTCGGCGCCCCGGACGCGCTCACCGTCGGGGACGCGGTTGACCCGGCCGTGCCGGTCGTGCCACCGGCGCAGGCGGCCAGGGCGGGCGTGAACAGGGCGGCGGCTACCAGGCCGGCACCCAGTCGTCGAACAGTCATACGTGTCTCCCAAGGGGGTCACCCGACTACCTGGTCGGCGCCGGAAACCGGGCGACGCGGCAGCCCTTCGGCCACGTCGCACAATCCGGGCCGAGCGGCGCGCCCGGATCGCTCTCTTCTTGTTCCCTGTCGACGCGTCGGACAATCACCCTTGTTGTCCGGTTGTTTGCGGGCAACCGGTGCCGAACAGAGCGGGCCGGGGTGACCTCTGGTCGCCCCGGCCCGCCGTGCGGCTTACTTGAACATCTCGTACGTCTCCGCCGGGGCTTCGACCACCTTGTCCGCCGGCGGCTTCTGGGCGCCGGTCCCGGCGCCGTAGCCCGCGTATCCGATCTTGATGTCGTGCGCGGCGGTCTCGCCGGCGGCCGGCACCGAGATGACCAGCTCGGTGAGGCGACCCTGCGGGTCCAGCTTGGCGGTGAACGGCAGCGAGTTGGCCTGCGCGCCCAGCGCCTTGACCACGTCCTCGTCGAGGGCGACCGACTCCGCGGAGGCGCTGATGTCGATCTTGCCGGCGTAGCTGCCCTCGCCGGTCTTCTGCACCTCGGTCACGCCCTTGACCAGGGTCTCGCTGTCGACCGGGTCGAACGTCTCCGGGTCGAGCTGGAAGTCCTTGATCTCCTTGGCCTTGGTCTTGTCGAGGTGCTGGTACTTGCCCTTGTTCTTCGCCAGCTCGGGGACCATGGCCGCCATTTCGCCGCCGAGCTCCATCTTCACCCAGCTCTCCGAGTCGATGTAGATGAGGTCCATCTCCATCGACACGTCCTGGGAGGCGTCGCCCATCTTCATGGTCAGCTGCGCGCTGTTGCTGGGCTTGTGCACCAGGCCACCGCCGGTCAGGTCGGCGCCCGCAATGGTGAACGTGAAGTCGCCCTTGGCCATCTCCTTCGTGGAGGCGAGCAGCGCCTCCTTCGGGTCGGCCGGTACGGCCGGAGCGGAGGCGCTCGGGGCGGCGGCCGGCTCGGCAGCGTCGGACTTGCACGCGGCCAGGCCGGGGACGAGCAGGGTGGCGGCGAGGAAGCCGAAGCTCCACCGTCGAATGTTCACTGAGTTCTCACTTCACAAAAGGGGACATGGTCCGGCCACCGCGTGCGGGCCGGACCGAGCCGAGGGAGCGTACCGGACCGGCCCCCTCGGCGTGCGCCTCCTCGACTGTGGACTCCTCAGCCCAGCGCGCCGGCCAACTCCCGCAGTTCGTTGTCCCGCGCGTCACCGATCACGAGCACCGTGCGGGTCGGCTCCAGCAGGGCCAGCGCCTGCTGGTTCCCCCGGGCCGTGTACCGCTGCCACGTGCGCCCACTCAACTCGGTCGGCCCCTGTGGCTGCCCCTGGTCGGTCAGCTCGGCCGGCAGCAGCCGCTCGGCCGGCACGCTGCTCTGCACGAGCTGCACACCCCTGCCCTCCGGCGTCAGGTAGCCGATCCGCAGCGTCGCGCCACCCTCGACGCTCTGGTAGCGGGCGCTGACCGTACGCCATCCGGAGCCGAGCCCGTGCGGCTCGCTCACCGGGACCGCGTTCGCGGACCGCGCCTGTTCGATCGCCGGGGCGGGGTCGACGGTGGTGGCCTCGTCGCCGCCCAGGAAACCCCGGTAGAACGCCAGCAGCAGGGCGATCGGGACGAGCAGCACCAGCAGCGAGATCGCCATGTCCTTGGGTGACCGCTCGGACTTGCCCGCCGTCGCGGCCGCCCGGGGCGGCGACGGCCGGGCCGCCGGCCCCGGTCCGACGTGGGCCGGCTCGGCCACGGGGGTCGCCTCGTCGGCGACCAGGGCCGGCTCGCCGGTGGTCGGCGCCGTCGGATCCACCGGGCCCGTCGCGGCGGGCCCGGCGCCGGGGGCGTCCGGGAGGTCGGCCGGCGGCTGGCCGTCGGGCGGCGTCTGGTCGGCGGGTACGCGGTCAGCAGGCTGTGCGGGTTCCACCCTGCCATCTTCGCAGCCGCCCGACCGGCGGTATCCGGCCCATCACCGCCCCGCACCGGCGCTCGGTCGGCCATCGTGTGAGGATCAGCGACAAAGCCGGCAGCGACGCCACTTCGCCGCCGGCCGTCCCCGCACCGTCGCGAGGAGGAGCAGCCGTCATGACGAACACCAGGACCCGGATCCCACAGGATCTCGACCGCAACCTGGCCCTCGACCTGGTCCGGGTCACCGAGGCCGCGGCGATGGCCGCCGGCCGCTGGGTCGGCCGGGGTGACAAGGAGGGCGGCGACGGCGCCGCTGTCGACGCCATGCGCAAACTGATCAACTCGATCCAGATGCGCGGCGTCGTGGTGATCGGCGAGGGCGAGAAGGACAACGCCCCGATGCTCTTCAACGGCGAACACGTCGGCGACGGCACCGGCCCGGAGGTGGACGTCGCGGTCGACCCGGTGGACGGCACCACGCTGATGAGCAAGGGCATGCCGAACGCCCTCGCGGTGCTCGCCGTCTCGGAGCGAGGCGCGATGTTCGACCCCAGCGCGGTCTTCTACATGGAGAAGCTCGCGGTCGGTCCCGCGTACGTCGACGTGATCGACATCAACGCCGGGGTCAGCGAGAACCTGCGCCGGATCGCCAAGATCAAGGGCACCGACGTCTCCGAGGTGACCGTCTGCGTGCTGGACCGCAGCCGCCACGAAGACCTGGTCACCCAGATCCGCCGGACCGGCGCGGGCATCAGGTTCATCTCCGACGGCGACATCGCCGGTTCCATCCTGGCGGCCCGCGGCGAGTCGGACGTCGACGTGCTCATGGGCATCGGCGGCACCCCGGAGGGCATCATCTCGGCCTGCGCGCTCAAGTGCATGGGTGGCGCCATGCAGGCCAAGCTGTGGCCGCGCGACGCCGAGGAGCGGGAGAAGGCCCTCGCCGCCGGGCACGACCTGGACCGGGTGCTCGGCACCGACGACCTGGTCACCGGGGACAACTGCTTCTTCGTGGCGACCGGTGTCACCTCCGGTGACCTGCTGCGCGGGGTGCGGTACCGGGCCGGCGGCGCGTACACCCAGTCGATCGTCATGCGCTCGAAGAGCGGCACCATCCGGGTCATCGACTCGTACCACCGGCTGGAGAAGCTGGCGCTCTACTCCGCGGTCGACTTCGACGGTCGCCCGCTAGCCGAACAGGAGTGAGCGGCACCGGCACCGCGGCTCCGCCGACCCTGCCAGCCACCCGCCGGATCATCGGTGTCGCGCTGGCGTCGGTCGCCGGGGTCGCGGTGGCGGCGCAGTCTCGGATCAACGGCGAGCTGGGCGTACGCCTGGCCGATGGTTTCGCCGCCGCGGTGGTCTCCTTCGGGCTGGGCCTGGTGGTGCTGCTGGTGCTGGTGCCGGCAACCCCTGGCGGGCGGCGAGGGCTGCTCGCCGTACGGCGGGCCCTCACGGCCGGCACGCTGCGCCCGTGGCAGTGCCTCGGGGGAATGTGCGGGGCGTTGCTGGTGGCCACGCAGGGGCTCACCATCGGCTCGCTGGGGGTGGCGGTCTTCACCGTGGCGGTGGTGGCCGGCCAGTCCGGTAGCAGCCTCGCCGTCGACCGCGCCGGCATCGGCCCGACCGGTCGGCAGCCGGTCACCCGACAGCGCCTGGCCGGCGCGGTGCTCACGGTGCTCGCGGTCGTCCTGGCGGTCGGTGACCGGCTCGGCGATCCGGGCGGGCTGGCGCTGGCGCTGCTGCCCCTGCTGGCCGGGGTGGGCATCGCCTGGCAGCAGGCGGTGAACGGGCAGGTCCGGGGGGCGGCCGACAGCGCGTTGACCGCCACGCTGGTGAACTTCGCCGTGGGCACGGCAACCCTGCTGGTCGCGTTCGCGGTCGACATCGCCGTACGCGGCTGGCCGACCGGTCACGCGCCGAACGAACCGTGGCTCTACCTGGGCGGCCCGATCGGCATCGTGTTCATCGCGATCGCCGCCGCGATCGTGCGGACAACAGGTGTGCTGCTGCTCGGCCTGGCCACCATCGCCGGCCAGATCGTGGGGGCCGTACTGCTGGATCTGGTGCTGCCCACAGCGGCCTCGCACCCCAGCGTGAACAGCCTGCTCGGGGCCGCACTGACGTTGGTGGCCGTGCTGATAACCGCCCTGGCCCCACCCGCCGCCCAGCCGTGACCGTTGGCAGCTTGATCCACTCTGGTTCATCGAAACCGCGCTGTCCCACCGCCTCCGACACCCCGATGTTCAAGAACCCGAGTGGATCAAGGCGCAACCCGGTAGGGCGGGTAGGGCGGCGAGTCGCGCCGATTCTCTTCGCGGGCCGGGTCGGCCAGCCTCGCGAGCCGGACGGCCAGCAGCAGGCCCGGCACGGTGGCCAGCCCGGCCAGCGCGACGGCCACCCAGGTCTGCCCGAGTGTGCCGTTCACCCAGCCGGCCAGCGGTAGCGAGGCCAGGATCACGGTGAGCAGCAGGTCACCCACGGCCAACCCGACCCAGCGTCCCGGAGCAAAGTTGAGCCACGCGACGAGAAGCAGCGCGCCCGCCGCCAGCGCGCCCAACGGCACGACCAGGAACAGCACCGTGACCACGACGCTCGTCGCGTCGACCCGGGGCCAGCTGGCATCCAGCACGAGTCCGGCCAGCACGATCGTGACGGCACCCGCGATCCCCCACCCGCGACCGCCGCCGCCACGTCGGATCGCCAGATGACCGGCGAATACGGTGACCACGCAGCCGAGCAGCAACGCGAGCCCGAACGCGAGCCAGACGTCGACCCCGCGTTGGACCCGCCCGCCGTCGCGCAGCGGGGGCAGTTCGGGCGGACCAGTCGCGGACGGCTGCTCACCGAGGAACCCGACGCGCCGCCACCCGCCGTCCGACAGGCGACGCAGGAAGCCGTCCCGACCGTTCGCGACCAGCACCTCGTGGCCGCCGCCCAGGTGTGGATAGACGACCAGTTCCCGGGAGGAGAAGTGACGGCGGGCGTCGCCGGGGGCCGGATAGCGCTGGGCCAACGCGTCGCGCCGCGGGTCCGGCACCTCCCAGGCAACCTGCCAGGTCACGCCGGCGTCGTCGCTCTGCTCCACCCGAAGGTGCCCCGGTATCACCCGGTAGCAGCGCCGTGGGTCTTCCGGCGCACACGCCCGCTGACGCGGGGAGTCCTGGCTGTTCAGCCGTCCCGTCTCGTCAACGGTGGCGTTTCGCCAGGTCACCGCCCCGTCGTTGCTGACCGCCCACTGGCCGTCGGCCGGGTCGTCCGGCCAGAACGACGCGTCTTCGGAGCCCTCGCCGACCGAGATCGCCGGACGGCCGTCAAGCATCGTCGTACCCAGCGCGTACGGAAACCAGGCCGCACTGGTGGCGGCCACCGCCAACACCGCCGGTGGCAGGACCACCAGCAACCGGACCAGCCGGGCCGTCCGGTGCCGCACGGGTCGTCTCCGCGCCCGCGTCCAGCTCCACCACGCCAGGCCGAGTGCCGGCAGCGTGAACAGGTCGGTCCGGTCGGCCCGGACCAGTGACGGTCCCGCCAGTGCGGTCCAGGCCGAGGAGGCCAGCTCAGCGGCGTACCCACTGGATTTGACCACCGCGAATCCGGCGCCCACCGCGACCAGGCCGACCAGCGCGGCCCTGCGGGCCGGCAGCCGCGGCGCCAGCAGCGTGAGCAGCACCGCGACCAGCGGCGGAGCGAGCACCAGGCCCGCCAGGTCGCTCAGCTTGCCCGTCACCAGGCCCGGATACGCCGCCTTCCACAGCCGGTCGTTGAGGACCAGGAGGACGAGCGCGAGCAGAGTCGTCGGGTGGCAGAGCCAGGCCAGCGTCGTGGGTGCGCCATCACGTGCCTTCCCGGTCCCCGTCATTCCCTCAGGGTCCATTCGACCCGTCTCGAACCGGACACGAACCGGTCAGTGTGCGATACCGACCGTCAGCCCACGTCGGAGGAGTGCCCGGGGAACAGGTGCGCGCTCGGGTCGATGGCGACCGCCGCGTTGTTGACGGCCGTGGCGGCCTCGCCGAAGCCGGTGGCGATCAGGCGCACCTTGCCCGGGTACTCGGTGATGTCGCCGGCCGCGAAGACCCTCGGCAGGTTCGTCGCCATCGCGCTGTCCACCACGATGTGCCGGCGGTCGAGCCGGAGCCCCCATTCGGCGAGGGGGCCAAGGTCGGCGGTGAAGCCGAGGGCGGCGACAACCGTGTCCACCGGCAGGGTCTCGGCCGCGCCGCCGCGCACGGTCACCTCGGCGCCAGTCACCTCAGCGTCCCCGATCAGGCGGGTGACCTCGGCGTTCACGATCACCCGCACCGGCAGCGACAGCACCCGGGCGACCGTCGAGGCGTGCGCCCGGAACTTCTCCCGACGGTGCACGAGGGTCACCGAGCGGGCCAGCGGTTGCAGGGCCAGCGCCCAGTCGAAGGCCGAGTCGCCGCCGCCGACGATGAGCACGTCCCGGTCGGTCAGCTCGGCCGGGTCGGTCACGAAGTAGACGATGCCGGCACCGGGGGCGCCGTCGGCGCAGGGCAGCGGCCGTGGGCTGAAGCTGCCGAGCCCGCCGGTGACCACGACCGCGCCGCAGCCGAGCTGCTCACCGCCGGCCAGGCCGAGCACCGGCCGGTCATCGGTGTACGACAGCTTCTCGGCCCTCGTGCCGAGCAGGTACCGCGGAGCGAAGGGCGCCGCCTGGGCGACCAGGTTGGCGACCAGGTCACGACCCTTGACGGCGGGGAAGCCGGCCACGTCGAGGATCAGCTTCTCCGGGTACATGGCGGTGACCTGGCCGCCCGGCTCCGGAAGGGCGTCGATCACCGCCACGGACAGGCCCCGGAACCCGGCGTAGTACGCGGCGAAGAGGCCGGCGGGACCGGCTCCGATCACGGCGACATCGACCTCGCGCATGGCGTACCGTCGCTTTCCGCTCGCGGATCAACGCGTGCTGATCTCGACGGTAGGCGGGGCGCGGCGGTCGGGCAAGCATGTCCCAGGGGCGCGCCGACAAGCAGGTCAGGGCAGGCTGAGGGTGGATCCCGAGTAGTCCGGACCGTCTACCGTGGGTCGGCGGCGGCGGAACAGGATCGCGGCCACCACGCCGCCGAGCAACCCGAACAGGTGCCCCTGCCAGGAGATCCGCTCGTCGGTGGGGAGGATGCCGACGAGCTGCCAGCCGTAGAGCAGGCCGACGAGCAGGAAGACGGCGAAGTTCCACCAACTGCGCTCGACGATGCCGCGGGTGAGCAGGATGCCCAGGTAGCCGAAGATCACCCCGCTCGCGCCGACCACCACCGAGTTGGGTGAGCCGGTGAACCAGACCCCGAGGCCGGAGACCAGGATGATGACCAGAGTCGACCACAGGAACCGCCGGGCGCCGGCGGCCAGCACGAAGGTGCCCAGCAGGATCAGCGGGATGCTGTTGCTGTAGAGGTGGTCGAAGCCGTGGTGCAGGAACGGCGAGAAGAAGACACCGTCGAGGCCGTCGATGCGGTGCGGGATGATGCCGGCGGTCGCGTCCAGGCCGAACGCGAGCCCCTGGTCGATCGCCTCGATGAGGAAGAGGAACGGGACCACCGCGCACATGGCGACGAAGGCCCGGCCGAGGGCGGCGTAGAACGCCTCGGTGCCGAACCGGAACGGGTCGCCGCTTGGCGGATGCAGGCTCACCCCCCAACTGCTATCAGCAAAAGGGGCCGACCGCCACTCACGTCCTGACCGGGGTTACGCGCGACGGCGGGGCGGGTGGTCGCCCACCCGCCCCGCCGTCGTACGTCGTCAGTAGTGGTTGTTGTTCTGGAAGTAGGTCCAGGCGCCACAGGGCGTCTTGTACTTGCCCTTGATGTAGCCCAGGCCCCAGATGATCTGGGTGGCCGGGTTGGTGCGCCAGTCGTCGGCGACCGTGCCCATCTTGCTGCCCGGCAGTGACTGCGGAATGCCGTACGCGCCGATGGGGTTGGCGGCCTTGTGGTTCCAGCCGCTCTCCTTGGTCCAGAGCTTCTCGAGGCAGGGGAACTCGGCGATGCCGAAGCCCTTCTCGAGCATCAGCGCACAACCGATCTTGCGGTTGCCGCTGTACTCGGCGCAGGAGGCCGGGATCGGCCCGTCGTACGGCTTGGCGGCCTTCTCCGCCTCTTCCCGCTCGCGCTTGCGCGACGCGGCGGCGGCCTCGGCCCTGCGGGCCCGCTCAGCGGCCTCCTTGGCCGCCTGGGCCGCCCGCAGCTTGGCCTGGTACTCGGCGGCCCGCTGCCGCGCGAACGCGACCTGGTGGCTGGCCTGGCGCTCGCGCTGGTAGGCGAAGTCGACGCGGTCGACCTCGACGCCGACCTGCGCGGTCAGGCCCTGCTGCTGAGTTTCCCGGTCTTCGCCCAGGTAGAAGCCACCGGCGACGCCCACGGAGAGCAACGCGACAGCGGCCGTACGGGCACCCAACCGGCTCCACAGCCGACTCACGAAGTGGTCCCTTCGTCGGGGGCAAGGACACGGCGCGGCGCCGGGCCACGTCAGCCCTCAGCCGTGCCGTGAGCGCCCCGACCGGTGAGCCGGTCGCGCCGACGCACCGATCGCCACTGATGCCGCCCTGACCTCGGGCGAGCGATCACCGACGATGCCTGTGGTGCGTGGGCGCTCGTGGGACACCATCGCGCACAGTGAGGCACATGGGAAACCGACCGCGCCGTTTGTGATCTGCGCCACACTTAGAATAGGGACGAAATGCTACAAAACCCCCATCACTGCGGGATGTCCTCGAGAAGATCGGTCACCATGGCGGCGATCGGCGACCGCTCCGAACGGCTGAGCGTGACGTGGGCGAAGAGCGGATGGCCCTTCAACGCCTCGATCACCGCGGTCACACCGTCGTGCCGGCCGACCCGCAGATTGTCCCGCTGGGCCACGTCGTGGGTGAGCACCACCCGGGACCCCTGCCCGATCCGGGACAGCACGGTGAGCAGCACCCCGCGCTCCAACGACTGGGCCTCGTCCACGATCACGTAGGCGTCGTGCAGGCTGCGCCCCCGGATGTGGGTCAGCGGCAGCACCTCGAGGATGCCCCGCGAGGTGACCTCCTCCAGCACGTTCTCGTGCACGACCGCGCCGAGCGTGTCGAAGACCGCCTGCGCCCAGGGCGACATCTTCTCCGACTCCGACCCGGGCAGATAGCCCAGCTCCTGACCACCGACGGCGTAGAGCGGGCGGAAGACGATCACCTTCTTGTGCCGGCGACGCTCCATCACGGCCTCCAGGCCGGCGCAGAGCGCCAACGCCGACTTGCCGGTGCCGGCCCGGCCGCCCAGCGAGACGATCCCGATCGTCTCGTCGAGCAGCAGGTCGAGGGCGATTCGCTGCTCGGCCGAGCGGCCGTGCAGCCCGAACGCCTCACGGTCGCCCCGGACCAGGCGGACCGACTTGTCGGGCAGCACCCGCCCGAGCGCCGAGCCGCGCGCCGAGTGCAGCACCAGCCCGGTGTGGCAGGGCAGCCCGGCCGCCTCGTCCAGGTCGAGCGTCTCGCCCGCGTACAACTGGCCGATCTGCTCCTCGCCCAGCTCCATCTCCGACATGCCGGTCCAGGTCGGGTCGCTGGCCTGACCGTGGCGGTACTCGTCGGCGCGCAGACCCACCGAGGCGGCCTTGACCCGCAGCGGCATGTCCTTGCTGACCAGCGTGACGTCCCGCCCCTCGGCGGCGAGGTTGAGCGCCACCGACAGGATCCGGGCGTCGTTGCTCTCGGTGCGGAACCCGGGGGGCAGTACGCCGTCGTCGGTGTGGTTCAGCTCCACCCGCAGCGTCCCGCCCGCGTCGTTGGCGGGTACCGGTCGGTCGAGGCGGCCGTGCCGGATGCGCAGTTCGTCGAGCATCCGCAACGACTGCCGGGCGAACCAGCCCAGCTCCGGATGGTGCCGCTTGCCCTCCAACTCGGTGATGACCACCAGTGGCAGCACCACCTCGTGCTCGGCGAAGCGGTGGAACGCCGCCGGGTCGGACAGCAGCACGGAGGTGTCGAGAACGAAGGCCTGCCCCGCTGGTCGGGGCTCCTTGTTCTCGGCCGGCGCGGCGTCCGCCGCACGGCGGCTCCGGGCGGCGCGGCGGGTCGTGGCAGTCGCGGCCGGGGTCTGGTCGGCACCGGCGGTGGTACGGCGAGTCGTCACAGGCCTGCTCCGACGGATGGGCACCCGGCCACCCGTTTTCCGCCTCGTCCGGTGCCCGGAGGGGTCGGATGCGGAACCCCGTGCGCGAGGTCGCAGATCCGGGTGGACCGGCTGGCTCGGGAGAACCCCGCGCCATGCCTAGACGCTAGCGGCGCAGGACCGTCCCGGCTAGGGGCGATCGTGGATCTCTGGAGACGGCCGTGTGAACAGCGCCGGACCGACGAGCCGGCGCGGGACGACGCGCGACGTGCGGCACCGTGGCGGCCGGGCGCGGCGAGCCGGCCGGGATGCATGCCCCCTGCGCGCATCCCGGCCGGCGGGGCCGCCGCCACCGGTCTGACGTGGCCCCGACGGTGCGTGTCCGCCGCGGACGACGCACCGCGTTCCCGCGTGCCGGTCGGCGGGACGCTCGGAGGCGACCCGCCAGCCAGCTCAGCCGGTTCGTCGAACGAGCGTGCCGGTCGGGTGCCGCCCGGTGATCGGGGCAGCCGGCGCGGTGAACGACGAGCCGGTGTAGGTGGTGCCGGGGCGGGTCACCGCGTCGGGGCGGACGACCGTGCCGGCGGAGCGGACGGCCCCCGGGGAGGAGACCGACAACGCGGAGGCGATCGCCGCCTGGGCGTCGCGACGGCGGCGGTTCCAGGCGCCCCGGTCCCCGTCGAAGTAACCCTGGCGGTAACCGAAGCGATAGCCGATGCGGTAGCTGAGCTGGCCGTGCAGGCGACCGGCGGCGTAGCTGGTGGCACCGAGCACCAGGACGAGGAAGACCACGAGGAACGGGCTCATCGGGCGCCCCCCGCCCGGCCCGGACGCCGGCTCATCGCTCCTCCGGCTCGACCGTGGTGGGGTCGGCCGTGGGGTCCGCGACCAGCAGCCGGTCCAGGTCGTCGGTGCTGACCTCCTCGACCAGCTCGACGGTGATCCGACAGCCGTCCAGCACGACCTCGGCGACCGAGGATCGACGGATCTCCCCGCCGGCGTCGTAGACCCGGACGCTCAACTCGGGGCAGCCGAGGTGGGTACGCCAGGCGTTCCACTCGGTGCGGTCGCCGACGCTCAGCGACAGGTATCGGCAACCTCGGGCAAGGTAGAGGCGCCACGGGGCACTCAGCCCCGCTGCCACTCCCTCGGCGATCAGCCCGAAGGCCTGGGCTCGGGTGGCGAGCTCGGTCACCACACCCCCTCGGCACCGGGGGCGTGACGCATGTGAGCACCAGTCGTCTCATGCACGTGACACACCGTAGATTGTCCCATGAGCGTGACAGTATCAGCTTTTCGTCCCCTTACATTCGCCACGACGGGCATCTATTCTGCCCGGGTGACACCCCTCGAAAGCGGCGCTGGATCGTTGGTTACGAATCCGAGAGTGCCGTCACGTCCGCGTGACAGCAGCGTGCCTGGGCAAACATCCGCTGACGGCTGGTCGTACCGTCACGGGGTGACCGAGACGGCCAACGCGCGAAAAATCGCCTTCGCCACCTTCGTTCGGCGCGCCCTCGACGAGGCGCGGGCCACGCGCGCCTGGAGCGGCACCGAGGTGTCCCGGCGTACCGGCGTCTCCCGGCAGACCATCAACCGGTGGGTCCGTGGCGACTGGGCCAGCGACCCCGAGGCCGAACGGGTGGTCGCCTTCTGCGAGGGCCTGGGGCTGAACCCCGCCGCCGCCTTCGCCGCGCTGGGTTGGGACCGCACCGCCAGCGGCCCGCGCGCCGGACAGCCGGCCCCTCCGATGGACCCGGACGTGGAGGCCCTGCTGCGCCGCCTGGTCGACCCGAACGTGTCGGACGCGGAGAAGTTCCACATCCGCGAAACCATTAGATACCTCGCATACCGCCCAACGTTGCCGGTCGATGTCCGAAATAGAGGCAATCAAGCCGGGTAGTTCCTCAGATGGCGAAAGAACGCCTGGTCAGGTTCATTCGTTTCGCTCCGGGGCAGGAACGGGCACGCTAGCGTCCCTATTCGTACTGCTTGGGCTCGTCATCGGCGGGGGGACGGGACAAGGCCGAACCTAGCCCTGCGGGACAGAAGGAGGGGTCTGTCCATGACCCTGAAGTGGTGGGGAGTCGTGGTCGCCACGGTGTCGATGACGCTGTGGGCGACCGGCAACGTGGTGACCCTCGCGGTCAACGGTGGGCAGCTGCCGCTGCTCGTCAACCTTCTCGCGCTCACCAGCGCCGGTACGGCGGTCATCCTGGCCGTCGTCGCGGAACTGCACGAGCGGCTCAACGACCGGCTCAGCGCGCTCACCGAGTTCCTGGTGGCACGCCTCAACGAAATCGAGACCCACACCGGGGATCGAAACACCGGGTTCGTGGAGGGCTACCTGCTCAGCCACGGACAGGAGGCGGCGGTGGTGCCGTTCGGACGCCGTGGACGAGGAGCCGCCGAACGCTGACCGAGCGCCGCCGGGTGGGTCCGCTCGGCCAGGAATGAGCCTCCAACGCCGGGGTACGCTGACGCGCGTGCCGCCGTTGAATCTGGGCAACCACCAGCCGAGGACCCCGTTGAACGCCGACCAGGCTTGGCAGATAACCGCCGGCCGGGCCGGTGGGACCGTGCTCTTCTTCGACTTCGACGGCACCCTCGCGCCCGTCGACGACGATCCGACGGCGGTCCGTCCCGCGCCGAACGCGCTCGCCGCGATCGAGGCGCTGGCCCCGGTGGTGCGGCGGATCGCGATCGTCTCCGCGCGGCCCGTCGAGTTCCTCCGCGACCGCCTCGGCGAGCTGAGCGGCGTGGACCTGTACGGCCTCTACGGCCTGGAGCACAGCCACTCCGGTGGTGAGACCGTCACCGAGCCCACCGCCCTGCCCTGGGTGCCCACCATGGCCGAGTTGGCCGACCTGGCGCGCGAGGAGCTGCCACCCGGCGCCCTCGTCGAGTTCAAGCGGCTCTCCGTCGCGCTGCACTGGCGTACGGCCCCGCAGCTCGGTGCGACGGTGCAGCAGTGGGGTCAGGCGCAGGCCGACCGCCTGGGGCTGCGGGTGCAGGCCGGTCGGATGGTGCTGGAGCTCAAGCCACCGGTCGACCGGGACAAGGGGATGGTGATCGGCGAGGTGGTCCAGAGCGCCAGCGGCGCCTGGTACTTCGGCGACGACGTCTCCGACATCAAGGCGTTCGCGGCGCTACGCGCCCGCGCCGAGGGCGACCCGGACTTCTTCGGTGTCTGTGTGGCCGTGGCCAACCCGGAGACCGGCCAGGAGGTGGCCGACGCGGCCGACCTGACCATCGAGTCACCGGCCGCGCTGGGGGACTTCCTGACCCGGGCCCTGGACCAGCTCCCCTGAGGCCGTCAAGCGCCGTAGCGGCGCTGACGGGTGGCGTACGAGCGCAGCGCCCGCAGGAAGTCGATGTGCCGGAAATCCGGCCAGTTCAGCTCGCAGAAGTAGAACTCCGAGTGCGCGGACTGCCACAGCATGAACCCGGACAGTCGCTGCTCCCCACTCGTACGGATGACCAGGTCGGGGTCGGGCTGGCCACGGGTGTAGAGGTGTTCGGCGATGTGCTCGACGTCCAGCACCTCGGCCAACTCCTCGAGGGTGCCGCCGGATGCGGCGTGCTCCAGCAGCAGCGAGCGGACGGCATCGGTGATCTCCCGCCGGCCGCCGTAGCCGACCGCGATGTTGACCTCCGCGCCGCCGCTGCGGTCCCGGGTACGCTCCTCGGCGCCCTTGAGCGCCGCGGCGGTCTGGGCGGGCAGCAGGTCGAGCGCGCCGACGATGCGCAGCCGCCAGGGGTTGCCCTCCTCCGCCAGCTCCACCACCAGGTCCTCGATGATCTGCAGCAGCGGGTCCAGTTCGCTGGCCGGGCGGCGCAGGTTGTCGGTGGCGAGCAGGTAGAGCGTGACGTGGCCGATACCGGCCTGGTCACACCACCCGAGGACATGCTTGATCTTCGCCGCGCCGACCCGGTGCCCGTCGTTCGGGTCGACGTAGCCCATCTCGCGGGCCCACCGGCGGTTGCCGTCGCACATCACCCCGACGTGCCGGGGCACCGGCTTGCCCGCGAGCTTCGCGGTGAGCCGGCGCTCGTACACGGAGTAGATAAGGTTCCGCAGCGTCATCACCTAGCAGCGTAGCGACCCGCCCGCCGGATCACCCCTTCGGAGGGCGATCCCCGCCGGACAGTTCGATGCCGATCATGCCCAGCGTACGGGCGGTGAGCCGCCCGTCGCCAAGCCCCAACTCGACCACGTCGTCGAACACCCGGTCGTCCCGACGGGCCGCCCGGACCGCGGCGTCGACCACTCGTCGCCGCCGCGCCAACCAGGCGGCCACCGAGCTGTGGCGCAGGTGTGTGCCGAGGCGGCGACGCAGACCCGCAGCGTAGCGGCGGGCCGCCGCCTCCGGTTCCCGAGCCGCAGCGGCCCCGGCCAACGCTCCGGAGAGCAGCGCGTAGAAGATGCCCTCCCCGGTGAACGGATTGATCAGCGACAGGGCGTCGCCGGCCAGCAGGGTGCGGTCCCGACCCGGCGCCGGCCGGTGCGTGGACAGCGGCAGGTGGTGGGCGCGCAACGCGGTCACCGTCGACAGGTCGGTGCCGGGCAGCAGCGCGGCCAGTCGATCCAGCAGGTAGGCGCGGCTCAGCGGCTCGCCGCGCAGCACCTCCCCGTACCCGACGTTCGCCCGCCCGTCGCCGATCGGAAACGACCAGGCGTACGCCGGCCAGCGCGCCTTGGAGGTCACGATGAGCTGCTCGGGTGGGCCGGGCAGCGCGGGCGCGTACCCGCGGATGGCCAGCGCGAGGTGCCGGTCGGGGTTGACGGGGTGGCCGAGGGCCCGGCGCACCACCGACCCGGCGCCGTCCGCGCCCACCACCACCCGGCCGGACAGCTCTCCGTCGAGCACCACCCGGTCGCCACGCGGCTGGACCCGGCGGACGCTGTGCCGACGCAACTGCGCGCCGGCGGCCACCGCCGCGGCCACCAGCCGCGCGTCGAAGACCTCCCGGGGCACGGTGTACGCCGGCCGGGGCAGCGCCCGAGCCACCGCCTGGCCGCCCGGAGCGACCATCCGCAGCGCGGGCAGCGGGGCGTACCCGGCCACCGCCTCGGTCACGCCCAACTCGTTGAGGACGTCCACCGAGTGCGCAGCGATCCCGTCGCCACACGCCTTGTCCCGGGGAAAATCGGCACGGTCCAGCAGCAACACGCTGGCACCCGCCCGGCGGGCCGTCAGGGCGGCGGCCGCCCCGGCCGGCCCGGCACCGACCACCACCACGTCGAACTCGTCGCTCACCGCGCGCCTCCCTCCGACCGGGGCGGCACGGCTCGTACCCGTCCCGCCCGGCGATCACCTGGGCCGTCGACACCGGCCACGGTGACCGACGTCACCCGTCATCCTGCCCCCTGACCGCCCGCCCACACGGCCGCCGCTCTGCCGCCCGCCCACACGGCTGCCGCTCTGCCGCCCGCCCACACGGCTGCCGCTCTGGCGCCCGCCCACACGGCTGCCGCTCTGCTGCACCGCTGCCGCCCGCCCAGCCGCCCGCTGCCACCCAGACGGCCGCCGCCCGCCCACACTGCTGCCGCCCGCCCACACTGCTGCCGCCCGCCACACACCGCTGCCGCCCGCCCACGCGGCTGCCGCTCTGCCGCCTGCCCGCCGACGCGTGGACCGGCGGATCGGCTCCGGCACCCGTGCCGTCTACTGCGCTGCCTGTCGAGCTGCCCCATAGATGGGGCAGGGGCTCCGATGGCTCGACGGCGCGCTGCCGCCGAGGCTAAGCCGCACCGCCGGCGACCCATATCCGGGGCAACTCGACAGGGCTCACACCAACCCCGCCAGCCCCGCGCCTCCGATGGCTCGACGGCGCGCTGCCGCCAGGGCTAAGCGAGCGCCGCCGGCGGCCCATATCCGGGGCAACTCGACAGGGCTCACACCAACCCCGCCAGCCCGACCGGCCAGCCCCACCGACCGGCCAGCCCCACCGACCGCTTCGCCGGCACGCCCGCAGGCTCTCAGGCGGGGATGGCGGCGTCGGATGCCCGCGCCGCCCGGCGTAGGCCGTAGAGGGCCAGGGCCGCGGCGGCCACCAGCGGGGCGCCGTCGCGGATCAGGCCGTCCAGGCCCAGCAGCCACCAGCACAGCGGCAGGTCCACCGCGAGTACGCCCAGCGTGACGACGATCAGCAGGCCCCGCGCCCAGTCCTTGCCGCGCATCAGGAACGCGGTGCAGAACAGCACGGCGTAGCTGGCCGCGATGCCGGCGCCGAACCAGAACAGCACGGCCGGCACGGCGGAGAGGCGATCGTCCAGGATCGCACCCCCGGCCACCAGCGCCGGCACCAGCATCAGCGGGCTGTAGGTGAACGCCGCCACGCGGCTGGTCAACAACCACGCGCTCGCCTGCGGCCGGCGCGGCGGCGTCTCCCGCCACGAGATGCCGGTCTTGTCGATGACCAGTCGGGGCCGGTGCCGAACCAGGTGCCCGGCGAGCGCCGACGAGCGGTAGAGCAGCCAGACCACCGCCACACACAGCGCGCTGAGCGCGGCGAAGCCGAGCAGTCCCGGCAGCGGCGGCACTCCCTGACGGGGCACGATCAGCCGGCCAACGGCGAAGATCGTGGTGACCGCGAGGATCAACCCGAACGGGCGGGCCACCGTCCGGCCCCTGCGCACGTGCCCGATCAGCAGCAGAAAGCCGAACGAGCGCAGCATGGCCCAGCCGGTGCGTACGGCCAGACCGAAGCCCTGCTCCGGGGCGTACCACCAGTTGAGCAGCTCGACCACGACGGTGGCCGCCGCTGTCGTCGCGAGCAGGAGGGTGAGCGCGCGGACGGCGGACGGCCGCCGGACCTCGGTCTCGGCGGCCGTCCTCATGGGATCCGTTGTTGCCCGCGGCGGGCGATGTTCACACCTGGCGCTGGGGCTGTACCGCGTCCAGTCGGGCGCGCAGCGCGTCCAATTCGGCCCACAGCACGCCGGGCAGCTTGTCACCGAACTTCTCGAACCACTCGGTGATCATCGGCAGCTCGTTGCGCCACTCGTCCGGGTCGACCTTCAGCGCGATCCGGACGTCCTCCGGGGTCATGTCCAGTCCCTCGACGTCGAGCGCGTCCTGCGCCGGGACCATGCCCACCGGGGTCTCGACCGCGTCGGCCGTGCCCTCGATCCGCTCGACGATCCACTTGAGCACCCGGGAGTTCTCGCCGAAGCCCGGCCACAGGAACGAGCCGTCCGGATCCTTGCGGAACCAGTTGACGTAGTAGATCTTCGGCAGCTTGGCCTCGTCGCCGTCGGCGCCCTTGCCCATCTCGATCCAGTGCCGGAAGTAGTCGCCCGCGTGGTAGCCGATGAAGGGCAGCATGGCCATCGGGTCGCGGCGGACCACACCCACCGCGCCGGACGCGGCGGCCGTCGTCTCGGACGAGAGCGTCGCGCCCATGTAGACGCCGTGCACCCAGTCGCGAGCCTCGGTCACCAGCGGAATGGTGTCCTTGCGGCGGCCACCGAAGAGGATCGCGTCGATCGGTACGCCGTTCGGGTCGAAGTACTCGTCGGCGAGGATGGGGCACTGCGTGATCGGGGTGCAGAACCGGCTGTTCGCGTGCGAGGAGAGGCTGTCGCTCTCCGGCGTCCAGTCGTTGCCCTTCCAGTCGATCAGGTGCGCCGGGGGCTCCCCCATGCCCTCCCACCAGACGTCCCCGTCGTCGGTGAGGCCCACGTTGGTGAAGACCGAGTTGCCGCGGTCCAGCGTGCGCATGGCGTTGGCGTTGGTCTTCCAGTCGGTGCCGGGCGCGACGCCGAAGAGGCCGTACTCCGGGTTCACCGCGTAGAGCCGGCCGTCCGGGCCGAACCGCATCCAGGCGATGTCGTCGCCGATGGTCTCGACCTTCCAGCCCGGGATGGTCGGCTCCACCATAGCCAGGTTGGTCTTGCCGCAGGCGGACGGGAAGGCCCCGGCGATGTGGTGGACCTTGCCCTCCGGCGAGGTGATCTTGAGGATAAGCATGTGCTCGGCGAGCCAGCCCTCGTCCCGGCCCATCACGCTGGCGATACGCAGCGAGTAGCACTTCTTGCCGAGCAGCGAGTTGCCGCCGTACCCGGAGCCGTACGACCAGATCTCGCGGGTCTCCGGGAAGTGCGAGATGTACTTGGTCTCGTTGCAGGGCCACGGCACGTCCTGCTGGCCCGGAGCGAGCGGGGCGCCGATCGAGTGCAGCGCGTGCACGAAGTCCGCGTCGTCGCCCATCGCCTCGAGGATCGCCGCGCCCATCCGGGTCATGATGCGCATCGACGCCACCACGTACGGGCTGTCGGTGATCTCGACACCGAACATCGGGCTCTCGGCCTCGACCGGGCCCATCACGAACGGGATGACGTACATGGTGCGACCGCGCATCGAGCCGCGGTACAGCTCGGTCATCGTCCGCTTCATCTCGGCCGGCGCCATCCAGTTGTTGGTGGGGCCGGCGTCCGCCTCGTCGACAGAGCAGATGTAGGTGCGCTCCTCGACCCGCGCGACGTCGGACGGGTCGGTGCGCGCGTAGAACGAGTTCGGCTTCTTCTCCGGGTTCAACCGGATGAGGGTGCCGGCCTCGACCAGCTCATCGGTGAGGCGGCGCCACTCCTCGTCGGACCCGTCCACCCACACGACCCGGTCGGGGGTGGTCAGTTCCGCGACCTCACGGACCCAGGCAAGCAGTTTCGGATGGGACGTCGGGGCCTGATCGATACCCCGCACTACAGCCGGAGCAACCATGACACATCTCCTTGTGGTCGACGCTGACCGATCTATGGGATGCACGAGTCTCAGCGACGCGAAGCGCCGCCTTCGTGGAAACCTGGGATTGGGCTCAGCGTAAACCGGGCAGCCTTCCGAGTCAGTGGGACTGGTTGTGAAGAACTGCACAAGGTACGGCCACGCTGCGGCATCACGATCTGATACCCGCTTTCCTGCGCAGTTTCACGCAAATCTTGTTGTGCACCCCCGGTCGACGCGTGTTGCGGTCGGGCCGTCAACCCACCCTGCCGACCGGTTCGCGGATTCCCGTTCCGAGCCGCGTCAGTCCTCCCTTCTGGTTACGCTGCGTTCAACGGCGGCACACCGACTGACAGGGCCGCCATAGGCGACGATGTCCCCCTCGCCGTTGCTCCCCCGCCGACACGTCCACAGCCGGTAGGCTCGCCCCGTGGCCGCCACGATGACCGGGGAGCAACCGGGCCCCCGGCAGACCCGACCGGGTCTGGTCCGCGCACTGCTCGACCGTTTCGGTCACCTCGTGCGCGAGTTGAGCAAGTTCGCCACGGTGGGCGGGATTGCCTTCCTCGTCGACTTCGCGCTCTTCAACTACCTGACGACCGCGCGCGGCATGGAGCAGGTGACGGCGAAGACGATCTCGACCGTGATCGCCGCGACCTTCGCCTTCCTGGGCAACCGCTTCTGGACCTGGCGGCACCGCCAACGCAGCAACCCGGCGCGGGAGTACGCGCTGTTCTTCTTCTTCAACGCTGTCGGCCTGGGGATCGCGGTGGGCTGCCTCGCGATCAGCCGGTACGGGCTCGGCAGCATCTGGCCGGCGGTGTTCCAGACGCAGCTCGCCGACAACATCGCCAGCTTCGTCGTGGGCACCGGCCTCGGGACGCTGTTCCGATTCTGGTCCTACCGGCGGTTCGTCTTCGTCGAAGCGGGAACACCGGTCGTTCCGCAGGTGGAGCACGACCGGGATCACGGGGCGTGACCTGCCGCCCACCTCGTCCGGCCGGTGATCGCCGGCTTCACCGACTGCCCTAAGGTGTTTCGCATGCGTCTTGTCCGTCTGCTGCCTGAGCGCTGGCAGAAGTTCATCCACGAGGCGCTCAAATTCGGCATCGTCGGCGGTGTGAACACCGTCATCAATTACGCCGTGTTCAATGTCCTTGCACTTACCGTTTTCGTCAACGGTCAGTTGAAGGCGAACGTGATCGCGACCCTCGTCGCGACGATCACGTCGTACCTGATGAATCGTCACTGGACGTACCGGGATCGCCCGAAATCGGCGCTTCGCCGGGAGTACGTCCTGTTCTTCCTGTTCAACGGTGCCGGCCTGCTCATCGAACTGGGCGCGGTGGCCGCAGCCAAGTACGGCCTCGGCGTACACGGCCTGCTGGCGCTGAACGTGGCGAAGACCGCCGGTGTCCTGCTGGGCACCCTGTTCCGGTTCTGGTCGTACCGCACCTTCGTCTTCCAGCCCGTCGCACCGGCCGCGGACGCCACGAAGACCGAGCCCACCTGGCACGACATCCCGCGTGACGAGTGGGACACCATGGCCGAGATGGACCCGGTCGCCGAGCTGGCCGAATCGGTTTCCGAGCTGGAAGAGGCGCAGTCCGCCGACCGGCCCGGCCCGACACCCGGCCCGACCGGCGCCGCTCCCGTGCAGGGGCGGCCGATGACCGCCGACCTGGACGCGGAACTCGCCGCGGAGCTGCACGCCGGCACGCGTCGCGCACCCCGCCGGTGACGGCTCCCGCCCCCCGCTCCGGCACCGGAGCGGCCGCCGAGCTGTTCTTCGAGGACCTCGTTCCGGGGCTCACCGTCGACCTCGGGACGGTGACCGTGGACGGCGACGAGATGCGGGCCTTCGCCCGGCGCTTCGACCCCCAGTGGTACCACGTCGACCAGGAGCTGGCCGAGGCCAGTCGGTACGGCGGGGTGATCGCCAGCGGCTTCTACACGGTCAGCCTGTTCATGCGGGCGTACGTCGATCACCTGCTGTCCCGCGCGGCGGCGGACGCCTCCCCCGGCCTGGAGGAGTTGCGGTGGCTCGCCCCGGTCCGGGCCGGTGACCGTCTCGCCGTCCGGGTCGACGTGATGGGCGCCCGCCCCTCGGACGCTCGCGCGGGGCTCGGCACCGTCATCCTCACCGGCACCATGCTCCGCCTCGGCCCGGACAACCAGCCCGAGCAGGAGGTGCTGCGGACCCGCTTCCGTGGCTGGTTCGCGCTACGGCCGGTCGAGACAGACCCCGAGGCCGGGCCGTCCTCGACCGATCCGGCTCCCGCTCCGCCAGAACAGGCTGGGGCAGAGCCGGCTGGAGTAGAGCCGGCTGCGGCGGAACAGGCTGCGGCAGGGCCGGCGGCGGCCGGGGCAGGTCAGCACACCTGACCACTCCGACCCGTCCTCGGGCCGGAGTGGTCAGCGCCGATCGGCTCAGCTCGTGGTGTCGCGCAACGGCTTGCCCTCGCGCATGTCGGCGAGGATGTCGCGCATCTCCCCGTCGCCCAGCGAGTGCTTGTCGTGCTGCGCCTCGACCAGCTCGTAGAGGGTGGTCTGCACCCGGCCGACCCCCGGTACGTCCTTGAGCACCGACTGGCCGCGTTCGCCGGCGGACTCGATGGTGAGGGTGCCGCAGCCGAGCATCCGCTCGAAGAAGTGCTGGTTCATCGAGTGGTCGTTGATCCGGGTGAGCGGGAGGTCCCGCCGGTCCCGGGAGAACACACCCTGCTGCAACAGCACGCGCTCGTTGGTGAACAGGTAATGGGTGGTACGCCAGACCAGGAACGGCCACAGACCGAGCCAGAGGACCGCGACCAGGCCGATCGCGCCGATCACGGCCAACGCGATCGAACCGCCGGAACTCTCGGGCAGCAGGAGCACGCCGACCACCACGGCGGCGATGGCGAGGACCAGCACCAGGATCGGCCGGACCAGAGCCTTCCAGTGCGGGTGTAGGTGCAGCACGACGTGCTCGTCCTTCGTGAGCACGTCTTCGGGGAACGCCACGACAACCTCCAACGCCTTTTCTTTGACGCGCCGACCGTAATCCCCGAAGGCCACTCGGCGACATCCGCCACGCGGCCCCACCCGAGCTTCCGCGATCTTGCACTTTCGGTCGCCGTTACGCGGCCTTGAGCCCGATACGCCACGACAGAAAGTGCAAGATCGCCGCGCCGGGAGGGCTAGCGCAGGTGGAGGACGTCTCCGGCGGCGATGGATCGGGTTCCGGTGGGGGTGGTTAGTTGGAGTTGGCCGTCAGCGTCGATGCCGGTTGCGGTGCCGGTTTGGGTCTCGCCGTTGGGCAGCAGGACCCGTACCTCGCGACCGATCGTCGCGCAGGACGCCAGGTAGGCGTCGCGCAGGCCGCTCGCCTCGGCGTCCCCGCCGGCGGTGCGCCAGCGGTCGTACCAGTCCGCCACCGAGCGCAGCAGCGCCCGGAGCAGTGGATCCCGGTCGGTGGCCGCCGCGCCGGCCAGTTGCAGCGAGGTGGCCGGCAACCCGGTCGGGTTCACCGGCAGTTCGTCGGCCCGCAGGGTCACGTTGAGGCCGATGCCGAGGACGATGGCGGGCGGTTGGGCCGGCGAGCGCCCCGGCACCGCCTCGGCCAGCACACCGGCACACTTCGCGTCGCCGATCAGCAGATCGTTGGGCCACTTCAGAGCGGCGTCCAGCTCGGCCAGCCGGGCCACCGCCTCGACCAGCGCGACACCCGCGAGAAGCGGCAGCCAGCCGTACCCCGTGGGTGGAACCGCCGCCCAGTCGCGGTCCGGCACGGCCTCGCCGGGCCGCAGCAGGACGCTGGTGGCGATGCCCGCGCGCGGCGGCGACTGCCAGACCCGGCCGCGCCGACCTCGCCCGGCGGTCTGCCGCTCCGCGACCACGACCAGCCCCTCCGGCTCGCCCGTGGCGGCGGCCTCGGACACGTCCGCGTTCGTGGAGCCCGTCTCGGCGTGCAGCTCCAGGCGGGCCCACGGTCCGTTCGGCGCGACCAGCGCGCGCCGCAGCCGGGCCGCCGACAGCGGCGGTCGGTCCAGATCGGTGTACGGGGAGCCCGGCATCCCGTCAGCCTACGGCGGCGAGCGGTGCCGGCGTTGAGGCGTACTGCACAGACGCTCCCACCTGAACCATCGTTATATTCCCTGGGTGACTACCGAGACCGGGACCAACATCCACAGCACTGCCGGCAAGCTGGCGGACCTGGAGCGCCGGGTCGACGAGGCGGTGCACGCCGGGTCGGCGCGCGCGGTCGAGAAGCAGCACGCCCGGGGCAAGAAGACCGCCCGCGAGCGGATCGACATGCTGCTCGACGAGGGTTCCTTCGTTGAGCTGGACGGGCTGGCCCGGCACCGGTCCACGGCCTTCGGGCTGGAGCGCAACCGCCCGTACGGCGACGGCGTGGTGACCGGCTACGGCACGGTCGACGGCCGGCAGGTGTGCGTCTTCGCCCAGGACTTCACCGTCTTCGGCGGCTCGCTCGGCGAGGTCTTCGGCGAGAAGATCGTCAAGGTGATGGACCTCGCCATGAAGATCGGTTGCCCGGTGATCGGCATCAACGACTCCGGCGGCGCCCGCATCCAGGAGGGCGTGGTGTCGCTCGGCCGGTACGGGGAGATCTTCTTCCGGAACGTGCGGGCGTCCGGCGTCATCCCGCAGATCTCGCTGGTGATGGGGCCCTGCGCCGGCGGCGCGGTCTACTCCCCGGCGGTCACCGACTTCACCGTCATGGTCGACCAGACCTCCCACATGTTCATCACCGGCCCCGACGTGATCAAGACGGTCACCGGCGAGGACGTCGGGATGGAGGAGCTGGGCGGGGCCCGTACGCACAACACCCGCAGCGGCAACGCGCACTACCTCGCCAACGACGAGGACGACGCGGTCGACTACGTCAAGGCGCTGCTGTCGTACCTGCCGTCGAACAACCTCGACGAGCCGGTCGTCTTCTCCGTTGACGCGGATCTCGACGTCACCGACGAGGACCGTGAGCTGGACACGCTCATCCCGGACTCGGCCAACCAGCCGTACGACATCCACACCGTCATCGAACACGTCCTGGACGACGGGGAGTTCCTCGAGGTCCAGCCGCTCTACGCGCAGAACATCGTCATCGGCTACGGCCGGGTGGAGGGCCGCCCGGTCGGCGTGGTCGCCAACCAGCCGATGCACTTCGCCGGCACCCTGGACATCGCCGCCTCCGAGAAGGCAGCCCGGTTCGTGCGCACCTGCGACGCGTTCAACATCCCGGTGCTGACCTTCGTCGACGTGCCCGGGTTCCTGCCCGGGACCGGCCAGGAGTGGGACGGCATCATCCGCCGGGGCGCCAAGCTCATCTACGCGTACGCCGAGGCGACCGTTCCCAAGGTCACCGTGATCACCCGCAAGGCCTACGGCGGGGCGTACGACGTGATGGGCTCGAAGCACCTCGGCGCGGACCTGAACTTCGCGTGGCCGACCGCGCAGATCGCCGTGATGGGCGCGCAGGGAGCGGTGAACATCCTCTACCGCTCCGAGCTGGCCGGCGCCGAGGACCCGGCGGCGGTCCGGGCCCAGAAGATCGCCGAGTACGAGGACACCCTGGCCAACCCGTACGTGGCGGCCGAGCGCGGGTACGTCGACTCGGTGATCGCGCCGCACGAGACGCGTACGCAGATCGTCCGGGCGCTGCGCGTCCTGCGCACGAAGCGGGAAACCCTGCCCCCGAAGAAGCACGGCAACATCCCGCTCTGACCCTGGCGCCCGGTCGCGCTCTGGCGTGGTCGCGCTCCGGCGTGGTCGCGCTTGATCCGCGCAACTTCGGGGAAACTGCTGCTTCCCGGCGGCGGGAGGCAGCAACATCGCCGAAGTTGTGCGGATCTTCGTCGCGCGGCCGGCAGTCAGCAGGCCGGGTTGGCGGCGGCGCACATCCGGCGAGCGGCGACCTCCGCCAGGCGGCGCAGATCCAGCTCGGTGCCGGCCTGCCCCAGTCTGAGCACGGTGATCAGGTCACCGACCCGAACCACGGCGGTGGTGTCCGGGCGGGGCGCCGAACCGATCGGCTCGCCCGTCTTCTGGTCGACGGGCTGCGTACCGGTGTGCCGCAGCAGCGCGGCCCCGTCGCCGGCGAAACCCCGCTGGACCACCGCCCAACGGTGCGTCGCCGTCCCGCTGCCCGTTGCGCCATCCACCTTGTACTCGCCAACGCTGGTCCACTCGGCGCACGGGGCGACCATGTCGTCCAGCGTGGCGAGAAGCTGGATGGCCGCGTCCGGGGTCAGCCGGAACAGATCCTGCGTGATCAGGCCATCCGATTGGGTGAGGATCGGCGCGGCGCGTCTGGGCACCAATGTCTGTGAGCGGGACACGATGGAAAACTCCCAGCCATCGGAGCGCCCCTGGCTCGTCCGGCAGGCGCCGAGCATGGGATCCAGCAGGACCGGCTCGCCCAGCCCCGATTGGCTGAGCTGCACCTCGACCTGCTGGGACAGGTCGGCCGGCTGCAGCAGGGCGTCGGTAGTGATCTCGTACCGGGTCGGCGAGGCGGAGGGGGCGGCGGCCGGCGGGGACGGCGGCGGAGACGTCCTCGGGGCGGCGACCGCCACGGCAGAGACCCCGGCGAGAGCCAGTACGACGCCGGCCACCACGATCCTGCGCTGGCTGCGGCGACGGGCTCTGCCGCGGATCTCCTCCGGGGCAGGCCAGCGCACGTCCCGCAGCTCCCGCTGGATCTGTTCGACGAACGTCGGGTCGTCACGCATCGGTGGCCTCCTCCAGGTCAGAGACGGCGAGCAGGCCGGCGAGCGCGGTACGCCCCCGGGAGAGACGGGCCTTGACGGTGCCGACCGGGGCAGCGGTCTCCCGCGCCACCTCGGCGACCGGCATGCCGACCAGGTAGTACAGGGCGATGGCGACGCGCTGCTCCTCGGGCAGCCGGCGCAGGGCGGCGACCACCTCGACGGTGTCGGTGCCCGGCCCGGGGACGGTCTCGGTCGCCCCGTGCCGCAGGTACGCGCGGGCGCGACTACGCAGGCTGCGCCACCGGCTGACGGCGATGCGGCTGGCCACCACCCGTACCCACGCCTCCGGGTCGTCGTACCCGCTGATCGTCGACCACCGCTGCCAGGCCCGGATGTACGCCTCCTGCACCGCGTCCTGGGCCTCGACCCGGTCGCCGGTGAGGGCGTAGACGAAACCGAGCAGCCGCTGTCGGCTCCCCCGGTAGAACTCGTCGAACCCGTCGACGTCCGGCACCCGTTACCTCCCCGTGTCGGTCGCAGGGAACACGCGCCGTGCGGGGCCTCCGGTTGCCCGGTTCAGGCGATCATCTTCTCCAGCTCGGCGAGCGGGAACGCGCCGGCCGCGATCTTCTCCCGGCTGGCCAGTCGTACCGCCCGCTGCACGGCCACGTTCGCTGGCGTCGGTACGCCGTGCAGCCGGCCGAGTAGCGCGATCTCCCCGTTGAGGTGGTCGACCTCGGTCGAGCCGGTGCCCCGGGCGAGGCTCTGCCAGGTGGAGCCGCCGGACCGGTCGGCGCCCCCGACCGGGCGCTGCTGGACCAGGTCGCCGCGCTCGGCCCGCTCCTGGGCCGGGGAGGTGTGCGGGATGCGGGCGGCGGCGAGCGCGGCGACGCCCTCGCCGCGTACCCGCTCGACGAGGGCGTCCGGGATGTCCTCCCCGAGCAGCGCCTGAAGGCCGTTGCCGAGGTTGCTGAGCAGCTTGCCGTACTTCCAGCTCAGTACGTCCTCGCGGACCGGCGCGACGAAACCGGCGGCGGTCAGGTCGGCGGCGATCGCCCGGTCGGTGTCGTCGGCGCCGCGCGGATAGCGGCCGATGTGGAGCATCCCGGGGTGCGGATGTCCGTTCGCCACCACCACGCCCGGATCCAGGTGGGTGGCCGGCAGCCAGACGCAGACCGGATGCACGTCGGCGAAGAGCCGCAGGGCGGCCCGCTCGTTCGCCACCCCGTTCTGCGCGGTGACCAGCGGCAGTCGCTCGCCGGCCGTCCCGCCGCCGGCGACGGGAGCGTCCACCCACGTCGCCAGCGCCGCCTCGGTGTCCTGCGACTTGACGGTCAGCACCAGCACCGTGTCGGCGGGCAGCAGCCGGTCGTCCGGGCCGTCGATGGCGGCGAGCCGGGCGGTCACGTCGCCGTCGGGCTGCCGCAGCGTCAGGCCGCGCTCCCGGATCGCGTCCAGGTGCGCGCCTCGGGCCACCAGGGTCACGTCCCGGTCGGCCTGCGCCAGCCGTACGCCGATGGTCCCGCCAACCGCGCCCGCCCCGATGATCACGTATCGCATGGGCCCATTCTGCCCGCCGCCCCGCGGCACCCCGTCGATCATGGAGTCATGGTGCCCGAATGCATAAGGATTGCGGCTTTGGTGGCCCACCACAACTCCATGATCGACGGGGAGAGGGCCGGGGAGGGGGCCGGGGACGGGGCCGGTGTCAGAGGGTTAGGCCGGCGTCGGTGAGGATGGGGCCAGCTAGCAGCAGGGCGCCGGCTATTAGGGCGACCAGGTTGACCAGGGCGAAGAACGTGACCCAGAAGAATGCCGGGAACGGGGTCAGCCCGGCGAGCTGGTCGGCGTCGGAGGCGGGCATCCGGCCACGCGCGCGCAGGCGTTGCAGCTCCACCACCGGCCGCACCCCGCCGAGCAGCAGGAACCACACCCCGGTGTACGCGAACGCGGCCTGCACCTGCGGCGTCGCGTACCAGGAGACGGCGAACACCAGCGCCCCGGTGACCAGCAGCGACACCACACCGAACGCGTTTCGGATCATGACCAGCATGGCGAGCAGCAGCACCACCGCGACCCAGAGCAGGAGGGTGATCCGGTTACCGCCGAGCAGCCACGCGCCGGCCAACCCGATCAGCGGCGGGGCGACGTACCCGGCGAGCAGTGTCAGGATCATGCCCGGTCCAGTGGGCCGACCGGCGGAGAGCGTCAGCCCGGACGTGTCCGAGTGCAGCCGGATGCCACGCAGCTTGCGACCGGTGAGCAGAGCGACGAGCGCGTGCCCGCCCTCGTGGGCGATGGTGATGGCGTTGCGAGCGATCCGCCAGGGCAGCCGGGTGGACACCACCACCAGCGCGACGGCCGCGGTGATCAACACCAGCAACGGGGGCGGGTCCGGCTGCGCGCCGAACAGCGTGTCCCACATCTCGCCCAGTCCGTCGATCGACATCATGGGGCGCGAGCCTACCGGCGGCGTTCCGGGTCGCTGCCGAGGCACCGGCTCGTATCCTGTGAGACTGATCGGGTGGCGAGTGAAGCGGGAGGTGCGGGCCGATGAGCGCGGAACCCCTGGGACACCACGTCGGGCTGATCCTGGCGGTCTGTTGGTCTATGAGGCGATCAACGTCCGGCTCGACGTCGACCGGGTCGTCATTCCGGATCTCGTCGTGACCGACATCGACGACGACGGCGCCTTTCTGGACGCCGAGCGGGTGACCCTCGTCGGCGAGATCGTCTCGCCGGGCAACGCTGCCGCTGACCGCCTGGTCAAGATGCAGCTCTACGCGATCGCGCGAATCCCCTGGTACCTGCTGGTCGAGCAGGACGGTGACGGTCATTCGCTGCGTCTGTACCGGCTCGACGGCGAGCACTACATCGAGGATCAGGTCGCCAAGGCCGGCGAGACGTTGAGCATCGCGAAGCCGTTCCGCTGGCAGCTCGACCCGGCCACGCTGCGCTGATCCGTTCGACTCCCGCCACCGGACGATCGCAGCCCATCGATGAAAGTTTTCTCTACAGCTATTGCGATCAAGGGCACTTAACTCCAAAGATGGGCGTCAATAGACCGGCGTCCCTGGAGGCACTCATGGCCCGTACCCGATCATCGCTGCGCCGCGCGCTCGCCGCCGGCCTCACCGTCCTCGCCACCGCGGCGGCGACCCTGGTCGCGACCGCCGGCCCAGCGGCGGCGGCCACCACCGCCGGCGTCGACGTGTCCCACTACCAGGGCAGCATCAACTGGACCAGCGTCCGGAACGCGGGCATCGAGTTCGCCTTCATCAAGGCGACCGAGGGCACCAGCGTCAAGGACTCCGCCTTCAACGCGAACTACGTCAACGCCTACAACGCCGGGGTGATCCGCGGGGCGTACCACTTCGCCCGGCCCAACATCTCCGCCGGCTCGACCCAGGCCAACTACCTGGCCTCCAACGGTGGCGCGTGGTCGGCGGACAGCCGCACCCTGCCGGCCGCGCTGGACATCGAGGCGAACCCGTACAGCGGCGGCTACTGCTACGGGCTCAGCACCACCGGGATGCGCAACTGGGTGCAGGACTTCCTGAACACCTACCGCTCGCGCACCGGCCGGTACGCGGTCATCTACACCACCACGAGCTGGTGGAACCAGTGCACCGGCAGCTGGACCGGCCCGTGGGCCAACCACCCGCTCTGGCTCGCCCGCTGGTCGAGCACCCCGGGCGCCCTGCCGGCCGGTGCGCCGGTGTGGAGCTTCTGGCAGTACACCAGCAGCGGCGCCGTCTCCGGGATCAGCGGCAACGTGGACCGCAACTACTGGAACGGCGACCGGAGCCGCCTCATCGCCCTCGCGAACAACACCTGACCGGGCCGTTGGCGGCAGCGGGATCGACTATCACCTCACGGTGCACAATCGGTCCGGCTGCCGCCACACCACCGGTTACGGGTCAGGCCCGCCGTCGGCTCATCGCCGGCACCATCACCGGAGCGTCCTCGCGGACGACCGCATCCCGCCGGCTGAGCCGCCGGACGCCCACCGCACCAACGGCGATGGCGACGACGCCGAACAGCGCGACGAGTACCGGAAGCCCAACGCTGATCAGCAGCAGTGCCACATCCCCGAGTGCGACGAGCATCCACAGTGCCAGCCGGGGCCGGGCGTTCCTGTATCGGTAACCCATGTCGCACCTCCCTCCGTCGTTGGAGATCAGATACCCCGAACGACGCAAGAACATGCGAGAGAGGTTCGTGCAGGTGCGGAACGCCGGTCAGTTGACCCGGTCGGGCTTGAAGCCCTTGACGATCTGGTCGAAGTTGGCGAGGTTGGCCTGCCAGTCCTTCTCCGCGATCTCCCACCGGATGGCGTAACCCCGGTTGCTGGCGGTTACGAAGCCCCGGTTGCGCACGTGGACGCGGGTGTTGTTCCGGGTCTCCAGCCACTCCCAGTCGGCGCAGGTCCGGTACCAGTCGCAGGCCTTGATGCTGCCCACCAACTGGTAGTTGGTGACCAGATTCCGGCGGTACGGTTCCTTTTCCTTCCAGTCGGCGACCGCGTCCTTCAGCGGGGTGGGAGTCCACTGGACCAGCATCTTGCCGGGCCCGCCGGACTGGTTGAAGATGGCCGTGTCCGAGCCGGTCTGACCGCCGCTCCAGCCGGGTGGGAGCGGGATGGAGAAGGTCGGCCCCTCGTACAGCTTCCAGCCGGCCGGCAGCGCGTTCGGGTCGGCCGACGGCGTGGCCGAGGGCGTCGCACTCGGTGCGCCCGTGGTGGGCGGAGGCGCCGCCGGAGCGGAGGACTGCGCTGGCGCCGACGTCACGGCCGCCCCGGTCGTCGGGCCGGCCTGCGGGCTCTCGGTGTCGTCGCCGTTGGTCAGCATGGGCACGATCACCACGAGGCCGACCAGCAGCAGGGCCACCAGCGCACCGATCAGCACGTTCCGGCGCGTGTTGTTCGACTTCGTACCGTCGAACACCGGCACCGCCGCGCGCCCGGCCGGACCCACCGGCGGCATCACCGACGTGGGCGTCGAGGGCTTGCGCTGCTCCGGCGCCACCGGCGGACCGTCGACGGCCGTCGGCTCGTCGTCGCCTGCCGTCGTACCGTCATCGGGTTTGTCGTCGGCGGCCGGCACCGTCGCGGTCGGCTCAGCCTCGGACGGGCGGTCGATCTTCGCCGTCGGTTCGGCCGGCACCGTTGCCGTCGGCTCGGCGTCCGCGCCGGCCGGCACGACCTCCGTCGGCGTCGCGTCGGCCACCGCCGGCCCGGCCGCGGCGGCGGCTACCGGCGGCGGGGTACGCGGAGCCGGTGGCGACACCGAACGATCGGCGACCTCCTCGGCCGGCCGTGGTGCCGGTACGAGCGGCGGGCGCGGCTCCCGTGGACCGTTCGGCCCCGGCCGGCGTACGCCATCGAGCAGTGAGATCCCGCGCGCCCGCTTGCCCCCGGCGCGGCGCAGCAGCCGCTCGGCCACCTCCGCGGTGATCCGCTCGTTCGGGTCCTTCTGGAGCAGCCCGGTGAGCACCGCCTTGAGCGGGCCGGCGTTCTTCGGCGGCGGCATCGGCTCGGTGGCCAGCGCGGCGAGCGTGGCGATCGCGGACGGCCGCGCGTACGGCGACTTGCCCTCCACCGCCGCGTAGAGCGTCGCGCCCAGCGACCACAGGTCGGCCTCTGGGCCGGCGGTGCCCTCCCGGGCCCGCTCCGGCGAGATGTACGCGGGCGAACCGAGCACCATGCCGGTACGGGTGACGTTCGGGTCACCGGGGATCGTGGCGAGGCCGAAATCGGTCAACACCACCCGGCCGTCCTCGCCCAGCAGCACGTTGCCCGGCTTGACGTCGCGGTGCATGACGCCCGCCTTGTGCGCCGCGTTCAGCGCGCCCAGCACGCCCAGGCCGATCTCGATCGTGCGGGCCACCGACACCGGCCCGTCCTCGGCGAGGGTGTCCTGCAACGACCTCGACGCCACGTACTCCATGACGATCCACGGGTCGCCGTCGGTCCGCAAAACGTCGAAGATGCGTACCACGTTGACGTGGTTGAGCCGGGCGATGGCCCGCGCCTCGCGCAGCGACCGCTCCCGCATCTCGCGGCGTTCCTCGTCGGTGAGGCCGGGCGGCGGCACCAACTCCTTGATGGCGACGTCCCGGTGCAACACCTCGTCGCGCGCCTTCCACACCCGACCCATGCCACCCTGGCCGAGCGGCGACAGAAGCCGGTATCGGTCAGCGACGAGTTGGGGAAGCGCGTTCGACATCGCTGAGACGGTACCCGGACCCGCCGACGGTCACACCGCCGGCACGCCACTGTGCGTGTGACGTGACTTCGGGCCGCGTACCCTGGCGGCATGCCTGCCGAAGAGCCGCTGTTCCGGGTCGTCCGCGGCGTGCCCACCGCCGAGGAATTGGCCGCCCTGGTCGGGGCGATCATCGTGCGGTCCCGACCGGCTACCGCACCCGCGCCGACGGCCACGTCCGCCTGGGCGCGCAGCGGCCGGCCCGCCCGCCCCGACACCTGGCGGGCCTCCGGTCTGCCTCGCTGACCCCGGTTCCCATTCCGGGGGCTGCCAGGATGGCGCGTAGCCGTTAACCTCACTGAGGGAAACGGTGCGGTGACGGACAGGGAGGGTCGATGATCCCCGAAGAGGACCAACCGGCGCCCTGGCTGCACGGCTACGGCGGCATCGAGGCCGACATCCGTCAACTCCGCGAGTTCGCCGACCGGCTCGCCGCCGAGGTCGAGAGCAACTACGCGCCCCACCTGCCGTACATCGCCGAAGACATGTCCGCGAAGGTGCCCAACCCCTGCGACGCGTTCGTCGAACTGGTCACCTTCCTGCACGCCCACCACGAGACGCAGCAGGCCACGACCGACATGGTGTACGCCGTCCGCGGCGCCACCGGCCACCTTGCCGCCGTCGCCGACCGCGTCGCCACCCAGTACGCCGACAGCGACGCCTTCTCCGCCGCCCGCGCCGTGGACGTCCAACACGCCCTCGCCGACCCGGGAACCGTCCTGCCCGGCAGCCGGACGCCGACGCTGAGCGACCCCACCGGCCCCGACAGCGAAAGGCCGGTGGTCCTCCCGTGATCGAGCGTGGTGGCGGCCGCACCTCAAGCCAGACCGACTGGCACTTGATGGACCTCAACAGCATGTGGGCGTGCCTCCAGGACCACGACACCACCAACCACTGGAAACAGGTCGCCGGCTGGCGCAAGGTCTGCGACCTCGCCCAGATCCACCTCGGCCGACTTCAGGAGTACCGGCGGGGCCTCGCCGAAGCATGGCCCCCCGAAACCAGCGCCGCCTCCGGCACGTACCTCACCCAACTCGACGACCTGATCGCCAAGGTGCGACACACCCACGACGCCGCCGCCGCCAACTACACCGCGCTGTCCGCCGCCACCCAGGCCATCGGCACCACCCGCGCCGAGCTGCGCAAGCTCCACGAGGAGTACGCGACAAAGCTCCAACAGAAGCGGGCGTACGAGGCCACCGCCGCCGACCCCAAGGCGGTCATGGGCAATCGGGTCGTGGACGCGCCCGTGACAGATAGCGACCTGGAACGGCTGAACGTGCAGGCGCGGGCAATGATGTTCAACCTCAGTGGCGAACTACAACAAGCCCAAGCCACCCTTCGTCAGCCTCCACCCAGACCGGCCCCTCGGGTTGATGATCTAGTTACGGGGACGGTCTCGGATACGGCACCGGCAATCCCTCCGATAATTCCCGCACCTATCGCTGTATCGCGAACACTGCCGGTGGTTCAGCGATCTGAAAATGACTTCCGGGCTGGGCGCTTGCCCACAGAGGCAGGCATAGGCCCTGTGCTCGGCGGCAACGGCGCTCCGAATACTCCACCAATCCAGGACTCACCGCGAACCACGCAGCCTATCGCTACTTCGAATTCCCCTATCGGAGGGCCACCAACGCTGGGGCCAATATCTACGGCACCTCTCGCCACACCTCAATCGCCAATCGGCAACGGTAGGACAATCGGCGAGTCGGTATCCGGGCCAACCAAGGGCGGCCCTTTCTCATCCCCTCGATCGATGCCTCCGGGCGGTTTGATTGGAGCGCCACCTGGTGTGGGGCTCGGCCAGCCCGGCGCAAACGCTAGTCCTACCCGCCGGGTCAATCCGGTCGGAGGCGTTATTGGTGGTGGCGGCGCCGGAACCGCGCCGGCCGGAGGCGCAGGTTCTAGGCCAGATGCCCGGCGCGGCTTGAACGGCTTGAACGGCGTCCCTCCATTCAGTCCACCCGCCAATAACAGCAATCAGAGTTCAGGATCCAGCCCCGGTCGACCGGCACGCCAGGCCACGGGTCACACCAATGATCGAGCGACAGAATGGGACCCAGATCACCCTTGGAAAACTGATCAAGGCGTTCCACCCATTGTCATTCCACCAGATGAAAACGGGCCAATCGATCCTGGTCCCGCCATTGGCTTCCGTCGGTGATCCTCAAATTCACTCTTCAAATACTAGCAGCATTGGCATTTCCTGGAATCAGTCAGCAAGTGCCGCCCAGCTACCCGCACACGAACCATGGAGAGCAATGGCACCTGCCGAGCCTCGGGATTGCCGCTGCTCAGGAAATCAGCCAAGGCGACGGAGTTATTGTGGCCGTACCCGACAGCGGGGTTAGCCTTCATCCAGACTTGCAGGGTAGCGTCCTTGCAGGCATCGACGTTATCACAGGCGGCGGCGACGGACGTGCCGATAAAGACGGCCATGGAACTGGAATGGCCGGTCTAATAGCAGCCCACGGCACTGGGACCGACGGCGCAATCGGAATAGCTCCGAAGGCTAAGATCCTACCAATCCTCTGCTCGCCGGCGGGTCAGGATGGCGAAACAGATACATTGGCGGCAGCCATCGAGTTCGCTGTAAATAATCGGGCCGATGTCATCAGCATTTCAATTGTTGGGGGCGCTAGCGTTCGCCTGCAACGAGCGATTGAGATGGCCTTGGCGGCCGACGTTTTGGTGATAGCAGCCGCAGGGAACACGCCCAGGTCGAATGTTGTGGGTTATCCGGCACGTCATCCCGGAGTGGTAGCGGTTGGTGGCATCGATCGAAGCGGAAGCCATGCAGCAGTCTCGGTAACGGGGCCGGAAATTGACGTCGTCGCACCGGCAGTAGACATATACAGCACCAGCATCAACGGCACGTATCGCAGGGGCACCGGCACCTCCGATGCTGCGGCGATTGTGGCCGGGGCGGCGGCGTTGATCAGGTCGAAGTATCCCTACCTGCCGGCGCAGGAAGTGGCCCACCGGCTTACGGCAACGGCCATCGACAAAGGCCCGCCTGGCCGGGACGACGAGTACGGGTACGGCGTTATCGATCTTGTCGCGGCGCTAACGGCAGACGTACCCCCGTTAGGTTTTGAATCGGTGAGCGCGCCCGCCGGCGGTGGCCCGACCACGGCGGCCGATGCTCGGCCGGACGAGGATGACGGCTCGGCGGTTCGGGGCCTTGCCACCCTTGGCGTGATCGTCGCCGTTGGGGTTGGGTGGGCCGTCGTGGCACGGCGTCGGCGGCGCGGTGATGATCCGCCGCCCAGAATCAGCCGCTAGGCGTGCCCGGCGCCTCGATCGACTCGGGTTCCTTGAGGTTGGGGTGTCTGGTGGCTTGGGATGCCGCGGTTTGCTGGAAGCCGAGTGGATCACGGCGGCGGGCGTCCTTGATGGCGCGATATCGGCGATCGGGAGTCGATCAAGGACGCGGCGCGGCGCTGAGGGCCGGGAACGGGTGTCGGGCGTGGCGGGCCGGTAACGTCGGGCCGGTGTCTGACACTCTGCCGCTCCGCCTCGTGCTGGCCTCTGCCAGTCCTGCTCGCCGAAAGTCGCTTCGGGCCGCCGGCATCGACCCGGACGTGCTGGTCAGCGGGGTGGACGAATCCCTGGTGGTGAGCGATCGGGCTGAGGATCTCTGCCTCGAGTTGGCCCGACTCAAGGCCGAGGCGGTGCTCGCCCGGCTGAATCCGACCGCCACGGCGAACAGCTCAACCACCAACGCCAAGGACACCACCAACAGCACCAGCGCCAGCACGGACGCCGCCAACAGCACCAGCACGGACACAGCCCGTCAGCGCACCCTGGTCATCGGGTGTGACTCGGTGCTCGAGTTCGACGGGGAGATTCTTGGCAAGCCGGCCGACGCGGCGGACGCGACCCGTCGTTGGTTGCGGATGCGGGGGCGCAGTGGGGTCCTGCACAGCGGACACTGCCTGATCGACAGTGTCGCCGGGCGGCGGGCGGAGGCGGTCGCCTCGACGGTCGTCCACTTTGCCGACATCAGTGACGACGAGATCGCCGCGTACGTCGCCACGGGCGAGCCGTTGGCGGTGGCGGGCGCGTTCACGATCGACGGGTTGGGTGGGCCGTTCGTGGAGCGGATCGAGGGTGACCCGGGGACCGTCGTCGGGTTGTCGATGCCGTTGCTGCGTCGGCTCCTGGCGGAACTCGGTCTGGAGATCACGGACCTGTGGACAAAGGTCGCGCCGGGCGGCCAAACGGTCGAGCCGCTCGGTAACGTCCATTCATGACCACGAAGTCGATCCCGCTCACCGACGAGTTGCACGCCTACCTGGTTGCGCACGGCGCACCGCCGGACGAGATCATTCGAGATCTGGCCGAGGAGACCCGCTCGCTGCTGCCGGAGCACGCCAGCATGCAGGTGGCGCCGGAGCAGGCCGCGTTCCTGACGTTCCTGACCCGGCTGCTCGACGTACGGCAGGCCGTCGAGGTCGGCACGTTCACCGGCCTGTCGGCGCTGGCCATCGCCCGGGGGTTGCCCGAGGGAGGGCGGCTGACCTGCTTCGACATCTCCGAGGAGTACACCGGGATCGCCCGGCGTTACTGGTCCCGCGCCGGGGTGCAGGACCGCATCGACCTGCGGATCGGCCCGGCCGGCGACACGCTGCGGGAGCTGCCGCAGGAGCGCCACCTGGACTTCGCGTTCATCGACGCCGACAAGACCGGGTATCCGGTCTACTGGGCCGAGCTGGTGCCGCGAATGCGGCCGGGCGGGGTGATCGCCGTCGACAACGTGCTGCGCGGCGGGCGGGTGATCGCGCCGCAGGATGTCAACGACCGGGCGATCGCGGCGTTCAACGACGAGGTGCTGGCCGACGTACGGGTCGACCCGGTGATGCTGCCCATCGCCGACGGCCTCACCCTCGCCCGGGTGCGCTGAGCGGCGCTCTGAACCACTCGGGTTCCTGGAAATCGCGGCATCCCCGGCGGTAAGACACCCCAACTTCCAGGAACCCGAGTCGATCAAGCCGGGCTCGCCCCGGGGCCAGGCCGGCCCCGGGGCGAGCGTCAGCGGACGCTGCGGGCGAACTGGCGGGCGGCCCAGAAGACGCCCAGCGCGGCGAGGACCGCGGTGATGGTCAGGCCCTGCCAGACCTTGTCGCTGCCCAGGTCGCCGGCGAACAGCGCCCGGGTGCCGTCGACCGCCCAGGAGAACGGGTTCCAGTCGGCGATGCCCTGCAACCAGCCGGGAGCGAAGGTCAGCGGCAGCAGGATGCCGGAGAGCAGCAGCACCGGCTGCGCCACGGTGTTCATCAGCGGGGCCAGCGCGTCCTCGCTCTTGACCTTGAGCGCGACGCCGTAGGAGACGGCCGAGGTCATGAGCGCGATGAGGGCGAGCATCAGGTACGCCAGCAGGAGGTCACCGATGAAGACCCGCAGGTCGAACAGGAGCGCCAGCAGGGTGATGATGACGGCCTGCACGACGAGTGAGACCACGTCGCGCAGCGAGCGCCCGAGCAGCAGTGCCAGGCGGCTGATCGGGGTGACCCGGGAGCGTTCGATGACGCCGGCGCGCAGTTCGGCGATCAGGCCGAAGCCCTGAAACAGGCCGCCGAAGATGGCCAGCAGCACCAGCAGGCCGGGTACGAAGATCTTGTAGGCGGCGGCCTGGGTGGGCGCGTTCAGGGCCGGCTTGAGCAGGGGGGCGAAGAGCAGCAGGTACATCACCGGCTGGAACACGCCGACGAAGACCCAGACCGGGTTGCGCAGCAGGAGCTGGATCTGCCGCTGGAAGATCAGCCACGTGTCGCGGGCGAATTTCATGAGTCGTCTCTCCGGGGGGTCAGGACTCGCGCAGCGAGCGGCCGGTCTTGGTCAGGAAGACGTCGTCCAGGCTGGGCCGATGCAGCTCGATCGAGCGCAGCTCGAGCCCGGCCTGGTCGAGGCGGCGTAGCACCTGGGGAATGGCGGTGGCGCCCTCGTCGACGTAGAGGCGCAGGCCACCCTCGTCGACGGTCTCCAGCTTGTTGACGTACGGCTCGCCGTCCAGCGCCTTCGCCGCCTGCGGGGTGGCGGCCACGTCGAGGCCGACGAGCACCACGTCGCCGGAGATCTCCCGCTTGAGTTCGGCCGGTGTGCCCTCGGCGACGACCTCGCCGTTGTCCATGATCGCGATGCGGTCGCAGAGTGCGTCGGCCTCGTCCAGGTAGTGCGTGGTGATGAAGACGGTCATCCCATCGCTGCGCAGTCGCCGGATCTCGTCCCACATGTGGGCGCGGCTCTGCGGGTCGAGGCCGGTGGTCGGCTCGTCCAGGAAGACGATCTTCGGCTCGTGGATGATGCCGAGCGCGATCTCGACCCGTCGACGCTGGCCACCGGAGTAGGTCTTGCACTTGCGGTCGGCGTACTCGGTGAGCTGGAAAGCCTCCAGGGCGCGGACGGCGCGCTGCTGCGCGTCGGCCTTGCCGATGCCGTACATCCGGGCGTGCAGGACCAGCTCCTCGCGGGCGGTCGACTCGTCCCAGGTGCTGCCGCCCTGCGGCACGTACCCGATCCGGCGGCGGACCTCCGCCGGGTCCTTGCGGAGGTCCGCCCCGGCGATGGTGGCCTCGCCGCCGTCGGGCTCGATCAGCGTGGCGAGCATCCGCAGCGTGGTGGTCTTGCCGGCGCCGTTCGGGCCGAGGAAGCCGAAGATCTCGCCCTCGGCGACCTCGAGGTTGACGCCGCGCACGGCGTCCACCGTCTTCGTCTCTCGACCCGCGCGGGAGCGGAACGACTTCCGCAGCCCCCTGGTCTCGATCATTTCTGCTCCTGGTCGGTCGGGCCGGCCGCGCCGGCCGTCATGTGTCGGTCGGACCGGTGGGCCGGCCGTCGAGTGGGACGACGCCGGACGGCGCACTCCCCCGCTGTGCCGACAGCAGGCTAACGCGATATAGCGCTTGTAGTCAACGTTGATTATTTCGCGTTGCGATTGAACCGCTCCTCGCCCTCCCGTGGGCCCGACCAACCCTCGGCGTCCGCCAGTTCAGCAGGCAGGTACGACACACCGGACTCGATCCGCTCCGCGATGCGCTCACACCAGCTGAGCTCCGCCTCCGCCCGCGCCGACCACAGCTCGAACATCCAACTGACGTGCACCGGCTTGGTGTTACGCACCCAGTCCGACTGAAGCGAGGCGCGCATCGACTCCATGCCGGCCCGCAGCAGGTTGGCCCGGTTGCGCAGCGCCGCCGCCGCCTCGGACCGGGGCATCGCGGGCAGGAACGAGAAGGCCGCGGTGAAGGGGTCGACGGGTTCGGTGAAGTTCCACCAGAAGTTGCGCAACAGGGTCTCGAACTCGTCGTCCCCCTTCGGGGTGACCTCGTAGGTCGTACGCGCCGGACGGGCGCCGACCTGCTCGGTGGCGACGGCCCGCAACAGCCCCTCCTCGGTGAGCTTGCGCAGCGCGTGGTAGATCGAGCCGGGCTGCACGTTCGCCCACTTGTCGGCGCTCCAGCTCAGCAGCTCGCGGCGCACGTCGTAACCGTGCACGGGCTGCATCCACCGCACCAGGCCGAGGATCATCATCCGAGTCGCAGACACCAGACAAGCGTAATAGCCAAGTTTGACTAAACCAGTGCCCCATCCCACACTGAGCGATCGTTAGGGGCCGCCCGGGGCGGCCGATACACTCCCCGTCAGTAACCTGCCGGGAGGAGCCACGAAGGTGCGCAAGGTACTGATCGCCAACCGCGGCGAGATCGCCGTCCGGGTCATCCGCGCCTGTCGTGACGCCGGCCTGGGCAGCGTCGCCGTGTACGCGGACTCCGACCGCGACGCCCTGCACGCCACGCTCGCGGACGAGGCGTACGCGCTCGGCGGAGACAGCGCGACCGACACGTACCTGCGCATCGACAAGCTACTCGAGGTCGCCGCCCGGGCCGACGCCGACGCCGTGCACCCGGGCTACGGCTTCCTCAGTGAGAACGCCGATTTCGCCCAGGCCGTCATCGACGCCGGGCTGACCTGGATCGGTCCGACCCCGCAGGCGATCCGCGACCTGGGCGACAAGGTGACCGCCCGGCACATCGCCCAGCGCGCCGGCGCGCCGTTGGTCCCCGGCACCCCGGACCCGGTGGGCAGCCCGGACGAGGTGATGGCGTTCGCCGTCGACCACGGCCTGCCGGTCGCCATCAAGGCGGCCTTCGGCGGCGGCGGTCGGGGCCTCAAGGTCGCCCGCACCATGGAGGAGATCCCGCAGCTCTTCGAGTCGGCCACCCGCGAGGCCGTCGCGGCGTTCGGTCGGGGCGAGTGCTTCGTCGAGCGCTACCTGGACCAGCCCCGCCACGTCGAGGCGCAGGTCCTCGCCGACCAGCACGGCAACGTGATCGTGGTGGGCACCCGGGACTGCTCGTTGCAGCGCCGGCACCAGAAGCTCGTGGAGGAGGCTCCCGCGCCGTTCCTCACCGACGCCCAGCGCGCCCAGATCCACTCCAGCGCCAAGGCGATCTGCCGCGAAGCCGGCTACCACGGCGCCGGCACCGTGGAATACCTGGTCGGCAAGGACGGCACCATCTCCTTCCTGGAGGTCAACACGCGACTCCAGGTCGAGCACCCGGTCACCGAGGAGACCGCCGGCATCGACCTGGTCCGCGAGCAGTTCCGGATCGCCGACGGCGAGAAGCTGCGGATCACCGAGGACCCGACGCCGCGCGGACACGCCATCGAGTTCCGGATCAACGGCGAGGACCCGGGCCGCAACTTCCTCCCCGCGCCCGGCACGGTCACGGCGCTGCGCCTGCCCAGCGGCCCGGGCGTGCGGGTCGACACCGGCATCTCGGCCGGCGACGTGATCGGCGGCAACTTCGACTCGCTGCTCGCCAAGGTGATCATCGTCGGTGAGACGCGCACCGAGGCGCTGGAGCGCGCCCGCCGCGCCCTCGACGAGATGGTCGTCGACGGCATGGCCACCGCGCTGCCGTTCCACCGGCTCGTCGTGCGGGACGAGGCGTTCACCGCCGAGCCGTTCACCGTGCACACCCGGTGGATCGAGACCGAGTTCCACAACACCGTGCCGCCGTTCGCCGCCGCCGCCGGCACCGCCGACGCGCCGGCGGAACGCGACACCGTCGTGGTCGAGGTCGGCGGCAAGCGCATCGAGGTCAGCCTCCCGGCCGGCTTCGGCGGGAGTACGACCACAGCCTCAACCGCCTCCCGCAAGCCGACCCGGCGCGGGGGCGGGGCCAAGGCCGGCGTACCGGTCGGCGGCGACGCGCTCACCTCCCCGATGCAGGGCACCATCGTCAAGATCGCGGTCGCCGACGGCGACACGGTGGCCGAGGGCGACCTGGTGGTGGTGCTGGAGGCGATGAAAATGGAGCAGCCGTTGCACGCCCACAAGGCGGGTACGGTCAGCGGACTCGCCGCCGAGGTCGGTGCCGTGATCACGGCGGGCGCGCCCATCTGCACCATCTCCTGAAAGGAAGGGCACCTTGTTATCGCCTCGTGTATAAGAAGGGGCCCTTCCTTACGTTTGTCCGGGCGGGCGGGGCTCGGTGGGGGTGGTTTGCCGCACCGAGGTGGGCGCGGGCGGCCATGGGCGGGAATGATGGCCGGGTGCGGTTTCTTTCCGGCGCGGCCCCCGCGCACGACCTGACCTACACCGACGTCTTCATGGCGCCGGCCCGCTCCGACCTCGGCTCCCGCCTAGACGTGGACCTGTCCACCGGCGACGGCACGGGCACCACCATCCCGCTGGTGGTGTCGAACATGACGGCGGTCGCCGGCCGGCGGATGGCCGAGACGGTAGCCCGTCGGGGCGCGATCACGGTGATCCCGCAGGACATCCCCATCGAGGTCGTGGCGAACGTCGTCTCCTGGGTCAAGCAGCGGCACCTGGTCTACGACACGCCCATCACCCTGGGCCCTACCGAGACCGTCGGCGACGCGATCCACCTGCTGCCCAAGAGGTCGCACGGCGCGGTGATCGTGGTCGACGACGGCGGCCGGCCGGTGGGCGTGGTCACCGAGGCGGACACCGTGGGAGTGGACCGGTTCGCCCAGCTGCGACACGTCATGTCGACCGAGCTGCACACCGTGCCGGCCGACGCGGACCCGCGTACCGGCTTCGACAGGCTCTCCGCCGGCCGGCGTCGGCTCGCTCCGGTGGTGGACGCTCACGGCCGGCTGGTCGGGGTGCTCACCCGACAGGGCGCACTGCGAGCCACCCTCTACACGCCGGCCGTCGACGACCGGGGTCGGCTGCGCATCGCGGCGGCGGTCGGCATCAACGGGGACGTCACCGGCAAGGCCGCCGCGCTACTCGAAGCCGGGGTGGACACGCTGGTCGTGGACACCGCGCACGGCCACCAGGCCCGGATGATCTCGGCGTTGCAGGCGGTCCGCAAGCTGGACCCGGGCGTACCGGTGGCGGCCGGCAACGTGGTCACCGCCGAGGGCGTACGCGACCTGGTCGAGGCCGGCGCGGACATCATCAAGGTCGGTGTCGGCCCGGGCGCGATGTGCACCACCCGGATGATGACCGGCGTGGGCCGGCCGCAGTTCTCCGCCGTCCTCGACTGCTCGACGGCCGCCCGGCAGCTGGGCCGGCACGTCTGGGCCGACGGCGGTGTACGTCACCCCCGCGACGTGGCGCTCGCGCTCGCCGCCGGCGCGTCGAACGTGATGATCGGCTCGTGGTTCGCCGGCACCTACGAGTCCCCCGGTGACCTCTACACCGAACCGGACGGGCGGCGGTACAAGGAGAGCTTCGGGATGGCCTCGGCGCGGGCGGTCAGCGCCCGTACGGCCGACGACAGCCCGTACGACCGGGCTCGCAAGGCCGTGTTCGAGGAGGGCATCTCCTCGGCCCGGATGTACCTGGATCCGCACCGCCCCGGCGTCGAGGATCTGATCGACGAGATCATCGCCGGGGTACGCAGCGCCTTCACCTACGCCGGTGCCCGCAACCTGACGCAGTTCCACGAGCGAGCGATAGTCGGCGTCCAGAGCGCCGCCGGCTACACCGAAGGAATGCCCCTCCCCACCAGTTGGTAAGAACCCACCGGTCCGCGCTCGCGCGGCTCATGATGTCATTGCCACGACACGCCACTTGGGGTCAACGGGGCTGCCCCCAAGATCGGCATGGCCGGGCTCGACGGTCAAGCGCGTTTGCGCTGTTTTCTGGGGCGCTGTTCAGGAGTTGGTGATCTGCTTTCGGTGACGCTGTAATCGGCCTGGCGGTGCGTCGGGGCTCCTGATGAGGGAATGCGTGCCGCGTCGGGGTGCCAGCTGGCGCTGGTGATGCTCATGGAGTCCATCCGTGCCGTTGTGTAGCTGATGGCTCGCTGGTCGACATTGCTGTTGCCGTACTGGATGGCCGGCGTGGCGGCGGTGGGGGCGTAGCTCGGGCCGGCGGGGTTGAAGGCGGGACCTGCGCTGTCGGCGTATTGGGTGTAGTTGGACTCGTAAGAGGGCGCATAGGTGGGCGCGTAGGCGGACTCGTAAGAGGGCGCATAGGTGGACCCGTAATTGGGCGCGTAAAGGGTCGGCTGGTTGACGCCGTAGGACGCGCTCGTGTCGTATTGAGCCGGGTACTGACTGACCTCGGGCGAGGGGTACGAGTAGGGGTCCTGGGGTGTGAATGATGATTGAGCCGCTACCGAATAAAGGTTGGTGTTCTGGGACATCGGCTCTGACCCTGGTGCGGGTGCGACGGCGTAGTACGGGGGTGCTGCGTCGTGGGTGTACGGCCCGGAGGGCGTCGAGTAGGAACGGGCGGGGCTGCCTGGGGCGGGCAGCCGCTGTGGCGGGTCGATGACCTGTTCGTTCTGGTGCGCCTCGACGGGTACGCTCGGGCGCCATCCCTGGGGCAGTGGGATCCTGCCGGGTGCCGCGATCTCCGGGTCGCCCCTCGGGGGCAAGCGGTCGGGGTTCGGGTGCAGGACGGAGCTGTTGCCGTATACGTTCAGGATGAACGAACGTCTGGGCAGTCCGTGGGCATCGGTGAAATCGTTCACCACCGCCAGGCTCAGAAGCCTGGCGTTGGGATTGGCGAGTCGGCCGGTGGCGCCAGCCCAGGCCGCGATGAGTGAGTGATCGACGATGGCGGGGTTGTCGATGGCCTCCTGGTAGGCCACCGGTACGAACAGTCGCGGGGGCCAGCCGGCGGGCGGGTCGATTCGCTGAGCTGCCGCGGCCCTCGGGTCGGCACCGCCGGGGGCAAGATCAGGATGGTTCGCCAGGAAATATTTCGCGCCAAGCTGCTCAGACGTGTAATAGCCGGCGGGAAGCCCGTGCGACCGGGCAAAGTCATCCAACACTCCCGGGCCCATAACAGCGAGGCTGGTGGCGGTAGGTGCCATTCGATCTGTCGCATGCGTCCAGGCCACCACGATGCGGGGATCGGCGATGCCCGGGTTGTCGATGACCGCCTGATAGGCCGCCGGGGTGAACACTCGCCCCCAGCGAGCGGGCGGGTCAATTCGCTGAGCTGCCGCGGACCTCGGGTCGGCACCGCCGGGGGCAAGATCAGGATGCTTCCCCAGGAAATACTTCGCGCCATCCCACTCAAGTGTGTAGTAGCCGGCGGGGAGCCCGTGCGACTCGGCAAATTCCCCCAACACTGCCCGGCTCAACTGACCGAGGTGATCGGAGCTACGCGCAAGTCGACCTAACCTGTGTGCCCAGTCCAGCACGAGGCTGGGATCGGCGATGCTCGGGTTGTCGATAACCGCCTGATAGGCCGCCGGTACGAACACTCGCCCCCAGCGGGCGGGCGGGTCAATTCGCCGAGCTGCCACGGACCTCGGGTCGGCACCGCCGGGGGCAAGATCAGGATGCTTTCCCAGAAAATATGTCGCGCCATCTGACTCAAGTGTGAAGTAGCCGGCGGGGAGCCCGTGCGACCGGGCAAAGTCCCCCAACACTCCCCGGCTCAACTTGGCGATGTGATCGGAGCCGCGGGCGAGTCGACCTGACTTGTGTGCCCAGTCCAGCACGAGGCTGGGATCGGCGAGGCCCGGGTCGTCGATGATCTGCTGGTAGGCCATCGGCGTATAAGCGGGGGCGGATTCGCGTCGTCGGGGCATGCTTCTGGTCCTCTCGCGTGGATGACCGCTGTCCAGCTCCCCAACGGGGCATCCACGACCAAGGTTCAACACGAAACGGGCCTACCCGAATCGGTGCCCGCCCCAACTCCGCACACGGCTCTGCCGCGTCACTCTCGACCTCGCCGTCAGCCACCGCTACACCACGACCCACCCCACGCCGCTTCGCGACGCGGGATGCTGCCGCGTGTCTACCCAGTTAGGCGGCCCAGGACTTCGCGGGCTGCGTTGCCGGGGCTGCCACCTACGCGGTCCGGTAGTGCGCCGGCCAGCCACAGAGTGGCGAATCCATGGGCGATGGACCAGGCGGCGAGCGAGTCCAGGCCGGTGTCGCCGGATGCGCCACGGGCGGCCACCCCCGCGCGGAGTGCCGCGCCGGCCCGCTCGCGGGCGGCGGTCAGCTCGGGGTCGTCGACCCGGTGCAGCTCGGGCCGGAACATCACCTCGAAGTAGGCGCGGTGCGACACCGCGAAGTCCACGTACGCGACGCCGGCCGTCAGCAGGTCGTCGCCGGCGGCGACCAGCGCCTGCGCCAACCGGTCGAAGCCCTCCGTGGCGAGAACGGTGAGTAGCCCCGCCTTGTCACCGAAGTGGTGCGCGGGCGCGGCGTGCGAGACACCGGCCCGACGAGCCAGGTCGCGCAGGCTCAGCGCGGCGGGTCCGACCTCCTCGATCGCCTGCAGCGCCGCGGCGAGCAGGGCGCGGCGAAGGTCGCCGTGGTGGTACGGACGCGTCTCGGTCATGCCCGAATCCTAATCTTGCCATTGACAAGATGCCACCGACCACCGCAATCTTGTCACCGACAAGTTTCCCCGAGGAGGACTCCGATGGCACCCCTGATCGTCCTGATCGCCGGCAGCGCACTGGCCCGCCTGGCCGGCCTGGCCGGCGTCTCCGCGCTCGACGGCTGGCATCCCGCGCTGCGGGTCGGACTGGCCCTGATGTTCGTGCTGACCGGCGTTGCGCACTTCGTGGGCCGACGCCGCGCCGACCTGATCGCGATGGTTCCGCCCCGACTACCCCGGCCGGACCTGCTGGTCACCCTCACCGGCGCACTGGAGCTGGTCGGGGCGGTCGGGCTGCTGATCCCGACGACCGCCCGCCTCGCCGCGGCCGGGCTCGGCCTGCTCCTGCTCGCGATGTTCCCGGCGAACGCCTCGGCCGCACGCCGGAGGCTGACCCTCGCCGGACGCCCGGTCACCCCACTGGGTCAGCGCGCGATCCTGCAACTCGTGTTCGTCGCCACCGCCGCGGCTATTTCGTTTGGCCCCTGACTATCAGGGGGCTAATCTGCTCTCGTGGAACTCATCACCCTCCAGGATGTGCCGCTGGGACGACTACTGGTCGTGGCCGGGCACCTCGTCGGGCAGCGCTGGAACCGCTTCCTCGCCGAGGAACACGGCCTCACCCAGGCCGGCATGATCACCCTGATGACGCTCGCCCGGCACGGCGAGCTGCCCCACCGCCAGGTCGCCGAGAAGGGGTTCGTCCGCCCGGCAACACTGACCGGCATCGTCGACACCCTCGAACGCGACGGCCTGGTCGAGCGCCAGCGCGACGACAGCGACCGGCGCAGCATCCGACTCGCCATCACCCCCGCCGGCCGGGAACGGGTGGCCGCGCTCGGCGCTCTCATGCACTCCGGACGCCCGCTCACCTCGGTCGACGCCGACCCGGCGAAGGCCCAGGTGATCCGGGAGTTCCTACTCGAAGTCATCGGCAGCGGCCACGACCCGCAGATGACCGGACGACCCACCGACGCGGAGGAAACGTCGTGCTGATCCGACTGTTACGCGGCCAACTGCGCCCGTACTCCAGACCGCTAGTGGCGGTGGTGCTGCTCCAGTTCGTGGGCACCATGGCCTCGCTCTACCTGCCCAGCCTCAACGCCGACATCATCGACAAGGGCGTGGCCCGGGGCGACACCGGCTACATCGTGCACACCGGCGGCTGGATGCTGCTGGTCAGTCTGATCCAGATCGTCTGCTCGATCGCGGCCGTCTACCTGGGCGCGCAGGTCGCCATGGGCTTCGGCCGGGACGTCCGCGCCCGGCTGTTCTCGCACGTCAACAGCTTCTCCGCCCGCGAGGTGGCCCGGTTCGGGGCGCCGTCGCTGATCACCCGCAACACCAACGACGTCCAACAGGTGCAGATGCTCGTACTGATGAGCTGCACCATGCTGGTCGCCGCACCGATCATGAGCGTCGGTGGGGTGGTCATGGCGCTGCGCGAGGACATCGGGCTGTCCTGGCTGATGCTGGTCAGCGTGCCGGTGCTGGCCGTCGCGCTGAGCGCGATCATCCGCCGGATGGTGCCGGGCTTCCGGCTCATGCAGACCCGGATCGACACGGTCAACCGGGTGCTGCGCGAGCAGATCACCGGCATCCGGGTGGTCCGCGCGTTCGTCCGCGAGCCGTACGAGACGGAGCGCTTCGGTGTCGCCAACGCCGACCTGACCGCCACCGCCCTGCGTACCGGACGGTTGTTGGCGTTGATCTTCCCGGTGGTCATGCTGGTGCTCAACGTGTCCAGCGTGGCGGTGCTCTGGTTCGGCGCGCAGCGGGTCGACTCCGGCGCGATCCAGATCGGCGCGCTCACCGCCTTCCTGGCGTACCTGATGCAGATCCTGATGGCCGTCATGATGGCCACCTTCATGCTGATGATGGTGCCCCGGGCAGCCGTCTGTGCCGAACGCATCGTCGAAGTGCTGGACACCGACTCCTCGGTGGTCCCCGCCGCCACCCCGGTCACCGAGCTGCCCAGCCGGGCCGAGTTGGAGCTGCGCGGGGTGCGGTTCCAGTACCCCGGGGCGGTCGAGCCGGTGCTGCGGGACATCTCCTTCCGCGCCACCGCCGGCACCACGACGGCGATCATCGGCAGCACCGGCGCCGGCAAGACGACCCTGCTGTCGCTCGTCCCGCGCCTGGTCGACGTGACCGACGGCGCGGTGCTGGTCGACGGGGTCGACGTACGCGAGTTGGAACCCGACGAGCTGTGGCGACGCATCGGGTTGGTGCCGCAGCGGCCGTACCTGTTCACCGGCACGGTCGCCAGCAACCTGCGCTACGGCAACCCGGACGCCACCGACGAGGAGCTGTGGGCGGCGTTGGAGATCGCCCAGGCCCGGGACTTCGTGGCCCAGATGCCCGGCGGGCTGGACGCGCCGATCGCACAGGGCGGCAGCACCGTCTCCGGCGGGCAGCGCCAACGCCTGGCCATCGCCCGGGCACTGGTCCGGCAGCCGGAGATCTACCTGTTCGACGACTCGTTCTCCGCGCTCGACCTCGGCACCGACGCCCGGCTGCGGGCGGCGCTACGGCCGATCACCGCGCAGTCGGCGGTGGTGATCGTGGCCCAACGGGTGTCCACCATCGTCGACGCCGACCAGATCATCGTGCTCGAGAACGGAGGGGTCGTCGGAGTGGGACGACATGCCCAGTTGTTGGAGACCTGCCCGACGTACGCCGAGATCGTGGCCTCCCAGCAGACGGCGGAGGTGGCGGCGTGAGCGAGCGGAACGAGCCGCGCGCCGCGGCCGTACCCAGTCAGAAGCCGGCCGGCGACCCGCGGACGCCAACCGGCGACGCCGAGCAGCCCGGCGGCGGCGCCACGCAGCAGCCCGGCGGCGACGGGCAGACGCCGAAGCGGCTGCCGGCGGGCCGACCGGGCGGCGGCCCGCCCTGGATGAGCGCGGGAATGCCCGCCGAGAAGTCGATGAACTTCGGACCGTCGGCGCGACGGTTGCTCGGCCGGCTGCGCCCGCACCGGCTGCACCTGGGCGCGATCATCACCCTGGCCGTGGTGAGCGTCGGTTTCAGCGTGGCCGGTCCGAAGATCCTGGGCCACGCCACCGATCTCATCTTCAGCGGGGTGATCGGTCGGCAACTGCCGGCGGGCACCACCGCCGACCAGGCCGTCGCGGCGGCGCGGGCCAGCGGCAACGAGAGCTTCGCCGACATGCTGTCCCGGATGGACGTGGTGCCCGGGGTGGGCATCGACTTCGACGCGCTGGGCCGGGTGCTGCTGTTGGCGCTCGGGCTCTACCTGGCGTCGAGCGTGCTGGCGTGGTGGCAGGGCTGGCTGCTCAACGGGGTGGTCCAGCGCACGGTGCTGCGGCTGCGCGCCGAGGTGGAGGAGAAGCTCAACCGACTGCCACTGCCCTACTTCGACCGGCAGCCCCGTGGCGAGCTGCTCAGCCGGGTCACGAACGACATCGACAACATCTCCACCAGCCTCCAGCAGACCCTCAGTCAGCTACTCACCTCGCTGCTGACCGTGATCGGCGTGCTGGCCGTGATGTTCTGGATCTCGCCGCTGCTGGCCCTGGTGGCACTCGTCGCGGTGCCACTGTCGGTGCTGGTCACCCAACGCATCGCCAAGCGGTCGCAGAAGCAGTTCATCGCGCAGTGGACGCACACCGGCGCGTTGAACGGCCAGATCGAGGAGGCGTACACCGGGCACGAGCTGGTGAAGGTCTTCGGCCGGCAGCGCGAGGTGGAGGCCGCCTTCCACGCGAAGAACGAGGAACTGTTCCGGGCGAGCTTCGGCGCACAGTTCATCTCCGGGATCATCATGCCGTCGATGATGTTCATCGGAAACCTGAGCTACGTGGCGATCGCCGTGGTCGGCGGTCTGCGGGTGGCCTCCGGGGCGATGAGCCTCGGTGACGTGCAGGCGTTCATCCAGTACTCCCGCCAGTTCACCCAGCCGCTGACCCAGCTCGCCTCGATGGCCAACCTGCTCCAGTCCGGGGTGGCGTCGGCCGAGCGGGTCTTCGCCGTGCTCGACGCCGACGAGCAGAGCCCCGACCCGGCCCAGCCGGCCCGGGTCGTCGACCCGCACGGCCGGGTCGAGTTCGAGCACGTCTCGTTCCGGTACGCGCCGGACAAGCCGCTGATCGACGACCTGTCGCTGGTGGCCGAGCCGGGGCACACGGTGGCGATCGTCGGCCCGACCGGCGCCGGCAAGACCACCCTGGTCAACCTGATCATGCGCTTCTACGAGCTGGACGCCGGCCGGATCACGCTCGACGGGGTGGACGTCACCACGCTGCGCCGCGACGACCTGCGTGGCCGGATCGGCATGGTGCTCCAGGACACCTGGCTGTTCGGCGGCACCATCCGCGACAACATCGCCTACGGCCGACCCGACGCCACCGAGGAGGAGATCGTCGCCGCGGCCCGAGCCACCTTCGTGGACCGGTTCGTGCGCAGCCTGCCCGACGGCTACGACACGGTCATCGACGAGGAGGGCAGCAACGTCAGCGCCGGCGAGAAGCAGCTCATCACCATCGCCCGAGCGTTCCTCGCCGAGCCGTCCCTGCTCATCCTGGACGAGGCCACCAGCTCGGTGGACACCCGTACCGAGGTGCTGCTCCAGCGGGCGATGGCGGCGCTGCGCTCGGACCGGACGAGCTTCGTCATCGCGCACCGGCTCTCCACCATCCGGGACGCCGACCTGATCCTGATGATGGAGGAGGGTCGCATCGTCGAGCAGGGCACCCACGAGCAGTTGCTCGCCGCGCACGGCGCGTACCACCGGCTCTACCGCTCACAGTTCACCGGCGCGGCGGTCGACGAGGAGCCGGCCACCGCCGCCCAACCGGCGTCGGTCTGAGGGCGGCCGGTCGTGCACACAACCGGATCGGCGGGCGGGTCAGCCCGGCGGGAGCAGATCGGCCGCGCGGGCGGCGACCTGCCCGCCGATCAGGGCGAGCGCGGCGTCGGCCGGCATCGGAGCCAGGGCACGGCCGTCGCGCAGCCGGAGGGCGAGCGCGGCGGCGGCGGCCTCGGAGGCACCCAGGACCCCGAGGTACGGGACGCGGCGGCGGGCCGCGTCCCGGACCCGGGCGCCCAGCGAGCCGGCGGCGTCGACCTCGACCCGCAGCCCGGCGTCGACGGCCCGCCGGGCCAGGTCGGCAGCCGCGTCGGCCTGCCCGTCGTCCACCGGCAGCAGCACCAACTGGACGGGCGCGTACCAGGCCGGGAACGCCCCCTCGTGCGCCTCGATGAGGTACGCGAACAGCCGTTCCATGCTGCCGACCAGGCTGCGGTGCAGCATCACCGGCCGACGCCGGCCGCCGTCGGAGTCGGTGTACGACAGGTCGAACCGCTCCGGCTTGTCGAAGTCGACCTGGATGGTGGAGATGGTCGACTCCCGGCCCGCCGCGTCGACGATCTGAATGTCGATCTTCGGCCCGTAGAAGGCGGCCTCGCCCGGCGCCTCGACGTACTCCACCCCCGCCAGCGCGCCCCGCAGCAGGTCCTCGGCGCGGGCCCACTGCGCGTCGTCGCCGACGTACTTCCCGCCCGGTCCGCGCAGCGACAGCCGGAACCCCGCCGGGCGTACGCCGAGCGCGGCGTGCGCGGCGCGGATCAGCCCGAGGATCTCGGCGACCTCCGCGCCGACCTGCTCGGGAGCGCAGAAGATGTGCGCGTCGTTGAGGGAGATGGCGCGTACCCGGGACAGACCGCCGAGCACCCCGGAACGCTCCGCGCGGTACATCCCGCCCAGCTCCGCGACGCGCAGCGGCAGCTCCCGGTAGGAGCGGCCCCGGGCGCGGAACACCAACGCGTGGTGCGGGCAGAGCGCCGGCCGGAGCACGAACTCGTCGTCGGCGCTCAGTCGCAGCGGCGGGAACATGTCGTCGGCGAAGTAGCCGAGATGGCCGGAGAGCTCGAAGAGTTCCCGCTTACCGAGCGGCGGCGAGTAGACGTGCCGGTGGCCGGAGCGGCGCTCCAACTCCCGGACGTACTCCTCGACGGCGTGCCGGGCGGCGGCGCCGGCCGGCAACCAGATGGGCAGGCCGGCGCCGGCCAGCGGGTCGGAGACGAACAGGTCCAGCTCACGGCCGAGCCTACGGTGGTCGATCATGTCGGGCTCCTGGATCGGGTACGACCCGGAGGCGACCTGGACACCGAACGCCGAACGGCCCTCGGGGGCGGATCGCCCCGGGCCTGGTCGACGGTGGTTACGTCAGCGCGGCACGCCGGGGACACCCGGCGTCGTCGTCACTTTCGCGCTGCGCATGCCGCGACGCTACCCGTCGGGCGGTCGGGGACGCACCCGGATTTGCGGCGGCGGGAAGAGGGACGGGCCGCCGGCGCGGGACCCGCCGGCGGCCCTGAGCGGCCCGCATCGTCAGGAACGGGGGACCCGGCGTGCTGGGCCGCGCCGACCACGGTACGCCGACGCACGCCGATCCGGCGACCACCTCGGGCTGCGCTGGGACCGTCACCAGCGGGACGCCTGCCTCGTTGGAACAGGGTGGCCCTGTGGTGTCGGCGGTCACGACGCCCCGGGCCCCTCCACCGTGACGCCGGCCATGCCGTCAGGCTCAAGACACCCAATCGGCCGCATCCGGCGAGGTGGCAGGCGTGCCCGAACTACTGACTGACGTCGCGTCGCCGACGTGGGCGTACCTGGTGCTGCTCGGGCTCCTCGTCGCCGACGCCTTCGTACCCGTCATCCCCACCCAGATCGTCATGATCACCAGTGGCGCGCTGACCGTGTACGGCGGCCTCAGCCTGCCGGTCACCATCGCCGTGGGCGCGCTCGGCGTGTTCGCCGGTGATCTGGCCTGCTACCTGCTCGGCCGGCTCGCCCCGGACCGGCGGGCACCCCGGCACGCGGAGCTCAGCCGCGCCCGCCGCGTCGCCAGCCGGGTCACCCAGGGTCTCCGACAACCCGGCCCGCTGGTCATCCTGCTCTGCCGGTTCGTGCCGGGCGGACGGATGGCGGCCTGCTTCTCGGCCGGCCGCAGCCGCTACCCGTACCGGCTGTTCGCGCTCTACGAGATGATCGCCGCGTTGGGTTGGGCCAGTTACGGCGCGTTGATCGGACACCTGGGCGGCACCGCGCTCACCGAGTCGGCCTGGCGGCTGGCCATCATCGCCGTCGCCGCGGCGGCCGGTTTCGCGGCGGCCGGCTGGGCGATGACCCTGGTCAGCGCCCGCCACGCCCGCGCCGCCGCCGAAGTCCCCGTCGACTGAGTGCACGCTCTCCGCTCTCCACTCTCCACTCTCCACTCTCCGCGATCTTGCACTTTCGGTCGCGGCAATTGTGGCGGATAACCGCATAACGGCAACCGAAAGTGCAAGATCGCGAGGGCGAGGGCGAGGGCGAGGGCGAGCGCTGGGGCGGGGGCGGGGGCGGGGGCGAGGGCGGACCGGCCTGTAGGGGTGGGTTTTGGGGGCCAAGTCGGTGGCGGTCCCGGATCTGGCTGGGGTGTTCGCGGCGACAGGCTGAGGCATGCCTGGAACCCGGAGTACCGGCCTGCTGGCCCTCGGCGGGATCGCCGTGGCGGCGCTGCTCACCGTGATCGGCCACCTGGAAGTCAACGACGACCTCAACCCGTGGGCGCTGACCATCAGCGACTTCGCCGTCTCCGACCGGGGCGGTGTCATCGACGTCGCCATGGTGGTGCTGGCGCTCGCCACCGTCGCGGTGATGTACGGGCTGCGTCGTACCGGCCCGCCGCCCGGCCGAGCGGCCGAACTGCTGCTCGTCGCCTGGGTCGCGGGGCTGCTGCTGGCCGCCGTGGTGCCGACCAACGAGCCGGGCACCGCCATGACCGCATCCGCCTACGTGCACCGGTACGCGTCGGTGGTCGCCTTCCTGGCTCTCCCCGTCGGCGGTTGGCTGCTCGCGCGTCGCCCCGACCTGACGCCCACCGCCAGGACGCTACGCGCCCTGGTCGTGCTCAGCCTGGCCCTGTCGGCCGCAATGGTCTGGTCCGCCTACCCCGGCGACCGCCTGCTCATCGGCCTGGCCGAACGCCTCCTGATCCTCACCGAGGTAGCGGTCCTGGCGACGGTCGCGGTGACCCAGGTCCGGCGTGCACCCGTCGATCATGGAGTTGTGGTGCCCCACGAAAGGGGTGTGACGCCGCATAACGGCCACCACAAGTCCATGATCGACGAGGATGGGGCGCGGGCGCTTACTCCAGTTCGTGGAGCATTAGCTGGCGGGCGGACTCGGTGATGGAGCCGGAGAGGCTGGGGTAGATGGTGATCGTCTGGGCCAGCTCGTTGACCGTCAGATTGTTCTCCACGGCCATGGTGATGGGCAGGATCAGCTCGCTGGCCTTCGGGGCGACCACCACGCCGCCGATCACCTGACCGCTCGCCGGGCGGCAGAACAACTTCACGAAGCCGTCGGACAGGTCGTCCATCTTGGCCCGGGCGTTGCCGGACAGCGGCAGCATCACCTGCCGGGCCGGCACCTTGCCCGCGTCGACCTCGTCCTGCGAGACGCCGACGGTGGCCAACTCCGGGTCGGTGAAGACGTTCGCGGCGACGGTCCGCAGCCGCAGCGGGCGGACGGCCTCGCCGAGGGCGTGCCACATGGCGATCCGACCCTGCATGGCGGCCACACTCGCCAGCAGCAGCACGCCGGTGCAGTCACCGGCGGCGTAGATGCCGGGCACGTTCGTCCGGGAGACCCGGTCGACCGTGACGTAACCGCCCCGGCCCAGCTCCACGCCGTACTCGGCCAGGCCCAGGTCGGCGGTGTTCGGGATCGAGCCGACCGCGATGAGAGCGTGCGAACCGGTGACCCTGCGCCCGTCGGACAGCTCCACCTCGACCCCGTCGGCGGTTCGCCGCACCGCGTCGGCCCGGGAGTTGTTGAGGATGTTCATGCCCCGGTTGCGGAACACCCGCTCGATGGCCGACGCCGCGTCGGCGTCCTCGTGCGGCATCACCCGGTCGCGGCTGGAGACCAGGGTGACCTCCACCCCCATCGCGAGGTACGCGCTGGCGAACTCGGCGCCGGTCACGCCCGAGCCGACCACGATCAGGTGCTCCGGCAGCTCCGACAGGTCGTACACCTGACGCCAGGTCAGGATGCGCTCGCCGTCCGGTACGGCGGTGGGCAACTGCCGGGGCGTCGAGCCGGTGGCGACCAGCACGGTGGAGGCGTCGATCGGGTACTCCTCGCCGCCGTCCGCGGGCGTGACGATGACGCGGTGGGTGTGCCCGAGCGCGTCCTCGCCGAGGCGGGCGGTGCCGGCCACGAAGGTGACACCCGCCTTGAGCAGCTTGGCGTGGATGTCGGCGGACTGCGCCAACGCCAGCCGCTTCACCCGCGCGTGCACGGCCTGCGCGTCGACGGTCACCGCCTCCAGGCCGTCCGAGTGCACCCCGAACTCCTCGGTGTCCCGGTAGCCGGTGACCACCTGGGAGCTGGCGATGAAGGTCTTCGACGGTACGCAGTCGGAGAGCACACAGGCCCCACCCGCGCCGTCGGCCTCGACCACGGTGACATCGGCGTCCAGTTGGGCGGCGACCAGTGCCGCCTCGTACCCGGCCGGCCCACCGCCGATGATCACGATCCGGCTCACAGCGCCATCCTTTCGCTCGCGACTGCGGGGCTCCGCCGCGCTGCACTCCTCGCGCTCACCACGTTCGCCCTTCGTTGGTGCTCACAGTGACTTTCTTCTCCCGAGCGCATCCGACACGCACAGTCGTATTCTCCCCCACCCATCCGCCGGGCTATCGTCATCGCCGTGGGTCATCACGCCGCCTACGGCTCAAACCTCGATCCGTCCCGGATGCGGGCCTACTGCCCGCACTCCCCGATGGTCGGCACCGGCTGGCTGGAGGGGTGGCGGCTGACCTTCGCCGGGGAGGACGTGATCGGCTGGGAGGGCGCGGTGAGCACCGTCGTCGAGTCCCCCGGCGACCGGGTGTTCGTGGCGATCTACGACATCCACCCGTACGACGCCGCGCAGCTCGACGAGATCGAGGGCGTGACCGCCGGCACCTACCGCAAGCTGCACGTACGGGTCTCCACCCTCGACGGCGACGTCACGGCGTGGATCTACGTGTTCGACGGGTACGAGGGCGGCCTGCCGACGTCGTGGTACCTGTCCGAGATCGCGAACGCCGCCGAGAAGGCGGGCGCGCCGGACGACTACGTCACCGAGCTGCGGTCCCGCCCCACCGGCACCGCGTCCCCGTAGCGCGCATCCCACGCCCCCAGTCTGCAACCGGCGCCGATCCGGACGCCCGTCGGGCCCGGCCGGGGTCGTCAATCACACACCGGCGGCCGGGACGACCCGCTCGTACATGTCGGTCCACCCGGTCTCCCGCAGGCCCACCGAGCGGTAGAGCGACACCGGGGCCGTCGGGTTGGTGAGGTCCACGCCGAGGCCGGCGAACTGCCGGCCCTTGTCGGCGTAGCGGGCGAACGCGCGGCGCAGCAGCGCCGCACCGACACCCCTGCGGCGGTACGCGGGCAGCACCGACAGACTCTTCACCCAGCCCTCCTGCTGGTCGAGCGCCTGGTCCGAGGATTGCAACGCGCCGGCGAGCACCCCATCGACCTCGGCAACGAACCACTCGTCCCAGGCGGTCACGTCACCGATGCGGGCCCGCCACCGCTCGTACGACAGCGGCTCGTGGTCCGGGGTGTCGCCGAAGGCGGCCTCGTGGATCCGGTGGAACTCCCGCAGCTCGGCCTCGTCGTCGGAGCGGACCGGCCGCACCGTCACACCGGGCGGGGTGGCGGGCTCGGCGGGCAGGTCGGCCAACGTGCGGCGCATCCGCACGTACCGCTTAGCCAGGGTGAAACCCGCGGCCCGCAGCTCCCGGTCCCAGTCGCGCTCCGGGGCGAACACCGCGCAGCGGGCGGTGAGCGCCGGCAGTCCCCGCTCCGCGGCGCGCTCGGCGACCCGGTCGAGCTGGCGGGCGAGCAGCGGCGCACGGAGGGTGGCGGCCCGCTCGGGGTCGACGTAGACCTCCACGAACTCCCGGCCGACCCCGGTCGGGTTGTCCACCGTCGCCCAGGCGACGACGGTGTCGTCCGGGTCGAGCGCCAGCCAGGAGTCCCGGCTCGGGTCGAAGTGGGGCGCGGTCAGCGCCTGCTCGACATCCTCGGCGTCGAAGTCGGGATGGCCGATGGCGAAGGTGTCGGCGGCGTGCACCACCGCGAGGATCGCCGGCACGTCGTCGAGGGTGGGCCGGCGCGTAGTCCAGCCGGCGGGAAGGGTCACGGCAGGAGATCCTGGCAGCCGTCGGCCCGGAGCGCCGCCCATTTTCCGTGGCGGCGGCGTTGGCCGACCAGTCGATCAGTTCTGGCCGGGGCTCGCGACGGGCAACCCTGCTTCCTTGGCGCAGTCGAGCAGTCGGCGATCGTAGGTGACGAAGGCGACGAGTGCGGTGCCGGACTCGTTGGTCAGGACCTGGGCGGTGGCCAGGTGGATGGCATCGAGACTGCGGAGCACGGGTTCGGCGAACGCGGCCGCGGTGGCGCGGATCGTACTGTCTATCTCCAATCGAAAGAGCCGTCCGACGGCTGCGGGCACCCCGATCAACGCTTGCGGAGCGGATCGGCGCAGGGCCCTGGGCACCTCCACCTCGACGAGGGCGGAGGACACCAATGGCACGTCGGGGTGGGTGTTGAGCCAGGAGACGAGGTCGGCGCTGCACGCCTCCTGCCTGACCAGCTTAACGACGGCGGCGGAATCGAGATAGATCACCAGCGCTCCTCGTCACGCATGGCGCTGAGGTCGGCGGCCACATCGACCGCCTCGTCACCCAGCTTTGGCGGAAGCGGCATCGGACCGCCGCCGGTAGGGGCGACGGCCCGCCCGGCCGCTACCAGCTTGGCCAGCATCGACCTGTCGTCGCTGACGGGTACGAGTCGGGCGATCGGGTGACCGCGATCGGTGATCTCGACCGTCTCACCTCCACTTACCCGCGCCAACACCTGACTCGTGTTCTGGTTGAGTTCGCGAACACCGATGCGCTCCATACGAACAAGTGTAGAACCAGATGTTCTACACTTCCATCGCTTCTGACATCGGCGTTGGCCGGGGCGTTCACCCCAGGCCGGCGCGGGTGTGGTGCAGCAGCTCCACCAGCTCGGTGCCGTCGGCCGGGCCGAGCGCCGCGAACGCCGGCGCGGCCAGCCGGTTGGTCACCGCCTCCGCCCACAGCCGCCGACGCACCAACGGCCCGACCGCGGGGTACGGCGGCGGCCAGCCGCACGCCACCGCGCCGGCCTCGCCCTCCGGCCCGGCCAGCACCGCCTCCAGCGGGGTCATGCCGGCGGCCCGCACCGCCAGCAGGTAGGCGCCCGTGAAGTGTTCACGCAGCAGTCGCAGCCCGGCCGCGCTCCGGGCGCCCGGAGAGTGGTCCGGCAGCGGCATGGCCCGCCACGCGGCGAAGAGCGGCATGCCGCTGGTGTCGGCGGCGGCGACCGCCCGCTCGACGAGGTCGGCCAGGCGCTCGATCCCGGAGAGCACGCCCAGCATCTCCGTCCCCCACCGACAGCACTCGGCGAGACTCGCGGCGGCCACCTCGACCGGCGGCAGGACCCGGGCGGCGGCGTCCCAGCCGTCCGCGACGGCGTCCGGCGCGACGAAGCCGATCGCCGCGGCGGCCGTCTCCGCGCGTACGTCGCCGAGCGCCCCGGCCCGACCGCTGATGTAGAAGGCCCAGCCGGAGATGCCGAGCAGCCGAGCCCGACGCAGCGTGCTCGGACACCTGCTGAACCCGTCGCCGAGGTCGAGGACGGCGGGTTTGCTGGCGGCGGCGAGCTGCTCCGGCGTCATCCGGACGCCACCCGCGCTCGCGGCTCGGGGACGGCCGCCCGCAGACGGCCCACCCACTCGTCGTCGTCCATCGATGTCAGTCTGCCGCCCCGCCGCCCGCGTCCGCATCCCCCTCTTCGGCCACCAACGCCTCGACGGCCGCCTCGACCTCGCCCGCCCGGCGGCGGGCCACGGTCACCGCCCGTTCGGCCGCACGCCGGGCCAGCTTCGCCCGGCTCAGGTCCTGTTCCGCCACCGCGCGCCGACGTTCCAACTCGGCCAGCTCCGTCTCGATCCCATCGAGTACGGCAACCCCGTCGCGCTCCTGCCCGACCGCCTCGGCCAGCTCGTCCTCGGCCCGCTGTTGGTCGGCGCGGGCACGGTCCAACTCGCGGTCCAGGGCCCGACGGCGGCGGGCCCGCTCGGCCCGAGCCGTTCGCTGCGCCGCCCGCTCGGCCTGCGCGGCACGCTCCCCGGCCCGGTCGGTACGGCGGTTCGGCTCCGGGCCCTCGCGCTGGGCGCCCGGCCGTCGAGCCGGCGGCTCCTCCTCGTCGCCGGTGACCAGTCGCAACTGCGGTCGGGGCACCTCGCCGAAGCCGGCGTAGGTGGCCGAGCGGAGCAGACGCCCCGCGCGTACCTGCTCGGCGACGTCGGCGTCGGAGAGCGCGGCGTTCAGGGTCGCCTCCACCTCGGCCAGCGGCAGCCGGCCGGCCGGTGGCGCCTCGGGCTCCGCCGCGGCGAGCGTACGGACCTCGGCGACCAGGGCCGCGACCACCGCACGGCGCTGGGCCGACAACTCCCGCAGTCGGGGACCGCGCAGCTCCCGCTGGGCTGCCCGTAGCGCGTCGGCGAGACCGACCAGGTCGTCCACCAGCTCGGGGCGTTCGATGGCGAGCAGGTTGACCAGCCAGGCGGCGACGGTGGGACGACGCAGCCGGGCCAGTTGCCGGGCGGTGGTCGTGTCCCCGGCTCTCCGGGCCTCGGCCACCGCGGCGTCCCGGGCCGCCACGAACCGGTCCGGTGGGGTGCGGTAGAGCTGCCGCACCAACTCCGTGGAGGGGCCGGGCATCGCGTCAGACGTCCACCCGGGTGCCGGGCTCCAGACGCTGGTACTCGGTGCCGGACAGCGCCGCGTACTGCCGGTTGAGCACGCCCAACCCGTTGTGGTTGAGCAGGGCGTCGTGCACGGCGTACGCGCGGCGCGGGGCGACCGCCCGGATGAAGTCGAGCACCTCGGAGAACTTCGACCAGGGTGCGTGGATCGGCGCGAGGAGCGTGTCGACAGGCGTCTCCTGCGGTACGACGAGCGAGTCGCCGGGGTGGTAGACCACGTCGTTGATGAGGTAACCGATGTTGTCGACCACCGGGATGTCGGGGTGGATGACCGCGTGGCGTCCCCCGTACGCGCGGACCGCGACCCCGGCGGCGGTGAACGACTCGCCGGGCTCGACGGGGCACAGCGCCTCCGCCGCGTCGCCCAGGGTGTCGGCGAGCGCGCCGGGCCCGTAGATCGGGAACGGCCGCCGGTCGAGCTGGAGGCGCACCGCGGCCGGGTCGAGGTGGTCCGGGTGCTCGTGGGTGACGAGCACCGCGTCCGCGCCGTCGAGCGCGGTCGCGGGATCGCTGAACACTCCGGGATCGACCACGAGCACTCCGCCGTCGTGTTCCACCCGGACACAGGAGTGGGCGTACTTGGTGAGCCGCATCGTGACTCCTCGACTTATCGAATCGTGATGTCCTCAGCGCAGTCTGCCGGAACCAGCGGGTGGACGCGTCGCGTCCGAACTATCGCCACTGAAGCTGACGACGATGGGAGCGGGGATGGACGAACGGACAGGGCGACGCCGGTGGGCACTCCTGGCGGCGGGAACACTTGTGGCGGCGCTGGCCCTCGCGGGGTGCAGCGCCGGCGACAGCGGATCAGCGGATTCGGCGGGTACGGCGGCCGAGGCCCCCCAAGCCGCGCTCGACAAGGGCAGCGGCGCGCAGGCAGCGGGGACCGCCGGGGCCGGCGCTCCGGATCTGCGGGTCGACCAGCGGGCGATCATCTACACCGGATCGATGCGGGTGCAGGTGACCGATGTGGACGCCGCGGCCCGCGAGGTAAGCGCGGTGGTCACCCGGGCGGGTGGTTTCGTCGGCGGGGACCAGCGCCGCAGCGCCGAGGCCGACGCGGTGGCCGAGCTGGAGTTGCGGGTGCCCGCCGCCAAGTTCGGCGCGGTGGTGGAGGAGGTCGCGAAGCTCGGTCGACAGCAGAGCCGCGAGATCAACACCCAGGACGTCACGGAGGAGACCGTCGACCTGGAAGCCCGGATCATCACGCAGCGGGCGCGCGTGGAGAGCGCGCGACGGCTGCTCGCCCGCGCCAACTCGATCTCCGACCTGGTGTCCCTGGAGAACGAGCTGGGTCGCCGGGAGGCGGACCTGGCCTCGTTGGAGGCCAAGAAGCGTCGGCTGGCCGACCTGACGGCGCTGTCCACGATCACGGTGTCGCTGGCCGGGCCGGCGGCGAAGGCCAGCGAGGAGAAGGCCGAGACCGGCTTTCTGGTCGGGCTCAAGGGCGGCTGGGAGGCGTTCGTCACCTCGATGACCGTCCTGCTCACCGTTCTGGGCGCGCTGCTGCCATGGCTGGTGGCGGTCGGCGTACCCCTGGCGGTCCTGCTGCTGGCGCTGCGCCGGCGACGCCGGTCGCCGGCACAGGTCGCCGAGGTCAGCGCGCCGCCGCCAGTGCCCGCAGCGCGGTCTGCGCCATGACGCGTACGCCGGCCGGGATGGCCCGCTCGTCCACGTCGAAGGACGCGCGGTGCAGGTCGACGTTGGGGCCGATCCGGCCCACGCCGAGGCGGGCGAGGGCGCCGGGGACGTACTCCAGGTACCAGGAGAAGTCCTCGCCGCCCATGCTCTGCGGCGTCTCGGCGACGCCGTCCGGGCCCAGCGCCGCGCTGGTGGCGGCGGTCAGCACCTGGATGGCCCGCGAGTCGTTGCTGACCGGCGGTCGGCCGCGCAGGTACTCCAGGTCGACGGTCGCGCCGGTGGGGGCGATCACGTCCCGCACCACCTGAGCCACGATCTTGGGAGCCTGCTCCCAGGTGTCCCGGTCCATCACCCGCAGGGTGCCCGAGGCGCACGCCTCGGAGGGAATGACGTTGTAACGGGTGCCGGCCGAGGCGTGGCCGAACACCAGCAGCAGCCCGCTGTTGGCCGGCACCCGACGGCTGACCAGGGCCGGGACCTCGGTGACCAGCCGGCCGAGCGCGTCCACCAGGTCGACGGTCAGGTGCGGACGGGCGGTGTGCCCGCCCGGCCCGGAGAGCCGGACGGTGACGTTGTCGGCGGCCGCCGTGATCGGGCCGACGCGCAGGCCCACCTGGCCCACCGGCAGGTTCGGGTCGCAGTGCAGCGCGAAGATCTGCACCACGTCGTCCAGGCCGCCGGCCTCGATGACCTCCAACGAGCCGCAGGGCAGGATCTCCTCGGCCGGCTGGAAGATGAGCCGGACCCGGCCGTCCAGCTCGCCGAGGTCGGCGAGCTGGGCCAGCAGCATGCCGACGCCGAGCAGGATCGAGGTGTGCACGTCGTGGCCGCAGGCGTGGCAGACGCCCTCGACGGTGGAGCGGTACGGCACGTCCTTGGGATCGTCGAGCGGCAGGGCGTCGATGTCGGCGCGCAGCGCGATGACCGGGCCGTCCGGACGACCGTTGACGTCACAGATCACGCCGTTGCCCTTGGGCAGCAGCCGGGGGTTCAGGCCCGCGAGCGAGAGTTCCCGGGCGATCAGGGCCGCCGTCTCGAACTCCGTACCGGACAACTCGGGGTGCGAGTGAAGGTGACGGCGCGTGGCGATGAGCCCGGGTACCCGTAGGGCGAGCAGGTGGTCCAGGTCGCGGGGCAGGGGCTGGGCCCCCGGCGGGGTCTCCAGCCAGGACGACGCCAGCTGGCCGCCGGTCGGCAGCGTCAACGCACTCGTCACGTCGAATTCTCGATCACTAGAGATGGATGGATCATCGGGGACAGCAGACAGCCTAGACCTCCGACGGTGACGCTGCGCAACCTCGTTACGGTGATGATCAGACCGCGTAGCGTCACGTATGCCCTGCTGAGCGCGCTCGTCGAGGTGCGGGACCGCAGGTAGATCGCGTTCGAACGCCGCCATCCGCCCCCTCACCTCCTACAACGCGTAACCAAGCGGAGTGTCCGGGAGTCGCGATACCACCCCTGGACCTACGCTGCGAATTGTCGCATTAGTCGGGGTGATGAACTGACACTCCGACAATAAGACGACCACGCTCCGCAACGGGCCGGACAAGGACGCTCACATAATCTCGCCGACGCCGACCGCACACCGTGTGCGTTCCGGCCCACCTGTTGCCGTACCCCCGGAGCCGGGCGGACACACCCGAGGGCGGTCGCGTCAGAACCGGGCCGGTCGCGTCAGAACCGGTCCGTGGGCCGGTACTGCCCCCACACCTCGCGCAGCGTGCCGCAGACCTCGCCCACCGTGGCCCGGGCCCGCAGCGCCTCCCGCATCGGGTACAGCACGTTGTCCGAACCCTCGGCGGCGGCCCGCAGGTCGGCCAGCGCCCGCGTCACCGCGTCGGCGTCCCGGCCGGCGCGCAGCCGGGCCAACCGCTCGGCCTGCGCCGCCTCGATCGTCGGGTCGACCCGCAACGGCTCGTACGGCTCCTCCTCGTCGACCGTGAACCGGTTGAGCCCCACCACCACCCGCTCGCTGGAGTCAATCTCCTGGGCGATCCGGTACGCGGACTGCTCGATCTCCCGCTTCTGGAACCCGGCCTCGATCGCGTCGACCGCCGAGCCGTGGTCGGCCACCCGCTCCATCAACTCCACGGCGGCGGCCTCGATCTCGGCGGTCATCGCCTCCACCACGTACGAGCCGGCGAACGGGTCGACTGTCGCGGTCAGGTCCGTCTCGTACGCCAGCACCTGCTGGGTGCGCAGCGCGAGCCGGGCCGCCTTCTCGGTGGGCAGCGCGATCGCCTCGTCGAAGCTGTTGGTGTGCAGCGACTGCGTGCCGCCGAGGACCGCGGCCAGGCCCTGCACCGCGACCCGGACCAGGTTCACCTCCGGCTGCTGGGCGGTGAGCTGCACACCGGCGGTCTGGGTGTGGAAACGCAGCATCATCGACTTCGGATCCCGGGCGCCGAAGTCGTCACGCATGAGCCGGGCCCAGATCCGCCGGGCGGCGCGGAACTTCGCCACCTCCTCCAACAGCGTGGTGCGGGCCACGAAGAAGAACGAGAGCCGGGGCGCGAAGTCGTCCACCGCGAGCCCCGCGGCCAACGCCGCCCGCACGTACTCCACGCCGTTGGCCAGGGTGAACGCGATCTCCTGCGCGGGCGTCGCGCCGGCCTCGGCCATGTGGTAGCCGGAGATGGAGATCGTGTTCCACTTCGGCACCTCCTTGCGGCAGTACGCGAACGTGTCGGCCACCAGGCGCAGCGACGGCTTCGGCGGGAAGATGTACGTCCCCCGGGCGATGTACTCCTTGAGGATGTCGTTCTGGATGGTGCCGTTGAGCGCCGAGCCGGCGACCCCGTTCTCCTGGGCGACGAGCTGGTAGAGCAGCAGCAGCACCGAGCCGGGAGCGTTGATGGTCATCGAGGTGGAGACCCGGTCCAACGGGATGTCGGCGAAGAGCAGCCGCATGTCCTCGATGGAGTCGATGGCCACGCCGACCTTGCCGACCTCGCCGTGCGCGATCGGGTCGTCCGAGTCGTACCCCATCTGGGTCGGCAGGTCGAAGGCGACGGAGAGACCGGTCGTGCCCGCCCGCAACAGTTGGTGGTACCGCGCGTTGGACTCGGTGGCGGTGCCGAAGCCGGCGTACTGGCGCATGGTCCACGGACGGGAGGTGTACATCGTGGGGTACACCCCCCGGGTGTACGGGAACTCGCCCGGGCCGCCCAGCCGGGTGTCCAGGTCCTCCGGAAGGTCGGCCGCCGTGTAGACGCCCTTGATCGGATAACCGGACTCGCTTGACCGCCGTTCGCTCATCCTTCGGATGGTAGGTCGCCCCGGCTCAAGGTCGGGTGAGGGATACCGCACAGTGCGTCCCGACCGGTCGACGGGAGGTGAACGCTCGGGCACGATCTGTCGACTTCGGTAAACGTCCGCCGCGTCGGCTTTCGCATCGGGCGTCGGAACCAGCAAGATAGGGGGGTTGTGTCCCAGCCCCCTCGATTTCCCCCGGTGGCTTTTCTGTGACTCAGATCCCGACGTGGAGCGGCGGACAGGTAAGTCCCGCCAGCGGACGAGCAGCGCCCGGCACCACCATCGGTGACCGGTACTCGCTGCGGTCCGCGGTGGGCAACGGCGGCATGGGCACGGTGTGGCGTGCCACAGACACCCTGCTGCGCCGCGATGTGGCGGTGAAGGAGGTCGTCCTGCCCCCGGGCCTGGCGCCCAGCGACCGCGACGCCATGTACGAGCGGACGCTGCGCGAGGCCCGCGCCGCCGCCGCCATCCAGCACCCCGCCGTGGTGCAGGTGTACGACGTGGTCACCGAGGCCGGTCGGCCGTGGATCGTGATGGAGCTGCTGGACGCCCGCAGCCTCGCCGACATGGTCATCGAGGACGGCCCGGTCGCGCCCCGCGCGGTCGCCAAGATCGGCATCGCGCTGCTCGGCGCGCTGGAGGTCGCGCACGCCATCGGTGTCCTGCACCGCGACGTCAAGCCGGCCAACGTGCTGATCTGCTCCGACGGCCGCTGCGTGCTGACCGACTTCGGTGTGGCCCGGATGCCCACCGACGTGCAGCTCACCACGCCCGGCATGGTGCTCGGCTCCCCGCACTTCATCTCACCCGAGCGGGCCATGGGCCAGGAGTTCGGTCCGCCGAGCGACCTCTTCTCGCTGGGTGTGACGCTCTACACGGCCGTCGAGGGGCGTCCGCCGTTCGACAAGGGCGACCCGATCGAGACGATGCACGCCGTCGTCGAGGACCCGCCGGCCCCGCCGCAGCGCAGCGGCCCGCTGACCCGGGTGCTGATGGGCCTGCTGGAGAAGGACCCGGCCCGTCGGCTGGACGTACACACCTCCCGGGGCATGCTGCGGGAACTGCTCGCCGGCCCGTTGGGCAGCACCGCCACCGCCGTGCACTCGGTCACCGACCCGTACGCCGTGGTGCCGGTACAGCAGCGTCCGGCCCCCGTCCACCAGCCGGCCCAGCCGGAGTCGAAGTCGGACAACCAGATCGGTGGCCGGGCCATGCTCGCCCCGGACGAGTCGCTGACCGACCGGTTGGCCGCGCTACGCCGGGGCGAGCGTCCCCAGCCGGCCGGTTCGAGCGCCGCCGCAGCCCTCGACGAGACCAGCGCGGACGCGCTCGCCGGCCCGCTGCACACCCCCACCGGCGCGATGCCCGGCGCGGGTCGCCCCGCCACCGGGCGCACCTACGGCGGTGGCGCGGACGCCACCCAGCGGGTGGACGCCGGGGCGCACCCCGACGCGACCCAGCGGGTCACCTACGGCAACCGGCCCGACGCGACGCAGCCGGTCGGCTACGGGGCGCCCGAGGCCACCCAGCGCATCGGCGGCACCTACGGCGGCGGCAACCAGTGGTCCGTTCCGGGCACCGGCCAGCCCTGGACGACAACGCCACCCCCGGCCGCCGGCGGCGGCAGTGCCCTGGACAAGGTCCGCGCGACCGGTGGTCAAGTCGTCACCACGGTGAAGGGCTGGCCGCGCAAGGTCCAGCTCGCCGCAGCCGGCGGCCTGGTCGTGCTGCTGCTGATCAGCATCGTGGCGCTGTCGGGCGGGGACGACCCCGCGCCGAGCACCCCGCAGGCGCAGCCGACCCCGTCCGCCCCGGCGGGCCCGGCCGTCGAGATGCAGGAGCACACGGCCCGCGGCATCCAGGTGATGGTGCCGAAGGGTTGGAAGAAGGCCACCGGCGGCTCGTACACCGACTACATCGACCCGGAGGACGACGGTCGCAAGATCCGGATCCTCACCGAGAAGTGGACCGGGACGCCCACCCGCTGGGCGGAGAGCGCGCAGAACTTCCTCCGCACCAAGAGCACCAACTGCAAGAAGCCGTACGAGCAGGTGGCCATCGCCGAGCAGCAGTTGGCGGGCAGCCCGGGCGTCGAATTCGAGTACACCTGCGGCTCCGGTGGCGAGATGCGCCACGGGGTGTGGCGCGCGGTCGTCAAGGACGGCAAGTCGTACTCGTTCTACCTCTCCGCCACCGAGGACGCGTTCGCCGAGAGCAAGCCGATCTTCGACGAGATGGTGAAGACGTTCCAGCTCACCGGAAACGGCTGAGCCGGAGGGAACCGGCAGCGGTGATCCGCCGTCGTGCTATCAAGGGGCATGGCGGCGGACACCACTGACATCGACGACATTCGCGAGCAAGCTCGACGCTGGCTGGCCGACGATCCCGACCCGACCAGCCGGGACGAGCTGACGGCGGTGCTCGACGGGCTGCCGGCGAGCGCCCCGGAGCTGGCCGACCGGTTCGCCGGCCCGCTGACCTTCGGCACGGCCGGCCTGCGCGGTCCGCTGCGCGCCGGTCCGAACGGCATGAACCTCGCCGTGGTCACCCAGGCCGCCGCCGGCCTGGTCACGTGGCTCGCGGCCCAGGGCGGCACCGGCCCGCTGGTGATCGGGTACGACGCCCGGCACGGCTCCCGCCAGTTCGCCGAACGCACCGCCCAGGTGGCGACCGGTGCCGGCCGGGCGGCGCTGCTGCTCCCCCGCCCGCTGCCCACCCCGGTCCTCGCGTACGCGGTGCGTCAACTCGGCGCGGTGGCCGGCGTGATGGTCACCGCCAGCCACAATCCACCCCAGGACAACGGCTACAAGGTCTACCTCGGCGCGGAGCTGGGTGGTGAGCTGGGCGCCGGGGCGCAGATCGTGCCGCCGGCCGACGCCGGCATCGAGGCCGCCATCCGGGCGGTCGGCCCGCTGACCCAGGTGCCGCTGGGGCGGGCCGGCGAGGTGCTCGGTGACGACCTCGTCGCCGCGTACGTCGAGCGGGCCACCGCCGTGATCGACGCGGACGGGCCACGGGACCTGTCCGTGGCGTACACCCCGCTGCACGGGGTGGGCGCGGCGGTGCTCACCGCGACGTTCGCGCGGGCCGGTTTCCCGGTCCCCGGCGTGGTGCCCGACCAGGCGGAGCCCGACCCGGCGTTCCCGACCGTCTCGTTCCCCAACCCGGAGGAGCCGGGGGCCGTCGACCGGCTGATCGCGCTGGCCGACTCCACCGGCGCGGATCTCGCCATCGCCAACGACCCGGACGCCGACCGCTGCGCCGTGGTCGTCCGCGCGGCCGGGGCCGGACAGGGCTGGCGGATGCTGCGCGGCGACGAGGTGGGTGTGCTGCTCGCCGACCACCTGATGCGACGCGGCGTGACCGGGCTGTACGCCACCACCATCGTCTCGTCGTCGCTGCTGCGGGCGATGTGCGCGGCGCGGGGCCTGCCCTACGACGAGACGCTGACGGGCTTCAAGTGGATCGTGCGGGCGGGCGGCGGAAGCGCGCCGCTGGTCTTCGGTTACGAGGAGGCGCTCGGTTACTGCGTCGCCCCGGAGCACGTCCGGGACAAGGACGGCATCACCGCCGCGCTGACGGTGGCCGAGCTGGCCGCCGGCCTCAAGGCGCAGGGTCGGACGCTGACCGACCGGCTGGATGAGCTGGCCGCCGAGTTCGGCGTGCACCAGACCGACCAGCTCTCCGTCCGGGTCGACGACCTGCGGGAGATCGCCGACGCGATGGCCCGGATCCGGACGGCCACCCCGGGCACGCTGCTGGACCAGCCGGTCGACAGTGTCCGGGACCTGCTGCCCGAGTCGGACGTGGTGATCCTGCGTACCGCGACGGCCCGGGTGGTGATTCGCCCCTCGGGGACCGAGCCCAAGCTCAAGGCGTACCTCGAAGTGGTGGAGCCGGTGCCCGACGGCGATGTCGCCGCCGCCCGGAGCCGGGCCGGCGCGGCGATCGCGCGGCTGCGGGCCGACGTCGCTGCCGCGCTCGGCATCTGACCGGGTGCGGGCCGACGGTCAGGCGCGCTTGCCGAGCGCCGCGTCGACCGCCGTGGCCAGGGCGGCGACGACCAGGCCGACCGAGGGGCGGACCACCGAGTCGTCGGTGCTCACCTGGCCGGAGAAGCCCGCCCCGGTGGCGATCTCCTCCAACCGGCGGCGGGCGGTGGCGGCCTCCTCGCCGCTGACGCCCAGCGCGGACTCCATCCGCAGCACGACCACCAGGGTGGCGAGGGCGGCGGTCCGCTCGTCCGGGGCCGCCGCGCCGGCCAGCGCGTCGGCGAGCCGTCGGCGGGTGTCCGCCTCGACGGAGGTGTCCACCACCGGGTAGCGGTGTACGTGGATGAAGCCCAGTTCGGTCTCGTCGACATCGCGGACGACACCCTGGGCGCACAGGTCACCGAGGATCTTGTCGCGTAGACCGTGCCGCAGGCGCTGCACCCACGAGGCCGGGGTGTGCGGGGTGTCGGCGGCGATCCGGGCGAGCACCCCGTCGGTGACCGGCTCGCCGGTGGGCGTCGCGTCGATCACGGTCAACGACCCGTCGGCGAACGCGATCCGGCCGGCCAGTGCCAGCTCGACCAGCACCGCGGCGGCCATGCCCAGGTCCAGGCTGATCCGCGGCATGGTCGCCTTGCCGGTCGAGTCGTCGTAGGCGAGGAGCAGCAGCTCCTCGGCGAGCGCAACACCAGTCATGGCCGGAGACGGTAGCGGGTCCGCGCACCACCGCGCGCGGACCCGCCGGACCCGGCACCGACCGGGTGCCACGCTCAGAACCGGGGCATGCCACCGAACTGGCGGTCGCCGGCGTCGCCGAGCCCGGGGACGATGAACATCTTGTCGTTGAGGCCCTCGTCGATCGAGGCGGTGACCAGGCGCAGCGGCAAGCCGGAGCGCTCCAGCCGCTCGATGCCGACCGGCGCGGCGAGCACGCAGAGCACGGTGATGTCGGTGCAGCCCCGATCGGCCAGCAGCCGACAGGAGTGCTCCAGTGAGCCGCCGGTGGCGAGCATCGGGTCGAGCACCAGCACCGGCAGGCCGGCCAGGTCCCGGGGCAGCGACTCCATGTAGGCGCGCGGCTCGTAGGTCTCCTCGTCGCGGGCCAGGCCGACGAAGCCCATCGAGGACTCGGGCAGCAGGCCGAGCGCGGCGTCCGCCATGCCCAGGCCGGCCCGCAGCACCGGCACCAGCAACGGCGGGTTCGCCAGCCGGGTGCCCTCGGTGCCGGTGACCGGGGTCTGCACCGGGTACCGCTCGACGGGGAAGGTGCGCGCCGCCTCGTACACCAGCATGGTGGTCAGTTCGTGCAGCGCCGCCCGGAACGTCGAGGAGTCGGTGCGCGCGTCCCGCATGGCGGTCAGCCGGGACTGGGCCAGCGGGTGGTCAATGACGTGTACGTCCACGATCGCTCAACCTACCCGTCCGGTCGGCGTGCCGGTGAGGGTGCGGGCGGACCGGCGACCTCGCTCACGCCCGCAGCCGCCGTGACCAAGATCACTCATCGGTTCCGTGCGTAGACTTCTCGGCATGACGGCGACAACGACGTCGGCCCGGTCGGACCTCTCCGAGCTGGGACGATCCGAGACCGCTCTGCGGACCTTCCTGCACGGCCTGCCCGGCGTGGACCAGGTCGGCGCGGAGCAGCGGGCGGCACAGCTCGGCACCCGCTCCATCAAGACCACCGCCAAGGCCCAGGCGATCGACCTGGCGATCCGCATGGTCGACCTGACCACCCTCGAGGGCGCGGACACCCCCGGCAAGGTGCGCGCGCTGGCCGCGAAGGCGCTGCGCCCGGACCCGGCCGACCTGTCGTGCCCACACGTCGGCGCGGTCTGCGTCTACCCGGCGATGGTCCCGTACGTCGCCGAGGTGCTGGCCGGATCCGGTGTCCACCTCGCCAGCGTGGCGACGGCGTTCCCGTCCGGCCAGGCGCCGCTGGAGATCAAGCTCGCCGACGTCCGGGCCGCCGTCGAGGCCGGCGCCGACGAGATCGACATGGTGATCAACCGGGGCGCGTTCCTGGCCGGGCGGTACCAGGAGGTCTACGACGAGATCGTGGCCACCAAGGACGCCTGCGGTGACGCCCACCTCAAGGTGATCCTGGAGACCGGCGAGCTGGCCACCTACGACAACGTGCGCCGCGCCTCCTGGCTGGCCATGCTGGCCGGCGGCGACTTCATCAAGACGTCCACCGGCAAGGTCCCGGTCGCGGCGACCCTGCCGGTGACCCTGGTGATGCTGGAGGCGGTCCGCGACTTCCGCGAGGCGACCGGACTGCAGGTGGGCGTGAAGCCGGCCGGCGGCATCAAGACCACCAAGGACGCGATCAAGTACCTGGTGATGGTCAACGAGACCGTCGGCCCGGACTGGCTCGACCCGGACTGGTTCCGCTTCGGCGCGTCCAGCCTGCTCAACGACCTGCTGATGCAGCGCACCAAGCTGACGACCGGCACCTACTCCGGTCCCGACTACTTCACCCTGGACTGATAGCCGATGTTCGAATACGCCCCCGCCCCCGAGTCCCGCTCGGTGGTGGACCTCAAGCCCGCGTACGGGCTGTTCATCGACGGCACGTTCGTCGACCCGACCAGCGGCGGCAGCTTCAAGTCGATCAACCCCGCCTCCGAGGAGGTGCTGGCCGAGGTCGCCGAGGCCGACGCCGAGGACGTGGAGCGTGCGGTCAAGGCCGCCCGTAAGGCGTACGACAAGGTTTGGGGTCCGATGCCCGGCCGCGACCGGGCCAAGTACCTGTATCGGATCGCCCGGCTCATCCAGGAGCGCTCGCGTGAGCTGGCCGTCCTGGAGTCGCTGGACAACGGCAAGCCGATCAAGGAATCCCGCGACGTCGACCTGCCGCTGGTCGCCGCGCACTTCTTCTACTACGCGGGCTGGGCCGACAAGCTCGGTCACGCCGGCTTCGGGCCGAACCCGCAGCCGATCGGGGTGGCCGCCCAGGTCATCCCGTGGAACTTCCCGCTGCTCATGCTGGCCTGGAAGATCGCCCCGGCGCTGGCGGCGGGCAACACGGTGGTGCTCAAGCCCGCCGAGACCACCCCGCTGACCGCCCTGCTGTTCGCCGAGATCTGCCAGCAGGCCGACCTGCCCGCCGGCGTGGTCAACATCGTCACCGGCGCCGGCGACACCGGGCGCGCGCTGGTCGAACACCCCGGCGTGGACAAGGTCGCCTTCACCGGCTCGACCGAGGTCGGCCGGGCCATCGCCCGGTCGGTCGCCGGCACCCGCAAGAAGCTGACCCTGGAGCTGGGCGGCAAGGCCGCCAACATCGTCTTCGACGACGCGCCCATCGACCAGGCCGTCGAGGGCATCGTCAACGGCATCTTCTTCAACCAGGGGCACGTCTGCTGCGCCGGCTCGCGCCTCCTCGTCCAGGAGAACGTCGCCGACCGCGTGCTGGAGTCGCTCAAGCGGCGGATGGCCCAACTCCGCGTCGGTGACCCGCTGGACAAGAACACCGACGTCGGGGCCATCAACTCGGCCGCCCAGCTGGAGCGGATCCGCGAGCTGTCCGACGCCGGCTCCGCCGAGGGCGCCGAGCGCTGGTCGCCGCCGTGCGAGCTGCCTGACCGTGGCTTCTGGTTCGCGCCCACCATCTTCACCGGCGTCACCCAGGCCCACCGAATCGCCCGCGAGGAGATCTTCGGGCCGGTGCTGTCGGTGCTCACCTTCCGCACGCCGGCCGAGGCCGTGGAGAAGGCCAACAACACGCCGTACGGGCTGTCGGCAGGCATCTGGACCGACAAGGGCTCCCGGATCCTGTGGATGGCCGACCGGCTGCGCGCCGGCGTGGTCTGGGCCAACACGTTCAACAAGTTCGACCCCACCTCGCCGTTCGGCGGCTACAAGGAGTCGGGCTACGGTCGCGAGGGCGGTCGGCACGGGCTGGAGGGGTACCTCAATGTCTGAGCGGGTCGCGGTACGCAAGACGTACAAGCTCTTCATCGGCGGGAAGTTCCCGCGCAGCGAGTCGGGACGGTCGTATCTCGTGCAGTCCTCGAATGTGTCACTGGCCTCCCGCAAGGACGCCCGGGACGCGGTGGTCGCCGCCCGCGCCGCCGTGAAGGGCTGGGCCGGCGCGACCGCGTACAACCGGGGTCAGATCCTCTACCGGGCCGCCGAGATGCTGGAGGGTCGCCGCGAGCAGTTCGTCGCGCTGGGCATCGGAGGCGACGAGGTGGACGCCGCCGTGGACCGCTGGGTCTGGTACGCCGGCTGGGCCGACAAGCTCGCCCAGGTGTACGGCGGCGCGAACCCGGTCGCCGGCCCCTACTTCAACCTCTCCGCGCCCGAGCCCACCGGCGTGGTCGCGGTGGTCGCCCCGGAACGCCCGGCGCTGCTCGGCCTGGTCAGCGTGATCGCCCCGGCGATCGTCACCGGTAACACGGTGGTCGTGGCGGCGTCGCCGTCCGAACCGCTGGCGGCGGTGACGCTGGCCGAGGTGCTGGCGACCTCCGACCTGCCCGGCGGTGTGGTCAACATCCTGACCGGCGCGATCACCGAGACCGCGCCCACGTTGGCCGCGCACCTGGACGTCAACGCGATCGACCTGACCGGGGTGACCGACGCGTCGCTCGCCAGCGAGCTGGAGGTCAAGGCGGCCGAGAACCTGAAGCGGGTGCTCCGACCGGCCCCGGCCGACCACGACTGGACCGCCGACCCCGGGGTGACCCGGATGACGACCCTGCTGGAGACGAAGACGGTGTGGCACCCCAAGGGGGTCTGATCTGGCGGTTCGGCCTTGGGGTTTTCCGGGGGGAGCCCGCCCACTCCGGGCGGTCAGGCTTGATCCCTGCGTGGGCGGGCTCCCCCCGGAAAACCTGACGTGGGCCACGCCCGTCGGGTGGGTCAGCTTGCGGGTGCCGCCCGACGTTGAGTTGCCGGTCGGCGGGGTTGCTGCGGTCGAGGCGGCCAAGATCTGCGCAACTTTGGGGATGTTGCTGCTTCCGGAGCGCTGGAGGCAGCAACATCCCCGTTCTTGTGGGGATCTTGCGGTGGTGACCAGCGTCCGGGCCGCCCGGGGGCGGGGTCTACTACCGGGGGTAGGATTGAGCTGTGACTCGGTTGGGCGATCTTGAGCGTGCGGTGATGGACGTGCTGTGGGACGTGGTCCCGGGCACGTCGGACGGTGTGACCGTGCGCGAGGTCGCCGACGCGCTCGACGGCCGCGAACTGGCGTACACGACGGTGATGACCGTCCTCGACCGGCTCGCCGGCAAGGGCATGGTGCAGCGTGAGCGGGAGGGCCGGGCCTGGCGGTACCGGCCGGCGGCCAGCCGCGAGGCGCACATCGCTCAGCTCATGCTGGACGCCCTCGACCTGGGCGGCAGCCGGGACGCGGCGCTGGTGCGCTTCGCCCGCTCGGTGACCGGCACCGAGGCCGAGGTGCTCCGGGCGGCCCTCGGCAGCGAGGCCGGGCTGACCGGGGCGGGCGCGACCCGCAGCGAGGCCGAGCTGACCGACCGCGTGGATCCGCCGGCGGGCCGCCGGCCGGCCGACGAGACAGCGGAGCGGTAGGCACGCCATGGCCTACGCCGTGCACTTCGCCGCCACCATGCTGGCCTGCTATCTGACCGCGCAGGTGCTGGCCCGTTCCACCTGGACGTGGCGCAGTCCGCGGGTGGCGATCGTCTGCTGGCAGGCCGTCGGGTTGGCGTTGGGCCTCTCCGCGATGGGGCTGCCGATGGCGCTCGGGCTGGCCGCGTACGACCGGCCCACCGGGAGCGCCCTGCTCGCCCTGACCAGCGATCTCGCCCATGGCACCCTGCCGATCGGCCTGACGGCGCTGCACCTCGCCGGCGTCGGGGTGGGCTTCGGCATCGGCGCGGTGCTCGTCACCACGACCGTCCGCAGCATCCACGGCACGATCCGCGCCCAGCGCCGGCACCGGGACCTGCTCACCCTGGTGGCCCGGGACGACCCGGCCGCCCCGGGGGCGCTCGTCCTGGACCATCCGAGCGCCGCCGCGTACTGCCTGCCCGGGGTGAAGCCGCAGGTGGTGGTCAGTGCGGGCACGCTGAGCCTGCTCGACCGGGCCGAACTGGCGGCCGTGCTCTCGCACGAACGCGCCCACGCCCACGAACGGCACGACCTGGTGCTGCTGCCGTTCACCGCGCTCTGCCGGGCGCTGCCGTGGTTCGGCTGGGTCCGGGACGCGCACGAGCGGGTCGCCCTGCTGGTCGAGATGCGCGCCGACGACAAGGCCCGCGAGCTGCACGCTGAGGCTCCGCTGGCGGGTGCGCTGCGTCGCTTCGCGGCCGCCGGGCACCGGGTCACTCCGGCCGGCGCGCTGGGCCTGGGCGACCGCGATCTCGACGTACGCGTCCAGCGCCTCCTGGTCACCGACCGACCGCCCCGCGCCCTCGGCGCCACGGCCCTCGCGGTAGCCGCAACCCTGGTCTCCCTCCCCATAACCCTCTTCCTGACCTAACCCCACCCCCACCCACCCCACCCCCACCCGCCCGGGCGCGGTGATCAAGAGGTTCGCGTCAAGAACCGCTCACGGGACGCCCGAGCCGCCCTGATGGTCCAACGACTCAGGCGCCGCCCTC
>NZ_JBEZEC010000014.1:0-188420 GCF_040648595.1 Micromonospora sp. NPDC049107
CGACGCCTGGCCCTAACCGCCCCCGGCCCCCGCCCCCGCCCCCGCCCCCCGCGTCGATCATGAACTTGTGGTGCCCGTTTCTCCCCATTAAGTCGTCTCTGTTCACCACCACAACTACATGATCGACGCGGCCGGCCGACGCGGCCGGCCGGCCGGGGGCGGGCGCGGGGGTGGGCGCGGGCGGCGGGGGTGGGCGGGTAGGGCTGGTTAGTGCCCCAGGTCTTTGAGGATCTTGCGGGCGGCGTTGTGGCCGGCGGCGCCGATCACGCTGCCGGCGGGGTGGCAGCCGGCGCTGCCCGCGTACACGCCGTCGATGCCGGTGGCGTAGGGCATCCGGTCGGTGAACGAGACGGTGTTGTCGACGTGGTGGATGTGCCCGCCGGTGATGCCGAAGTGCGCCTCGATGCCCGGCGGGGGCAGCGGCACCGCGTCGGCGATCAGGTCGGCGGTGCCGGGGGCGTACCGTTCGACGATCTCGACGAGTCGGTCGACGTAGCCGGGCAGTTCGGCGTCCCAGGTGGTGCCGGTCAGCTCGTAGGGCACCGACTGGACGAACAGCGCCGACGAGTGGTGCCCGGCGGCGTCGGAGAGCGACGGGTCGACGGTGGTGTGCAGGTACCACTCGATGGTCGGCTCGGCCGGCAGCCGCCCGGCCTGCACGTCAGTCCACATGTCGCGCAGCGCGGTCATCGGCGATGGGGCGTCGCCGCCGACCAGCGACGCGGAGCCGGGCAGCAGGTGGATGGTCGACCCGAACGGGCTCGGCGCGTCGGCCGGCAGGCAGGAGAAGCGCGGCAGGCCGCGCAGCGCCAGGTTGAGCTTGAGGGTGGTGCCGGGCCGGCGGACCGCCGCCATCCGTTCGCCGAGTCGCGCCGGGAGCGCGCCGTCGGGCAACAGCTCCATCAGCCGGTACGGATCACATGCGCCGAGCACCACCCGGGAGCTGACCTGCCGACCGTCGGCCAACACCACTCCGCTGGCCGCGCCGCCGTCCAGGGTCACCGCGCTCACCGGCGTACCGGTCAGGATCCTCGCCCCGGCGGCGCGGGCGGCGTCGGCGAACGTCCGCGAGACGGTGCCCATGCCGCCCTCGGCGATCATCCAGGTGCCACCCGAGCCGGGTAGCCGGCACATGTTGTGCACGAGGAAGTTGTGGCCCGTCCCGGGGTCGTCGGGGCCGGCGTTGAGGCCGGAGAGGCCGTCGGTGACGGCGTACATGCTGACCAGCAGTTCGGAGCGGAACTCGAAGCGGGCCAGGTAGTCGGCGACCGACCCGCGGACCAGGTCGACGAAGACCTGCCGCAGTGCCGGGCGGACGTGCCGCTCGGCGGTCTCCTCGACGCTCAGCGGCTCGGCCAGCCAGGCGGGGGCGAGGTCCTCGCGTAGCGCGGCCAGCTCGGCCTGCATGGCGTCGTCGGCGGCCACGTCGGCGGGGGAGAAGAACTCGGTGAGCTGCGCCCGGGTGGCGGCGGTGTCACTGCCGAAGAGCAGGTACGGCGAGCCGAGGCCACCCGGTGTGGGCAGGAAGTAGTGCGGGTCGCGGCGCAGCACCGGGATGCGTACGTCGAGGGTGGCGAGCAGTTCCGGCGGCATCAGCCCGAGCAGGTACGAGCCGGTGGAGTGGCGCAGCCCCGGCACCTTCGGGAACGGGTTCTCGGTGCGGGTCGCGCCGCCGATCACGTCGGCGGCCTCGACCACGAGGACGTCCAGACCCGCGCGCGCCAGCAGAACCGCAGAAACCAGACCGTTGTGCCCGCTCCCAACGACGACGACGTCCGCCCGAGCCGGAATCTCACCACTCATGCCGCCGCAGCCTAGTCCCACCACCCCACCACCGCCCACCACCGCCCACCACCGCCCGCTGCAACCCGGTGATCAAGAGGTTCGCGTCAGGAAACGCCGTCCGGATGACGCGAACCTCTTGATCACCGGGGGTGGGTGGGGAGGTGGACCGTGAAGGTTGAGCCTTTTTCGGGGGTGCTTTGGGCTTGGACCGTGCCTTGGTGGGCTTCCACCAACTTGCGGACTATGGACAGGCCCAGGCCGCTGCCGCCGGTCTGCCGGCTGCGGGACTTCTCCGCCCGCCAGAAGCGGTCGAACACCCGGGGCAGATGCTCGGCGCTGATGCCGCTGCCCGTGTCGGCGACGGCGATGGTCACCTTTCCGCCGGCCGCCCCGGCGCTGATCGTGACGCGGCCGCCGGCCGGAGTGTGGCGTACCGCGTTGGCGACCAGGTTGCCGACGACCTGACGCAGTCGCACCGGGTCGGCGTACACCTGCGGGTCGGCGTCGAGGAGCACCGACAGTGTCACGCCGGCCAGGTCGGCCTGCACGCGGTACGCCTCGGCCACCTGGCCCAGCAGGTCGGCGAGGTAGACCGTCTCGGGGTGCAGCCGCAGCGCGCCCGCCTCCGCCTCGGCGAGATCCTGCAGGTCGGCGATCACGTGTTGCAGCAACGTCGCCTCCTCCAGCAGCGACGACACCAACCTCCGGTCCAGCGGCGCGATGCCGTCCTCGGCGGCCTCCAACCAGCCCCGGATCGTGGTGACCGGGGTGCGTAGCTCGTGGGCGATGTCGCTGACCATGGCGCGACGGAGCTGTTCGAGGCGTTCGCGCCGCTCGGACATGTCGTTGAACGCCTCGGCCAGCCGGGCGATCTCGTCCCGCCCGGTGACGCGGACCCGGGCCGCGCCGTCGCCGTCGCGCATCCGCTGGGCGGCGCCGGTCAGCGCGTGCAGCGGACGGGTCAGCCGGACACCGGCCAGCACCGTGACACCGACGGTCACCAACAGCACGAGACCGGCGACCGCCACGATCCGGGCCTGGTTGACGCGGGACAGGTCGAAGGTCGTGGTGGGCCGACCACCCGGGTCGGAGACGAACAGGGTCGCCGCCGGGGCGACGTACGGGAGAAGCTGTTCCCTGCGGCTGGTGCCCAGGCAGGCGTTGACCGCCTGGCTGTGGTCCTGGTCGGCCTCGGTGACGTCCGCGCGGCTGCTCCGCGTGGGGGCGGGCTGCGTCTTCCACGTCCAGTCCAGGTCGACGCTCACGGGCGCCAGTTTGCGACGGGCCAGGCAGGTGTTCACCAACGCGTTGAGCTGGGCCAGGCCCTTGCGTTCGGTGGCCGTCGGAGTCGCCAGGTCCGCCCGTGGCGCGGCGCAGACGGGGTTGTCGCTCAGGTCGGCGCCGGGGGTCTCGATCCGGGGGCGGCCGGTGGGCTCCTCCCGCACGACGGCCGCGATCCTGGGCCGTACCCGCAGGCACAGCACGGCCTGGTCGGCCCGGTCGAGCAGCGTGCGGCGCTCGTCGGGCGGGAGCAGGTACGGGCCGGCGGCGCGGGGGTCGATCCGCGCGGCGTCGACGACCCCGGGGGAGCCCAGGGTCAGCGTGGTGTCGACGGCGAGCGCGTCGATGGTCGCGGAGGGCTTGGTGGGCAGCGGACCGGCCTGCGGCGCCGAGTCGGCGAGCGGCGTACCCGACTCGGTGGTCAGGGTGATCCGCCGGCCCACCTGCTCGGCGAGCGGTCGCAGGGCGGTGTCGACACCGGCCCAGCTCGGGTGGGTCGCCGCGTAACCGATCAGGGTGTCGTAGATGCGGGCGTCGTCGGCGAGCGCCTGGCCCTGTTCCTGCCGGATCGCCCCGGTCGTGGTGCGGACGGCCAGCCAGGCCGTGGCGGCGATCGAGCCCACGGCGATGAGGACGGCCAGCGCGAGCAACCGGAGCAGCAGGCTGCGGTGCAGCGGCACCTCACGCCGCATGGTGGCTCGCCTCCGCCAGCTTGTAGCCGACGCCGTAGACGGTCAGCAGGCGGACCGGTCTGCGCGGGTTCGGCTCGATCTTCCGGCGCAGGTTCATGACGTGGACGTCGACGGTCCGGCCGGTGATGTATTTGTCGAAGCCGTGCAGGTGGCCGAGGAGCTGGTCCCGGGTGAAGGCCCGTCCCGGCTGGGCGGCCATCGCCTGGAGCAGGTGGAACTCGCCCGGCGTGCAGTCGACGCGTCGTCCGTCGACGCGTACCTCGTGGCGGATCGGGTCGACGTGCAGGTCGCCGACCCGCAGCACGGGGTCGGTCGGGTGCGTCGTCCGCTGGCCCCGGCGCAGCAACGTCCGTACCCGGGCCACCAGCTCGCGGGGGCTGTACGGCTTCGTCAGGTAGTCGTCGGCGCCCAGGTCGAGGCCGAGCAGCAGGTCGTCCTCGGTGGCGCGGGCGGTCAGCATGAGCACGGGCAGGTCGGATTCCCGGCGCAGGATGCGGCAGACGTCCAGCCCGTCGACCTTCGGCATCATCACGTCGAGGATCAGCAGGTCCGGCGGGCGTTGGCGCAGGTGCTCCAGGGCGGCCCGCCCGTCGCCGACGACGACGACCGTGTGCCCCTCCCGCTCCAGGTAGCGGCGGACCAACTCGGCCTGCTTCTCGTCGTCCTCGGCTATCAGCACCCGCGCGGTCACGGCAGCGACTGTACGTGTCGCGGGCCGTCCTGAACCGCCCTCGGCGACGCCCGTGAGCTGGGGCTACCGGATGAGGACCGCTTCCTGACAGGTCTCTGACAACTGTTCGTGAGGCTGCCGCCATGACGAACGCACCACGACGAGTCGGGTTCGCCGCGCTCACCCTGTTCGCCACGGTCCTCGCCGGCTGCGACGGTGCGAAGCCCGCAGCCGAGGGCGCCGCCGACGTCGCCTCCCTCGCCACGACGTCCGCCACGCCGAGCGCCGCCACGTCCGGCGCGGCCACGATCGGTCGGCCGCAGTTGCGGCTGGACACGACCGACGAGGAGGAGAACCGGCTCTGGTACGCGTACCACCTCTGCCTGCGGGATAACGGCGTGAAGGAGAACAAGGGCCGCTCGGCCGGTGCTACCGGGAGCGGACCGGGCATCTCCCTCGACCAGAGTGGCGAGCCGAAGGCGGCGTACGTGGCGTGCGCCAACAAGCTGCCGCTTCAGCCGCCGGAGCTGGACGAGAAGAGGAACCCGAACTACGAGAGCCAGTGGAACGACTACGTGCAGTGCCTACGTGGTCGCGGTATGAAGATCCACTCGCTGCCGGACGGCTCCGGCTGGACGTACGACGACGGGGTCGCCGACCCGTCGGGCGGCTTCGACGGTCCGGCGCTCTCGAAGGTGGAGCGCGAGTGCACGATGGAGGCCTTCGGTGGACGGTAGGCCGAAGCGGCGAACCGCGATCGTCGTGGCCCTGGTGACCGTGGTGGTCGCCGTCGGCGCGGGCGTCACGGCGCTGACCCTGCGACGACACGACGACGGTACGGCGAGCGCCCCGCCGCCGGTGACGACGGCCACGGTGACCCGCACCGACCTGTCGGACAGCCGCTCTCTCGACGGAACGCTCGGCTTCGGCCCGGAGCGGGTGGTCAAGGGCGCCGGCGAGGGCGTCGTCACCCGCCTGCCGAAGGTCGGTGACACGGTGGCCCGTGGCAAGCCCCTGTACTGGGTCGACGACCGGCCGGTGCCGGTGCTGTTCGGCGGCACCCCGCTGTTTCGTACCCTCGACAAACCCGGCCTGGTGGGCAGCGACGTGCTGATCGTGCGGGACAACCTGAAGGCCCTCGGGTACGCCGTCGGCACGCAGCCGACCCGCGCGAAGGACGGCACGAAGATCGGCTCGGGTCGGGCCCTGCTCACCGACACGCTGGTGGCCGCGATCAAGAAGTGGCAGCAGGCGCTCGACCTGGAGCCCACCGGCCGGATCGAGGTCGGGCAGGCGGTCGTACTGCCGGGGCCGGTCCGGGTGAGCGCGGTGAAGGCCCTGCCCGGTGACCCGGTCGGCGGTGAGTTGGTGGCCGTCACCGAGAAGGTCAAGCTGGTGACCGTCGCGGTCGAGGCGACCGAGGTCGGCAGCATCCGGGTGGGCGCCACTGTCGCGATCACCCTGCCCGACACGACCGAGGTCCCCGGTCGGGTCGCCTCGATCTCCCACACCGTGCAGGGCGCAGGCGCGGACGCGGGGACCGGTCAGGCCGGCCCGCCCAAGGTGGACGTCCTCGTCACGCCGGCCAAGGCGGCGGACGTGGGGAAGCTGGACGCGGCGTCGGTCCAGGTCACGTTCACCACGAGCGCCCGCAGGAACGTGCTGGCCGTACCGGTCGGCGCGCTGGTGGCGCTCCGCGAGGGCGGGCACGCCCTCCAACTGCCCGACGGTGGGCTGCTGGCCGTGCAGACCGGGATGTTCTCCCGGGGGCTCGTCGAGGTCAGTGGGGACGGTGTCACCGAGGGGCTCACGGTGGTGACCGCCGCGTGAGCACGGTCATCCCCTTCCCGGTCCGGGACGCGCCGACCGAGGTGATCCCGGCGTACACCGAACCGGTCCTGCAGCTCGACGGGGTGAGCCGGACGTACCCGGGCGACGTCACCGCCCTGGACGACGTCTCGCTGACCGTACGCGCGGGAGAACTCCTCGCCATCGTCGGACCGTCCGGGTCCGGCAAGTCGACCCTGCTGAACATCATGGGCACGCTCGACCTGCCCACCAGCGGCCGGGTACGCGTCGCCGGGCAGGAGGTGACGGACCTGTCCGACCGGCGGCTCTCCGCGCTGCGGGGCCGGTGGCTCGGCTTCGTGTTCCAGCAGTTCCACCTCGTCGGAGGGCTCGACGCCGCCGAGAACGTCGCCACCGGGCTGCTCTATGCCGGTGTACCCCGTCGTCGCCGTCGCCGCACGGCCATCGACGCGCTGGCCCGGGTCGGCCTGGCGCACCGGGTCGACCACCTGCCGCACCAGCTCTCCGGCGGGGAACGCCAGCGGGTCGCCATCGCGCGGGCGCTGGTCAACGACCCGGCGCTGGTCCTGGCCGACGAGCCGACCGGCGCCCTGGACACCGCCAACGGCGAGGCGGTCCTGGCGCTGCTGCTGAGCCTGCACGCCGAGGGCACCACCATCGCCATGATCACCCACGATCGGGACCTCGCCGCCCGTACCCCTCGGCAGGTGGACATCCGCGACGGGCGGATCGTCTCCGACACCCTCGACAGGACCCACCGATGAGCACACCGACAGCGGCACCCGGCGGCCGGCCGCCCCGGCTCGCCCCGAGCGACGTACTCCGGCTCGGCCTGCTCGGGCTGACCAGCCGGCGGATGCGGGCGGCGCTGTCCGCCCTGGGCATCTCCATCGGCATCGCCACGATGATCGTCGTGGTCGGCATCCCGGCGTCCAGCCAACGCGACCTGATGGACCAGCTCTCCGCTCTCGGCACCAACCTGCTGCGCGCCGAACCCGTGCCGGACCAGGACCCGCCCGTGCTGCTGCCGGCGGAGTCGGTGGCGATGGTGGACCGGATCGGGCCCGTCGAGACGGTGAGCGCGGTCGCGAACACCCACGTCGCGGTCCGCCGCAACGACCTGGTGGACCGCTACGACACGTCGGGACTCACGACCCTCGCCGCGCGCCCGGATCTGCTGGACACCGTCAACGGACGGGTCCGCGTCGGCCGGTTCCTGGACGACGGCACGGCCCGGCTGCCGACCGCCGTCCTCGGCTACGTGGCCGCGAGCCGGCTCGGGTTCGCCACCGTCGACCCGGCCCGGCCGCCCCAGGTGCTCGTCGGTGAACGGTGGTTCACCGTGATCGGCGTACTCGATCCGCTGCCCATCGCCCCCGACCTGGACCGGTCGGTGCTGGTCGGCTGGGACGCGGCCCGAAACCTGCTCGGCTTCGACGGGCATCCCACGGTCGTGTACGTGCGGGCCCGCGAGGCCGCGCTGGAGGACGTGCGTGCCGTGCTGCCGGCCACCCTCGACCCGCAGTTGCCCGGGTTGATCCAGGTCAGCCGCCCCTCGGACGCGCTCGCCGCCAAGCGGGCCACCGAGAACACGTTCTCCGCGCTCTTCCTCGGGCTGGCCGCCGTGGCGCTGCTGGTCGGCGGGATCGGGGTCGCCAACACCATGGTCATCTCGGTGCTGGAGCGCCGCCGGGAGATCGGTCTACGCCGGGCGCTCGGCGCGAACCGGGGGCAGATCCGGGTGCAGTTCCTCACCGAATCGGTGCTGCTGTCCGTGCTCGGCGGAGCCGCCGGAGCGGTGCTCGGCGTGCTCGCGACGGTCGGGTACGCCAGCTACCAGGGCTGGCCGCCGACGATCCCGGTGACCTCGGTGGCCGGTGGCATCGGCGGCGCGATGCTGGTCGGGATGGCGGCGGGCGTCTACCCGTCGATCCGCGCCGCCCGCCTCACCCCCACCGAAGCGCTCGCCAGCGCATGATCAGCTCGGCCGCTGGGCACGCCACCGCGAGAGTGCCAGGGTCGCGGAGTAGCCGGCCAGGACGATCACGTGGAACACGTACAGCCACAGCAGCACGGCGACGCCCGCGCCGATCGGGTCGAAGCCGCCGAACGGCACGCCGAGGTCCAGCGGCAGGGACGCGAACAGCACGAAGCCGTGCAGGAACCCGGAGAGGTTGGCCGCCGTGAACGAACCGATCGCCAGGGTGGAGAGCCAGTCCGGCGACGCCGGCCCGACCACCCGGAACACCCACACCAGCACCGGTGTGAGCACCAGCCAGACCGCCAGGAAGGACAGCACGATGCCCAGCGCGCCGACCCAGCCGCCCTGGCGGACCAGGCGGGTGGTGAGCGGTAACGCCAGCAGGATCGACAGCAGCAGCGCGGGCGCCGGCGCGAGCAGCGGCAGCAACAGCAGCCGACCCCGCCACCCCACCAGGTGCTCGTCGGTGCGTGGCGCCGCCACCGACACGAACGCCCGGCGCAGCCCCTCGCCGTACAGCGACGCGGGCAGCAGGGAGGCGAGGGCCAGCAGCGGGGTCAACTGCACCCCGGCGTCGACCAGCGCGGCCACCGCCCGGGGCGCGCCGATCGCTGTCGGCAGGGCCTCCACGGCGTACGACGTGAGCCGGCGTACCCGATCGGCGCCCGCGACCAGCGAGGTGAGCCAGAGGGCCAGCAGCGCCACCGGGACCACGGCGATCGCCCCGTAGAAGGTGATCGCCGCGGCGTGCAGCGACAGGTCGCGTCCGCGCACCGGACGGAACGCGGCACTGGTGATCCGTTTCGCGCGCTGCCAACCGCTGCCCATCGGCTTCTCCTTCCCTGTCGTCGGGACGGTCACTCCTTAAGATCGCCGGTCATGACTGTTATCACCACCGAACGCCTCATCCTGCGCGATTGGACCGACGAAGCGGCGGACCTGGCTCGGATCTACGACATCTACTCGCGGGCCGACGTCACCCGATGGTTGAACGTGGTCGGCCTGCCGATGAGCGACCCGTCGCAGGCAGCCGAGCGGCTGCGGTTCTGGCAGGAGCGGCACGCCGGCGACCAGGGACGGTACGGCACCTGGGCGATCGAGGTACGGGAGACCGGCGTCGTGGCGGGTACGGCGCTGCTCAAGCCGCTGCCGGGGCGCGACGAGAGTCGGCTCACCGACGACATCGAGGTGGGCTGGCACCTGCACCCCGATTCGTGGGGCCACGGCTACGCCACCGAGGCGGCGCGTGCGCTCATCGTCCGGGAGTTCGCCACCGGCACCACCGAGATCTACGCGGTCGTGTCGCCGGGCAACGAGCCGTCGATGGCGGTCTGCCGGCGACTCGGCATGGCGCACGTGGGCCGGCGTGCCGACTGGTACGGCGGCGAGGTGCTGGAGACCTTCGTCCTGGCGGCCCCAGCGGCCTGATCGTTCCGGAATCACCTGACGCAAGATCCGTACAGCTTCGGGGAAGGTTTCGCCTCCATTCGTCGGGGGTGGCGCCTTCCCTGATTTGTGCGTGGATCGAGGTGCGCCAACAGTGGGCAACTCCGTCAATAGTCACGGTGGTCGAAGTATTGACGCTCTCGTAGCACGTCAGTAACCTTTGGTCAAAGTTACGCAAGAACTAGACAAACGCGTGCACGATTCTGTGCATGCTCGCGGAAGATTCAACGGGCCTCCTGGGGAGGCCCGTTGATGGTCGTACCCCTCGAACGCCGGCCCGCCTCACCGGTCGGCGACGCACCGCCACCCACCCCACCGTGGTCACCCCCGCCCGCGGCAACCGTCCCCCGACGACAGGACAGTCATGAGACGACGAGCGACACTGTTCAGGATGGTGGCGGCGACAGTCGCGACCACGCTGATCGCGACCGCCCTCGCGAACCCGGCCCTCGCCACTCCGGCCTCCGCCGCCCGCCCCGCCGACCAACCGGCCGCCGCCAGCAGCGCCGTCGCCGCGGCGGCCACCAACCTCGCCCAGGGTCGTCCCACCCAGGAGAGCGGGCACGCCGACGTCTACGACTCGTCGAAGGTCGTCGACGGCAACGCGGGCAGCTACTGGGAGAGCGTCAACAACTCGTTCCCCCAGTGGGTACAGGTCGATCTCGGCTCGTCACAGTCGGTCAACCAGGTCGTGCTGAAGCTGCCGACCTCGGGCTGGGGCACCCGCACCCAGACGTTGAGCGTGCGGGGCAGCGCCGACGGCTCGTCGTTCACCGACCTGGCCGGGTCGCAGACGTACACCTTCAACCCGGCGAGCGGCAGCACCGCCACGATCAACTTCAGCGCCACCGCCACCCGCTACGTCCGGATCACCATCACCGCCAACAGCGGCTGGCCGGCCGGGCAGCTCTCCGAGCTGGAGGTGTACGGCAGCGGCGGCACCACCCCCGACACCACCGCGCCGAGCGCGCCCGGCAACCTCTCGTACACCCAGTCGGGCACCACCATCAGCCTCGCCTGGGTCGCGTCCACCGACAACTCCGGCGGTAGCGGTGTCGCCGGCTATGACGTCTACCGCAACGGCGCGTTCCTCCAGTCCGTCGGGACCGTGACCACGTTCAACGACACCCAGCCCACCACGGCGACCGTGTCGTACTACGTCCGGGCGCGCGACGCCGCCGGCAACGTCTCCGGCAACAGCAACACGGTGACCCGCACCGGCAGCGGTGACACCACCGCGCCGAGCGTGCCGGGGACGCTGTCGCAGAGCACGTCGGGCAGCACGATCACGCTCACCTGGGGCGCCTCCACCGACTCCGGTGGCAGTGGCCTGGCCGGCTACAACGTCTACCGGGGCGGCAGCCTGATCGCGACGCTGGGCACCGTCCTCACCTACCAGGACACCCAGCCCACGACCGCGACCGTCTCCTACTACGTCCGCGCCCGCGACGGCGCCGGCAACCTGTCCGGCAACAGCAACACCGTCACCCGGACCGGCAGCAACCCCCCGGCCTGCACGAACGTGGCGCAGGGCAAGAGCATGACGGCGAGCGGCTCCACCTTCACCTTCACCCCCGACAAGGCGAACGACGGGCAGCTCGGCACGTACTGGGAGGGCGCGGCCAGCTACCCGCAGAACCTCACCGTGGCGCTCGGCGCGAACCACTCGATCTCCGGCGTCACCGTGAAGCTCAACCCCGACTCGTCCTGGGGCACCCGTACCCAGACGATCCAGGTCCTCGGCCGCGACCAGGCGTCGTCGTCGTACACCAGCCTGGTGTCGGCGGCGGCCTACCAGTTCGTCCAGGGCGTCAACACGGTGACCATTCCGGTCAGCGCGACCACGGCGGACGTGCAGTTGCGGTTCACCGGCAACACCGGCGCTCCGTCCGGCCAGGTGGCCGAGCTGGAGGTCTGCGGCACGCCGGCCCCCAACCCGGACCTGGTCGTCAGCTCGCTGAGCTGGTCGCCGACGTCGCCCAGCGAGGTCTCCGCGATCACGCTCTCGGCCGTCGTGCAGAACATCGGCAGCGCCGCCGCGGCGGCCACGACGGTGAACTTCAGCCTGGCCGGGGCGCTCGTCGGCAGCGCCACGGTGGGCGCGCTCGCCGCCGGCGCCTCGACGACCGTGTCGTTCAACGCCGGTACGCGACCGATGGGCAGCTACGCCGTGTCGGCGGTGGTCGACCCGACCAACACGGTCGTCGAGCAGAACAACGGCAACAACAGCCTCACGGCGGCGTCGCCGCTGGTGGTGGCGCAGGCGCCGGGCCCCGACCTCCAGGTGCTCAGCATCGCCTCGAACCCGCCGAACCCGGCCGTCGGGGCGTCCGTCACCTTCACCGTGGCGGTCCGCAACCGGGGCACCACCGCGACCGGCGCGACCACCGTCACCCGACTGGTGGTGGGTGGCACCACGCTCAACACCAACACCGCCTCGATCGCCGCCGGCGCGACGGCCACCGTGGCCGTCAGCGGTAGCTGGACCGCCACCAGCGGCGGCGCGACCATCACCGCCACCGCCGACGCCACAAACGTGGTCGCCGAGACCAACGAGAGCAACAACACCTTCAGCCAGTCCATCGTGGTCGGACGCGGCGCGGCGGTGCCGTACGTCTCGTACGAGGCGGAGGCCGGCCGTTACTCGGGCACGCTGCTGGAGGCCGACCCGCTGCGCACCTTCGGGCACACCAACTTCGCCAGCGAGTCCTCGGGCCGCAAGTCGGTACGCCTCACCGGCACCGGCCAGTTCGTCGAGTTCACCTCGGCCAACCAGGCCAACGCCATCGTGGTGCGCAACTCCATCCCGGACGCGCCCGGTGGCGGCGGCATCGAGGCGACCATCAGCCTCTACGTCAACGACGTCTTCTCCCGCAAGCTGACCCTGTCGTCGAAGCACAGCTGGCTCTACGGCGACACCGACGGGCCGGAGGCGCTGACCAACACCCCGCAGGCCGACGCCCGACGGCTCTTCGACGAGTCGAACGCGCTGCTGTCGCAGTCGTACCCGGCGGGCACCCGGTTCAAGTTGCAGCGCGACTCGGGCGACACCGCCTCGTTCTACGTCATCGACATGATCGACCTGGAGCAGGTGGCCCCGCCGCTGAGCCAACCGGCCGGCTGCACGTCGATCACCCAGTACGGCGCGGTCCCGAACGACGGGCTCGACGACACCGCCGCCATCCAGCGGGCGGTGACCGACGACCAGAACGGCGTCATCAGCTGCGTCTGGATCCCGGCCGGGCAGTGGCGGCAGGAGCAGAAGATCCTGACCGACGACCCGCTGAACCGGGGCATGTACAACCAGGTCGGCATCAGCAACGTCACCATCCGGGGCGCCGGCATGTGGCACTCGCAGCTCTACACGCTGACCGAGCCGCAGAACGTGGTGGGCGGCATCAACCACCCGCACGAGGGCAACTTCGGCTTCGACATCGACAAGAACACCCAGATCTCCGACATCGCCATCTTCGGCTCCGGCCGGATCCGGGGCGGTGACGGCAACGCCGAGGGCGGCGTCGGTCTGAACGGCCGGTTCGGCACCGGCACCAAGATCAGCAACGTCTGGATCGAGCACGCGAACGTCGGCGTCTGGGTGGGCCGCGACTACGACAACATCCCCGACCTGTGGGGGCCGGCCGACGGGCTGGAGTTCAGCGGCATGCGGATCCGCGACACGTACGCCGACGGCATCAACTTCAGCAACGGCACGCGCAACTCGCGGGTGTTCAACTCGTCCTTCCGGACCACCGGCGACGACGCGCTCGCCGTCTGGGCCAACCCGTACGTCAAGGACCGCAGCGTCGACATCGCCCACGACAACCACTTCGTCAACAACACCGTCCAGCTGCCCTGGCGGGCCAACGGCATCGCCATCTACGGCGGCTACGACAACTCGATCGAGAACAACCTGATCTACGACACCGCCAACTACCCGGGCATCATGCTGGCGACCGACCACGACCCGCTGCCGTTCTCCGGCACGACGCTGATCGCCAACAACGGGCTCTACCGCACCGGCGGCGCGTTCTGGAACGAGGACCAGGAGTTCGGCGCCATCACGCTGTTCCCCTCCACCCGGGACATCACCGGCGTCACCATCCGGGACACCGACATCGTCGACTCGACGTACGACGGGATCCAGTTCAAGAACGGTGGCGGCAACATGCCGAACGTCGCCATCACCAACGTACGGATCGACAAGTCGAACAACGGTGCCGGCATCCTTGCGATGAGCGGCGCGCGCGGTAACGCCAACCTGACGAACGTGACCATCACGAATTCGGCCGACGGCAACATCGTCATCCAGCCGGGCTCGCAGTTCGTCATCAACGGCGGCTGAGGCTAACCCGCCGTTTCCGTGAAATCGGGGTGTCCGCATGCAGCGGACACCCCGATTTTCATGAACCCGAGTCGATCGTCGCCGCGCAGGGGCCGTCGTGGGCATCGGGTCGCCGGCACCGGCCGGCCTCGCCCAGCCGGGCGTCACAGAACACTCGGGTACGCAGGAACTGCGCGTCCTCCTCGCTGAGCGTGGTCTCGCCGAAGTCGACGACGGCGAGGTGACCGAGCGAGTCGCGCAGTGCCACGGCCAGGGCGGTCACCTCGTCGAGGCTGGTCAGCGTGGTCGGCAGGTGGATGATCCAGCGGGGCTCGGTTGCGACGCTCATGGCAGGACCACCGTTCCGCCGTCCACCAACGTCTGGATCTGCCCGTCGGTCAGGCCGCGCTCGTGCAGGACGCGACGGCCCCAACGGTGCAGTCGGCACGGGTGCCGGGCGTCGTCCCTGCGGCAGCGCTCGCCGTCCGGTCGCCGCACGGGGGCGTGCACGCTGACCGCCCGCAGCGCGAACACGACGTCCTCTTTGGTCACGTAGGGCGGCAATGGCAGGTCGTCGGTCGTTTCCATGGCCGTCCTCCGGTGGGATTTTCGCGGTCGCCGTCATCAATGAGGGTCATTCCACTGATGGTTCAACACAATGTTTCGGAGCAGAATCCGGACCGAGGGACGAGGCGGCTTACGCGACGACAGTCAGGGAGATGACGTGGACGACTCCGGCAGCACGGTTCCGCGGAGGCAGCTCGGCAGATATCTGAGAGAGCTTCGCGAAAACGCGTACGTGACCGTTTCCGCGGCGGCCAAGGAATTGGAATGGTCGGCACCCCGGATCTGGCGGTACGAGACCGGGCAGGTCTCCATGCACCCGAACGACGTGGCGGCCATGTGTCGCGTCTACGGCGCGTCCCCGGAGACGATCGAGACGATGCGGGCGCTCGCTCGGGAGACCAAGGCGCACGGTTGGTGGCACAGCTACGGCGAGGCGATCAAGGACTGGTTCAAGCTGTATGTCGGCCTGGAGGCCGCCGCCACCCGCATTCGCAAGTACGAGGCGGACCTCATCCCCGGGTTGTTGCAGACGATCGAGTACATGACCGAGGTCATCGCGACTGACCACCCGCAGATGAGCGAGGCGGATCGACGGGCGAAGGTGGACGTGCGGCTGCGCCGGCAACGGTTGCTGGTCCGAGCGATACCGCGCGCCCCGCGCCTCGACGTCATCCTGGCTGAGGCGGTGCTGCGCCGGCCGCTGCGGGATCGCGCGGCGATGGGCCGGCAACTGGATTCGCTTGTGGTGTCGTCGCGACAACACAACATCGGTATCCGGGTGCTGCCCCTCGACGCCGGCCTGGTGCGCTGGGCGCAGGCCGGCACCTTCACCATGCTCGACTTCCCGTCCGACGTCCGCGAGCCGGAGCCGACGACGATCTACATGGACGGCCCGTGCGGCGCGGTCTACCTTGACAAGACCCACGAGATTGAGATCTACGAGGACGCTTGGCGCTCCCTCGGCGAGCGGGCGCTCAGCGCCGACGAGTCCCGTGAGCTGATCGTGGCCATAGCGAAGGAGATGACCGATGGAGCGTGACGGAGTCTGGCGCACGTCGACCCGATCCGGCGGCGAGGGCGACTGCGTCGAGGTGGCCGGCTTCGCCGAGGTGGTCGGCGTACGCGACAGCAAGGACCGGCAGGGACCGACGCTGACCTTCACACCCTCGGCCTGGGCCGCGTTCGTCCAGTTCACGGCGGTGCACCAGCCCGTGCAATGATCACGGCCGGCTCGCTCGCGGGAGGCTGAGAATCACGATGGGTGTCGTCGCGACCGGGCTCTGCCTCGCCGTACCCGCTCTGTTCGTGCTCTGGCTGTGGGGCGGACCTCTGCTCACCGGCAGGTGGAAGACCCCGGGCTGGTTCGTCGCGACGGCCGGGCTTTCGATCGCTGCAGCCGTCGTCACCTGGTTCGTCGGGGCGTTCGCGGGTTCCTCCATGAGCTCGGAGGAGTCCTGCCGACAGGCCGGCGTCAGCTACGACAGCGCCTACCGCGCCGTGCACTGGCGTGAGTCGTCGCGATGGTTCCCCCTGCACGATCGATGCAATGCCACCTACGACCTGGTGCCCGTCTGGGTCAACCCGGCCCTGGTGCTGCTGTCCCTGCTTGCCGTCTCCTGCATCGGCGCAGCGGTCTGGCTGGCCGTCGTACGGCACCGGACCACGACGAGCCCGGGGTCGGCCCGCAGATCTTGGAAAGTTTCCGTTCGGCCATGACGGAAAGTGTCCAAGATCTGCACCGCCACGCGCGGAGGCTGCGGTGCGGTCATTTCGGATAGACGGACCATGTGTGCGGCGACGCACATCGTGGGCGGCGGTGGCTAGGCTGACCTGAGAAGGATGGTCCGCTGAGGGGGTGAGCCCGAATGGCCCAGGCAGCGTTCGCGCCGGAGCCGGCGCCGCAGCACACCGAGCCGTCGTTCGACGTGCTGCGGTGGCACGACGAGCCGTGGACCGCGCAGCTCGCCCTCGACCTGTTGCCGGAGACCAACGGCCCCAAGGTTGAGGTCCTGAGCGGAAGCGTGATCGTGACACCACATGCGGGGATCGACCATCAGTCGGTCGAGCGGGAACTGCCCTACGTGCTCCACCGTGCAGCGCGAAAGGCTGGCTTCTGGGTCTATCCGGAGATCAACGTCCTCTCCGGGGATGATCTCTTCATTCCAGACATCGTTGCGCTGCGCAGCTCCGGGGGTGGCCGCACGACGGTACCCATCGCCGAGGCGGTACTACTCGGGGAGATCGTTTCGCCGGGCAACCGACGCAAGGACGTGATCGACCGGCCCCGGGAGTACGCGGCTGCTGGAGTTCCGTTCTTTCTCCGAGTGGACCTGCGCAATCGGGTACCGACGCTGGCTCTGTTCGAGCTGGTCAACGGGGAGTACCGGCCGATGGCCGCCGCAGCAGCGGGCAGCACCTTCGCGATGCGCGAGCCCTTCGAGTTCTCAATCGATCCGGCCGAACTGCTGGACGAGGAATCGGTCCCAGACGAGTCCGGCACCGCTTGATCGACACGGGTTCGGTGACGTCGGGGTGTCCGGGAGCTGCGGATACCCCGAGATTGGCGAACTCGTGTGGATCAAGGCCGGCGGCGGCGGGCGGGGTGGGCTGAGGCTCCCAGCGGGCACACAGCGGCGGTGGGGGAGAATGGCCCGGTGACTTCCCCCCGCGATCTTGTTCTGCTCGGGTCCACCGGTTCGATCGGCACACAGGCCATCGACATCGTCCGGCGCAACCCGGACCGGTTCCGGGTGGTGGCGATCGGGGCGGGTGGCGGCAACGTCGAACTGCTCGCCGCGCAGGCCCTCGAGCTGGGCGTCGAGGCGGTCGGGGTGGCCAAGGCGTCCGCCGCGCAGGACCTGCAACTCGCGTTCTACGCCGAGGCGAGCCGGCGCGGCTGGGCCACCGGGGACTTCAAGCTTCCCAAGATCGTGGCCGGCCCGGACGCCATGACCGAGCTGGCGCAGTGGCCGTGCGACGTCGTGCTGAACGGGGTGGTCGGCTCGCTGGGCCTCGCTCCTACGCTGGCCGCGCTGCGCGGTGGTCGTACTCTCGCGTTGGCCAACAAGGAGTCGCTCGTGGCCGGCGGCCCGCTGGTCAAGGCCGCGGTGACGCGGCCGGGGCAGATCGTTCCGGTCGACTCGGAGCATTCGGCGCTCGCGCAGTGTCTGCGGTCCGGGTCGCGCGGTGAGGTGCGGCGGCTGGTCGTCACGGCCAGCGGCGGCCCGTTCCGGGGACGGCGGCGCGACGAGTTGACGCAGGTCACACCCGAGCAGGCGCTCGCGCACCCGACGTGGAACATGGGGCCGGTCGTCACGATCAACTCGGCGACCATGGTCAACAAGGCGCTTGAGGTGATCGAGGCGCACGAACTGTTCGACGTGCCCTACGCCGACATCACCGTCATGGTGCACCCGCAGTCGGTGATCCACTCGATGGTCGAGTTCGTGGACGGGTCGACGATCGCCCAGGCCAGCCCACCGGACATGCGGCTGCCGATCGCGCTCGGCATCGGCTGGCCGGACCGGGTGCCCGAGGCCGCCGCCGCCGTCGACTGGACGGCAGCGCACAGCTGGGAGTTCGCGCCGCTGGACGACGAGGCGTTCCCGGCCGTGGCGCTCGCTAAGGCCGCCGGGGAGGCCGGACGCTGCCGCCCGGCGATCTACAACGCGGCGAACGAGGAGTGCGTGGCGGCGTTCGTGGCCGGACGGCTGCCGTTCCTCGGCATCGTCGACACCCTCGAGCGCGTGTTGGAGGACGCTCCGGACTTCGGCGAACCAGGTACCGTCGAGGACGTGCTCGCGGCCGAGTCGTGGGCGCGCGCGCACGCGCAGGAGATCATCGCGGGTTCGGTGGAAGGAGCTTGATGTCTAACCTGCTCGGGGTGGTCCTCTTCGCCCTGGCCATTCTCATCTCGGTCAGCCTGCACGAGGCGGGTCACATGCTGACCGCCAAGGCGTTCGGGATGAAGGTCACGAAGTACTTCGTCGGTTTCGGCCCCACCATCTGGTCGTTCCAGCGGGGCGAGACCGAGTACGGACTCAAGGGCATCCCCCTCGGCGGCTTCTGCAAGATCGTCGGGATGACGCCGAACGACGACGACGTCGACCCGGCCGACGAGCCGCGCGCGATGTGGCGGTTCCCGGTGTGGAAACGCACGATCGTCATGTCCGCGGGCTCGATCACCCACTTCGCGCTGGCGCTTGTCACCATCTGGCTGGCGGCCGTCACCCTCGGCCTGCCCAATCCCAAGTTCCCCACGAACGACGCGCAGGTCCGGCAGGAGCCGGCGGTGATCGCGCTCTCCGACTGCGTGATGCCGAAGATCGACCAGCGCGCCTGCGCCCCGGGTGACCCGGCCAGCCCGGCAGCCCAGGCCCAGCTTCGCGACGGCGACCGGATCACCGCACTCAACGGCAAGCCGGTGAACAACTACGGTGAGATGCTCACCGGCCTGCGCGCGCTGAAGCCGGGCGAGACCGTGAAGATCGGGTACGTCCGCGACGGCCAGCCCGGCGAGACCAGCACCGTGCTGGCCCAGACGGAGCGTCCGCCGCTCGACAACCCGAAGGGCACCATCGGTCCGGTCGCCGCGCTCGGCGTCGGGCTCACCATCACCACCCCGAACCTCGTCACGTACGGTCCGGTCGCCGCGTTCGGCGCCACCGGCGACTTCACCCGCGGGCTGGCCGTCGGCACCGTCGACGCGTTGCAGCGGCTGCCGCAGAAGGTCCCCGCGCTGTGGACCGCCATCACCGGCGGCGAACGTGACGTGGACACCCCGATCAGCGTGGTCGGGGCCAGCCGGCTCGGCGGCGAGGCGGTCGCCCACGGGGCCTGGCTGATGTTCGTCTTGCTCTTCATCTCGCTGAACTTCTTCATCGGCGTGTTCAACCTGCTCCCGCTGCTCCCCCTGGACGGCGGCCACATCGCCATCGCCTGGTTCGAGCGGGCCCGCTCCTGGCTCTACGCGCGGATCGGCCGGGCCGACCCGGGTCGGGTGGACTATCTCAAGCTGATGCCCTTCACGTACGCGGTGATCCTGATCGGTGGCGTGTTCACGCTGCTGACCATCACCGCGGACGTCGTCAACCCGATCACGCTCTTCCCAAGGTGAGTGCTGAAGTGACCGCTATCAGTCTCGGCATGCCCGCTGTGCCGCCCCCGCCGCTCGCACCCCGCCGGGCCAGCCGCCAGATCATGGTCGGCTCGGTGCCGGTCGGTGGCGGCGCGCCGGTGTCGGTGCAGTCAATGACCACGACCCTCACCTCCGACGTCAACGCGACCCTGCAGCAGATCGCCGAGCTGACCGCGTCCGGCTGCCAGATCGTCCGGGTGGCGGTGCCGTCCCAGGACGACGTCGAGGCGCTGCCCGCGATCGCCAAGAAGTCGCAGATCCCGGTGATCGCCGACATCCACTTCCAGCCCAAGTACGTCTTCGCCGCCATCGACGCCGGCTGCGCGGCCGTCCGGGTCAACCCGGGCAACATCCGGCAGTTCGACGACAAGGTCAAGGAGATCGCGCGCGCGGCGGGGGACGCCGGCGTGCCGATCCGGATCGGCGTCAACGCGGGCTCACTGGACAAGCGGCTGCTCACCAAGTACGGCAAGGCCACCGCCGAGGCGCTCGTCGAGTCGGCGCTGTGGGAGTGCTCGCTCTTCGAGGAGCACGGCTTCCGCGACATCAAGATCTCGGTGAAGCACAACGACCCGGTCGTGATGATCCGGGCGTACCGGCAGCTCGCCGAGCAGTGCGACTACCCGCTGCACCTCGGCGTCACCGAGGCCGGGCCGGCCTTCCAGGGCACCATCAAGTCGGCGGTCGCCTTCGGCGCGCTGCTCGCCGAGGGCATCGGCGACACCATCCGGGTGTCGCTCTCCGCCCCGCCGGTCGAGGAGATCAAGGTCGGTAACCAGATCCTGGAGTCCCTCGGCCTGCGCGAGCGCGGCCTGGAGATCGTCTCCTGCCCGTCCTGCGGCCGTGCCCAGGTGGACGTCTACAAGCTCGCCGAGGAGGTCACCGCCGGCCTCGAAGGGCTGCCGGTGCCGCTGCGGGTCGCCGTCATGGGCTGCGTCGTCAACGGTCCGGGCGAGGCCCGCGAGGCCGACCTCGGTGTCGCCTCCGGCAACGGCAAGGGCCAGATCTTCGTCAAGGGGCAGGTCGTCAAGACCGTGCCCGAGGGCCAGATCGTGGAGACGCTTATCGAAGAGGCGCTGCGCATCGCCGACGAGATGGGTGCCGAGCTGCCCGAGGAGCTGCGCGGGCTGGTCACCGGCCCGACGGTCACCGTGCACTGAGCCAGTTCCACGAAAGCGGGCCGTTCCCCCTCGGGGAGCGGCCCGCTTTCGTTGCGGCGCGCCGTTCCCCCTCGGGGAGCGGCCCGCATTCGTTCTGGCGGGTCTCACTCGGATTCGGCGAGGATCGCGTACAGCTTGCGTCGGGTCTCGTCGAGGACCTGGGCGGCCCGCTCACGCTGGTCGTCGGTGCCGTGCATCATCACCTGCCGCAGGGCGTTCATCGCCTGCGCGCCGGAGTCGCGGATGTCGTGCCAACTGCTCACGGTGTCCTGGGCGACGTCCGCCCAGGGTGGCGTCTGCGCGGCGGCGGTGGCCTCGGCCTGACCGGCCTCGGTGACGGTGAACCGCTTCCGTCCGCCGCTGGGCTCCTCGGTGCTGGCGGCGATCACACCCTCGTCCTCCAGGAGCTGGAGCGTGGGGTAGATCGAACCCGGGCTGGGCCGCCAGGCCCCGCCGGTACGGGAGTCGATCTCCTGGATCATCTCGTAGCCGTGCATCGGCCGCTCGGTGAGCAGGGCCAACACCGCGCCGCGGACGTTGGGGCGTCGCCCCCTGCCGCGGCCGTGCCCGCGACCACGGCCGCGCCCGCCGTGCTCGTGGCCGTGCTCGTGGGGGCCGGGCGGGACCGGCGGGAAGCCGAATCCCCGCATCCGGGCCTCGTGCATCGGGTGGTGCTGTCGATGGAACCGCATCGGGTTCTCCCTCTCTACGTACTGTCGCTGATGCATCAACGATATATCGGCAATGCATCGCCGACAAGTAGCGGTGAGCAATTCGGCCCTTTGCGGTCCGCCTCGCCACTCGGCCGGCGGGGCGAGGGGTCGATCTGGCAGGCTGGTAGTCGTGCTTACGGTGCCGGTACGGCAACTGGGGGAATCGGAGCGCCGCGCGGTCGAGCGCCTGCTCGACCGTGACCCGTTCGCGGGCGCGCAGGTCGCCGAGCGCATCGCCGCGCGCGGACTGTCCTGGTGGCGGGCCGAAGGGCGGATCCTGGGGTACGGCGCCCGCCGCAACCTCGAATCACTGTGCTGGCTCGGCGGCAACCTGACGCCGGTGCTCGCCAACGACGCCGCCGTCTCCGCCTTCGCCGACCTGCTCGCCGGGGAGGACCGGCTCTGCTCCTCGATCGTCGGCCGCGCGGACGCCGTCCTCGCCCTCTGGGACCGGCTCTCCCACACCTGGGGTCCGGCCCGCGACGTCCGCCCCAACCAGCCGCTGCTGGCCACCGACACGACGCCGGCCGGACCGGCCGATCCAGAGGTACGCCGCGTCCGCTCCGGCGAGGTCGACCGACTCTTCCCGGCGGCGGTCGCCATGTACACCGAAGAGGTGGGCGTCTCCCCGCTCGCCGAGGACGCCGGCCGCAGCTACCGACGCCGGGTCAACGACCTGGTCCGCGCCGGCCGCGCGTACGCCCGGTTCGTCGACGGCAAGGTCGTGTTCAAGGCCGAGTTGGCCGTCGTGACGAAGCGGACCGCCCAGGTCCAGGGCGTCTGGGTCGCCCCGGAATGGCGGGGCCGGGGCATCGCCGCCGCCGCCATGGCCGCCGTGGTGCGCGACGCGCTGGCCCGGGTCGCTCCCACGGTCAGCCTGTACGTCAACGACTTCAACCTTCCGGCCCGCCGAGTCTACGAACGCTGCGGCTTCCAACCGGTCGGCACGCTCGCCACGGTCCTCTTCTGAAGCATCTTGCTGGACGTACGGCGATGGCCGGCACCCGTTGTCGGGGTGCCGGCCATCTGTGTGTGTTAGCTGTTCCAGTTGTGGGCGACCAGGTCGGTGGCCTGCTGCTCCCACTGCGCGTACGCGTCCGGGTACGCCGACACCTGCACGGTCTGGGCGGCGTCGGTCAGCGGCATGTCCTGCCAGCCGTCAACCTGACGCAGGCCCTTGAGGAACGCGGTGGTGGAGTACTCGGGGTTGGTGATCTGCTCCGGGGTGCCCCAACCGCTGGTCGGGCGCTGCTGGAACAGACCCAGCGAGTCGTGGTCGTTGGCGTCGCCGAGGTGACCCAGGTTCTCCAGCTTCGACTCCTGCAGGCTCGTCGCGATCGAGATGACCGCCGCCCGCTCGGGCAGGCCGGCCTTCTTGGTGGCGGCGATGATGGCCTTGGCGTTGGCGGTCTGCTCGCCGTTGAGGTCGATGTGCGACTGGTCGCCCTGCGGCTTGGGTGCGGCGGTCTGCACCGCTGCGGCGGCGGGCTTGGCGTCGACCGGGTTGGCGTGGGCGGCGATGGGGCCGGCGAAGACGCCACCGGCGAACGCGAGACCAGCGATGGACAGCATGCTCTTGCGGAAGATCGTGTTCATGGGGGTTGCTCCTTCGGGGGTAGGAAACACCCACCTGTCACCAGTGCGGGGGATCGGTGACGGGGGTGTCAGCACCTCGTCCGGGCGCTCAAAGACTGGGGGGCGGCCTACGAGCGGGGGGGGGCTCGTGGCGGCCGGTCCGGGTGTAACGACCCGGGGGGCGGGGCCATTCCCCGGGGGGCTGACGATCCGCGGTGAGCGGGCTCGCCGTGCCGGGAGGGTGTGTAACGACCTGCGGTCCGGGGCCATTCCCGGGGGCTGACGATCCGCGGTGAGCGGGGCTCGTCGTGCCGGGACCGGGTGTAACGACCTGCGGTCCGGGGTCATTCCCGGGGGCTGACGATCCGCGGGGAGCGGGGCTCGCCGTGCCGGGACCGTGTGTAACGACCCGCGGTCCGGGGTCACTCCCGGGGGGCTTGGCTCCCGCGGGGGCGGGGGGCTCGGCCGTGGTCCTGCGATCGTCAGGCTGTGTAACGACCTGCGGCCCGCCGCGATTCCAGCCCAGCCGTGCGTCCGGTCACCCCCGCGAAGACCCGGTGACCGGACATATCGCCCAGCGGGCGCGAACGGCGTGGCGGGTGCCAAAGCATTCGGGTCGTGATCGACTCGACATCGCCGAAGTTGGGGTATCCGAGGCCGGATGACACCGCGATATCGGTGATGTCGAGTTGATCATGGCCGTTCGGGGCCGGTTGATGCCCCTGGATCGGCGATGCCGAGTCGATCATGGCTGTCCGGGGGCGGGCAGGTCTCGCGCTCCCGTTGTCGGCGCGCCGGGCGATCGGGGATGACCTGCTCAGGGCGGGTAAATCGGTTGAGGGGACCGGGGCGCTGCCGGCACGCTGGGTGTTCCGCCACCCACGTCCGGAGGAACCTCCCATGCGCCTGCTCCGTGATCTGTGGGCCACCTCGCCACGCCGTATGACGCTCGTGGCCATCCTGATCGTGCTGGGCGCCGCCGGTCAGGCGGGCGCGTCCGCGCTGGCCGGCGCGGTGCTCGTACACCGGTCGGCCGTTTCCTTCACGGTCCTCGCCGCCGCGTTGGCCGCCGTGGTGCTCAGCGACCTGGTGGTGAGCCTGGTGATGGCCGGGCTGACCGCCGACTGGTCCGCCGACGTCCGTCGGCGGCTCTGCCGGGTCGCGCTCGGGCAGGATCTGCCGAGCCTCGAGACCACCCCGGTCGGCGAGCTGCTGGACCGCATCGACGGGGATGTCTACCAGGTGGCGTCGGCGGTTCGTAACCAGGGTTCGCGGCTCGCCCAGGGGCTCTGCGTCGGTCTGCTGTCGATGGTCGTCGCGCTCGCCGTGTGGTGGCCGGCCGGCATCGCGATGCTGCTGCTGACCGTGGTGCTCGGGGTGGGGCTGCGCCGACCCACGGCACGGATCGGCCCGGCCCGGATGGTCGAGGAAGAGGCATGGTCCGACCTGGCCGCCGTGATGGAGGAGGCGGTGCACGGCCAGGACGACGTGCGGACCAGCCTGGCCCAGCCGTACGTGCTGCGGCTCTATGCCCGGCGGGCCGCCACCGTGCTGTCCCGCGGCCATCGGGTCTGGGTGCTCTCGGCCAAGGTGGCGACGGTCGCCACCGCCACGATCCGGGTCGGCGTCGGCGCGGTGGTGCTCGGCGGGGCCTGGGCCCTGGCCACCGGCCGGGTCGACGCCGCCCGGCTCACCGCCATCTGGCTGCTCGCCCTGGCCTTCGGGGCCACGGCGGAACACGTCGGCCGGATGGTGCCCGAACTACAGGAGGCCCTCGGCGCGTGGGCCCGCGTGCAGCTGCTCCAGAAGGTTCGGCAGGAACCGGTCGGCGGGGCCACCCCGGTCGAGGGCGACCTGCGCATCCGGGACCTGACGTTCGGGTACGAGGTGAGCGGCCCGGAGAGTGGACGAGGTCCGGCCCTGCGCGGGCTCAGCCTCACCTTCGCGCGGGGACGCTCGTACGCCCTGATCGGGCGTACCGGGTCGGGCAAGTCGACCCTGGCGAAGGTGCTCACCCGGGCCGTGGACGTGCCGCCGGGCACCGTCTTCCTCGGCGGCACCGACCTGTGCGACCTCGACGTGGAGGAGTTGCGCCGCTGGGTGGCGCTGGTGCCGCAGCGCACCGAGATCGTGGCCGGCACGCTCGCCGAGAACGTCGCGCTCTACGACCCGGACCTGCTGGACGCCGCCGCCCGAGCGCTCGACGAACTGGGCCTGGCCGGCTGGATCGCCGAGCTGCCCGACGGATTGGCGACCCGGCTGGGGGAGGGCGGGCACGTGCTCTCCGCCGGGCAGGAACAGTTGGTGGCGTTCGCCCGGATCCTGGTCCGGGACCCGCACGTGGTGATCCTCGACGAGGCCACCGCGCGGTTGGACCCGGTGACCGAGGCGCGGGTGCAGCGGGCCACCGAGCGACTGCTGCGCGACCGGATCGGCATCGTGATCGCGCACCGACTCTCCTCGGTGCGCCGCTGCGACGAGGTGGTGGTGCTCGCCGACGGCGCGGTGGTCGAGGCCGGTCCGTTGGAGACGTCCACGCGGTTCGCCGAGTTGCTGGCGACCAGTCACGCCGCCGTCTACGCCGGCGGGGCGGCGACGTCCCGCACCGGCGGCGGCACCGACCTCCTGACCGGCCCGAGCACCGCCGGCACCGACCTGCTGGCCGACCCGAACACGGCGGGCACCGACCTGCTGGCCGGTCGGGACACGGCCGGCCCGAACACCGCCGGTCGGGACACCGCTGGCTCGGTTGAGGCGGCGGTGGCGGGGGCCGGGTCGGCGTCGGCGTCGCGTACCGACCCGCCGCCGTTGCCGCCGACGCCGCCGGCGCGGACCTTCCGGGAGATCATCCGGCTCTGCACCAACGATCCCCGGTACGGAGCCGCCGCGATCGCCCTGTTCCTCGGACTCAGCCTGCTGGGGCTGGACGGTCCGCTGCTGCCGTGGCTGTGGGCCGACCTGGTCGACGGCTCCGGCAGTCCGTACCTGCCCGCGTTGGGCATCGTGGCCGGGCTGCTGGTCACCCTGCCGCTGCCGTTCTACACGCACGTGTGGTTTCCGCACTGGTGGGTGCGGCAGATGCTGCGGATCGGCCTGCGGCTGGTGCACGGCCAGACCGGCCCTCGCCGGGTCAGCTCGCACAGCCCGGCGGAGGTGGTGGCCCAGGGCGGCGACACCGAGCGGGTGGTGCAGCTCGCCGACAACGTGTTGGACCAGACCGTGGCGGTGGTGCTGGTGGTGGCCATGACGGCGGTCACCGGCAGCGTCGTACCGGGGCTGTTCTTCCTCGGCACGATGGTGGTCTCCGGCCTGGCCGCGACCCTGTTCGGGCCGAAGCTGGAGCGCGCGGCGCGGGCGACCGTCGCGGCGCGGGCCGCCTTCGCCACCGCGTTGGTCTCCGCGCTCTCCGCGGCGCGGACGGTCAAGCTCGCCGGCGCGACGTCAGCGGTGCTGCGTCACCTGTCCGACCTGGACGTGCTGCGCAGTGACCGGCAGCGCCGGGAGATCGCCGTCCAGGTGTGGTCCCGGTCGACGCCGGCGGTGGTCAGCGGGCTGCTGCCGATCGGCGCGTGGGCCCTCTACCTGGGCGGCGAACTGTCGGCCGGCACGGTGCTGGTGGCCGTCTCCACGCTGGGCGCGGCCCGGTGGTTCGCCTGGACCACCGCGTCGTTGATCTCCCAACTGCCGTCGGCGCGGGTGTGGACCCGGCGGACGGTGGCGATGACGGGCGTGGGGGCGTACTCGGTGGGGGTGCCGGCGGTCGACCTGGCCGGCGGCACCGCGCCCGCGCCGACGCCGCCGCCGCGCCGCCCGCTGCGCCGACTGGAGCTGCGCGGCTTCTCGGTGGTGCACTCCGACGGCACGGTCGCCGTGCGCGACGTGGACCTGACGGTCCAGCGCGGGCAGTTGGTGCTGGTCGTCGGGCCGGTCGGAGCGGGCAAGTCCTCGCTGCTGCGGGCCCTCGCGGGCATCGTGCACCACACCGGCGAGCTGCGGTGGAACGGTGACACGGTCACCGAGCCCGAGCTGTTCCTACGCCCCAACCAGGTCGGTTACGTCGGTCAGCTACCCCGGGTGCTCTCCGGCACGGTGGTCGAGAACATCGCGCTCGGCCACCAGGTGGACGCGGCGGACGCGGTCAGCACGGCGCAGCTCGACCACGACCTGGCCGCCGCCGGGGGTGGGCTGGGCCTGCTCATCGGGCACAAGGGCACCCGGCTCTCCGGCGGGCAGCTCCAGCGGCTGGCCCTGGCTCGGGCGCTGGCGCCGCGTACCGAACTGCTGGTCGCGGACGACGTGTCGTCGGCGCTGGACGTCACGACGGAGCTGGCGCTGTGGCAGGCGCTGCGGGCGCACGGCGTGACCGTGGTGGGGTCCACCGCCAAGCGTGCCGCGTTGGTCCGGGCCGACCACGTCGTGGTGTTGGGGGAGGGCACGGTGGCGGCCCAGGGGACCTGGCGCGAGCTGGAGGGCGACTGGTCGCACCTCGCCGGCTGAGAGCCGGGGTCGGGCGGCTGCCGGGAACGGCAGCCGCCCGACGAGGCTGATCAGGCGCGGGCGTACTGGGCGGGACCGCTGTACGCGACGCCGAGCTTGCCGGCGGCGCGGCGCGGCCAGTACGGGTCGCGCAGCAGCTCCCGGCCGAGGAGCACCAGGTCGGCCTCGCCGCTGGCGATGATCTGCTCGGCGTGCTCCGGCTCGACGATCAGGCCGACCGCGCCGGTGGGTACGCCGGCCTCGCGGCGGATCTGGGCGGCCAGCGGCACCTGGTAGCCGGGGCCGAGCTGCGGGATGCGCTGCTCGGTGCTGACGCCCCCGGAGGAGGTGTCGACCAGGTCGACGCCGACGGCGGCCAGCTCCCCGGCGAGCACGACGCTGTCCTCGACGGTCCAGCCGCCCTCGACCCAGTCGGTCGCGGAGATCCGGGTGAGCACCGGCACGCTCTCGCCGACGGCGGCGCGTACCGCGCGGGCGACCTCCAGGGTGAGCCGCATCCGGCCGGCCCGGTCACCGCCGTAGGCGTCGGTGCGGTGGTTGGTCAGCGGCGACAGGAACTCGTTGAGCAGGTAACCGTGCGCGGCGTGCACCTCCACGGCCGCGAAGCCGGCGGCGAGGGCCCGCTCGGCGGCGGCGGCGAACGCGTCGATGACGCCCGCGATGCCCGCCGCGTCGAGTGCGGTCGGCGTCCGGTAGCTGGGGCTGAACGGCTCGGCGCTCGGGGCGACCGGCGTCCAGCCGCCCTCGGCGTCCGGCACCCCGCCGTTGCCCGACGCCCACGGCCGGTAGGTGGAGGCCTTGAACCCGGCGTGCGCGAGCTGAACGGCCGGCACCGCGCCGTGTGCGGCGACGAAGGCGGTCACCGGCCGCCAGGCGTCCACGTGCGCGCCGGACCACAGCCCGGTGTCCTGCGGGGAGATCCGACCCTCGGGGAGTACGGCGGTCGCCTCGGTCAGCACCAGTCCGGCCCCGCCGATCGCGCGGGTGCCGAGGTGGACGAGGTGCCAGTCGGTGGGCAGGCCGTCCGGGCCGGCCGAGTACTGGCACATGGGGGCCATGGCGATGCGGTTGGGCAGGGTGATCCCGCGCAGGGCCAGCGGTGTGAACAGGGAACTCATGTGCTCATCCTCTCGGTACGGCGACGGACCCCGCTGTCGAGGGGTCCGTCGCCGTGGAAGAACGGGTCAGGCGGGTACGGGGTTCAGCTCCGGGCGGGTGTCGGCGGCCACGGTCTCCGGCTCGGTGAGGTCACGTCGGCCGGCCGACTCGTACGCGGCCCGGTCGAGGGTGCCCTCCCGGGCGGCGACGACGGTCGGCACCAGCGCCTGCCCGGCCACGTTGGTGGCGGTGCGCATCATGTCCAGGATCGGGTCGATGGCGAGCAGCAGGCCGGCCCCGGCCAGCGGCAGGCCCAGCGTGCTCAGGGTGAGGGTGAGCATCACGATCGCGCCGGTCAGGCCGGCGGTGGCCGCCGAGCCGACCACCGAGACGAAGGCGATGAGCAGGTAGTCGGTGAGGCCGAGCTGCACGCCGAACACCTGGGCCACGAAGATCGCGGCGAGTGCCGGGTAGATCGCGGCGCAGCCGTCCATCTTCGTGGTGGCGCCGAACGGCACCGCGAACGAGGCGTACTCGCGGGGGACGCCGAGGCGCTCGACGGAGCGCTGGGTCACCGGCATGGTGCCCACCGAGGAGCGGGACACGAAGGCCAGCTCGATCGCGGGCCAGGCCCCGGCGAAGAAGCGCAGCGGGTTGAGTCGGCCGGCGAGGATCAGCACCAGCGGGTAGACCACGAACAGCACGATGGCGCAGCCGACGTAGACGGCGGTGGTGAACTTCGCCAGCGGAGCCAGCAGGTCCCAGCCGTACGAGGCGACGGCGTTGCCGATCAGGCCGAGCGTGCCGATCGGGGCGAGCCGGATGACCCACCAGAGGGCCTTCTGCACGATCTCCAGCAGCGAGCGGTTCAGCGCCACGAACGGCTCGGCGGCCTCACCGACGAGCAGGGCAGCAGCGCCGATGACGACGGCGAGGAAGACGATCTGCAGGACGTTGCCCTCGACGAACGCGCCGACCGGGTTGGTGGGCACGATGCCGGTGAGGAAGTCCGTCCACGAGCCGGTCTTCTTCGGTGCGGCCGCGCCGCCCAGGTCGAGGGTCACGCCCCGGCCCGGGTCGACGAGCAGGCCGAGGCCGAGGCCGATGCTCACCGAGATCAGCGCGGTGATGCCGAACCACATGAGGGTCTTGAGGGCGAGCCGGGCGGCGTTGGCCACGCCGCGCAGGCTGACCACGCTGACCACGATGGCGGTGAAGACCAGCGGCGGTACGGCCAGCTTGAGGAGCTGGACGAAGAGGGAGCCGATGGTGTGCAGGGTGCTGGTCAGCCAGCTCACGTCGTTGGCGCGGGCCAGGAAGCCGAGCGCCACGCCGAGGACGAGGCCGAGCAGGATCTGTACGGAGAAGGGGATTTTGCGCAGGCCGAAGGGCATGGGATGTCCAAGTGAGGTGGTCTGGTCGGGGTAGGCGAGTGAAGGACGGCTACGCCGGACAGATGCCGCTGGCCTGCAGTCGGAGATCGACATACAGGCGGACGGTAAGGCCCCAGACATTGGTCATCGTTGGTCGACGATACGCCGATAAGTTCGATCTGCAAGGTGTGATGCGCGTGACGCTCCTTACAGGCTTCGGTGTCGGCAAGTCAGGGCCAGGGCCGTGCCGGTGGCCACGCCCCACAGCACGGCCAACGCCAGAACCACCCGTTCCACCACGCCGACCAGCGAGCCCCGGCCGACCACGAGCATGGCCAGGCCGATCGTGGCGCACAGCGGCAGGGCGAGCGCCGCCGTCACCGCCGCCAGCCGGCGTACCACCGGTCCGGCCGGCCCGGACACCGCCAACGCCACCATGGCGAGGACCACCGCCGCCGTCGCCGCGATGCTCGCGCCGCCGTGCACCAGATCGGCCACCGTGGTCCGCTCGAACGGCGGTAGCGGGCACCCGGCGGAGCAGGTCACCGCCCCGGAGACCGCCGTGAGCACCGCGCCGCTGGCGAGCAGCGCCGGCGCGACCCGGACCCCGGGCGGCAGCGCCGCGGCGATCAGCAGCAACGCGCCGGCAAGAGCCAGAACCCCGATCCGGTACGTCACGGCGTGCGCGCTGCCGGCGATACCGGCCTCGCTCACGTACCCGGTGAAGCCCGGACCGGGACCGGCGACCACCGCGACCGTCACCGCGACCGCCCCGGCCACCGCGCAGCCGGCGGCGGCCGACCCGGCGACCCGGCGGGCCCGGCCCCCGTGTCCGCGAGGCGTCGTGGCGGTGCCGGCCCGACCCGGCTCAGCCACGTCCGTGCGGCGTCGTCCAGCCGGACTCGTCGGGCCCCAACGGCACGATGCCGGTCGGGTTGATCTCCCGGTGGGTGCCGTAGTAGTGCCGCTTGATGTGGTCGAAGTCCACCGTCTCGCCGAAACCCGGCGTCTGGAACAGGTCCCGGGCGTACGCCCAGAGCACCGGCATCTCGGTCAGCTTGTTCCGGTTGCACTTGAAGTGCCCGTGGTACGCCGCGTCGAAGCGGACCAGCGTGGTGAACAGCCGCACGTCCGCCTCGGTGATCGCGTCCCCCATCAGGTAGCGCTGCCCGGCCAGCCGCTCGGAGAGCGCGTCCAGCCGGGCGAACAGCGCCCGGAACGCCTCGTCGTACGCCTCCTGGGAGGTCGCGAAGCCGCACCGGTAGACGCCGTTGTTGACGTCGGTGTGGATCCCGGCCATCAGCGCGTCCATCTCGGGGCGCAGCGCGACCGGGTACAGATCCGGGGCGTCGGGGGCGTGCAGTGACCGCCACTCGATGGAGAAGTCGAGGGTGAGCTGCGGGTAGTCATTGGTGACCACCCGACCGGTCAGGGTGTCGACGAGCGCCGGCACGGTCACCCGGCCGGTGTAGTCCTCGTCGGTGGCCAGGTACGCCTCGGAGAGGAAGCGGACGCCGAGGACCGGATCGAAGCCGTCCGGGTCGAGCGCGAACGCCCAACCCCGCTCGTCCCGGATCGGGTCGACGGTGCCCAGCGAGATCGCGTCGTCCAGCCCGAGCAGGCCACGCACGATCCTCGCCCGGTGCGCCCACGGGCACGCGCGGCACCAGACGAGCCGGTACCGGCCGGCCTCCAACGGCCAGCGGTCCTGCTCGTCCGGACCGCCGCCCGGGGGCGAGGTCGAGTCGGCGGTGACCCGACCGGTGAACCGGTTGGGCTGACGGACGAACGCGCCGCCACGGCTGGTCTCTGCGCTGAACTGGGCCCGGGCCATGCCGTCAACCTATCCGTTGCCGGCGTGGATATCCTGGCGGCCGGCAGCCCCCCGCGATCCGGTGGGCCTGCCCCACCCCCGCCGTCTGCACCCCTGAAGGACTCGCGATGACCGTGGCATACCTGGTGGCCGGTGTCCGTACCCCGATCGGCCGGTACGCGGGCGCGCTGGCCGGCGTCCGCCCCGACGACCTGGCCGCCCACGTGATCCGCGAGTTGGTCGCCCGGCACCCGTCGGTGGACTGGGCCCGCGTCGACGACGTCGTACTCGGTTGCGCCAACCAGGCCGGCGAGGACAACCGCAACGTGGCCCGGATGGCGGCGCTGCTCGCCGGGCTGCCCGAGGAGGTGCCGGGCAGCACGGTCAACCGGCTCTGCGGCTCCGGTCTGGACGCCCTCGCCACCGCCGCCCGCTCCATCGTGGCGGGGGAGGCCGAGCTGGTGATCGCGGGCGGGGTGGAGAGCATGAGCCGCGCGCCCTTCGTCGTGCCGAAGGCGACCTCGGCGTACTCCCGCTCCGCCGAGATGTACGACACCACCCTGGGCTGGCGGCTGGTCAACCCGCTGATGCGCGACGGCTGGGGGATCGACTCGATGCCCGAGACGGCCGAGAACGTGGCCGCCGAGTACGGCGTCGACCGCGCCGAGCAGGACGCCTTCGCGTACCGCTCGCAGCAGCGCGCCGCCAAGGCGCAGGCCGACGGCCGGTTCGCCGAGGAGATCGTCCCGGTGTCCGTTCCCGCCGGCCGTCGGGAGACCCGACTGGTCGAGGTCGACGAGCACCCGCGCGAGACGTCGCTGGAGAAGCTGGCCGCGCTGCCCACCCCGTTCCGCGACGGCGGCACGGTGACCGCCGGCAACTCGTCGGGCGTCAACGACGGCGCGGTGGCCCTGCTGGTGGCCGGCGAGGCCGCGGTGCGACGGTACGGCCTCACCCCGCTGGCCCGCGTCGTCGGCGCGGCGACGGCGGGCGTGCCGCCCCGGATCATGGGGATCGGCCCGGTGCCGGCCACCCGCAAACTGCTCGACCGGACCGGCGTCGACCTGGCGGCGGTGGACGTCGTCGAGCTGAACGAGGCGTTCGCCGCGCAGTCCGTGGCGGTGCTGCGCGAACTGGGACTGCCCGTGGACGCCGAGCACGTGAACCCCAACGGGGGCGCGATCGCGCTCGGGCACCCGCTGGGCGCGAGCGGTGCGCGGCTGGCGCTCACCGCCGCACTGGAGCTGCGCCGCCGGGGCGGCCGTCGGGCGCTCGCCACCATGTGCATCGGTGTCGGTCAGGGCATCTCGCTGCTGCTGGAATCCGCCGCCTGAGTGCGGAAAGTTACGTGAGGGGATCTCCCGTACGCGGTGGCCGGCGGCCTAGAGTGGTCCACACCACACGACCCGCGGGGTCGGCCGGCGGCCGCGTACGCCCGTCGACGCCGGTGCCTCGCGCTGCGGCGACGAACTGGGGGGCACACCGATGCCGGACGCACTGCCGACCGAGATTGACCTGACCAGGCCGAGCGCGGCCCGGGTGTACGACTACTTCCTGGGCGGGGCGCACAACTTCGAGATCGACCGGCAGCTGGCCGAGCAGATCGCCAGCATGACCCCGAACCTCGCGGCCACCATGCGCTCCGGCCGCGATTTCCTGCGCCGCGCCGTCCGGGCGCTGCTCGACGCCGGTATCGACCAGTTCCTCGACATCGGCTCCGGCATCCCGACCGTCGGCAACGTGCACGAGGTGGCTCAGGCGGCCAACCCGAAGGCCCGGGTGGTCTATGTCGACATCGACCCGGTGGCGGTCGCGCACAGCCGGGAACTGCTCGCGGGCAACGACCTGACCGGAGTGATCCACGCCGATCTGCGCGAGCCGGAGCGGATTCTCGCCGAGACCCGACAGCTCGGGTTGATCGACTTCGAGCGTCCCATGGGCATCCTGCTGGCCGGGGTGGTGCACTTCGTTCCGGACGCCGACCGTCCCGACGAGATCCTGGCGACCCTGCGGGCCGCCGCCGCGCCGGGCAGCTTCCTGGTCGTCTCGCACTCCACCTTCGAGGACCAGCCGCAGGAGATGCTGGACGCCCAGCGCCTCTCCTCCCGAACCGACACCGAGATCACCCTGCGCTCCCGCGCGCAGGTCACCGGCTTCTTCGGCGACTGGACGGTGCTCGAACCGGGCGTCGTGCACATGCCACTGTGGCGCCCCGACTCGCCCGAGGACGTCGACGAGCACCCCGAGCGGTTCGGCGCCTTCGGCGGCGTCGCCCGGTACGACCAGCCCGCCGGCTGACCCCATGGCCGCCGTCCCGGACCCCACCGGGGTCGACGTCGGCCGGACCGGTGTCGAGGCGTACGCCGCTGACTGGGCCCGTGTCGTACGCCGCATCGGTTTCGTGCCGCACAGCGCGGCCGAGACCGAGCGGCTGCTGCTGCTGCACACCGTCCGGCTGGCGGAGATCGTGCGAGCCGAGCCGTTCAGCGCCCGTCCCGCCGAGGAGGTGGGGCGGGCCCTGGTGGAGGCGCACCTGACCGAGCCCCGGGCGTTGGAGTGGTCGCTGCGCGCGCTCGGTGACGACTTCCCCGCCCGGGTGCTGGCGGCCGACGGTCGACCCGCCGATCTGGGCGACCGGATCGCGGCGACGCAGGGCGCGCTGGCGGCCGGGTTCGCCCGCGCCCTGCGCGACCGCACCTTCGCCCAGCAGGAGCGCATCGCCCGTTCGGCGTGGCAGGCGCGGGACGAGGTCGAGCAGGCGTTGCGCGACAGCGAGGCGCGGTTCCGGGCGGTCTTCACGGGCGCCGCCATCGGTATCGGCATCGCCGGGGTGGACGGGCAGATCATCGACGTCAACACGGCCTTCGCCGAGATGCTCGGCTACTCGATCGAGGAGCTGCGCCGGATCAACGTGGCGACGCTGTTCCACGCCGACGACGCCGCCGGCATGTGGGAGCTGTACCAGGAGCTGATCGAGGGCAAGCAGGACTCGGCCCGGGTCCAGAAGCGCTACTACCGCAAGGACGGCAGCGTCGTCTGGACGGATCTGGCCGTCTCGCTGATCCGGTACGACGACGGCCGGCCACGGTTCACCGTCGCGATGATCGAGGACATCACCGAGCGGTACGAGCTCCAACAGCGGCTGCGCTTCCAGGCGCTGCACGATCCGCTCACCGGGCTCCCCAACCGGACGTTGTTCTTCGAGACGTTGGGCCGGGTCTTCGACACCGCCGCCCCCGGCCAACGGGTCGGGGTGTGCTTCCTCGACCTGGACGGCTTCAAGACCATCAACGACAGCCTCGGCCACGACCTCGGCGACCGGCTGTTGGTGACGATCGGCCGGCGGCTCGCCGAGTGTGTGGCCGACCGGGGTCACCTGGTCGCCCGGATGGGCGGCGACGAGTTCGTCATCCTGGTCGACGGCGGCGGTGACGTCGAGGACGCGGTGGCCGTGGCGGAGGCCGCGCTGGCCGCCGTCGCCGCGCCCGTACACGTCGGCGACCAGCAGTTGGCGGTCTCCGCCAGCGTCGGGATCGTGGACTGCCCGGCCGCGGAGACCACCGCCTCGGAGCTGATGAAAGCCGCCGACACGACGCTCTACTGGGCAAAGGCGGCCGGGCGGGGTCGGTGGGCGGTGTACGACCCGGAGCGCAGTGCCCGTGACCACGCCCGGTCGGCGCTGGTCGCCGGACTGCCCGCCGCGCTGGACCGGGGTGAGTTCGTCCTGCACTACCAGCCGATCGTGTCGCTGCTGGAGGGCACCATGCTCGCCGTGGAGGCGCTGGTCCGCTGGGAACACCCGGAGCTTGGTCTCATCGGCCCGGATCACTTCATCGGCCTCGCCGAGGAGACCGGTCTGATCGTCCGGCTCGGCGAGTGGGTGCTGCGGCGGGCCTGCCGCGACGCCGAACGGTGGTGGCGGGAGTTCCCCGAGGCGCGGGTCGTGGTCAGCGTCAACCTGGCCGCCCGGCAGGCCGACGACCCGGCGATCGTCGCGACGGTGGCCGACGCGCTCGCCACCAGCGGTCTCCCGGCGGAGCTGCTGCAACTGGAACTGACCGAGAGCGCCGTCATGGGCAGCGCGGGCGAGCCGCTGCGCAGCCTGCACCGGCTCGCGGCGCTGGGCGTCCGACTCGCGGTCGACGACTTCGGCACCGGCTACTCCAACCTCGCGTACCTGCGGCGGCTGCCGATCCACTGTCTGAAGCTGGCCGGCCCGTTCGTCGAGGGCATCCGCGCCGACGGTACGGACGAGGCGGCGGACCACCGCGACGAGCGGATCGTCGACGCGTTGGTCAGGTTGGCGCACGCGTTGGAGCTGTGGGTCACGGCCGAGGCGGTGGAGACCGGCGTGCAGGCCGAGCGGCTACGGGCCCTGCGCTGCGACACCGGGCAGGGGCGGTACTTCGGCGCTCCGGTGCCCGCGCAGGACATCACGGCCCGGCTCCGGCAGGCTACGGCGTGAGGCACGCGGGCTGGCCGGCGACGGACGGCGACGGCGTGAGCGGCGGGCCGGTCCGGTCCGCGTGGTGCCGACGGAAGGCGACGGCGTGAGCCTGAACGACTCGCAGACGGTGGTGACCGTGGTGGCCGCGCTGGCCATCGTGGCCGGGCTGGCGGGTGTGGTGGTGCCCGGCCTGCCGGCGCTCCCGCTGTGCTGGGGCGGGGTGCTGGTCTGGGCGATCTTCGGCGGGGCCGGCCCCGCGGGTTGGGCGGTGTTCGCCGCCGCCACGCTCGTCGCGGTCGGCGGCATGGTCGTGAAGTATCTCTGGCCGGGGCGGAACCTCAAGCGGACCGGTGTGCCGACGTCGTCCCTGCTGGCCGGGGGCGCGCTCGGGCTGGTGGGGTTCTTCGTGATCCCCGTGGTCGGCCTGCTGCTGGGTTTCGTCGTCGGGGTGTGGGCGGCGGAGCGGCTGCGGCTGGGCAGCAACCGGCTCGCCTGGCCGTCCACCGTGCAGGCCCTCAAGGCGGTCGGCCTGTCCATGCTGGTGGAGTTCCTGGCCGGCCTGACCATCGGCGCCCTCTGGGTCGGCGGCCTCCTGCTGACCTGATCCACCGGGCTTCGACGCGTTCCGTTGAGCCGTAGGGTGAGGGCGTGCGACTGGTCAAGTTCACGCATGCCTGTGTCCGCCTTGAGGACGACGAGCGCCGACTGCTGATCGATCCCGGCGTCTGGACCGAGCCGGAGGCCTTCGACGGGGTCACCGACATCCTGGTGACTCACGAGCACGACGACCACTTCGATCTTGAGCGGGTCGCCGAGGTGTCAGCCTCTCGTCCGGTGCGGCTCTTCGCGCCGGAGCCGGTTCGAGAACTCGCCGTGCGGGGCGGATTGGCGGAGGCGGTCACCGTGGTCACGGCGGGTGCGGAGTTTCGTGCCGGCGGCTTCCGGGTGGCGGCGGTCGGCGGTGAGCACGCGGAGATCTACGACGGACTGCCGGGCTGCGTGAACCTCGGCTATGTGGTCGAGGGCGTCTACCACCCCGGCGACTCGTACTTCGTACCTCACCAGCGGGTGACGACGCTTCTCGTGCCAGCCGCAGGCCCTTGGGGCAGGCACCGCGAGGCCATCGACATGACGCGGGCGATCGCCCCGGAGCGGGCGTTTCCCATCCACGATCGGGCACTGTCGGCGGACGTCGGCTATGAGAACCTCGACGGCTGGATGGAGTACAAGGGCGCAACCGAATACCGGCGGATCCCCGTCGGCGACAGCGCGACCCTGTGATCGCGTGCGCATCGTGGTGCTCGGCGGTCTCGGCGCCTGGCCCTCGGCCGACCAGGGCTGTGCCGGCTTCCTGGTCGAGCGCCAGGGTTTCCGGCTGCTGATCGATCCCGGCTACGCGACCCTGCAACCGCTGCTGACCCGGCTGCCCGCCTCGGCGGTCGACGCCGTGTACGTCAGCCACGGCCACCCCGACCACTGCGCCGACCTGCAGCCACTGCTGCGGGCCAGGGCGTTGGCCGACCGACCCGCCCCGGCGCTGCCGGTGTACGCGCCCACCGGCAGCCTCGATGCGCTGCTCGCGATCGACGATGCGGGGCTCGTCGACACGGCGTACGAGCTGCACGAGTTCACCCCCGGCGACACCTTCGACATCGGTCCGTTCACCCTGCGGACCTGGTCGTTGCCGCACTGGGTGCCCAACGCGGGAGCCCGCATCACCGCCGGCGGGACGGCGCTGGCGTACACCGGGGATACCGGCCCGAGCCCGATGCTGGCCGAGCTGGCCCGCGACGCCGACCTGTTGATCGCCGACGCGACGTACGTCGACGAGATCCCGGACCGGCAGGTCGGATTCCTGTCGAGCGCAGCCGAGGTGGGCCGTCACGCCAGTACGGCACGCGCCAGAGCGGTCCTGTTGACCCACCTGTGGCCCGGCACGGACCCGGAGGCGGCGATCGCCGCGACGCGGCAGGCGTACGCGGGGCCGGTCGCCGTGGCCCGACCGGGCGTGGTGCTCGATCTGCCCGGCTGACGTCCGGGCCCGGCGGGACAGGGGGTGCCCGGTCAGCCGACCGGGCACCCCTCAGGGGCGTAGGCCCTAGTAGTCCTGGTAGGCGGTATACCGGCGGCTGCCCGTCGTGCCGTCCTGCACCCACACGGTCACCCGGACGGTATCGCTCAGCTTCGGCGTGGGATAGGCGTGGTTGCCCTCGTCGCAGGTGTCGTTGAAGCCGTCGGCGTCCTCGGCGGTCGCGATGACCTTGCCCGTGGTGAGGTTCCGCATCTCCGCCCGCGCACGGTAGCCGTCCTTCTTGTCGTCGCAGACCGACAGCTCCCAGGCGTTGTAGACCTCCAGGTACGCCGTCGCGGAGTCGTTCGTGGTCTCCACGGCGATCTCGTAGAGGGCGGCGGTCCGCGCGGCAGCGGTGCCCGCCTGGGCCGCCGTCGCGCCGACGGGCAACAGCATGAGCGTGGCCAGAGCCATGGTTGAGATCCTTCGCAGCACTGTTCGTCCTCCCGGTCGTGTGCCGGCCGGAATCAGGTCGGCCGGATGACTCCACGATGGGGAGGCCGGATCAACCGGGGCAACGGTGGACGGCGTTCGGGACGGATCCGAACAGCCCTGCCGGGGCCGGGCGCGGCGGCGCGGGGCACCTTCGTCGGATACGGCGGGAGGCCGTACGGGAGAGAGAGGCGGCGCCCCGCGCCACCGTGTGCCGGACGTTGCCGAGCGCCCGGCGGAGCCCGTCGCGATCGGGCCTGGTCACGGGTAACAGCATGCGGTCGTCAAGCGTGCGGTGGCAACGGGATTAGCGGGACGGTACCCGCGACGTATTGACCGCCCCTGATCATCGGGACGACACTTTGCGCACTCGTTGACGGAACCACCTCAGGGAGGTGCGCAGTGGCCACGACGCCCGTTCCGACCGCAGAGCAACCGATGGACGACGACGCCCGGCGTCTCGCCGAACTCGGCTACAAGCAGGAACTGCGCCGCAAGTGGAGCGGCTTCTCCAACTTCGCCATCTCGTTCTCGATCATCTCGATCCTGGCCGGCTGCTTCACCACGTTCGGCCAGGCGTGGAACAACGGCGGACCGGTCGCCATCTCCTGGGGCTGGCCGCTGATCTCACTGTTCATCCTGATCATCGGTTTCTGCATGGCCGAGCTGGTGTCGGCGTACCCGACGGCAGGCGGCATCTACTGGTGGGCGGCGACCATGGGTCGTCCGGCGCACGGGTGGTTCACCGGCTGGTTGAACCTGATCGGCCTGGTCGCCGTCACCGCGTCGGTCGACTACGGCTGCGCGACCTTCCTCAACCTCACCCTGTCGGCGCTCTTCGACGGCTGGGCCGGGACGCTGCGGCAGGCGTTCATCCTGTTCGTGATCATCCTGGCGCTGCACGGCCTGATCAACATCTACGGGCACCGGATCATCGACGTACTCCAGAACGTCTCGGTCTGGTGGCACGTGGCCGGCGCCGCCGTCGTGGTGGCCATCCTGGTGTTCGTCCCCGACAACCACCAGAGCTTCCAGTTCGTGTTCACCGAGCGGTTCAACAACTCGGGCTTCGGTGACGGTGACACCGGCGGCCTGACCTTCTGGTTCTACGTGCTGCCGCTGGGCTTCCTGCTCACCCAGTACACGATCACGGGCTTCGACGCCTGCGCGCACGTGTCCGAGGAGACCCGGGGCGCGTCCCAGGCCGCCGCCAAGGGGCTCTGGCAGTCGATCTTCTACTCGGCGGTCGGCGGCTGGATCCTGCTGCTGGCCTTCCTGTTCGCGGCCACCGACGTCGAGGCGGTCAACGCCGCCGGCGGCTTCTCCGGCGCCATCTTCGAGTCCGCGCTGACCCCGGTCTTCTTCAAGGTCGTCATCATCATCTCCACCATCGGGCAGTTCTTCTGCGGCATGAGCTGCGTGACGTCGATGAGTCGCATGGCGTACGCGTTCAGCCGTGACCGGGCCGTGCCGGGCTGGCGGCTCTGGTCGAAGGTCGACCGCAACGGCACCCCGGTCAACGCGATCATCGGCGCCACGGTCGCCGGCCTGGTGCTCACCCTGCCGGCGCTCTACGAGAGCTCGGCCGGTATCCCGATCGCCTTCTACGCGGTGGTCTCCGTCGCGGTGCTCGGCCTCTACCTGTCCTTCCTCATCCCGATCGCGCTGCGGCTGCGCATGGGCGACCGATTCGTGCCCGGTCCGTGGACGCTGGGACGCAAGTACAAGCTGTTCGGCTGGGTCGCGGTCATCGAGATCGCGGTCATCGCCGTGTACTTCGTGCTGCCGATCGTGCCCGCCGGGGTGCCCGGCGACGACGAGTTCACCTGGTCCGCGGTGAACTACGCGCCGCTGGCCGTCGGCGGGGTGCTGCTGGTGGTGGCCGTCTGGTGGTACGCCTCGGCCCGGAAGTGGTTCACCGGCCCGGTCCGTACCGTCGAGGAGCGGTCCGCGCGTACGCCCGCCGAAGGCTCCTGACCCCCCTGCGGTGTAAGGAAGGGCCCCTTGTTCAACAAAATCCGATAACAAGGGGCCCTTCCTTGCATCCGGGGCGGTGAGCGGGGGCATTGACGGTGATCCGGTTTGCCAGTAGACCTTGGTGATGGAGGCCCGCTCATGAGGAATGCGCCGCTCACGCTGGAACAACTGCGGGTCGCCGTCGACGATGGCGAGATCGACACCGTGGTGCTGGCCCTGGTCGACATGCAGGGCCGGTTGCAGGGCAAGCGGTTCCACGCGCCCTTCTTCCTCGACCAGGTCGTCGAGGGCGGCAGCGAGGGCTGCAACTACCTGCTGGCGGTGGACGTCGACATGAACACCGTCGACGGGTACGCGATGTCGAGCTGGGAGCGCGGCTACGGCGACTTCGCCATGGTGCCGGACTTCGCCACCCTGCGCCGGGTGCCCTGGCAGCCGGGCTCGGCGATGCTGCTGGCCGACCTCGCCTGGCTGGACGGCTCCGGTGACGTGGTCGCCTCGCCCCGGCAGATTCTGCGCAAGCAACTGGACCGACTGGCCGAGCACGGGCTGACCGCGTACGCCGGCACCGAGCTGGAGTTCGTGCTGTTCCGCGACTCGTACGAGGACGCCTGGCGGCGCGGCTACCGCGACCTCACCCCGGCAAACCAGTACAACGTGGACTATTCCCTGCTCGGGACCGCCCGGGTGGAGCCGCTGCTGCGTCGGATCCGTACCGAGATGGCCGCCGCCGGGCTCACCCCGGAGAGTGCCAAGGGCGAGTGCAACCTCGGCCAGCACGAGATCGCCTTCCGGTACGACGAGGCGGTGGCCTGCGCCGACCACCACGTCATCTACAAGAACGGCGCGAAGGAGATCGCCGCCCAGGAGGGCATGTCGATCACCTTCATGGCCAAGCCGAACGAGCGGGAGGGCAACTCCTGCCACATCCACTTCTCGCTCCGGGACTCGTCCGGCTCGTCGGCCATGCTCGGTGACGGGCCGGCGCACCTGAGCGAGACCGGGCAGCGGGTGCTTGCCGGGTTGCTCGCCACCATGCGGGAGTTCAGCCTGCTCTTCGCGCCGAACATCAACTCGTACAAGCGCTACCAGCCGGGCTCGTTCGCCCCGACGGCGCTTCGCTGGGGTGTCGACAACCGCACCTGCGCGCTGCGGGTGGTCGGGCACGGGCAGGGCATGCGGGTGGAGAACCGGGTGCCCGGCGCCGACGTCAACCCGTACCTGGCGATCGCCGGGCTGGTCGCGGGCGCGTTGCACGGCATCGAGCAGGGGCTGGAGCTGGGCGCGGAGTGCACCGGCAACGCGTACGACGACCCGGACGCCGAGCGCGTCCCCAGCACGTTGCGCGACGCCCTGACCCTGTGGGAGGCGTCCGGGGTGGCCCGCGAGGCGTTCGGCGACGAGGTGGTGGCCCACTACGCCAACCAGGCAAAGGTGGAGCTGAAGGCCTTCGACGCGGCGGTAACGGACTGGGAGCTGACCCGTGGCTTCGAACGCCTCTAGGGCCTGTTTCATAAGAACTGGCCGGCCTGCGGCGGGCCCGGACGACGACCGGCGGCGTTGCGGTGTCGTCCGGATACAACACCGGTATCCGGACGACACCGCGCCTTGCCGGATCGCCGCCCGGACTCCGCCTCGGCTCGACCGCCCTTATGAAACAGGCCCTAGGGCCTGCCTCCGCTGCGATCTTGCACTTTCTGTCGTTGGTTTGGGGCAACTCACGGCTTATGTCGGCACAGAAAGTGCAAGATCGCGCGGATTGGTGAGGGGTGGGACGCGTGAGCGTGCTTGTTGATCCGGCTTCCGGGGTGGGGTTTCGGGAGGTTACCGGGGCCTCGGTGGGGGAGGTGGATGCTGCCATCTCGCGGGCCGCGACGGCGTTCGAGACGTGGCGGGAGGTGGCGCCGGGGGATCGGGGGCGGCTGTTGCGGCGGTTCGCCGCCGTCGTCGACGCGCACCTGGACGAGCTGGCCCGGTTGGAGGTGCGCAACTCCGGGCACACCATCGGCAACGCCCGCTGGGAGGCCGGCAACGTCCGCGACGTGCTGGACTACTACGCCGGTGCGCCGGAGCGGTTGACCGGCCGGCAGATCCCCGTACCCGGTGGCCTCGACGTCACCTTCCACGAACCGCTCGGCGTGGTTGGCGTGATCGTGCCGTGGAACTTCCCGATGCCCATCGCCGCCTGGGGGTTCGCCCCGGCCCTCGCCGCCGGCAACACGGTGGTGCTCAAACCCGCCGAGCTGACCCCGCTCACCGCGCTGCGCCTGGCCGAGCTGGCCCGCGAGGCCGGCCTGCCCGAGGACGTGTTCACCGTGCTGCCCGGCGAGGGCGCGGTGGTGGGGGAGCGGTTCGTCAGCCACCCGGCCGTTCGCAAGATCTGCTTCACCGGCTCCACCGAGGTCGGCACGCGCATCATGGCCGGCTGCGCCGCCCAGGTGAAGCGGCTCACGCTGGAGTTGGGCGGCAAGAGCGCCAACATCGTGTTCGCCGACGCCGACCTGGAGACCGCCGCCGCGACCGCGCCCGGCGCGGTCTTCGACAACGCCGGCCAGGACTGCTGCGCACGGTCGCGGATCCTGGTCCAACGACCGGTGTACGACAGGTTCCTGGAACTGCTCGAACCAGCGGTACGCGCCGTCCGGGTCGAGGACCCGTCCCGCGACACCGCCGAGATGGGCCCGCTGATCTCGGCGGCCCAGCGGGACCGCGTCGCCGGTTACGTGACCGGCGCGAAGGTCGCCTTCACCGGCTCCTGCCCCGACGGCGCCGGCTTCTGGCACGCGCCGACCGTGCTGCTGGCCGATTCGCCCGCCGACCGGCACTGGCGGGAGGAGATCTTCGGGCCGGTGGTCTCGGTGCTGCCGTTCGACGACGAGGCCGACGCGGTGCGGCTCGCCAACGACACCGAGTACGGCCTCTCCGGCTCGATCTGGACCCGGGACATCGGGCGCGCGCTGCGGATGGCGCGGGCGGTCGACTCGGGCAACCTCAGCGTCAACTCGCACTCCTCGGTGCGCTACTGGACCCCGTTCGGCGGGATGAAGCGCTCCGGACTCGGCCGTGAGCTGGGCCCGGACGCGCTGCACTCCTTCACCGACGTCAAGAACGTGTTCATCGCGACGAAGGAGTGAGGCCAGTGCAGGGTCGGTTGCAGGACCGGGTGGCCGTGGTCACCGGAGCGGGCAGCGGCATCGGGTTGGCCACCGTCCGGCGGTTCGCCGCCGAGGGGGCGCGGGTGGTCTGCGTCGACATCGACGCGGCGGCGGGCGAGAAGGCCGCGCAGGAGTGCGGCGGCGAGTTCGTCCGCGCCGACGTCGCCGACGAGGCGGCGGTACGTGACCTGTTCGACGGGGTGGCCGACCGGCACGGTCGGGTGGACATCGCGTTCAACAACGCCGGCATCTCCCCGCCGGACGACGACTCCATCCTGGACACCGGCCTGGACGCGTGGGAGCGGGTGCTGCGGGTCAACACCACGAGCGTCTACCTGTGTTGCAAGTACGCGATTCCGCACATGCGGCGGCAGGGCAAGGGGTCGATCATCAACACGGCCTCGTTCGTCGCGTTGATGGGAGCGGCGACGTCGCAGATCGCGTACACCGCGAGCAAGGGCGGCGTGCTGGCGATGACCCGCGAGTTGGGCGTGCAGTTCGCCCGCGAGGGCATCCGGGTCAACGCGCTCTGCCCCGGCCCGGTGGCCACCCCGCTGCTGCTGGAGCTGTTCGCCGCCGACCCGGAGCGGGCCGCCCGCCGGCTGGTGCACGTGCCGATGGGTCGGTTCGGTGAGCCGGCGGAGATCGCCGCCGCGGTGGCCTTCCTGGCCAGCGACGACGCCTCGTTCATGACCGCCGCGCAGTTCGTGGTCGACGGCGGTATCACCGGCGCGTACGTCACTCCGCTATGAGCGCGAGGAGTGAGCCGGGTTTGCGAGCCCCGCAGTCGCGAACACCAGCGGCTCCGCGGCGGCCCCTGATCGGGATCAGCGCGTACGTCGAGCCCGTCGACTGGGCCGTCTGGCGTGGTGTGCGGGCGGTCCTGGTGCCCGAGGCGTACGTGCGGGCGGTGACCGCCGCCGGTGGCCGGGCGGTGGTGCTGCCCCCGGACGACGTCGACGCCGACGTGCTGGCGGTCCTCGACGGGCTGCTGCTGGCCGGGGGCGCCGACGTGGGCCCGGGGCGGTACGGCCAGCAGCCGCACCCGCGGACCGAGGACCGGCCGGACCGGGACGCCGGTGAGTTGACCCTGCTGGCGGCTGCCCTCGCCGCCGACCTGCCCGTGCTCGGGGTCTGCCGGGGGATGCAGCTGCTCGCCGTCGCCTACGGCGGCACCCTGCACCAGCACCTGCCGGACGTGCTCGGCTCCGAGGCGCACCGGCCGGCGCCGGGCGTCTACGGCGCCCACCCGGTGCGCTTCGCGCCGGGCAGCCTCGCGGCGCGGACCCTGGCCGGGGTTCAGCAGGTCAACTCGTACCACCATCAGGCGGTCGCCACCGCGGGCCGGCTCACGGTGACCGGCTGGGCGGCCGACGGCGTGATCGAGGCGGTGGAGGATCCGGCCCGTGCGTTCGTGCTGGGCGTGCAGTGGCATCCGGAGAACGAGCCGGACCCGCGCCCGATCACCGCGCTGGTCCGGGCCGCCCGGGGGTCCGGCCCGCCGGTGAGTGACCACGACGAGGGGGTACGCGTGGCCGGATCACCGGTGCTGTGACGCAGGTCGCCCCCGTCGCATGGGTCGGGCGGTGGGAGGATCAGCGCATGGGCAAGGTCTATCCGGAGATCGACGGTCGTCTGCGGGAGTTCATCGCGGCCCAGCAGGTCTTCTTCGTGGCTACCGCGCCGTCCGGTCCCGAGGGGCATGTCAATGTCTCACCGAAGGGCATGACGGGCACCTTCGTGGTCCTCGGCCCGCACCGGGTGGCCTACCTCGACTATCACGGCAGCGGGGCGGAGACCATCGCCCACCTGCGGGACAACGGCCGCATCACGCTGATGTTCTGCGCCTTCGACGGGCCGCCGAAGATCGTGCGCCTGCACGGCAGGGGCCACACCGTGGCGGTGACCGAGGCGGGCTTCGCCGACCGTCTCGCCGAGTTTCCCGCTCCACCGGACGTGCACGCCGTACGGGCCGTCATCACCGTCGACGTGCAGCGGGTCAGCGACTCCTGCGGTTACGCCGTGCCACTGATGGACTACCGCGCGGAACGCGACCTGTTACTCACCTCACACTCCCGTCGCACGGCCGATGATCTGGTGACCTATCGCGCCACCAAGAACGCCGCGAGCATCGACGGATTGCCGGTCTTCTGAGTGCTCAGGACACGTGTGCGCCCCCGTCGGTGCGCCGCGTCCGCCCCCGTGCCGTCGGGTCGGCGACCACCGGAGTGCACGTAACCAGCGTCCACGGGTCGTCATGCGTTACGTTGCTGGTCCGCCGGGGTACAAGTCGGAGCACGGCGCGTGGAGATCAACGGCTGAGGGGTACGGCCGAAGCGGGGGAGGCTGCATGAGCTCGGCCCAGGGGGGCGCGGACGCGGGGCGTTCCTTCGCGGACGGCCACGAGATCCCCCCGCTGCTGGCCGCCGCCTTCGCGAACGGCGGTGAGCTGGGCGAACGGCTCCGCGCCCTCGACTGGTCCACCGCGCCGCTGGGCGGGCCGTCCCGCTGGCCGGTGGCCCTGGCCAGCGCGGTCGGCATGATGCTCTCCTCCAGCGCGCAGATCGTCATGTTCTGGGGCGACGACCAGCTCGCCTTCTACAACGACGCGTACCGGCCGACCATCGGCAGCAAGCATCCGCACGTGCTCGGTCAGCCGGCCCGACACCACTGGGCCGAGACGTGGGACGTCCTCGGCCCGCTGCTCGAAGGCGTCCGCAGCACCGGGCTCTCCTACCGGGGCGCCGACCACCCCTTCCTGCTGGACCGCTCCGGCTTCGTCGAGCAGACCTACTTCGACGTCTCGTACGACCCGATCCGCGGCGCCGACGGCTCGGTCAGCGGCGTGTACTGCATCGTCAACGAGACCACCGGCCGGGTGGTCGGTGAACGGCGACTGCGGGCGTTGTCCGAACTGGGCGCCGAGCTGGCCGACGTGAACAGCGCCGGCGAGCTGGGCCGGACCGCCGCCGACGTGCTCGGCCGGCACTCCGCCGACGTACCCTTCGCGCTCATCTACCTCGCCGACGACACCGGTGAGTTCCGGCTCACCGGGGCCAGCGGCGTCGATCCGGCGGCGGTCGACGCTCCACCGGCGACGTTCGCCGACCTGGTCGCCGAGGGCGCCTCCGCCACCGTGCGGGTGCGCGACCTGGTCGCGCGGCGACCGGCCGACGCCTCCGACGTGGCGCTCGTGCTGCCCGTGAAGGCGACCAACGAGACCGTCGGCGCGCTGGTCGTCGGCGTGGCCCGCCTGCTGCCGCTCGGCGACGAGTACCGCGACTTCCTCGACCTGGTGGCCGCGCAGGTCTCCCGGGCGGTCGGCACCCAGCGGGCGTACGAGCAGGAGCGCGCCCGAGCCGCCGAGCTGGCCGCGCTGGACCGGGCGAAGACCAACTTCTTCGCCAACGTCAGTCACGAGTTCCGCACCCCGTTGACGCTGGTGCTCGGCCCGCTGGAGGACATGCTGGCCGACCCGGAACTGCCCGCCGCCTACACCGACCGACTCGTCGTGATGCACCGCAACGCGATGCGGCTGCTCAAGTTGGTCAACACCGTGCTCGACTTCTCCCGGTTGGAATCCGGCCGGCTCGCGGCCCACTACCAACCCACCGACCTGGCCGACTACACCGCCCGACTGGCCAGCACCTTCCGCTCGGCCACCGAACGCGCCGGCCTGCGGCTGGTCGTGGACTGCCCGCCGCTGCCCGCGCCGGTCTTCGTCGACCGGGACATGTGGGAGAAGATCGTCCTCAACCTGGTGTCGAACGCCGTGAAGTTCACCTTGGACGGCGAGATCCGCGTGCGGGTCCGGGCCGACGGCGATCTCGCCCGGCTGGATGTCGTCGACACCGGCGTCGGGATCGTCCCGGACGAACTGCCGCACGTCTTCGAGCGTTTCCACCGAGTGCCCGGCGCGCGCGCCCGTACCCATGAGGGCACCGGTATCGGGCTGGCGCTGGTCCGCGAGCTGGTCGAGATGCACGGCGGTACGGTCGGCCTGACCAGCCAGGTCGACGAGGGCAGCACCTTCACGGTGACCGTCCCGTTCGGGTCCGATCACCTGCCCGCCGACCGGGTGGTCGCGTTCGCCCCCCTGCCGACGGGCGAGCCCGAGCAGGCCCGGCTCTTCGTGGCGGAGACCGCCCTGTGGGCCGCCGAGGACGGCACCGGTGAGGCCGGCCAGCAGCCGACCGCACTCGCCCCGAGCGGCCGGATCCTGGTCGTCGACGACAACGCCGACCTGCGTGAGCACGTCACCCGGTTGCTCTCGCCGACCTGGGAGGTGGTCACCGCCAGCGACGGCCGGGCGGCCTTGACGCTGGCCCGCGAGGGCGGGTTCGACCTGGTGCTCAGCGACGTGATGATGCCCCGGTTGGACGGGTTCGGTCTGGTCGGCGCGCTGCGCGCGGACCCCCGTACCCGTGATGTGCCGATCGTGCTGCTCTCCGCCCGCGCCGGCTCCGCGGAGGCGGTCGCCGGCCTCGCCGCCGGCGCCGACGACTACCTGACCAAGCCGTTCTCCGGGCAGGAGCTGATCGCCCGGGTCCGGGCCAACGTCGAGCTGGGTCAGCTACGCCGCCAGATCATCCGTCGTCTGCGGGCGCTGGCCGACGCGGCGGTGGCGGTCAACACGGCCCGGTCCACCGCCGACGTGCTCCAGGTCGCCGCCCGGCACGCGCTCAGCCTCGCCGAGGCGGCCCGGGTCGTGGTCAGCGCGGCCGGCTCCCGGTTCGAGGCCGACGCTGGCGGTGAAACGGCCGCCGATCCGACCTTCGTGGCCCCGCTCACCGGGACCAGCCGCGAACAGCTCGGCGAGCTGCGGGTCTGGCGGGCCGCCGACGACGACGCGCAGGCCGACGAGGCCGCGCTCACCCAACTGGCCCGGCTGGTCGGCGTCCGACTCGAGAACGCCCAGCTCTACGAGGCCGAACACCACATCGCCACCACGTTGCAGCACAGCCTGCTGCCGAGGACGCTGCCCCAGCTGCCGGGCGCGGTCGTCGCGAGCCGCTACCTGCCGGGCAGTGCCGACGTCGAGGTCGGTGGGGACTGGTACGACGCGCTCGCGCTCGACGCGGACAACCTCGTGCTGGTCATCGGCGACGTGGTCGGCAAGGGCGTCCAGGCCGCCGCGGCCATGGGCCAGCTGCGCAACGCGCTGCGGGCGTACCTGCTGGAGGGCTTCGACCCGGGCGAGTCGCTGACCCGGCTCAACCGGCTGGTCGTGTCCACCGAGGAGTCGTCGTTCGCGACGGTGGTCTGCCTGCTGTTCAGCCCCCGCACCGGTCGCCTGCGCTACGCCAGCGCCGGTCACCCGTCCCCCCTGCTGATCCGAGGAGACGACGTGGCGTTCCTGCACGACCGTGCGCTCGGCCCGCCGGTCGGCGCCATCCCCGGCACCACCTACCGGACCGTTGAGGGTGAGCTGCCCGCGGGCAGCCGACTGCTGCTCTACACCGACGGGCTGATCGAGGACCGTCACCTCGGCATCGACGCCGCGCTGGCACAGTTGCGGGTCGACGCGGCCGCGCCGGGCCACCATGTGGCGGATCTGGTCGACACGGTCGTCGAGCGGGTGACCGGGCGACCACGTCGCGACGACGTGGCGGTGCTCGCCGTGGAGGCGGCGGAGCTGAACCGGTTCGCGTTGCGACTGCCGGCCGACCCGACCCGACTGAGCGTGCTCCGCAAGCGCCTGGAGGACTTCCTCGTCGCGCACAACGTCGGCGAGACGGACCTGTTCGACCTGACCGTGGCGGTCTCGGAGGCCGCCGCGAACGCCATCGAACACCCCGTCCAGCCCGCCGAGGCGGTGATCACCGTGGAGGTGGCCATCGAGGACCGGACGGTGATCGCCACCGTGCGTGACACCGGCCAGTGGCGGGAGTCCACCGACTCCGGCTTCCGGGGGCGCGGACTGTCGCTGATCAAGGCGTTGGGTGACCTGATGGTGCGGCGTACCGACGGGGGGACCGAGGTGACGCTGCGCCGGCAGTTGCAGGGCTGACGGGGCGCGGCCAGGTCTCAGACCGGATCGAGCCAGGGCTGATCGCCCAGCCCGGAGATCTCCAGCACGCGGCGTACCTGCCGGGACGGCAACACGGTGAGCGTGCCGGAGAACCGCTGGGCGAGCCGGACCACCGCGTGGATGGCCGCCGAGTCGAAGAAGGTCACCGCCCGCAGGTCGAGGGTGAGCCGGCTGGCGGGCTCGCGTAGGGCGGTCTGCGCCATCGTGTCGGCCGTGGCCATGTCGACCTCGCCGGTCACCACCACGTGGAGGTGCTCTCCGTCGATCTCCGCGCGGGCGGAGAAGACGGGTGGTGCTCCCCCTTGATCCACGCAGACACGATGGCACAGCCGACCAGGCAGGGCAACAACCGGTACCGACCGGCCGTGGCACGGGTCACGGCGTCAGCGACGATAGGCTGGGGGGCATGACCGTCCGTGCGCCGCTGACCCCCGGCACGCTGTCCCCGACGCGACCGGTGCCCGCCCACATTCCCCGCCCGGAGTACGTGGGTAAGAAGGCGCCGCAGCAGTGGCGCGGCTCGCACGTGCAGACGCCGGAGACCATCGAGAAGATGCGGATCGCCAGCCGCCTCGCCGCCCAGGCGACGCAGCTCGCCGGCGAGCACTGCAAGCCCGGCGTCACCACCGACGAGATCGACCGCGTGGTGCACGAGTTCCTCTGCGACCACGACGCGTACCCGTCGACGCTCGGCTACCGGGGCTACCCCAAGTCCTGCTGCACCAGCCTCAACGAGGCCATCTGCCACGGCATCCCGGACTCCACGGTCCTGGCCGACGGCGACATCATCAACGTCGACGTGACCGCGTTCATCGGCGGTGTGCACGGCGACACGGATGCCACCTTCTGCGTCGGCGAGGTCGACGAGGAGGCGCGGCTCCTCGTCGAGCGCACCCACGAGGCGATGATGCGCGGCATCCGCGCGGTCGCGCCGGGTCGCCAGATCAACGTGGTGGGCCGCGTCATCGAGTCGTACGCCAAGCGGTTCGGCTACGGCGTGGTCCGCGACTTCACCGGCCACGGGATCGGCGAGACCTTCCACAGCGGCCTCTACGTGCCGCACTACGACAGCCCCCGGCCGACGGACGTCATGGAGCCGGGAATGACCTTCACCATCGAGCCGATGATCACCCTCGGCACCTACCAGTACGACATGTGGGACGACGGGTGGACCGTGGTCACCAAGGACCGCAGGTGGACCGCGCAGTTCGAGCACACCATCGTCGTCACCGACGACGGCCACGAGATCCTGACCCTGCCGTGAGCGCGAGGAACGCGGCGAAGCGGAGTCCCGCAGTCGCGAACGAAGGGCGGACGCCGTGACCGAGACCCCCGCCGCCCTGCGCGAGGCGCACCACGCGGACGTCTCCGGTGGCTGGCTGCGCCCGGCGGTCTTCGGCGCGATGGACGGCCTGGTGACCAACATCGCCCTCATCGCCGGCGTCGGCGGCGGCGGCGTCTCGCCGCACAGCATCGTGCTGACCGGCACCGCCGGCCTGGTGGCCGGCGCGATCTCGATGGGGCTCGGCGAGTACACCAGCGTGCGCTCGGCCAACGAACAGGTCGCCGCCGAGGTCGCCAAGGAGCGGCGCGAGCTGGAACGGCACCCCGAGGCGGAGGCGCGCGAGCTGGCCGACGCCTGGGTGGCCCGGGGCCTGCCCCGCGACCTCGCCATGCAGGTCGCCGAGGCGGTACGGCGCGACCCGGAGGAGGCGCTGCGGGTACACGTCCGCGAGGAGTTGGGCGTCGACCCCGACGATCAGCCCAGCCCGTGGGCGGCGGCGATCTCCTCCTTCGTGTTCTTCTCGCTGGGGGCGCTGATCCCCCTGCTGCCGTACCTGTTGGGCGCCACCGACCTCTGGCTGGCGCTCGCCGTCGGCGGGCTCGGGCTGTTCGCCGCCGGCGCGGTGGTGGCCCGGTTCACCAACCGACCCTGGTGGACCAGCGGCCTGCGTCAACTCGTACTGGGCGCCGCGGCGGCCGGGGCCACCTACCTGGTCGGTTCGCTGATCGGGGTGCAGGGCGGGCTGTGACGCCCGGTCAACCGCCGAGCAGATCGTCGATCGTGCCGTCGACCGGGCGGCCGCGCGCCGCCAGCTCCTCGGCCTGCCGGGTCAGTACCGCACCGACCTCGGTCATGTCCGCGCCGGCCAGACCCGTACGCCGCACCGCGTCGCCCGGATCGCGGAAGTAGGTGCGGCCCAGCAGGCCGGTCACGGTCGCCGCGGCCAACCGCGCCTCACCGAGCATCAGCAGCGCCTGGTCGGTCTCGTACCACTCGGCCAGTCGGGCCGCCCGCGCGTGCGCGGCGCTGCCCCGGTACCAGGCCTGCCGCGCCGCCGTGCTGAACTCCGCCGGCCGGGCCCGGGCGAGTCGGCCGAGGTGCTCGTCGCGCAACGTCCGCAGCCAGCCCGTCGGGTCGAACAGCGACCGGGTGGTGACGTACCGGTCGGCCGTCAGCGGCCACAACGGAGAGAGCATCCGGGCCTGTCCGAGGTAGTCGTCGGCGGCGGCCACGGTCAGGTCGACCAGCACGCCGTCCACCCGCCGGGTCGCCGGCGGCGGCCCGCCACCCGGCCGGTAGGTGACCACCAGCATCCCCACCTCGCCGTTCCCGCCACCGTCGTCGTCGCCGTGCGCGAGGGGCCCGTGGACGGCGATCGCCAGCACATCGGCCGGGAAACGTCGCTGGATCGCCTCGGCCACCCGCTCCGCCACCGACCACCGTCGGTCATCACCGAGCGCGCTCACGGGTCCACAACCTCCCCTGGGGCGACTGGCGTCAGCCTAGCCAGCCGACGGCGGGCTGGCCGGCCCGCCGCGCCCGGTCGGCACCAGCCGGAAGATGCGGATCTCACGGCCCCCGGCCCGCTCGACGTACGTGCGGTACGCCGGCCACTGGGCGACGAGCAGGTCCCACAGACGGTCCCGCTCGGCCCCGGACGCCGGCTCGGCCCGCACCGGGAGCCGGCGGCCCTTCACGTCCACCTCGGCGGCCGGGTCGGCGAGCAGGTTCATCGCCCAACCGGGCTGGTGGGTCTGCCCCCAGTTGGAACCGATCACCACGTACGCGTCGCCGTCGGGCACGTAGAGCAGGGGGTTGCTGCGCGGTTTGCCGGACCGGCGGCCGGTCGTGGTGATCACCAGGGACGGCAGTAAGCCGAGCGCGACCACCCGTCCGCGGGTGAGCCGGCCGACGATCCGGTCGGCGGGTACGAGCAAGCGGGCGGCGGTCCCGAACCAGCGGTGGTGGCCGAGTCGGCGGGTGAGGGTGGTGAGGGCTGACACGCGGATCAGTCTGCCGGTTGCCCGGCACCGGCGGCACCCCCGGACGGTCCGCTTCCGATGGTGCGGTCAAGGCCTCAGTCGAGGCGACGTTCGATCGGCAGCCGGGCCCGGGTGAACAGGCCCGCGCCGAACATCGCCACCACCGGCACCAGCACCAGGACGCCCAGCGCCGGCCACGGCACCAGGTACGGGTACGGCTCCATCGCCGGCCAGGCCGTCGCGTACTCCCGGTTGGCCGAGAACAGCACGATCGCCGCGGTGCCGAGACCGGCCACGATGCCGAGCGCCGAACCGAGTCCCGCGATCACCCCGGCCTGACAGATCGCCAGCAGCCGGCGTACGGCGGGGGCCGCGCCGACCGCCGCGAGCGTGGACAGCTCGGCGCGGCCCTCGGCGGCGGCGAGCGCCGTGGCGATCCCGGCCGCGCCCATCGTGATCACTCCGGCCGCGGCGGCGAGCAGCAGCAGCAGCGGCGAGTCGTCACGGGGGGCGGCACCCTGCTCCACCTGGAGGGAGAACGTTCCGAAGCCCCGCAGGTCGGCGGTGAACCGGTCCTGGCGATGTTGGCTGGGCGGCGTCGACGTATTGATCACCCAACCGTTCGAGACCGGCTTCAGGGCGAGCTGCCGGGCTGCCGTCGCGGACAGCAGGAGGCGAGGCTGGCCGCGTGTCGGCGTCAGGGCGTACCCGGGCAGGTCCCATCGCGTGGTGGTCACCTCGTCCCGGCCGGCCCGTACCTCGTTCACCTGCACGGTCACCAGGCCGTCGTGCAGGTAGCGCGGATCGGTCACCACCACGCCCCCGGCGTGCAGCACGGCGGTCGCGGCGGTGGTCGCCGCCGGGTCGGCGCCGGTGAGGAGCGGCAGCGCGCTGCCGTCGTCCACGAGCGTCTGCACGTAGCTCCCGAAGTAGTCCGCCGCGCGGTCCCGGCAGCGCGGGTCGGCCAGCGCCTGCCGACGTTGGGTCGCGGACAGGTTGTCCCCGGGCTCAAAGGGGCAGGCATGATCCGCCGGGAGTTCCGGTACGACGGAGCAGTAGCTGGCCGGGCCGCCCACCGACGGGCAGGCCGTGCCCTGCACCAGGGCGACGGCGCTGGCGCCGAGGTGGTGCCGGGCGGCGGTGCTGACCTGCTCCAACGACGGTTCCGGCCGCAGCGCCGGATCATTGCGGTTGACCAGGACGTGACCGGTGGGCAGCAGCGGCTGATAGGTGCGGGCGTCGCGGACCGCGTCGCTGGCCAGGTAGCCGCCGAGCGCGACGCTGCCGGCCACCGCCGCCATCACGGCGCAGATGGCCGGCGCTGCGGCGGCCCGGTTACGGCTCGCGTCGCGCAGCGCGATCCGGGGCGCCGGCGGCAGCACCCGACCGAGCCGGGCGAGCCCGCCGATCAGGGTGGGTGTGCAACAGACCAGGCCCAGCTCCCCGAGGATCAGACCGGCCAGGATCACCGCGGGGGACGTCCGACTGGCCCCGAACGCCGCGAGCGCCGCCCCGCCGACGACCAGCGCCAATCCGCTGACGAGCGCCCGGGCCCGGGGCGGGGGAGGGGTCCGTCGACCGGCGAGCCCGGCCATCACGTCCTGCCGGGCCGCCGTCCAGGCCGGCGCCAACGCCGCCAGCACTCCGGCCAGCACCGCGACCCCGCCGAGCACGACCAGGGCCAGCGGCCAGCAGCGGTACGCGCCGAAGCGGGTGCCGAACACGTACTGCTCCATGACGGGACGTCCGGCGAACGCCGCGCCGACGCCGAGCAGCAGCCCGGCCACGGCGCCCAGCACCCCGAGCACCACCCCGTCGGCGAGCACGACCCGGCGCAGGTGGGCCGCGTCACCGCCGGCCACCGCGACCAGGGCCAGGTCACGGCGTCGACGGCGGACCCCGACGGCGAACGCCGGCCCGACCAGCAGCACCACCTCCAGCAATCCCAGCCCGGCGATCAGCACCATCGTGCTCAGGTCGCTGGTGTTGGCGGGCCCGACGTACCCGATGAAGCTCCGGGAAGACGTCATCGAATCCGGCACGTGGCGGCGCGCCACCACCACTCCGCGTTCGTTGAGCCGGGCGACCATCGCCGCGTCGACGGTGCCGGGCACGTCGATCAGCCACCTGCTGTCCGGCTGCGCATCGGCCCGGCCGACGGCCGCCGGGTGCAGCGCGATCACCGGGCCGAGGTCGTCGGGGAACTCGACCACACCGACCACCGTGTACGTCCGGGTCCGGTCGGCGGTGGGCACCGCCTCGCCGAGGCGTCCGTCCAGCCGGCGCAGCGCCGTCGGACTCAGCGCGACCTCTCCGGGTTGCTGCGGCGCCCGCCCCGAGCGGAACCGCACCAGACCGCGGGCCAGCGGGTCGGTGAGGTCGAGAATCCAGGCCTGGAGGGTCTCGTCGCCGCGCGGGCCCCGCACCGTCACCGGGCTGCCGGCACGTATCTCGGTGACCCGGCTGCCGGGGCCGAGCAACGCGGTCACCTCGTCGGCCGTGGTCGGACGACTCATCGCCGATTGGCCGTCGTCACGGGGATACCAGGTGTCGCCCCACTCGTCCTGAACGACCGGGGTGTCGGCGAACCACCGCAGCTCCGCGTCGGCGACGCCGAGCCGGCGGTCGAGCTGCTCCTGCGGTGTCAGCTCGGCCATGTCGTAGCTCGCCGCCAGAAAGGCCAGCACCAGCACCGGAAGCGCGATCATCGCCAGCACCAGGGCGGTACGCCGTCGCGCCCGTCGCGACTCCCGGCGAGCGATCCGCAGCGCCGCCCGCCACGAGCCGGTCAGTTCGGCGAACCGTCGCCGCCGCCCGGGTTCGAGCGGTGTCGGCGGCCCGACCGGAGGGTCGGCGCTGCCGCGTGTCACCGGCGTCCGGCGCAGGGTCAACGGTCGCTACCGGAGAGGAGTTGCTCGACGCTGCCCAGCGGCGCGGTCGTGTCGACCAGCACGCCGTCGCGCAGGAACACCACCCGGTCGGCCCAGCCGGCGTGCCGCGCCTCGTGGGTGACCAGGATGCCGGCCGCGCCCGCGTCGACCCGGCGGCGCAACAGGTGCAGCACCGCCTCACCGGTCTGCGAGTCGAGCGCCCCGGTGGGTTCGTCGGCGAGCACCAGCCGGCGCTCGCCGACCAGCGCGCGGGCGATGGCCACCCGCTGCTGCTGGCCGCCGGAGAGTTGATCGGGGAAGCGGTCACCCAGCGCGGGCAGGCCCACCTCGGTCAGCGCGGCCAGGGCGGCCGCCCTGGCCCGCCGGCCGCCGACGCCGTCGAGTTCCAGCGGGAGCGCGACGTTCTCCAGCGCGCTCAGGCTGCCGAGCAGGTTGAGGTGCTGGAAGATGTAGCCGATGCGGCGTCGGCGTAGCTGCGCCAGCCCGCGGCGGTCCAGCGCGCCGAGCGGCTGCCCCTCCACCCGGACGTCGCCACGGGTCGGGCGGTCGAGGCCGCCGGCGAGGGCCAGCAGCGTCGACTTCCCGGAACCGGACGGACCCATCACGGCGACCAGCTCGCCCGGCCGAACGACGAGGCTGACACCGCGCAGCGCGTGCACCGCCGCCGGGCCGACCCCGTGGGTGCGGTGGACGGCGCGCAGGTCAAGCACCGCGTCGCCCGATCCGCTCACCGTCGCGCCTCCTCATCGGCCCACCGTGCGGCGTCGGACGCGTCACCAGCGCCCGGTCGGGGCGGGTGCGGCGGCGGTCCACCCGGCCGGTGCCGCACCAGACTGCTCTCGCAGTGGTCCAGCCAGCGCACCTCGGCTTCGGCCTGGAACACCATCGAGTCCAGGACCAGCCGCCACGGCAGGTCCTCCGGCCGGTCGCTGCCGTACTTCAACCGGGTCAACTCCTGCAACGCGCGCATCGTCGCGCTGCGCTGGGCCTGCACCACCGAGCGGACGTCCACGCCGGGCGTGGTGAGTGCCAGGGCCAGTTTGATCGCCAGCTCGTCGCGCGGCCGGTCGGTACGGCTGATCGGCGTGGCGAACCACAGGGTGAGGTCGGCCCGGCCGGCGTCGGTGATCTCGTACGGGCGCTGGCCGGCCTCGCTCTCCGGCAGCGGGCGCACCAGGCCGTCCCGTTCCAGCCGGGCCAGCGTGGTGTAGACCTGCCCGATGTTCAGCGGCCAGGTCGAGCCGGTCGACTCCTCGAAAGCGGCGCGCAGCTGGTAGCCGTACATCTGGCCGCGTTCGAGGAGGGCGAGCAGCCCGTGACGGATGGACATGGCAACGGAGTATGCATACCTGGTATGGGCTCCGCAACCGGGGCGGATCGGTTCAGCTCGGGCGGCCGGGAAATGCGACAGTCGGTGGGGCCACCCCGGCGGCCTTGCGCCACTTGGTGGCCCGCACGGCGTACTCGACGAGGGCGGCCAGCGCCTGGTCCCGGTCGGCGCCGGTGGTGGACGCCAACGCGGCACGCCAGTGCGCCGCGGTGCGCTCCTCCACCTCGATGGCCAGCCGGAGGGCGCTCGCCCGGTTGGTGACCGGGAACGGCAGCGCGTAGCCGGCCCGGCCTGGTGGAACGGTGCCCCCGGCGGCGCTCAACTGCACCACCACCGCGTCGCGTCGGCGTCGGTGCGCGGCCTCCGCCTGGTGGGCGGCGTCGCGGACCGCGCCGGTGAGTCGGACCCCGATCCGCCCGTACGCGTAGATGGCCGCGTACTCGGCGGTGAGCGCGGCGGCGAGGGCCTCCTCGGCGGTGGGCTGCTTCACTTCAGTGCCTCCTGGTGGGTGGCCCGCGCCGCGGCGATCGATCCGAGCAGCGCGGCCCGTGCGGCGGGCGCGGCGGCGCAGGCGGCGGTGGCGGACTGCTGGGCGGCCTTCTCCCGCGCGCGAAGGTCGGCGAGCGCGCCCGCCGGCTCGGTGGCCGCGGTGGCGCTCGGGTCGACGGCGGGCGCGGACGGCAGGGTGATGCCGACGACCCGGGCGAGTTCGGTGGCGTGCGCGGTGTGCGTCTCGGCGATGGGATTGAGGCGGTCGGCCAGGTCCGGGTGGGCGGCGGCGCTCGCCCGGTACGCCGTGGCGAGGCTCAGTGACTCGTCCACCATCGACCGCAGCGGGTCCGGCGGTGGCGTCGGCTCGTCGTCACGGTCGAAAAGATCACAGCCTGTCAGCGGCGCCACCGCGCCGCCGAGTGCCAGGAGAGCGCCGGCCCGGAGGAGCTTTCGCCGAGATTGCCCGAATACTTCGTCGCGCTGAGTCGTTCTGCCGATCCCCACCGGGCAAGTCAACACCATCGGGTCGGGTCCGGGCGTCACCGGCGTCGGTGCGCCGCCCGGCCCGTCGCCCGGCAGGCGCGTTACGCTCTGCGCAGCCACCGGCGCGTCCGCTCCGGTGGCGTGCCGGCATGGCGGGACGACGTCCCGATCGACCAGGGAAAGGGTGCGTACATGACGCAGCGTGGCCGTACCACCAGGTCGACGGGTCGACCCCGCGACGGCGCGGGCCCCCGCGCTCCACGCGGCGGCGGTGATCTCGCGGCCCGCCGTACCCGGTTGCGGACCGTGATCGAGCCGGTGGTCAACGGCGTGGGCTACGACCTGGAGGACCTGTCGGTCTCCCGAGCCGGACGCCGGCACGTGGTGCGGGTGATCGTGGACGCGGACGGCGGGATCGACCTGGACGCCGTCGCGGACGTCTCCCGCGCGGTCTCGAAGGCGCTGGACGCGGCCGAGGAGGCCGACGGCGACATCGTCGCCGGGGAGTACCAGCTCGAGGTCAGCTCGCCCGGCGTGGACCGGCCGCTCACCCTGCCCCGGCACTGGCGACGCAACGTAAGCCGACTGGTCAAGGTCACCGTCCGGGGCGCCGCGGCGCTGCCCGGCCAACGCGGCGAGCAGCCCTCGGGGGACCGTCAGGTGACCGGCCGGGTGCTCGGGGCCGACGACGAGGGCGTACGGCTGGAGACCGACGGCGGCGAGGTCCGGTGGGCATACGCCCAGCTGGGCCCGGGCCGGGTGCAGGTCGAGTTCACCCGCCTCGCCGAGCTGGGTGAGCCGGACGAGTTCGACGACGCGGACGAGACCGACGAGTACGACGATGCAGAAGACATCGACGACGACGATGATGATGTGGAGGACGAGGAGAGGTGAACATCGACCTCGCGGCGCTGCGCGCACTCGAGCGCGAGCGGGAGATCCCGTTCGACACGATTCTCGCGGCGATCGAGACCGCGTTGCTGACCGCCTACCGGCACACTGACGGCGCTGAGCCGCACGCCCGGGTGGAGATCGACCGTAAGTCCGGCGCGGCCCTGGTGTACGCGCAGGAGATGGACGAGGACGGCTCGCTGGTGCGGGAGTGGGACGACACCCCGCACGACTTCGGCCGGATCGCCGCCATGACCGCCAAGCAGGTGATCCTTCAGCGCCTGCGGGAGGCCACCGACGAGGTGCACTTCGGCGAGTACGTGGGTCGCGAGGGTGACCTGGTCACCGGCGTGGTGCAGGCGCACGAGACGCGTACCGAGAAGGGCATCGTCAGCGTCGACCTGGGCAAGCTGGAGGGCGTCCTGCCGCAGTCCGAGCAGGTGCCCGGCGAGCGGTACGCGCACGGTGAGCGCGTCCGGTGCGTGGTGGTGCACGTGGCCAAGGGCATGCGCGGGCCGCAGATCACCCTGTCCCGCTCCCACCCGGCGTTGGTCAAGAAGCTGTTCGCGCTGGAGGTGCCGGAGATCGCCGACGGCACCGTCGAGATCGGCGCGATCGCGCGTGAGGCAGGTCACCGTACGAAGATCGCTGTCCGCTCCACCACCCCCGGCGTGAACGCCAAGGGCGCCTGCATCGGTCCGATGGGTCAGCGGGTGCGCGCCGTGATGAGCGAGCTGCACGGCGAAAAGATCGACATCATCGACTGGTCGGATGACCCGGCCACCTTCGTCGGAAACGCGTTGTCGCCGGCCAAGGCGCTACGGGTTGAGGTCGTGGACCTGGCTGGCCGGGCCGCCCGGGTGACCGTTCCTGACTTCCAGCTTTCGCTCGCCATCGGTCGCGAGGGGCAGAATGCCCGCCTTGCTGCCCGCTTGACCGGTTGGCGGATCGATATTCGGTCCGATGCGGAGCAGCCGGCTCCGGCCGCGCGCGGGGCCGTGGATCAGGTGCGGGAGCCGGGCGGCGCGATCTCGGGCAGCTAGGGGTAGACTTCTTCCAGTGGTACGACGCACTCAGCCGGAGCGCACCTGTGTGGGCTGCCGACAACGTGCGCCGGCCAGCGAATTGCTGCGGGTCGTCGCGATCAGAGACGAGGCTGGTCACAGCCTCCGGCCTGATCCGCGCCGCAGGCTGCCGGGTCGGGGAGCGAACATGCACCCGGATCCGGCCTGCTTCGCGCTGGCGGTGCGGCGCCGCGCCTTCGGGCGAGCGCTGCGCATCACCGAGGTCCTCGACCACGGTGTGCTGGCAGAGCACGTCGATGCGCCAACCACTACGTCCGGTCAGCCCGACCGGGCGAGGGTCGCTAGCAGGGTAGGACGACCGACATGAGCACACGATGAAGTCCCTGAAATGACCAGGCTTCAAGTGCACGAGTGAGGTCGCTGCGGGTGCTGCCCGCACGACCTCGGAGTGAGGAGTGCAGTGGCAGGCAAGGCCCGCGTACACGAGCTTGCAAAAGAGCTCGGGGTCGAGAGTAAGACCGTTCTCGCCAAGTTGAAGGAAATGGGCGAGTTCGTGAAGTCCGCGTCCAGCACCGTCGAGGCGCCCGTCGCCCGGCGACTGCGTAACGCGTTCGTCGCGTCCGCCGGGTCCCCGGCTCCGGCCGCCCCGTCGGCGCCCGTGTCGACGCCGGCTTCCAACCCGACCCCGACGCCGTCACCGACCCCGGGCGCGCCCCGGGTCTCGGCCAAGCCGATGCCGCCGCGGCGGCCGGCTGCGCCGGTACCCGGTCCGAAGCCCAAGGGTCCGGTGCCCGGTGCGCCGCAGTCGGCGGCCCCGGTCGCCAAGCCGGCGAGTGCCCACGACATCGAGGTGGCGGCCGCGGAGGCGCGCGCCGCCGCGCTGAAGGCTGAGCAGGAGGCCGCGGTCAAGGCCGCGCAGGCCGCCCGCCAGCAGCAGCGTGACAACCCCGTCCGCCGGGAGCCCCCGGCCGACGGCAACCGGCCCGGTCCTCGGCCGGGTCCTGCGGCGATGCCGCCCCGTCCCGGTTCACCGGCAGCTCGTCCGAACACGCCGGCTCCGGGTCCGGGTGCCCGCCCCGGCGGTCGTCCGCCGGCGCGTGGCGCCGGTAACAACCCGTTCGGCATCCAGGGTGGCCAGCAGCAGCAGCAGCGGCCCCCGGCCGCCGGCGCGGGTGGCCCCCGGCCGAACAGCCCGGCGGGTATGCCGCCGCGGCCGAGCCCGAACTCCATGCCGCCGCGGCCCAGCCCGGCGTCCATGCCGAGTCAGCGTCCGGCCGCCGGTCGTCCCGGCCCCGGTGGCGCGGGTCGCCCCGGTGGCGGCGCGGGCCGTCCCGGTGGCGGTGGCGGCGGGTTCCGTGGCGGTCCCGGCGGTGGCGGTGGTGGCGGCGGTGGTTACCGCGGCGGCCCCGGTGGCGGTGCGGGTGCCGGCGGTGGCGGTGGCTACCGTGGCGGTCCCGGCGGCGGTGGCGGTGCTCCCGGTGGCGGTTTCCGTCCGGGTGGTCCGGCCGGTGGCGGCGGTCGTCCGGGTGCGGGCGGTCGTGGCCGTGGCGGCGGCGCCGCGGGTGCCTTCGGGCGTCCGGGTGGTCGGCCGACGCGCGGTCGCAAGTCCAAGAAGCAGCGCAGACAGGAGTTCGACAACCTGTCGGCTCCGACCATGAGCTCGGGTGCTCCCCGGGGTCAGGGTCAGGTCGTCCGGCTCTCCCGTGGCGCCTCGCTGTCGGACTTCGCCGACAAGATCAACGCCAACCCGGGTTCGCTGGTCCAGGAGATGTTCAACCTGGGCGAGATGGTCACCGCGACCCAGTCCTGTTCTGACGACACCCTGCACCTGCTGGGTGAGCACCTGGGCTTCGACATCCAGATCGTCAGCCCGGAGGACGAGGACCGCGAGCTGCTCGCGCAGTTCAACATCGACCTCGACGCGGAGGTGGCCGAGGAGCGTCTGGTCAGCCGTGCGCCGGTGGTGACCGTCATGGGTCACGTCGACCACGGTAAGACCAAGCTGCTCGACGCCATCCGTAAGGCGAACGTGGTGGCCGGTGAGGCGGGTGGCATCACCCAGCACATCGGTGCGTACCAGGTCCACGTCCCGCACGAGGGCGAGGACCGGGCGGTCACGTTCATCGACACCCCGGGTCACGAGGCGTTCACCGCCATGCGTGCCCGTGGTGCCCAGGTCACGGACATCGTGATCCTGGTCGTCGCGGCCGACGACGGCGTGATGCCGCAGACCATCGAGGCGTTGAACCACGCCAAGGCGGCCGACGTGCCGATCGTGGTCGCGGTCAACAAGGTCGACAAGCCGGACGCCAACCCGGACAAGGTCCGCCAGCAGCTGACCGAGTACGGCCTGGTCGCCGAGGAGTACGGCGGCGACACCATGTTCGTCAACGTGGCCGCGAAGCCGGGCATCGGCATCGAGGAACTCCTCGAGGCCGTCCTGCTCACCGCCGACGCGTCGCTGGAGCTGACCGCTCCGATCGACGGGCCGGCGCAGGGTGTGGCCATCGAGGCGCACCTGGACAAGGGCCGCGGTGCGGTGGCGACGGTGCTGGTGCAGAAGGGCACCCTGCGGGCGGGCGACTCGATCGTCGCCGGTGGGGCGCACGGCCGGGTCCGGGCCATGCTCGACGAGAACGGCAACCAGCTCTCCGAGGCTGGTCCGGCGCGTCCGGTCATGGTGCTGGGTCTGACCGCGCCGCCCGGCGCGGGTGACACGTTCCTCGCCGCGGCGGACGACCGTACGGTGCGGCAGATCGCCGAGCAGCGCCAGGCACGGCGGCGGGCGGCGTCCTTCGCCAACTCCCGTGGCCGGGCCACTCTTGAGACGCTCATGGAGCAGCTCAAGGAGGGCGAGAAGACCTCGCTCAACCTCATCCTCAAGGGCGATGTCTCCGGTTCGGTGGAGGCCCTCGAGGACGCGCTGTTCAACCTCGACATCCCCGAGGAGGTCCAGCTCAAGGTCCTCGACCGGGGCGTCGGCGCGATCACGGAGAGCAACGTCATGCTCGCCAGCGCGTCGTCCGAGCCGGTCACGATCATCGGCTTCAACGTGCGGGCCTCGAACAAGGTCCGCGAGATGGCCGACCGCGAGGGCGTGGAGATCCGGTACTACACCGTCATCTACCAGGCCATCGAGGAGATCGAGGCGGCGCTCAAGGGCCTGCTCAAGCCGGAGTACGAGGAGGCCGAGCTGGGCACCGCGGAGATCCGCGACGTGTTCCGCTCGTCCAAGATCGGCAACATCTCCGGTTGCATCGTCCGGTCGGGCATCATCCGGCGCAACGCGAAGGCTCGGCTGCTTCGGGACGGGACGGTCGTGGCGGACAACCTCACGATCACCTCGCTCAAGCGGTTCAAGGACGACGCCACCGAGGTCCGCGAGGGCTTCGAGTGTGGTCTGACCCTGGGTGGTTACAACAACGTCCAGGTCGGCGACGTCATCGAGACCTTCGAGATGCGGGAGAAGGTTCGCGCCTGATCCGGCAGTGACACGCTGATCAAGGGGTTTACGCCGGCCGGCGTAAACCCCTTGATCATGCGGGGTGGGGTGGCGGTATCGTCCGGGGCGATGTTCACCGGAACCGCGGTCTTCGACCTGCTGCTGCCGGGCGACTCCCGGTCGCTCAAAGCCAAGAGATCATATGTACGGCCGATCGTGGCGGCCCTGCGCCGCTTCGAGGTGTCGGCCGCCGAGGTGGGAGCGCTCGACCTACACGGTCGAGCCCAGATTGCGGTGGCCGTGGTCGCCGCCGAGGCGGCGCACGTCCGCGAGGTGCTCGACTCCTGCGAGCGCCTGATGGCCGCCCGTCCCGAGGTCGAACTGCTGTCGGTTCGACGCCGGCTGTACGGCGTGGACGACGACTGACCCACGGGGCCGGCGGTGCCCGGCGACCGGCGCCGCCGCGAAGGTAGTGTTCGAGATGTTGGCCGGTCGGCCGGCGGCCTCCAGGGCCGCCGGGCCGGCCGGGAGCGGGACGCCGTGGAGGTGGCGAGATGTCTGATCCGGCCAAGGTACGCCGGCACGCGGAACGAGTGCGTGAGCTGGTCGCTTCGGTGGTGCGGAGCCAGATCAAGGATCCGCGCCTGGGCATGATCACCATCACCGATGCCCGGATCACCGCCGACCTGCGCGACGCGACGGTCTTCTACACGGTGCTGGGTGACGCGGTGGCCCAGGCGGACACCGCGGCGGCTCTGGAGAGCGCCAAGGGGTTGCTGCGCAGCACGGTCGGTAAGGCGCTCGGGCTGCGGCACTCGCCCACGCTGACGTTCGTTCTCGACGACGTGCAGGACCAGGTCAAGCACATCGACGACCTGCTCGCCGCCGCGCGCAACGCCGACGCGGAGGTGCAGCGGCTCGCCGCGCGCGCCGAGTACGCGGGCGACGCGCAGCCGTACCGCGTCGAGGACGAGGACGAGGACGAGACGGACGAGGAGGCCGACGCGGCCGCCGACGCCACGGAGACCCCCCGGGGTGGGGCGGCGCGGTGACGGGCGCCGCCGGTGCCCAACTCGCCGCGACGGTCGACGGCGGCCCGTCCGAGGCGGACTGGGCGGCGGCCGAGGCGCTGATCCGTGCTCTCCCGTCGACCGGCCGGGTGTTGCTGATCTGCCACGTCAACCCGGACGGTGACGCGCTGGGCAGCATGCTCGGCTTCGGTCTGGGCCTGCGTCAGTTCGGCGTACACCGGGTGCAGGCGACCTTTCCCGGGCCGCCGGAGGTGCCCGAGCCGTTGCGGGGTCTGCCCGGGATGGAGCTCCTGGTCCCGGCGGGCGACGCCGACCCCGCGCCGGACCTGGTGATCTGCTTCGACGCGGCCAGTGAGTCGCGCCTCGGCGCGCTGGCCGACCGGCTGTCGACGGCCGGTGCGGCGCTGGTGCTCGACCACCACGCCTCGAATCCGGGCTTCGGTACGGTCAATCTGATCGACCCGGGTGCCGCCGCCACGTCGGTGGTCGCCGATCGGCTCCTGGCACGGCTGGGCGTGACGACGGACCGGGCCATCGCCGAGTGCCTGTACGTGGCGCTGACCACGGACACCGGCTCGTTCCGCTTCGAGGCGACCACTCCGGCCGTACACCAGATGGCCGCCCGGTTGCTCGCCACCGGCATCTCGCCCGGTGACATCTCCCGGCGCGTCTTCGACACCCGACCCTTCGGAGCGGTTCGGCTCTTCGGCGAGGTGCTCGGCCGTGCCCGTCTGGAGCCGGCCGCCGCCGAGGGTCGGGGCCTGGTGTGGACTACCGCCACCCTCGATGACTTGGCCCGCCACGACCAGCCGCCGTACGTGCTGGAGGCGCTCATCGACTCGGTGCGGTGCACCGCCGAGGCGGACGTGAGCTGCGTGCTGAAGCAGACCGCACCCGACGAGTGGGCCGTGTCGATGCGCAGCAAGGGCGCGGTGGACGTCAGCCGCGTGGCGGTCGCGATGGGCGGGGGCGGCCACCGGTTCGCGGCCGGGTTCACCGGCCGGGGGAGCGCCGAGCAGGTCGTCGAGGCGATCCGCGGCGAGTTGGGCGCGGCGCTGGTCTCCGGCGTCGGCTGATCCCCGGCGGCCCGCCCGCTGCGGTGGCGCTGATGGTCCGCACGGCAAGTTCAGGGTCAGCTCCGGGGAGTGTTGGCCTTCCCGCGCTGGGTGAGACCGGGAAGAATTGCGGGATGGAGCAGCCGCACGATCTCACCGTGGAGGCCCCCCGAGCCTGGGACCGGCCCGCCGTCTCCGTTCCGGTTCTCCTCTGCCTGTCCCTCGTCGGGGGGCGGTTCGCGTCGTTCTCCACGGAGGCGAATCTCTACACGCTCGGCACCGGCGGGGTGTTGATCTGGCTCGGTCTGAGCAACCGGGTGCCCCGGCGTCCGGCGCCGCCCCGGCTGCGCGCGGGGGCGGCCTGGTGGGCCCTGCCCGTCGTGATCTTCGGTGTCTTCGAGGGCGCCACCTTCGTGCTCGCCGTGGGCGACGACTTTCCCACCTTCTCCCGGCTCGCCGACCCCCTGCTGGAAGATCATCTGACTCGGTCGGTGGCGTGGTTCGCCTGGTTGGCCGCGTTCTGGGGATTGGTGCGGCGATGATGCGGGCCCTCGCGATCGGCGGTTTCCTGGCCGCGCTCGTGCTCTTCGCCGTCATCGAGGTGCTGGCCCGCCGGGAGGGCTCCCGGATCCCCACGATGAGCGACGTGTGCGCGTACGTGATGCGCTACGAGGTCGGCCCGGTGCCGGTGGGCAGGATCGGTCTGTTCGGCTTCTGGTGGTGGCTGGGCTGGCACTTCCTGGCCCGGTGAGGCGGGCTGCCGAGAGTCCAAATGGCGGGAACCGTGGGCAGCATATGGACCTGAACGATAACTTGGGAAGTGGCCGGCATCACGGTGTGGTGCAGGTCGTGGGTGGTGGTGCCACACCTCGCGCCGCCTCCCTCCAGGGTCGGACCGACCCGGGCTCTCGCTGCCCAGTCGGCTGCTCCGGTAACCCCGGACCGCCGTGGGGCGCTCAGCACGACCGCCCGTGAGGGCCGCCGCGTGCCGGTGGCTCGCACCCTGGAAGGAGCGCCACCATGCCGAACAAGCCCAAGCCCGAGACCACCGACGACGCCCGCGAGCAGGCCCGCCGCGCGCTGCAGACGTCGATGGACACCCGTCAGTGACCCCCTGGTAGACCAGCGCACTCAAACACCCACCCGGTCTGCCGATCTTGCACTTGCGGTGGTGACAAAGCTGGTCGACAGGCGCATTTCGCCAGCACAAAGTGCAAGATCGACGAGGTTGGGCACCGCTGCTGGCTCGGTGCGGGGGTAAGCCTCTGACGCGCTTGTGCTCCTTACCGCGCTCGTGTCAGGATCGTCGGCGATGAGCCAGACCGCCACCGTCGACCGATCCGCCTCGCCACGTCGGATCGCGAGCCTCGCCCTGCCGGCGCTCGTGGTGCTCGCCGCCGAGCCGCTCTACGTGCTCGTCGACACGGCCGTCGTCGGGCACCTCGGTCGCGTACCGCTCGCCGCGCTCGCCGTCGGCGGCACGGTGATGACGCTCACCGCCTGGCTCGGAACGGTCGTCGCGTACGGCACCACGGGGCGTTCGGCCCGTCGCTTCGGCGCCGGCGACCGAGCGGCGGCGGTCGCCGAGGGAGTCCAGTCGTCCTGGCTGGCGCTCGGCGTCGGACTGCTGGTGGCGATCGGCATGCAGATCGGCGGGGGCGCGTTGGCGCGTACCCTCGCCGGAGGTGGTGGCGACGTGGCCGGCGCCGCCGCCGCGTGGCTGCGCGTCGCGGCGCTCGGCGCCCCTGGCCTGCTGCTCGCCGCGGCCGGCAACGGCTGGCTGCGCGGCGTGCAGGACACCCGTCGCCCGCTGTACTTCGTGCTCGGCCCCAATCTGGTCTCCGCCCTGCTCTGCCCGCTGCTGGTCTACCCCGCCGGCCTGGGGCTGACCGGCTCGGCGGTCGCCAACGCGGTCGCGCAGACCCTCTCCGGCGTGCTCTTCGCCGGGGCGCTGGTCGCCGAGCGGGTGTCGCTGCGGCCCCGGCCGCGCCTGATCCGCGACCAGTTGGTGCTCAGCCGGGACCTGCTGATCCGGGGTCTGGCGTTCCAGGCGAGCTTCCTCTCCGCGACGGCGGTCGCCGCCCGCTTCGGCGCCGCCGCCGTCGGCGCCCACCAGATCGCCCTGCAACTGTGGTTCTTCACCGCGCTGGTGCTCGACGCGCTCGCCATCGCCGCGCAGTCCCTCATCGGCGCCGCGCTCGGGTCGGGCGACGCGGCGGGCGCGCGGGCGCTGGCCCGCCGGATCGGACTGCTCGGCGGCGTCTGCGGCGTCGCCTTCGCCGTGGTCATCGCCGCCGGCGCGGGCGTCGTGCCGTCCTGGTTCAGCTCCGACGGGCAGGTACGGGAGCAGGCAATGGTCGCCTGGCCCTGGTTCGTCGCCATGCTGCCGCTGGCCGGTGTCGTGTTCGCGCTCGACGGCGTGTTGATCGGCGCCGGTGACGTCCGTCACCTGCGCAATCTCACCATCGTGGCGGCGCTCGGCGGCTTCCTGCCGGCCATCTGGCTGGCGTACGTGCTCAACCTGGGACTCGGTGGCATCTGGGCGGGACTAACCCTGTTCGTGGTGATCCGACTCGTCGCCCTGTTGCTGCGGGTCCGCTCCGGCGGCTGGGCGGTCGTCGGGGCGGTTCGCTGACCCGCTCGCCGGTCAACAGCGGACGGTGGTCGGCGGGGGCGCGTCGAGGTCGAAGATCGTGCGCGGGTCGCCCGCGGGTATCCGATCCCCGTGCGTGTCGGCCACCCAGAACTGCTCCTGCACCCAGCCCTCACGGAGCTTGCCGCAGTCCGCGTTCCAGGTCACCAGCTTCGCTGAGACGATCCGCAGGCCTTGAGTGGAAGCCGGCACGTCCTCCGGGTGCGGCACCTGCCACACCACACGGTCACGCAGCGCCACCACACTGGCGCCGGCCGGCGCTCGCAGGTCCACGTCGAAGGGGTACGCCCACACGAACTCCGTGGAGACCTCCAGCATCCGGGTGCCGTTCTCCGTGGTGGCCCGGTAACTGACCCGTCCGTCGGCCCGGATACCGAGCTCCCAGTCCGAGGGCGACGCCATCCGGGTCGCGTACCGCAGGAAGGCGTTGCCGGTGAAGTCCGACGTGAGCTGCTCACGAATGTCCGGGGCGAGCAGCCGGAGGAACGGTTCCGGGTCGCCCGAGAGCATGGACGTGTCCAGTCGGCTCTCGATCAACCCTTTACGCACCGTCTCCAACGCCGCCCCTACCTGGGCCTCGGTGAAGGGCCCGGTGGCCTTCGCCGTCGGCATCCGCACGGCCTGTTCACCGGGGGCGAAGGAGGCTGCCGGTGAGCCGGCGAACAGGTCCCGCGGTTCGCCCACTCTGCTCACCGCTGCGGTGCCGCTCGGGGTGGGAGTCGCCGAGGTGGACGTGCGGACGTTGTCGGCCAGCCGGTCGACGATCACCAGGCCTCCGCCGACCATCGCCACAGCCAGCAGGAGTCCAAGTCCCAGCATCAGCGCGCCGTTGTGCCGGGCGGAGAAGAAGCGGACCCGATCCCAGCCGGCGGGCTGGTGCTCGGTCCGCGCCGAGTTCATCCACTCCGGGAGCGCCACCGGGTTGACCTCCGCGACGGCGGCCGGCGGCGAGGGCGGATCGGTCGGGCCCGGGGGTGTGGGCTCGTTCGGCGCAGTCTGCGTCATGGCTCTTCCCGTCAGTAATCGCCGCTGGCGGCCAGCGCGAGCAGATAGTAGGCGCCCGTCACCAGAGCGGTGCCGAGGACACCAGCCGCGATGAAGGACAGCACGGCGACGAGGTGTGGATGCGTCTCGCTCCACCGAGCCCGGTCGCGCCGGTGCCACATCGCGCGGCGGGCCGTGCGCAGCGGCGGCGACCGTTCGATCAGATCGTCGACGTAGCGTGCCGGGGTTCGCCGCTTCGGTGTCGGCTGCCGCATCCACTGCGGCAGATCGACCCGAGCGCGGTGCTCGTGGGCCGGACGGCGGTCGGGGGTCATCGGAGTCCTGGTCCTCGTCTACGGGTGCGGGCGGATGATCTTCGCATCTTCGAGAGGACGTTGGCCGACCCGTGGGACAAACCGACCGAACCAGCGAATCGGCCGGACCTGCGCAAGCGGAGGCTCCGGTCACGGCGGGCGTGCCCACGCAGCGCGCGGTCCGGGTCGTCTGGCAGGCTTGGCCGACGTGAGCACCGATGGTCTGATCGTCGTCGACAAGCCCGGCGGCATGACGTCGCACGACGTGGTGGCGCGGATCCGCCGACTGGCGAAGACCCGGCGGGTGGGACACGGCGGCACCCTCGACCCGATGGCCACCGGCGTACTGGTGATCGGCGTCGGCCGTGCCACCCGGCTGCTGACCTACGTGATCGGTGCGGGCAAGAGCTATACCGGCACCATCCGGCTGGGGCAGGCCACCGTCACCGACGACGCCGAGGGCGACGTGATCGCCACGACCCCGGCCGGTCACGTCACCGACGAGGCCGTCCACGCCGCGCTGACCGCGCTGAGCGGCGAGGTCGACCAGGTGCCGAGCGCCGTCAGCGCCATCAAGATCGACGGACAGCGGGCGTACAAGCGGGTCCGCGACGGTGAGAGCGTCGACCTGCCCGCGCGTCGGGTGACCATCTCCCGGCTGGAGGTGCTGGCGATCCGCCGCGGCGAGCCGGACGTGGTGGACGTGGACATCGACGTGACCTGCTCCTCGGGCACGTACATCCGGGCCATCGCCCGGGACGCGGGCCTGGCCCTCGGTGTCGGCGGGCACCTCACCGCGCTGCGCCGGACCGCGGTGGGTGGCTTCGCCCTCGCCGAGGCGGCCACCCTCGAACAGCTCGAGGAGCGCGCCCCGGAGGTGGTGAACCTGCCGCTCGACGCGGCGGCCGACCGGTTCTTTCCCCGCCGTGACGCGACCCCCGACGAGGCGAAGGTGCTCGGCCACGGCGGGCCGCTGGACCCGGCCGGCATCGCCGGGCCGTACGCCGTGTTCGGCCCCACCGGAGGTCTGATCGCTATCGTCAGCGAGCGGGACGGCCGAGCCCGCGCGGAAATCGTGCTCGCCCCGGCCTGACAGCCGGCGCTGGCGCATCGCTCTGCGCACGGCGCGCGTCGATCAGCGTTAACAAGGTGCCCTTCCTATGCACCAGGCGTTAGGAGGGGGCCCTTCCTTACGGAGAGGAACGGCATGCAGCGGTGGCGGGGGTACGACGCGGCGCCCGGAGGATGGGGGCGCTCGGTCGTCACCATCGGCGTCTTCGACGGCGTGCACAAGGGGCACCAGGCGACCATCGGACACGCCGTGGCCCGTGCCCGGGAGCTGGGCGTGCAGTCCGTGGTGGTCACGTTCGATCCGCACCCGGCCGAGGTGGTCCGCCCCGGCTCACATCCCGCGATCCTCACCGAGCCGGGCCGCAAGGCCGAGTTGATCGAGGCCCTCGGCGTGGACGTGCTGTGTGTGGTGCCGTTCACTCCCGAGTTCTCGCGGCTGCCGCCCGAGCAGTTCGTGCACGACATCCTGGTCGAACACCTGCACGCGGCGTTGGTGGTGGTCGGTGACAACTTCCGCTTCGGGCACCGCGCGGCCGGCGACGTGGCACTGCTGGAGCGGCTGGGCCAGACCTTCGGCTTCGGTGTGGAGGGCAGTCCGCTGATCGCCGCGGCCGGCACGGTCTTCTCCTCCACGTACATCCGCTCCTGCGTCGACGCGGGCGACGTGGGCACGGCGGCGGACGCGCTGGGGCGCGCGCACCGGGTGGAGGGCGTGGTGGTCCGTGGTGACCAGCGCGGCCGGGTGCTGGGCTTCCCCACCGCGAACCTGCTCTGCCACCGGTACGCGGCGGTGCCCGCCGACGGGGTGTACGCGGCCCGCATGATCCGCCGGGGCCAGCCCGAGCCGCTGATGGCCGCGGTGTCGGTCGGCACCAACCCGACCTTCTCCGGCCGGGAGCGGCGGGTCGAGGCGTACGCGCTGGACTTCTCCGGTGATCTCTACGGCGAGCGACTGGCGCTGGACTTCGTGACGCACCTGCGCGGTCAGGTCCGGTACGACTCGATCGAGCCGCTGATCGCCCAGATCGAAGAGGACGTCGAGCGCACCCGACGCGCGCTGGGCTGACCATCCGGGGGGCCACGCGGGGCCTTGGCCGGGTGTTACCGGCGGGTGCTGGTAGTCTTGCGGAGACGTCGGGTGACCGGCGTGGGGCCTCGCGTGCCTGCTCGACGCCGCGGGTGCGAGGAACCGGTCCGTTCCCGGTCTCATCGGGACGACGGACACCTACTTGATCAACCCACCGAAACAGGGAGAACATGGCGCTCGACCAGGAAGCCAAGGCCAGCATCCGCGCGGAGTACGCGACCGCCGAGGGCGACACCGGTTCGCCGGAGGTCCAGGTCGCGGTCCTCACCAAGCGGATCGCCGAGCTGACCGAGCACCTGAAGGTGCACAAGCACGACCACCACAGCCGCCGAGGGCTGCTGCTGCTGGTCGGCCGTCGCCGTCGGCTGCTCAACTACGTCCAGAAGAAGGACATCGCCCGCTACCGGACGCTCATCGAGCGGCTCGGTCTGCGCCGGTGACGTGACGGGGGAGCGGCCGTACGGCCGCTCCCCCGACCCGCGTCCCACCTGAAAGAAAACGGGCCGCGCGACCACCCGAGAGGGAGCCGGTCAGCGTACCGGTCTCCGGTAGTGGCCCCCGGGAACCCGGCAGCACGCCGGCCACCCGGGCGCTTCGATCGAAGACCGGCCGGCTGAGCAGCTCCCCGACGTCGTGGGCCCACGACGCGAAGGAGCACGACAGCACATGACCGAGACCAAACTCGGCACCGAATCCCGCACCGCCGTGATCGACAACGGGGCCTTCGGCACCCGCGAGATCACCTTCTCCACCGGTCGACTGGCTCGCCAGGCCGCCGGTTCCGTCATCGCCCAACTGGGCGAGACGGTCGTCCTCTCCGCCACCACCGCCGGCAAGCAGCCGAAGGAGCAGTTCGACTTCTTCCCGCTGACCGTCGACGTCGAGGAGCGGATGTACGCCGCGGGCCGCATTCCCGGCTCGTTCTTCCGCCGCGAGGGCCGGCCCAGCGAGGACGCCATCCTCACCTGCCGCCTGATCGACCGGCCGCTGCGCCCGTCGTTCGTCAAGGGCCTGCGCAACGAGGTCCAGGTCGTCGAGACCATCCTCGCGCTCGACCCGGCGCACCCGTACGACGTCGTGGCGATCAACGCCGCCTCGATGTCGACCAAGCTCTCCGGTCTGCCGTTCTCGGGCCCGATCGGCGCGACCCGCGTCGCGCACATCGACGGCCAGTGGGTCGCCTTCCCGACCCTGGAGGAGCTGGCTCGCGCCACCTTCGACATGGTCGTGGCCGGCCGCACCCTGGAGGACGGCGACGTCGCGATCATGATGGTCGAGGCCGAGGCCACCCCGAACGCCGTGACCCTGATCGCGGGCGGCGCCACCGCGCCGACCGAGGAGGTCGTCGCCAGCGGCCTGGAGGCCGCCAAGCCGGCCATCCGCGAGCTGTGCCGGGCGCAGGCCGAGCTGGCCGAGGTCGCCGCCAAGCCGGTCGCCGAGTTCCCGGTCTTCCTGGACTACCAGGACGACGTGTTCGACGCGGTCGCCGACGTGGCCCGCGCCGAGGTCGCCGAGGCGATCACCATCGCCGGCAAGGCCGACCGCGAGGAGGCCCTGGACCGGGTCAAGGCTCGGGTCGCCGAGGAGCTGGGCGCTCGGTTCGAGGGTCGGGAGAAGGAGCTGTCCGCTGCCTTCCGGTCGCTCACCAAGTCCGAGGTGCGCAACCGCGTGCTGCGCGAGCAGGTCCGCATGGACGGGCGTGGCCCGCGCGACATCCGGGCGCTGACCGCCGAGGTCGGCGTGCTGCCCCGGGTGCACGGTTCGGCGCTGTTCGAGCGCGGCGAGACCCAGATCCTGGGCGTCACCACGCTGAACATGCTCCGCATGGAGCAGATGGTGGACACGCTGTCCCCGGAGAACCGCAAGCGCTACATGCACAACTACAACTTCCCGCCGTACTCGACCGGTGAGACCGGCCGGGTCGGCTCGCCGAAGCGGCGCGAGATCGGCCACGGGGCGCTCGCCGAGCGGGCGCTGATTCCGGTGCTGCCGTCGCGCGAGGAGTTCCCGTACGCCATCCGGCAGGTCTCCGAGGCGCTCGGCTCCAACGGCTCCACCTCGATGGGCTCGGTCTGCGCGTCGACGCTGGGCCTGCTCTCCGCGGGTGTCCCGCTGAAGGCGCCGGTCGCCGGCATCGCGATGGGGCTCATCTCCGACGAGGTGGACGGCAAGACCCAGTACGTGACGCTGACCGACATCCTCGGTGCCGAGGACGCGTTCGGTGACATGGACTTCAAGGTCGCCGGCACCCCGGAGTTCGTCACCGCGCTGCAGCTCGACACCAAGCTCAACGGCATCCCGTCGGACGTGTTGGCCGCCGCCTTGCAGCAGGCCAACGAGGCCCGGCAGGTCATCCTCGGTGTCATGAAGGCGGCGATCGAGGCTCCGGCCGAGATGTCCGACTACGCGCCGCGGGTCACCACCGTCAAGATCCCGGTCGACAAGATCGGCATGGTGATCGGCCCGAAGGGTCAGACCATCAACGCGATCCAGGACGAGACCGGCGCCGAGATCTCCATCGAGGACGACGGCACGATCTACGTCGGCGCCACCAACGGCCCGTCGGCCCAGGCGGCCGTCGACCGGATCAACGGGATCGCCAACCCGACGCTGCCGAAGCAGGGCGAGCGCTTCCTCGGCACGGTGGTCAAGACCGCCGCGTTCGGCGCGTTCATCTCGCTGCTGCCGGGCCGCGACGGCCTGCTGCACATCTCCAAGGTGGGCGACGGCAAGCGGGTCGAGCGGGTTGAGGACTTCCTCAACGTCGGCGACCGGGTCGAGGTCGAGATCGCGGACATCGACGCCCGCGGCAAGATCTACCTGGACAAGGTCCGCCCGGAGGGCGCCGAGGCGCCGGCCGCTGGTGAGGCCGCGGGTGGCGACCGCCCGTCCGGCCGGGACCGGGGCGACCGGGGTCCGCGTGACCGGGGTGACCGCGAGCGTGGCGGCGACCGGGGCGGGCGTGGCCCGGAGCGTGGCGGCGAGGGCGGCAACGGCGGCGGCGAGGGTGGTGGCGACGGCGGCGAGCGTCCGCGTCGCCGGACCCGGCACAGCTGACCACCAGCACCTGTAACACCCACCCCTCGTCGAACCGGGAGCACCACGTGAGTCGGGCCTTCAGTGCGCCGTTTCCACCGGATCGACGGGGGGTGGCACCGTCTCGGGACACCGTGGCGGGCCGCTCCGGCGGCACCGCCCGCGCAGTCACGCGGACGCTCAGCGACGACCCGCTGGGCGGCACGATACGACGTACCGTGCTGCCCAGCGGCCTGCGCGTGCTCACCGAGGCGATCCCGGCGATGCGCAGCGTCTCGTTCGGCATCTGGGTGGCGGTGGGCTCGCGGGACGAGACCCGTCCGCAGGCCGGCGCCGCGCACTTCCTGGAGCACCTGCTCTTCAAGGGCACCCACAAGCGGACCGCGCTGGAGATCTCCTCGCAGATCGAGGCGGTCGGTGGTGAGACGAACGCCTTCACCACGAAGGAATACACCTGCTACTACGCCCGCGTGCTGGACGAGGACCTGCCGCTGGCGATCGACGTGATGTGCGACCTGGTCGCCGACTCCCTGCTGGAGCCGGCCGACGTGGAGACCGAGCGTGGCGTGATCCTCGAGGAGATCGCCATGCACGACGACGAGCCCGGTGACGAGGTGCACGACCTCTTCGCCCAGGCCGTCTACGGTGACCACCCGCTGGGTCGGCTGATCTCCGGTACCGAGGAGACCGTCACGCCGATGACCCGCCGGCAGATCCAGACCTTCTACCGGGGTCGCTACACGGCGCCGCAGATCGTCATCGCCGCCGCCGGCAACCTCGACCACGCCGCCGTGGTCAAGCTGGTCCGGCAGGCAGTGCGGGGCACCCCACTGGACAGCGACCCGGCCGCGCCGGCCGCACACCGCGCGGCGACCCCGGCGGTACGCACCAAGCCGGCCACCACCGTGGTCGAGCCGAAGGAGACCGAGCAGGCGCACGTCATCCTCGGCTGCCCCGGCATCGACCGGCTCGACGATCGACGTTTCGCCCTCGGGGTGCTCAACAACGTGCTCGGCGGCGGCATGTCCAGCCGCCTCTTCCAGGAGATCCGCGAGCAGCGCGGCCTCGCGTACTCCGTCTACTCCTACGCCAGCCAGTACGCCGACAGCGGCCTGTTCGCCGTCTACGCCGGTTGCGCCCCGGGCAAGGTGGACGAGGTGCTGGCCCTGACCCGCGCCGAGCTGGCCCGGGTGGCCGCCGACGGGTTGACCGAGGCCGAGGTGGCCCGGGGCAAGGGGATGAGCAAGGGGTCGTTCGTGCTCGGCCTGGAGGACACCGGCTCGCGGATGAGTCGACTGGCCAAGGGGGAGCTGCTCTACGGCGACCTGATGCCGGTGGACGAGCTGCTCCGCCGGGTCGACGAGGTCACCGTCGAGGACGTGAACACCCTCGCCGCCGAGTTGCTGAGCCGGCCGATGTCGCTGGCCGTCGTCGGTCCGTTCGGCGAGGGCGACTTCTCCGGCTGAGGCCGGTCGGGATCTGTCCCGGCCGGAAGGACACGTCCCGATTGGGATAGGTTGTGCCCCGTGACTGACGAGCAGGAGAAGACCCGGGTCGGCGTGTTCGGTGCCCGTGGTCGGATGGGCGTCGAGGTCTGCAAGGCCGTGGACGCCGCTGACGATCTCGAACTGACCGCCGCGGTCGACCAGGGCGACGGTCTCGACGCCGCGTCCGCCGCTCGGGTGGTCGTCGACTTCACCACGCCGGACGTCGTCATGGACAACCTCCGGTGGTGCATCGCGCAGGGCATCCACGCGGTCGTGGGCACCACCGGCTTCACCGAGCAGCGGCTGGCGCAGGTGCGTGGCTGGCTGGCCGACAAACCCGAGGTGGGCGTGGTCATCGCCCCGAACTTCGGTATCGGCGCGGTGCTGATGATGCAGTTCGCCGCGCGGGCCGCCCGGCACTTCGAGTCCGTTGAGATCATCGAGCTGCACCACCCCGGCAAGCTGGACGCCCCGAGCGGCACCGCCACGCACACCGCCCGGCAGATCGCTCAGGCCCGCGCCGAGGCTGGCCTCGGCCCGGTTCCGGACGCGACGAAGGACGAGGTGCCGGGCGCGCGGGGTGCCGACATCGACGGGGTACGCGTGCACGCGGTACGCGCCACCGGTCTGGTCGCCCACCAGGAGGTGCTGTTCGGCGGCACCGGCGAGACGCTGACGATCCGGCACGACTCGTACGACCGGGTGTCCTTCATGCCCGGCGTGCTCCTGGCCGTCCGCGCCGTCCGCACCCGCCCCGGCCTGACCATCGGCCTGGACCCCCTCCTCGCCTAACCCCCCAGCGCCGACGCTCCTCCGCGATCTTGCAGTTCCGGTCGCGACAAAGGCGGCATCCCCGCCCATCTCGGCAACACAAACCGCAAGATCGCGCAGGACTGGGGGCGGCCCTCGCCGCCCCGTCGGCGTCGATCATGGAGTTGTGGTGCCCCGTATTTGGGGCAGGTGTGGAGCTTTCGCCCACCACGACTCCATGATCGACGGGCTGGGAGGGGCGGGGTTAGCTCGGGAGGGGGGATCGGGGGGTGCGTTGGGTGGGGAGGATTGGGGCGGTTAGGGGGGTGGGGAGGCCGGTTACCTCGGCTTCGCCGACGTGGTTGACGGTGACACTCACCGGGGTGCCGGCTACCCGGAGGTTGGTGGCGCGCACCGCGCCGAAGTCGGGGCCGGCCAGGGGGGCTACGCGGACCGTGCCGCCCGGCACGTCCGGGTAGAGGCCCGTCGCGGCCTGAAGGAGCAGGACCGCGCCGGCCGCGGACCACGCCTGTGGACGGCAGGCCGCCGGGTACGGCACCGGGCGGCGCAGCAGCGTCCGGTCGTCGCCGCCGTACAGTTCGGGCATCCGGTAGTCGAACGCCTCGGCCGCCGAGAGCAGCCCTTCGGCCAGGCCGAGCGCGGCGTCCCGATGCCCGCCGCGAGCCAGCCCGGCGAGCACGATCGCGGTGTCGTGGGTCCAGATCGAACCGCAGTGGTACGACAGCGGGCTGAAGCCGGCGTCGTCGGTGGACATCGTCCGTAGCCCGAAACCGCCGGCCAGCGTGTCCGTGGTGAGCAGGCGGGCGATCTGCGCCTCCTCGTCGGCGTCGAGCAGGCCGGTGCCGAGCAGGTGACCGATGTTGCTGGTCAGCGAGTCGACGGGGCGCTTGTCCCGGTCGAGGGCCAGGGCGGGCTGCGGGCCGTACCGGCCGTCGACCCAGAAGCTCTCCCGGAACCGGCGGGCCAGGGCGGCGGCGTGTTCGCGCCAGCGGTCCGCGCCGGGGCGGCCGAAGGCGTCCAACAGTGCCGCGCCGTTCACCGCCGCCTCGTGCGCGTACGCCTGCACCTCGGCGAGCACGATCGGCGCGGTGGCCAGGCTGCCGTCGTGGAAGCGTACGGCGTCGCCCGAGTCCTTCCAGCCCTGGTTGGACAGTCCGTGCCCGGTGGTGTCGATGTACTCGACCAGGCCGTCGCCGTCCGGGTCGGCGTGGTCGCCGAGCCAGCGCAGGGCCGCCTCAAGGTGCGGCAGCAGCGGTGTGACCTGCTCGGCGGGCAGGCCCCAGCGCCACGCGTCGTGCAGCAGGTTGATCCAGAGCATGGTGGCGTCGACGGTGCCGTAGTAGGCCGGCGGCAGCCGGAGCCCGTCGTCGGGCAGCGTGAACTCGTGGCGGCGCAGCTCGTGCAGGATCTTGCCGGGCGCCTCCCCGGTGCTCGGGTCGACGCGGGTGCCCTGGCGGCGGGCCAGGACGCGCAGGGTGCCGGCGGCCAGGTCGGTGCCGAGCGGCAGCATCATCCGGGCGGCCCAGAGGCTGTCCCGGCCGAACAGGGTGAGGAACCAGGGGACGCCAGCGCCGAGGAAGACGTCCCCGGGAGCGCCGGTCTCGGCCAGTCGTAGCCCGCGCAGGTCGTCGAGGCCGCGGTCGAGGAGACGGACCAGCCGTCGGTCGTCGGCGGTCACCTCCGGTCGGGCCCACTCCGGCTCGCCGGTCGGGCCGACCACCACGGCGCGGGGGTCCGCGACGGCCAGCCGCCAGCGCAGCACCGTCTCGCCGCGCGGAGGCAGGTCGATCGGCCAGGTCAGCCGGGGCGCGGTGGCCCGCTCGTCGGTGGCGAGCACGTCGGCGTCCGGCGCGGTGACGGTGACGGTGATCCCGTCGGCGGCCCAGGTGAGCAGGCCCGGCTGGCCGGTCTTGGCCTCCAGTGGCGCGGCGGCGCCACCGGACTTGACCACCTCGATGGGCGCCAGGTCGCAGGCGAGGTCGACGCTGACGGTGGCCCGTACGCCGACCGTGGCGGTCGAGACGATCCGCAGCTCCTCGGTGAGGCCGTTGTGGGTGGCCCGGCGGGAGCGGTCGACGCGGACGGTGGGGTCGGGAGTGGGATCGCCGAGCCAGCGGGCCAGAGCCACGAAGCGGGCGCCGTGTGGGCCGTCCTCGCCGTGGGTGAGCCCCTCCAACTCCTGGTCGTCCACGCGCAGCTCGGCCCGGGAGAGCACGCGGGCGTCGGCGTGGAAGACCCCCTGGACGCCGGTCGGGCGGATCTGTCCGGTCGCGTCCCCCAGCGCGCTGGTGGGGGCGAGCACCACCCCCACCAACTCGTGCAGAAGGGGTTGCAGCTGGCGGTCGGTCACGGTGCGGCTCCAGATCATCGGGGTGCGGGGCGGATGTCTTGACAACGCGCCCCGGGCGGTGCAAAGTGCGAAACATTCCAGAAACTTGAACGATCTAATCCTGCACTATCCGAATTGGATCGTTCAAGACGGCGAGAGGGATTAAGTGCCTGAAAAGGTAACCATCGCGACGGTGGCCCGGCACGCCCGAGTGAGCCGCCAGACGGTCTCCAACGTGCTCAACACCCCGCACATCGTGCGCCAGGAGACCCGGCAACGGGTCGAGGACGCGATCGCCGCGCTCGGCTACCGGGCCAACCAGGCCGCCCGGCAGATGCGCACCGGCCGGTCCCGACTCATCGCCGCCCGCATCGAACCCACCCGCGACGGCATCAACGGCTCCGTGCTCGACCGCTTCCTGCACGGCCTCACCGAGACCGCCGACGCCGCCGGCTACCGGGTGCTGCTCTACACCGCCACCGACGACGAGCGGGAGATCGCCACCTACGACGACCTGCTCGGCACGTACGAGCTGGACGCGTTCGTGCTGGTCGGCACCAAGTACGGCGACCCGCGTACCGCCTGGCTCGCCGAGCGGGAGGTGCCCTTCGTGACGTTCGGTCGGCCATGGGACGCGCTCGACGTGCATCCCTGGGTCGACGTGGACGGCGCGGCCGGCACCGCCGCGGCCACCCGGCACCTGCTGGACGCCGGGCACCGGCGGATCGCCTTCATCGGCTGGCCGACCGGTTCCGGCGTCGGCGACGACCGGCGTGCCGGCTGGCGCGACACGCTGCACGCCGACGGCGTCGACCACACCGGACTGCACCGGGAGACCGAGGACGGTGTCGCCGAGGGGGAACGCCTCATGCGCGACCTGCTCGCCGCCGAGACGCCGACCGCCGTGGTCTGTGCCAGCGACTCGCTCGCGCTCGGTGCCCTGCAGGCGATCCGCGACCTCGACCCGCCGGTGTCGGTGATCGGCTTCGACGACACGCCGGTGGCCGCCGCCATCGGCCTGTCCAGCGTCAGCCAACCACTCGGCGAAGCCGCCGCCCGCTGCGTGGACCTGCTCACCGGCGTCCTCGACGGCAACCAGACACCCACCCCTGTGCTGCTCGCGCCCTCGCTGGCCCTGCGGCACACCGCGTAACCCACCCCCCCACCAGGAGAAACCCATGGCACCCAGAACCCTCACCCGGGCAGCGGTCGCCGGCCTCGCCGCCGTCGCGCTGCTCGGCTCCGCGGCCTGCGGCAGCGGCTTCGACGACTCCGGCGACGCCGCCCAGTCCAGCGGCCCGGCCAACCTGCAGATCCTCATCGGCTCCTCCGGCGACGCCGAGACCAAGGCCGTGCAGGACGCCGCCGCGAAGTGGGCCAGCAGCTCCGGCAACAGCGCGACGGTCACCCCGGCGCAGGACCTCACCCAACAGCTCGGCCAGTCCCTCGCCGGCGGCACCCCGCCGGACGTCTTCTACGTCGACGCGGCCCGCTTCGCCGACTACGCGAGCGTGGGCGCGCTCGAGCCGTACGGCGACAAGCTCGCGGACAAGGGCGACTTCTACGAGAGCCTGCGCACCACCTTCACGTACGACGGCAAGCTCTACTGCGCTCCGAAGGACTTCTCCACCCTCGCCCTGCAGATCAACACCGACCTGTGGGCCAAGGCCGGGCTGACCGACGCCGACGTGCCGACCACCTGGGACCAGCTCACCGTGACCGCCCAGAAGATCAAGGCGAAGGGGCAGGTGGCCCTGGCGCTCGGCGACACCCGGGACCGGATCGGTGCCTTCCTGGTGCAGAACGGTGGCTGGCTGATGAGCGAGGACGGCAAGCAGCCCACCGCCGACAGCGCGAAGAACCTGGCCGCCCTTGAGTACGTCAAGACCCTGCTCACCTCGGGTCTGGCCAAGTACCCGAAGCAGCTCGACTCCGGCTGGTCCGGCGAGGCGTTCGGCAAGGGCAAGGCCGTGATGACGATCGAGGGCAACTGGATCAAGGGCGCCATGCAGAACGACTTCCCGAACGTGAAGTACAAGGTGGTGGCGCTGCCGGCCGGGCCGGGTGGTCAGGGCACCCTCTCCTTCACGCAGTGCTGGGGCATCGCCGCGAAGAGCAAGTACAAGGACCAGGCGATCAAGTTCGTCGAGGCGATGACCAGCGGCGAGCAGCAGCTGACGTTCGCCAAGGCGGTCGGCGTCATGCCGTCCCGGCAGTCGGTGCGCGACCAGTACACGGCTGCCTTCCCGGCCGACAAGGTCTTCATCGACGGCGCCGCGTACGCCCAGGGCCCGGTGAACGCGCCGAAGATGGACAGCGTCCTCAAGGACCTCGACACCGGCCTGCAGGGCCTCGCCAACGGTGACCCGAAGACCGTGCTGCAGAACTTCGACAAGAACGCCAAGGCCGCGCTCGGCGGCAGCTGACTCGTTAGGAAGGGCCCCTTCCTATGCACTAGGCGATAACAAGGGGCCCTTCCTTGAGGAAAGGGGGTGAGGACGATGGCAACCGAGACACTGACCGCCGCGGTCACCGCGCCCGGCGCGGGCCGCCGCCGACGCCGTCGTGGCGTTCGCGGCAACGAGAACCTCGCCGGCTGGCTGTTCGTCGCGCCGGTGATCGTCATCCTGGGGCTGTTCCTGCTGCTGCCGATCCTGATGGCGTTCTGGGTCAGCCTGACCGACTGGAACGGCCAGGGCAGCCCGTTCACCGGCGACGTCCCGTTCGTCGGGGGGCACAACTACACCCGGTTGTTCACCGAGGACGGGCTGGCTCGCCGCGACTTCATGACCAGCATCCGCAACACCATCTACTACGTGGCGATCGTGGTGCCGGCGCAGACCGTGCTCGCGCTCGGGTTGGCGCTGATCGTCAACAACCGGATGCTCCGGGGCAAGAGCTTCTTCCGCAGCGCCTTCTACTTTCCCTCGGTCACCAGCTCGGTCGCGATCAGCGTGGTGTTCCTGTTCCTGTTCGCCAACTCGGGCGCGGTTAACGCGCTGCTCGGCTTCGTCGGGATCGACGGACCGGAGTGGTTCGCCGACTCCCGGGGCGTCCTGCACCTGCTGTTCGGCGCGGTCGGCGTCGACACGCCCCCGACGGCGCTGACCGGCGGCGGCCCGTTCGGGCTGAGCTGGTGGGACTGGCTGGCCGGCCCGAGCGTCGCGATGACCTCGATCATCACGCTGGTCGTCTGGTCCACCTCCGGCACGTTCATGTTGATGTTCCTGGCCGGACTGCAGAACGTCCCGGTGACCCTCGACGAGGCGAGCACCCTCGACGGCGCGTCCCGCTGGCAGCGCTTCCGTCACGTGACGCTGCCGATGATCAGGCCGACCACCTTCCTGGTGCTCACCCTCGGCCTGATCGGCTCCTGGCAGGTCTTCGACCAGGTGTACGTCATGAGCCAGGGCGACCCGGCCAAGACCACCCTCACCCCGGCGTACCTGTCGTACCGGACCGCCTTCCGGGACTTCGACTACGGCTCCGGCGCGGCGATCTCGTTCGTGTTGTTCCTGATCATCATCGTGCTCACGCTGGTCCAGCGCCGCGTGCTGGCCGAGCGGGACACCGACCGGCCGCGTCGCGGCCGGTGGCGTCGGCGCGTACCGGAGAGGTCCTGAGATGGCCGTGCTCACCGACCGCCCGGCGGGGCCCGCGCGCGGTGACCAGCGCGGGGCCCGCACGCTGGCCACCCGCTTCCTGGGGTACGCGACGCTGGTCTTCTTCGGGTTGGTGTTCCTCTACCCGTTCGTCATCCAGATCGCCAGCTCGCTCAAGACCGAGCCGGACGCGGCGGCCAACCCGCTCTCGCCGTTCCCGGACCCGCTCACCCTGGCCGGCTTCGAGCGGATCTTCGCGGGCACCAACTTCCCGCTCTGGCTGGGCAACTCGCTGCTGGTGACCGTGCTGGTCACCGTCGGGCGGGTGTTCTTCGACTCGCTCGCCGGGTACGCCCTGGCCCGGCTGCGGTTCGCCGGGCGCGGCGGGTTGTTCGCGGCCGTCATCGCGGTGATGGCGGTCCCCGGTGTGGTCCTGCTGATCCCGAAGTTCCTGGTGCTCAACCAGCTCGGCATCTACAACAGCTACGCCGGGCTCGTGGTGCCGCTGCTGGCCGACGCGGCGGGCGTGTTCATCATGAAGCAGTTCTTCGAGTCGATCCCGGTGAGTGTGGAGGAGGCCGCCCGCATCGACGGGGCGAGCATCTTCCGCACCTTCTGGTCGGTGGTGCTGCCGATGGCGAAACCGGCGCTGATCACCCTGACCATCCTGTCGTTCCAGGGCTCCTGGAACGAGTTCCCGCACAGCCTCGTGTCGGTGCAGGACCCGGACCTGTTCACCCTGCCGCGTGGCCTCGCCGACCTGGTCAGCGGCTCGCTGGGCAGCGGCAACCAGTACCCGCTGAAGCTGGGCGCGGCGCTGCTCGCCACCATTCCCGTGGCGATCATCTTCGTGGTGTTCCAGCGCTACTTCGTCCGCGACGCCAACGACGGTTCGGACAAGGGCTGACCCGGCCGGGTCACTCGCCGGGGCTGTCCTCGGCAAGTGGCTCGGCCGGTACGGCCACGTGCAGGCGCACCTGAGGCACCAGCATGTCGTCGACGTCCAGCGCCCGCGCGGCGCCGTCGGGTTCCCAGCCGGTGCTGGTGAGGAACTTGCGGGTCGCCTCGTCGCCGTCGAACGCCCAGGCCACCGCCCGAGCCATCCCGTCTTCGCGCCACAGGTCGACGGTGGCGGCGAGCAGCCGGCTGCCGTGCCCACGCCGACCCCAGCGCGGTTCGACCAGCAGGTCGGTCACCGCTGCCACGTCCGGGCCCAGGGCGTCGGCCGGCTCACCCGGGGCCAACGCCTCGCCGTCGGCCGGGCCGGAGGCGGCGAACCCCACCAGATACGATTGCTCGGCCTGTTCGACGGCGACCAGCACCCGGTGCGCGCCCGAGGGCGGCTCCAGCACCGCGGCGCTCCACCGCCGGGCGAGGAACGCCTCGTCCAGGTTGTCGAGCACATGCCGAGGCAGGATCCGGCGGTACGCGACCCGCCAGGTCGCGAGCTGGATGCGTGCGATTTCGCCGGCGTCCTCGGGACGCGCCGGGCGGACGTACCCGAGAGCCATGGGACGGAAGCCTACGCAGGGCGGGGGAGGCGGCGGTGGCGCAGGGTGCCAACAGGACGGCCGTGCAGGTCGTCGGGGTGGTGGTGCTCGCCGTGGCGGTCACCGCGTTCCTCTCCGTCGCGGCCGTACGGCACGGCTTCTTCGACCTGAAGGTCTACTACGGCGCGTTGACGTGGTGGGTGCACGACGGTGGCGAGATCTACGACTACCTCAAGCCCAGCACCCAGTACGGCTTCACCTACCCGCCGTTCGCCGCGCTGGTCATGCTGCCGATGGCGTACCTGCCGTGGACGGCCGCGATCGTGGTGAGCGTGCTCGCCAGCGTGGCCACCACCACCGTGCTGATCTGGTGGTTCGTCGACCCGATCGCCCGGCGGGCCGGGTGGACCCGCTGGTTCGCCCTCGCCGTGGCGCTCTGCCTGGCCGCCGCCTTCGAACCGATGCGCGAGACGATCAACTTCGGGCAGGTCAACACGCTGCTGCTCTTCCTGGTCGCGGTGGACCTGCTCCGGCTGCTGCCCGCCGGCAACCGGTGGGCGGGCGTGGGCATCGGGCTCGCCACCGCGATCAAGCTGACCCCGGGCATCTTCATCGTCTACCTGCTGGTCACCGGGCGGTGGCGGGCGGCGCTCACCGCCAGCGGCGCCGCCGCCGCGGTGACCGTGCTGGCCGGCGCGCTCTTCCCGGACGCGTCCCGGGAGTTCTGGACCGAGGCGCTGTGGAACACCGCTCGGGTCGGTGAGTTGGCCTTCGTCTCCAACCAGTCGCTGCGCGGCGTGGTCGCCCGCCTCGACCCGCGGCACCCGAGCACCCTGCTCTGGCTGCTGCTGGTGCTCGGCACCCTGGCGCTGTGGGCCTGGCGTTCCCGCGCGGCCGTCGCGGCCGGCGACGAGGCGACCGGCCTGGCCCTGACCGGCGCGGTGATGTGCCTGGTCAGCCCGGTCACCTGGGTACACCACCTGGTCTGGCTGCTGCCCGCGCTGATCCTGCTGGTCGACAACGCGATGGCCGCGCCGGCCGGCCGCCGCCGGCGCGTCCTGCTGATCGCCGCGACCATCGGGTACGTCCTGCTGATCAGCCGGACCGTCTGGTTCTGGGAGAAGGACTTCACCGGCGCGGACGGCTTCCTCGGCAGCAACGCGTACGTCTGGATCAGCCTGGCTCTGCTGGCCTTCCTGCCGATCCGCCGGTGGCTGACGCCGGGCGGGTCAGTCGTCGAGGCGTCCGGCGTACCGCAGCTCGACGAGCCCGACCGGCCCGCGCCCGCCGGCGAGCGGCACCTGGTAGGTCGACCGCTCACCGTCCGGTGACAGCCCGGCCCGTTCGTAGAACCGGCGGGCCCGCCCGTTGTCGGCCAGCACCCACAGCCGGTAGCCGGTCCAGCCGCGCTCGACGAGACCGGCGCGGGCGGCCGCGAGCAGCGCGGTGGCTGTCCCGTCACCCCAGAACGCCGGCTCGACGTAGAGCGCCAGCACCTCGCCGACGCTCGGGTCCAGGTCGTCCCGGTCCTGGTTGCGGCGGTACGGCCCGAAAGTGGTGAAGCCGATGGCCAGCCCGTCCACCTCGCCGAGGAGCGTGGTGAACGGGTGCTCCGGGTCGGCGGTGCCCACCTCACGGCGGCGCTGCGCCCAGGCCGCCACGTTGAGCCGGCCGAGCACCTCGTCCGGCATGAAACCGGCGTAACCCGACTGCCAGCCGTGCACGTGCACCCGGGCGATCGCCTCGGCGTCGTCCGGCTCCTCCCGGCGGATGGTCAGCATTGCACCGTTCTATGCCCCCGTGACGGTCGGAGTCCAGCTTCCCGCACCGACGTCGTACCGATGATTTATCGTCGCCGACGATGGCCGCACCGGATTCACTCTCGCTCGCGCAGGCCCGGCGGGTGGCGCTCGCCGCCCAGGGCTTCGCCGACCCGCCGCCGACCGGCGTGCCCACCCGCCGGCACCTGCGCCGGGTCCTCGACCGGGTCGCCCTGATCCAGATGGACTCGGTCAACGTGCTGCAACGGGCGCACTACCTGCCGCTCTACAGCCGACTCGGTCCCTACCCGACGACCCTGCTCGACCAGGCCGCCTACCGCCGCCCGCGCGACCTGTTCGAGTACTGGGGCCACGAGGCGTCCCTCGTGCCGGTCGGGCTGCACCCGCTGCTGCGCTGGCGGATGGCCCGGGCTCGCAGCGAGGCCTGGGGTGGCATGCGGCGCATCGCCCAGGAACAGCCGGACCTGGTCGCCTGGGTGCGCGACGAGGTGGCCGCCCGGGGTCCGCTGACCGCCGCCGAGATCGAGCACGACGCGCCCCGGCAGACCGGCAACTGGGGGTGGAACTGGTCGGCCGTCAAGCAGGCGCTGGAGTTCCTGTTCTGGGCGGGTGAGGTGACCGCCGCCGAGCGCAGCACGTCCTTCGCCCGCCGCTACGACCTGCCCGAGCGGGTGCTGCCGGCGTCCGCGCTGGCCGCGCCCACACCGACCGCCGCCGAGGCGTACCGCGGTCTGGTGGCCCTGGCCGCGCGGTCGCTCGGGGTGGCCGCCGAGCCGGAGCTGCGCGACTACTTCCGGCTGCCGGTCGCCGGCGCCCGCCAGGCGGTCGCCGAGCTGGCTGAGGCCGGCGAGCTGGTGCCGGTCACCGTGGCGGGCTGGCGGCAGCCGGCCTGGCTGCACGCGTCGGCACGGCTGCCCCGCTGGGTCCGGGGCAACACGCTGGTCAGCCCGTTCGACCCGCTGATCTGGGAACGTGCCCGCACCGAGCGGCTGTTCGGCTTCAGCTACCGGATCGAGATCTACGTGCCGGCGCCGCAGCGGGTCTACGGCTACTACGTGCTGCCGTTCCTGCAGGGCGACCGGTTCACCGCCCGGGTCGACCTGAAGGCCGACCGCAGGGCCGGGGTGCTGCTGGTGCCGGCCGCCTGGCTCGAGCCCGGCGCCGACGCGGGGGACACCGCCGTGGCGCTCGCCGCCGAGCTGTACCGGCTGGCCGGCTGGCTCGGGCTGGACGCGGTCGCCCCACCCGCCGCCGGTGACCTGGCCGGTCCGCTCACGGCCGCCCTGGCGAGCGTGTCGGGTGTACCGTGAACGCGTGACGAGCGTTCCCGGACCGGTCGACCAGTCACCGCCCACCGTCGGCGCCGTCCACACGGTGCCCGCCCCCGATGCTGCGCAGAACGGATGGTCGGCGGAGCCGCCCGTCGGTTACCACTACCCGACGCCCGAACCCGACCGGCTCACCCGGCTCGTCCTGCGGATCCACGAACGTTCGCCGCGCTGGGCCGTGCCACTGGCCGCGGTCGGCTGCGTCGGGCTCGGCATGGCCTACGCGCTGGTGAGCAACCCGACCCACGCCGACCCGGACGCCGCGCCCACCTGCATTCTCAAGCTGACCACCGGGTTCGACTGCCCGGGCTGCGGCGGCACCCGCGCGCTCTGGTACGTGCTGCACGCCGACCTGCCGGCCGCCGCCCGACACCACTTCCTGTTCGTCTTCTCGCTGCCCTTCCTGGCGTACCTCTTCGTGGCCTGGGCGGGCAACCAGGCGTTCGGCTGGCGGCTGCCCGAGCTGCGGATCAGCCCCAAGGTCATCGGCGGCTTCATGGCCGCGTGGCTGGCGTTCACGGTGGTGCGCAACCTGCCCTGGGCGCCGTTCACCTCGCTCTACGTCTGACCGCAGGGCTCTTGCGTCTGACCGCAGGGCTCTTCGTCTGACCGGGCTGCTCTTCGTCTGACCGGCCTGCTCTTCGTGTGACCGGGCTGCTCTCACGTCTGGCGCCGCTGCTGCCTGACGCGGCCCTGCCCCGACCCGTTCGCCAGCGGGAGGCAGGACGTGGTGGCGTGTCCCTGTCGAGCTGCCCCAGATGTGGGGCGCCAGAGGACGGTAGCGGCGGCACCCCAAGCGAGGGCGTGGGCGCTGCGGGGTGTGCGCTGCGTGCGTGCTGCGGGCGGGCGCTGTGGGGTGGGGCTGCTCCGGGGTCGGTGGGGTGGGGCCGGTGCGCTGTGGGTGCCGGTTCCGTCGGCGGGAGAGAGCCCTTGGCCGTGCGGCTCCTGCCCCAGATTTGGGGCAGCTCGACAGGCTACGAGGGAGACCCACGGTTCCGCGGAGCCCTGGCACGGCTGTCGAGATCTTGGACACCAACGGTACCCGGTGATTCGGGAAGGGGCCGCCGGCCACTACAGTCCCAGGCATGCCGGAGATGGTGCAGCCCCAGGTCAAGTTGATCGCGTGGACCCAGTTCGCGGCCCCGGACGACGTGCCGTGGTCGACCGACGCCGAGGGCGGCCAGGCGCTGGCTGAGTTCGCCGGGCGGGCCTGCTACCAGTCCTGGAAGAAGCCGAACCCGGCCACGGCCACCAACGCCGGCTACCTGGCGCACATTCTCGAGGTGGGCCACCTGAGCGTGCTGGAGCACGGCTCGGTCACCTTCTACTTCACCGGGGTGTCCCGCTCCTTCACGCACGAGCTGATCCGGCACCGGCACTTCTCGTACTCCCAGCTCTCGCAGCGGTACGTCCCCGAGCGGGACGCGGCCATGGTCGAGCCGGCGGTCATCGCCGACGACCCGGAGCTGCACAAGAAGTTCGTCGAGGCCGCCGAGGCGAGCGTGCGGGCGTACACGGAGCTGTTGGAGGGTCTGGAGCAGCGCTTCTCCGACGAGCCGAACCCGACGCTGCGCCGCAAGCAGGCCCGGCAGGCCGCCCGCGCGGTGCTGCCGAACGCCACCGAGACCCGGATCGTGGTCTCCGGCAACTACCGGGCCTGGCGGCACTTCGTCGCGATGCGGGCCACCGAGCACGCCGACGTGGAGATCCGCGAGCTGGCCGTGGAGTGTCTGCGTCAGCTCCAGGGGGTCGCCCCGAACGTCTTCGCCGACTTCGTGATCACCACGCTGCCGGACGGCACCGAGGTGGCGGCCAGCCCGCACGAGGCGTCCTGAGCCCTTCCCCGGCGGGCTCCGGCTGGTCGTCCGCTAGGTTGGAGGGTATGACGCAGGACCACCCCGACGCCGCCGCCCGACCGGTGTCCCGCCCCTTCGGGCGGGTGCTCACGGCCATGGTGAGCCCCTTCACCGCCGACGGCTCACTCGACCTCGACGGCGCCGCCCGGCTGGCGAGCCACCTGGTCGACGAACAGGGCAACGACGCGCTGGTGGTCAACGGCACCACCGGCGAGTCGCCGACCACCACCGACGCGGAGAAGGAACGCCTGATCCGGGCCGTGGTCGAGGCCGTCGGTGACCGTGCCCGGGTCGTGGCCGGTGTCGGCACCAACGACACCCGGCACACCATCGAGCTGGCTGCCGCCGCCGAGAAGGCCGGCGCGCACGGTCTGCTGGTGGTCACGCCGTACTACAACAAGCCGCCGCAGAGCGGGTTGCTGCGGCACTTCACCGCCGTGGCCGACGCCAGCGGACTGCCGGTGATGCTGTACGACATCCCGCACCGCTCCGGTGTGCCGATCGACACCGAGACACTGGTCCGACTCGCCGACCACGGCCGCATCGTCGCGGTCAAGGACGCCAAGGGCGACCTGATCGCCACCAGCTGGGTGACCAGCCGGACCGGCCTCGCCTACTACAGTGGCGAGGACGCGCTCACCCTGCCGGCGCTGGCCGTCGGATGCGTGGGCGTGGTCGGCACCTCCACGCACTTCACCGGGGCGCTGACCGCACAGATGATCCAGGCGTACGACGCGGGGGACATGCCCACCGCGCTGGCCCTGCACCGGCGGCTGCTGCCGCTGTTCACCGGCATCTTCCGCACCCAGGGCACCATCCTGGTGAAGGCAGGTCTGGCATCGCTGGGCCTGCCGGCCGGTCCGGTGCGACCCCCGCTCGTGCACGCCACCAACGACGAGATCGCCCAGCTGCGCGCGGACTTCGCGGCAGCGGGCCTGGAGCTACCCGAATGATCGAACGACACGACGGACGCCGAGTGACGGCGTCGCAGAATGAGGTGGACGCGTGACCGAGGCGCACATCGAGGCGGAACTACCCCCGCCGCTGCCGGAAGGTGGCCTGCGGATCATCCCGCTCGGCGGGCTCGGCGCCATCGGTCGGAACATGACCGTCTTCGAGTACGACGGCAAGTTGCTGATCGTCGACTGCGGGGTGCTCTTCCCCGACGTCGAGCAACCGGGCGTGGACCTGATCCTGCCCGATTTCGGCCCGATCCTGGACCGGCTGGCCGACGTGCAGGCGATCGTGCTGACCCATGGCCACGAGGACCACATCGGCGCGGTGCCGTACCTGCTGGCCCACAAACCCGACATCCCGCTGGTCGGCTCGCAGTTCACCCTCGCCCTGGTCGAGGCGAAGCTGGCCGAGCGGCGGATCCAGCCCTACACGCTGACCGTGCGCGAGGGCGGCCGCGAGCGGCTTGGGCCGTTCGAGTGCGAGTTCTTCGCGGTCAACCACTCCATCCCGGACGCGCTCGCGGTGGCCATCCGTACCCCGGCCGGCCTGGTGCTGCACACCGGCGACTTCAAGATGGACCAGCTCCCGCTGGACGGCCGGATCACCGACCTGGCCGGTTTCGCGCGGCTCGGCGCCGAGGGCGTCGACCTGCTGCTCTCCGACTCCACCAACGCGGAGATCCCCGGCTTCGTCACCCCGGAGCGGGAGATCGGGCCGGTGCTCGACTCGATCTTCGCGAAGGCGAAGGGTCGGATCATCGTGGCCTCGTTCGCCTCGCACGTCCACCGGGTGCAGCAGGTCTTCGACTCCGCGCTGGAGCACGGTCGCAAGGTCGCCCTGATCGGCCGGTCCATGGTCCGCAACATGGGTATCGCCCGCGACCTCGGCCTGCTCAACATCCCGGCCGGCCTGGTCATCGGGATCGAGGAGGCGACGACGCTGCCTCCGGACCAGATCGTGCTGATGTCCACCGGGTCGCAGGGCGAGCCGATGAGCGCGCTCGGTCGGATGGCCAGCGGCGACCACCGGCACATCACCATCGCCCCGGGGGACACCGTGGTGCTGGCCTCCTCGCTGGTGCCGGGTAACGAGACCTCGGTCTACCGGGTCATCAACCGGCTCGCCCGCGCCGGGGCGGTGGTCGTGCACAAGGACGTCGCGAAGGTGCACGTCTCCGGGCACGCGCCGGCCGGCGAACTGCTCTACCTGCTCAACGTGGTCCGGCCCAGCAACCTGATGCCCGTGCACGGCGAGTGGCGCCACCTGCGGGCGCACGCCCGGCTGGGCATCGAGTCCGGGGTCGCCCCCGACCGGGTGGTGATCTGCGAGGACGGCGACGTCGTCGACCTGGTCGAGGGCCGCGCCAGCCTGGTCGGGCACGTGAAGAGCCGGTACGTCTACGTCGACGGCCTCGCCGTCGGTGACGTCAGCGAGTCGCTGCTCACCGAACGGCGGATCCTCGGTGACGGCGGGTTCATCGCCACGACCGTCGTCGTCGACTCGGTCACCGGCAAGGTGGTCGCCGGTCCGACGTTGTCCGCGAAGGGCTTCTCCGAGGACCCGGAGGCGTTCAACCCGGTGATCCCGCTGGTCACCGAGGCGCTCAACCGTGCCGCCTCGGACGGCATCACCGACCCGCACCAGCTTCAGCAGATCGTCCGGCGGACCGTGGGGCGGTGGGTCAACGACGCGTACCGACGGCGGCCCATGATCGTGCCCACCGTCGTCGAGGTCTGACGCACGCGTGACCGGGCCGGTCGCCGACGTCCCCCGTGGATGTCGGTGGCCGGCCCGGATTCTGTTGCGGACCACGGCGGTACCACAGCCGTTGCGCACGTCCGGTTGCGCGCTGTCGGATGTCGCACAGTCACCCGTCGGGCCGCAACCTTCGGGCCCGCTCGCGGGTCAGGGCAGGGCGGCGACGGCCTCCGCGTACGCGACGCCGGTGGCGATGGCGGCGTCCACCAGCACCCGCAACTGCGCCGGCGCGACCCCGTGCGCCAGGTCGGTGGCCGCGTCCCCGGCGAGCACGATCTCGCTGTCGAGGTCGTGCGCGTACGCCTTGGGCAGCAGCCGGTCGTGGTTCCACGCGTTGCAGAAGGCGTACGCCTCGGACCGCCGCGTGGCCGGCAGCCGCCGGTCGGCCATCGCCCGGGTGTGCAGCACCTCGCCCCGCTCGCCAGCCCGTCGGAACTGGATCACCGCGGCGCCCCACCGGCCGACCACCGTGCCGTCGTCGTCGATCAGGTACCGGTCGCCGCGCCGGTCCAGGGTCGCGGTGATGAGGTCGGCGGTGAGCGCCATCAGCTCCCGCTCGGACTCCCCGTCCGGCCCGGGACCGGCGTCGTCCTCCTCGTCGGCGACGTCGCCGCCACCCGGCAGCGGCACCGCCGCCGCGGCGGGACGTTCGGCCAGCCAGGCCGCGATCCTGCCGGACTGGTGACCGGTGCCGTTGCGGGCGTCGAAGCTGCCGGCCAGGTCGGTGGCGAGGCCGAGCAGCAGCGCGCCGAGCGTCGACACGTCCAGTTCGGTGGCCGGACGCTCGCCGTACGCCGGGCGGCGCACCCGTCGCTCGCCCAGCCCCGTCTCGTCGGCCAGCCCGCAGACCAGCGCCCCCGCCGCGGCGAACTCCATGGCGGCGAGGTCGTCGGTGGGCCGGTCCAGCCGGGGCAGCTGCTCGGTCAGGATGGCCAGCCCGCGCTCCAGATGCCCGCCGAGCGCGCAGAACCGCAGGTGGGTCGCGAGATGCCCGAACGCGGCGCGCTCGCGCCGGTGCCGCCGGTACGCCCGCACGTGCGCCGCCGCGGCCTCCTCGGCCGCGCCGAGCCGTAACCGTGGCAGCAGTCCGGCGACCAGCGCCCGCTCGGGCTGGTCGGTGCAGGCCGGGGCGTCGGTGTCGTACGCCTCCAGCTCGGCGCGGGCCTCCCGCCACTCGCCCCAGCCGGCCAGCAGTTCCGCGCGGCGGGCCGGGGCGCAGCCGGGGCACCCGCCGGCCGGACCGCCACGCGTACCCGCCCACTGCCGGTAGAAGTGCCGGGCGGTGGGTTCGTCGCCCAGGTGGTCGGCGATCCGGCAGCGCAGTTCGGCGACGGTCGGCCCGTCGAGCCCGCCCGTCCCCACCCGCTCGGCCAAATCGGTCAGGAGTAGTCGGGTCTGGTCCAGCCCCACCCGGGGGGTGCCGAGCAGCGCCTCCACCGCGTACCGCTGGTAGCGCGTCAGCAGCACGGTCTCGGGGTCGCCGAGCAGCGTGGGCCACCGGTCGGCGGCGGCCCGGCAGCGCCGTACCGGCTCGACGATCCGCCACCGCTCGCCGTGCAGCAGGTACGCCTCGATGAGCGCGAACCTCGCGTCCAGCGCGGACCGGGCGTCCGCGGCGGCGTCGGCGCGCTCGGCGACCCGTTCCAGCGCGGCCAGCCGGCCGGACCCGTCGGGCAGGTCCCGGGCGTCGGCGAGCGCGGACACCAATGCCGGGACACGCTGCCCGACACCCCGGCCGCCGTCTCCGCTGGCGGGCGCGTGCGCCCGGTCGGTACGGCTGCCCGTGGTCTCCTCCCGGCCGGTCACGTCGACACCGCGCCGGGCAGGCGACCGACCGCCACGGCGAGTTGGCAGCCGGTCGTGATGCCGCAGTCGAGCAGTCGGTCGAGCTGGTGGGGCGTGACGCCACGTTCCAGGTCGGTGATCACCTCACCGTGGATCCGGGCCCGGCCGGCGTCGTCGACGTGCACGAACGCCTTCGGCCAGAGCCGGTCGTGGTTCCACGCGTTGCAGAAGGCGTACAGGTCGGGCACCCGTTCGATCCCGAAGGTCGGCGCGACCATCGTGCGGACCTGGAGCAGCTCGCCATCGGCGCCGAGGCGCAGGAACCAGATCAGGTTGTCGTCGAAGCGTCCCACGAGGTCACCGTCGGGGGCACGGCCGACCGGGCGGCCGCGCGCGGCGAGCACCGCGGCGATCAGCTCGCCGGTCAGCGGGCGTACCGCACCGGGGTGCCCGGCCAGCGGATCGTCCTCGATTCCCGGCGACGCCATCGGGCATCCCTTCTGAGGCGGATATCACGACCGGCGGCGGGGTCCGTGCTGCGACGCGCGGACACGACCCGGAAAAGCGGCGATCTGCCCGGCCCCACCGTTACCGTGACTCTATGGCGGGCCGTACCTCTCAGGCGAGCCGGCGACGCGGCGCGTCGCCGCGCGGTGGCACCAACAGCCGTGCCCGTCAACCGGCGAAGAAGACCCGGGCACCGGTACGGCGACGCACCACACCCGCCCGTCCGGGCCCCGCCGTCTACGTGGGCCGCGCTGTCGGTGCACTGTGGATGGGGCTGGCGCACGGGATGGGGTGGGCGGTGCGGGCTGCCGGCCGGCAGGCCGCCTCCGCCCGCGACCTGGACCCGGAGCACCGCCGTGACGGGGCCGGACTGCTGCTGTTCGGGCTGGCCCTGCTCAGCGCCGTGGCGCTGTGGTTCTCCGGCGCGGGCCCGGTGGGCGCCCGCCTGGCCGACACGGTCCGGCTGTTCCTCGGCGCGATCTCCGTCGTGGTGCCGGTGCTGCTGATGATCGGGGCGTGGCGGCTCATGCGTCAGCCGATCGATCCGGAGCACCGGGGTCGAGGGCTGATCGGGTGGGGTTCGCTGCTGGTGTCGACCGCGGCGCTGCTCCAGATCGGCCAGGACCCGGTGGACACCGTGGAGCGTGACTTCGCCGGTGGCCTCGTCGGCGCCGGCGTGGGCGGGCTGCTGGAACGGGCGGTCACCGCCTGGGTGGCCGTACCCCTGCTGGTCCTGCTCCTGCTCTTCGGCCTGCTCGTGGTCACGGCGACGCCGATCAACAAGATCCCGGAGCGGCTGGGCCTGCTCGCCGGAGGGCTGGTCGCGTCTCCGGAGAGCACCGAGGAGGACGACGAGCCGGTCGCGCGGCCCGCGCGCAGGCGTCCGTCGAAGCGGATGCCGCCGCCGATCGACCCGGACGACTTCGAGGACACCGAGGGCGCGGACCTCCAGGAGACCATGGTGCTGCCGCGCAAGGCCCCGGCGAAGGTGCCGGCCAGCCGCAAGCCGGCCGAGCCGCCCGAGCACTCGCCCGCGCCCACCCGCGCCGAGCAGCTCGCGTTGACCGGGCTGGCCGGCGACTACACCCTGCCGCCGGCGAACATGCTCAGCGGCGGAGCCGCGCCCAAGACCCGCAGCAAGGCCAACGACGAGGTGATCGCCGCGCTGACCGGCGTCTTCGACCAGTTCGACGTGGACGCCGCCGTCACCGGCTTCACCCGGGGTCCGACGGTCACCCGCTACGAGGTGGAGTTGGGGCACGGCGTCAAGGTCGAGCGGATCACCCAGCTCTCCCGCAACATCGCCTACGCGGTGAAGTCGCCGGACGTCCGGATCCTCAGCCCGATCCCGGGCAAGAGCGCGGTCGGCGTGGAGATCCCGAACACCGACCCGGAGAACGTGGCCCTCGGCGACGTGCTGCGTTCGCGGGCGGCGACGAGCGACCACCATCCGATGGTGGTGGCGCTCGGCAAGGACATCGAGGGCGGCTACGTGGTGGCCAACCTCGCGAAGATGCCGCACATCCTGATCGCCGGGGCCACCGGCGCGGGCAAGTCGTCCTGCCTCAACACCCTGCTGGTCTCCGTGCTCACCCGGGCCACCCCGGACGAGGTGCGGCTGCTGCTGATCGACCCGAAGCGGGTCGAGATGACCGGCTACGAGGGCATCCCGCACCTGGTCACGCCGATCGTCACGAACGCCAAGAAGGCGGCCGACTCGCTGGACTGGGTCGTCCGCGAGATGGACATGCGCTACGACGACCTCGCGGCCAACGGCGTCCGGCACATCGACGACTTCAACCGCAAGGTGCGCAACGGCGAGATCAAGGCGCCGCCGGGCAGCGAGCGGGAGATGCGCCCGTACCCGTACCTGCTGGTGATCGTGGACGAGCTGGCCGACCTGATGATGGTCGCGCCGCGTGACGTGGAGGACTCGGTCGTCCGGATCACCCAGCTGGCGCGGGCCGCCGGTATCCACCTGGTGCTGGCCACCCAGCGGCCCTCGGTCGACGTGGTGACCGGTCTGATCAAGGCGAACGTGCCGTCCCGGCTGGCGTTCGCCACCTCGTCCCTCGCGGACTCGCGGGTCATTCTCGACCAGCCGGGCGCGGAGAAGCTGCTCGGCCGGGGTGACGGGCTCTTCCTGCCGATGGGCGCGTCGAAGCCGGTCCGCATCCAGGGCGCCTGGGTCACCGAGCGCGAGATCGCCGACGTGGTGAAGTTCTGCAAGGACCAGCGTGAGCCGGAGTTCCGGCCGGACGTGCTGGCCCCCGCCAAGGACAATCAGAAGAAGATCGACGAGGACATCGGCGACGACCTCGACCTGCTGGTGCAGGCGGTGGAGCTGGTGGTCACCTCGCAGTTCGGCTCCACCTCGATGCTCCAGCGCAAGCTGCGGGTCGGTTTCGCCAAGGCGGGCCGGCTCATGGATCTCATGGAGACCCGTGGGGTCGTCGGGCCGTCCGAGGGGTCGAAGGCGCGCGACGTGCTGGTCAAGCCGGACGAGCTGGAGGAGGTCCTGGTCGGTCTGCGCGGCGACGTCGACTGACCACTCGCGACCCCGGACACCCGACGGGCCCGCCGGATACCGGCGGGCCCGTGACGTCGGGGTGGGTCAGTTGTTGATCAGAGCCGCGACGACCACCAGGCCGATGATCGCGGCCACGCCGCTGGCCGCGGCGGCGTACCAGCCCAGCGGCTTGTCACCCAGGACCGCGCCGACGATGCCGGCGATGATGCCGAGCACGCCGAAGATGATCGGGTTGAGCAGCAGGGCGAGCACCGCGAACACGAAACCCACGATGGTGAGGATGCGGGCGGCGTTGCTGCGCGGGCGGGCGGTGGTGGGGATGTCGGCCATGTCGTCCTCCGGATGAGAGCCTGTCGTGACGAACCGATCACTACCCACTGTGGGCGCCCGCCACGCGTGATCGTCAATGGAAGATCTTCAGGCCGACCACGCCGGCGACCACCAGCAGCAGGCAGAAGACCCGGGGCAGGCTCACCGACTCGCCGAGCGCCACCATTCCGACCAGCGCCGTGCCCACCGCGCCGATACCGACCCAGACGGCGTAGCCGGTGCCGACCGGGATGTCGCGCAGCGCGTACGCCAGGCCGCCCATGCTCAGCGCCAGGGCCACCACGAACACCACCGAGGGGAGCAGCCGGCTGAAGCCGGCGCTGCGGTCCAGGGCGACGGCCCAGGCCGTCTCCAGCAGCCCGGAGATCACGAGTACGAGCCAGGCCATCGTTCACCTCACGAGGACGAGTCGGGTCAGTCTGCTGGGGCGTCTTGGCCTGACCGGGTACGCCCACCGCTCGTCCGGAGTGACCACCGCGTCCGGGGCCACCACGGCCGACGCTAGCACCGGCTGGCGGCCCCGGACGGTGACCCACGCCACCACGCATTGACCTCTACTTCGCTTCAACTTGCACTATGGCGGGCATGGCCCTGCTCTATGCCGACCCCGAGGTCGCCGCCGCCCTGGACGCCGCCACCACCGTCGACGCCATGCGGGCCGCCCTGGTGGCCGCGTACGAGGGGCGCCTGGTCGCCCCGCCCCGGGCCGCCGCCCCGCTCGGTGGCGGGCGGATGGTGCTCACCGCCGGGCACCTGGTCGGCGAGTGGTACGGCTACCGCTCGTACGACACGTTCGGCCACCCTCAGGGCGAGCAACTGGTCGTGTTGCACGACGCCGCCACCGGGGCGGTGCGGGCGGTCGCCGTCGGCGAGGAGCTGGGCTCCCGTCGCACCGGTGGACTGGGCGGCGTCGCGGTGGACGCGCTGGCCCGGCCGGACGCGACCACCCTCGGCGTGATCGGCTCCGGGCGGCAGGCCTGGACCCAGGTGTGGGCCGCCGCGGCCGTGCGCCCGCTGCGCGAGGTGGTGGTGCACAGCCGTTCGACCGCGCGCCGGGACGCCTTCGCCAGCCGGGTACGCGCCGAACTGGGCGTGCCGGCCCGCGCGGTCGCCGACCCCGGCGCGGCCGTCACCGGCCGGGACATCGTGGTGCTCGCCACCACGAGCCCCACGCCGGTGCTGCGCGCCGCCGACGTGAGCCCCGGCACGCACGTCAACACGGTCGGCTTCAAGCAGCACGACCGCAGCGAGTTCGGCACCGACCTGCTGGACGCCGCCGACCTGCTGGTCACCGACTCGCCGGCCCAGGCGGCGGACTACCAACCGCCGATGCTCGCGGCGCTGCCCGCGTACGCCGGACGGCTGCGGGACCTGGGCGGCATCCTGGCGGGCGCGGTTCCCGGCCGGACCACGGCGGACCAGGTCTCCGTCTTCTGCTGCACGGGCCTGGCCGGTACCGAGGTCTTCCTGCTCGACGCCCTGACCCGGGCGACCGCCGTGACCCGGTGACCGACGCCCGCACGTGGTGTGATCCCGCCGGCCGCCGTGCCCGCGTGCGTGGGCTACCGCGAGCGGCCCGGTACCCTCGGATGGTGTCTGCCACCTCTCCTTCCGCTTCCGACAACGCCGAGGGCCGTCGCGTCGCCCTGCTCACCCTGGGCTGCGCCCGTAACGAGGTCGACTCGGAGGAGTTGGCCGCCCGGCTGCACGCCGACGGCTGGCAGGTGAGCACCGACGGCGAGGGTGCCGACGTGGTGGTCGTGAACACCTGCGGCTTCGTGGAGAAGGCCAAGCAGGATTCCATCCAGACGCTGCTCGCCGCCGCCGGGACGGGCGCGAAGGTGGTGGCCGCCGGCTGCATGGCCGAGCGGTACGGCAAGGAGCTGGCCGACAGTCTGCCCGAGGCGCAGGCGGTGCTGAGCTTCGACGACTACCCGGACATCGCCGCCCGGCTCAACGCCGTGGTCGCCGGTGAACAGGTCACCGCGCACACCCCGCGGGACCGCCGGGAGCTGCTGCCCCTGACGCCGGTGAAGCGCCGCGACAGCGGGGTGTCCCTGCCGGGGCACGGCACCGTGGCGCGTGCCGCCGTCGAGACCGACGAGCACACCCCGGCGCACCTGCGTCAGGTGCTGCGCCGTCGACTCGACACCGGCCCGGTCGCGTCGCTGAAGCTCGCCAGTGGCTGTGACCGGCGCTGCGCGTTCTGTGCCATCCCGGCGTTCCGTGGGGCGTTCGTCTCGCGAACCCCGGACGAGCTGCTCGCCGAGGCGGAGTGGCTGGCCAAGACCGGCGTACGGGAGCTGGTGCTGGTCAGCGAGAACTCGACCTCGTACGGCAAGGACCTGGGCGACCCGCGCGCGTTGGAGAAGCTGCTGCCGCAGCTCGCCGCGGTGTCCGGCATCGTCCGGGTGCGGGTGAGCTATCTCCAGCCGGCCGAGACGCGGCCCGGGCTGGTCGAGGCGATCGCCGGTACCCCCGGGGTGGCCCCGTACTTCGACCTGTCGTTCCAGCACTCCAGCGAGCCCGTGCTGCGCCGGATGCGGCGTTTCGGCTCCACCGACCGGTTCCTGGAGCTGCTGGCCAGCGCCCGGGCGCTGGCTCCGGAGGCGGGCGCGCGGAGCAACTTCATCGTCGGCTTCCCCGGCGAGACCCGCGCCGACATCGACGAGCTGACCCGGTTCCTGACCGAGGCCCGGCTCGACGCGATCGGCATGTTCGACTACAGCGACGAGGACGGCACCGAGGCCGCCGGACTGCCCGGCAAGGTGTCCGCCGCGACCATCAAGCGGCGGTACGACCGGCTGAGCGCGCTCGCCGACGAGCTCTGCTCCCAGCGGGCCGAGGACCGGCTCGGCTCGACCGTCGAGGTGCTGGTCGACGCGATCGTGGACGGCGTGGTGGAGGGCCGGGCCGCGCACCAGGCGCCGGAGGTGGACGGATCGACCACCCTGGTCGCGCCGGTCGACGGCGGGGTCGACCTGAGCGCACTGCGCCCGGGTGACCTGGTGCGGGCCACGGTGACCGGCACCGAAGGGGTGGATCTGCTCGCGGTGCCGGATGAGATGATCTCGGCGGCGCCCGGCGCGGCACGGTGACGGCGGGCCCGGACGGAGCGGGGGAGCCAGGTGGTGCGGTGTCGGGAACGCCACGGCGGCCCGAGCGGAGCGAGACGGTGACCGGGGCGACGGAGTCGACGCCGGCCCGGGTGGTCGCGCGGGTGCCCGTGCTCAACGCCGCCAACGCGCTGACCGCCCTGCGGCTGGTGCTGGTGCCGGTCTTCGCCGCCTCGGTGATCGTGTCGGGGATGACCCACGCCGGCTGGCGGATGGCCGCCTGCCTGATCTTCGCGGTGGCCTCGGCGACCGACCTGGTGGACGGTTGGATCGCCCGCCGGTTCGGGCTGGTCACCTCGGTCGGCAAGGTGGCCGACCCGATCGCCGACAAGGCGCTCACCGGCGCGGCTCTGGTGCTGCTCTCCTGGTACGACCGGCTGCCCTGGTGGGTGACGGCGCTGATCCTGGTCCGCGAGCTGGGCATCACCGGGCTGCGGTTCTGGGTGATCCGGCACGGGGTGATCGCGGCCAGCCGTGGCGGCAAGATCAAGACCGCGCTGCAGATCCTGGCCATCGCCTGGTACCTCTGGCCGATGCCGGCCGCCCTCGCCGCCGTCGGCCCCTGGATCATGGTTGCCGCCGTCCTGGTCACGGTGGCAACCGGTTTCGACTACATCCTCCAGGCCCTCCGCCTCCGCCGCCCCCACCCCTAACCCGCCCCGCGCCCGTCGCCCCGGCGCGTGATCATGACGTTGTTGCGGTTCGGGCCGGCGTGTCGAGGCGATAACTTCATGATCCACGGGGTCCGGCCGGGAGGGTTGGGGGTTGGCGGGTGGGGAAGGACGGGATCATGCAGCGGGACGAGAACGCGACGGGGAGCGCGGCGGCGGCTGTCGTGCACAGCCTTTCGCAGCGGCACGAGACCCTCGCCACCGTCGAATCGCTCACCGGCGGGCTGCTGGCCGCGTCGATCGTGGAGATCGCCGGGGTCAGCCGGATCTACCGGGGCGGGCTGGTCGTCTACGCCACCGAACTGAAGGCCACGCTCGCCGACGTGCCGTCCGACCTGCTGGCCGAGCGCGGACCCGTCGACCCCGACGTGGCGGCGGCGCTCGCCGAGGGCGGTCGGCGGCGCTGCGGGGCGGACTGGGGGCTCGCCACCACCGGGGTCGCCGGCCCGGAGCCGCAGGACGGCAAGCCCGTCGGCCTGGTCTACGTCGCGGTCGCCGGCCCGACCGGCGTCGAGGTCCGCGAACTCGACCTCGACGGGGGGCGGGACCACGTACGCTCGGCCGCCGTGATCGAGGCGTTGCGGCTGCTCGCCGAACACATCCACGCCGCCGACGAGGCCGCCATCGAGGGCCTGGAGACAACGGACGTGGCTGCCCCCGCTGGCGAGAAGACGGCCGCCGGGGTCGCTGGGAACGGCTCGGGAGCGGCCGCCGAAAGCGTCCGGGACGGTCTGGGCGCGGCCGGCGCGGGGCGTCCGTGAGCCGTCCCGCCAGGATCCGACGGGCGGGGTGGGATGTCGCCGGGGCGCGCAGCGGGTACGGTTGCGGGAAGGCTCCGACGCTCGGAGCCGGCGCGGTCCGCCGCGGCCGGCTGCCCGACGCCGGGCGTGAGGTATCCCTCAGGGGGAGGTGCGATGGTCCTGCTACGCCGGGTGATCGGTGACGCACTGCGGGCGCGCCGGCAGGGACAGCAGCGCACACTGCGTGAGGTGTCCACAGCCGCCAACGTCAGCCTCGGTTACCTCTCCGAGATCGAGCGGGGGCACAAGGAGCCGTCCAGCGAGCTGCTGGCCGCGATCTGTGACGCGCTCGGCGCCCGCCTTTCCGAACTTCTCCGCGAGGTGAGCGACACCGTGGCGCTCGCCGAGCAGATGCCCGCCGGGGTGCTCGTCGGCATGCAGGACGAGCCGGCCGAGGCCGCGCCCGTCGCGCCGGCCGCCGTGCGCAAGGCCGCCAACCGGGGCGTCCGCCAGGTCACCTCCGACGGCAAGGTCGCGGTGTCGGTCCGGCAGGATTCCCCGCTGCGGGCGACGCTGCGCAGCACCCGGGTCCGGCCCACCGAGCGCGACCGGGACGTGGTCTGCGCCGCCTGAGCACCGTGCGTCCGTTGCCCATGGGCGAGGTGGCCCCGGCCGCGTAGGGTTGCCCGCAGGAGCCGACGGTGCCCGTCGTGCGCCCGGTACGGATGCCGCGCTGGCGTTCGGCTGGGACGATGGAGACCGGCCGGGTCGCGGTCGGTCGGCGCAATCCGGCCCGACCGCGGTGCAGCGACGCTACTGAGGGGATACCGCGGAGATGGCGAACCCGTTCGTCAAGGGCTGGAACTACCTGATGGCGCTCTTCGGCGCGAAGATCGACGAGCACGCCGACCCGAAGGTGCAGATCCAGCAGGCCATCGAGGATGCCCAGCGGCAGCACCAGGCGCTGGTCCAGCAGGCGGCCGCCGTCATCGGCAACCAGCGTCAGCTGGAGATGAAGCTGTCCCGGCAGATGTCCGAGGTCGAGCGGCTCCAGGGCAACGCCCGGCAGGCCCTGGTGCTGTCCGACCAGGCCCGCGCCAAGGGCGACGAGGCCGAAGCGGTGCGGTTCGAGCAGTCCGCGCAGGCCCTGGCCACCCAGCTGGTCTCCGCCGAGCAGGCCACCGAGGACCTGAAGACCCTGCACGACCAGGCGCTCGGCGCGGCCGCGCAGGCCCGCCGCGCCGTCGAGAACAACTCGATGATCCTCCAGCAGAAGCTCGCCGAGCGCACCAAGCTGCTCAGCCAGCTGGAGCAGGCCAAGATGCAGGAGACCGTGGCCCGCTCGTTGGAGTCGATGTCGTCGCTCACCGCACCCACCAACACCCCGTCCCTGGACGAGGTGCGGGACCGGATCGAGCGGCGGTACGCCAACGCCATGGGCCGCGCCGAACTGGCCGGCAACTCCGTCGAGGGTCGGATGCTGGAGATCCAGAAGGCGACCATCGACTCGGCGGGCTCGGCCCGGCTGGAGCAGATCCGTTCCAGCATGGCGGGGGAGCAGCTCGGCGGCACGGCGCAGCGCCCGGCGGTCCCACAGGGCGAGCAGGCGGGCCCGGGCAGCGACCCGGCCGCCGCCGCCCGGCTGGACGAGCTGCGCGCGAGCATGGCCCGCGAGCGGGGCACCGGCGACCCGACCGCCGCCGGCTGAACGACCGGTCCGAGGGGGTCTTTCGGTGGCAGACGAGCGGACACGCTACTTCCGTCAATTGGGTCGGCTGCGCCGGTCCGCCCGGCGGTGGAGCGTACTGGCCGGTGGGCTCGGCGGGGCCACGGCGGTGCTGACGCCGTACGCCGGGCTCGGTCTGCCGGATGCGGCCTGGGCCGGCGCCGCGGGCAGCGCGCTGGCGTTGGCCGCCTGGCGCTGGATCGACCTGCGGGCGCTGGCCGCCCGGCCCGCGCCCCCGGCGCTGGACCCGGCCGAGGCCGCCGCCCGGTCCCGGGCCCGGCTGGTGGCCGCCGTGGAGCGACTGCCGGTCGGCTCGGGCGTGCTGGCCGAGGTACGCCGGGTGCGCGGCCGGGTCGCGCTGCGTGGCACCACCGCCGGCCAGCAGTGGGCGCGACTGGACCGTGCCTCGCTCACCCTGGCGGGGATGGCGCCCCGGCTCACCGGGCTGGCCGAGCCGGCCGTGCTGGAGGCCGCTGCCGCCGACCGGTCGCTGCGGGAACTCGCCAACCGGGTGGCCAGCGTCGAACGGGCCCTGCGGCTCGCGCCGACCGACGCCCGGACGCCGCTGGCCGACGCGCACGCCGCGTTGACCGCCCAGTTGGAGAGCGGGGTGGCGGCATACGAGCGGTTGGTGGTCGCCGCCGCCGGCTACCTCGCCGAGGACGCCCGCCCGGAGCCCACCCACCCGGCCGCCGACCGGCTCACCGAGGCCACCGACCTCCTGCACGGCGTGGCCTCGGCCCTGGCCGAGCTGCGCGCCGGCGGCGCCGGCCTGCGCGCGCCCACCCGCTGAGCCGCACCCCACGCGCCGCGCCCGCCCGTCACGGTGGCGTCGTGACCGGGATCGGACCGCTGTACGGCGAGCTGCCCACCACGTTGAACGACCGGATCCGGTAGTGGTAGGTCACGCCCCGGGCCAGACCCGTGTTGGTGAAGCCGCGACCGGTCACCGTGAAGGTCGCCACCTCGTGCGCGAACGTCGGGTCCAGCGCCCGCTGCACGATGAACCCGGAGCCCGGGCCGACGGGGGTGTTCGCCGTCCAGACCAGCACCACCGTGGCGGTGTCCGGGCCCGGCGCGCTCGCGGTGGCGTTCACCTCGCCGGGGGTGCTCGGCGCGGGCGGAGTGCTCGCCGCGGCCACCGTCGACCACGCCGAGGCGGCGCCCAGGTACGTGGTGCGGACCCGGTAGTAGTACGTGGTGTCCGGCGCGGCCGTGGTGTCCAGGTGGTTGTCGCCGACCCCGATCGCGGTGGTGCCCGGCCCGCTGGTGAAGGTCGGGTTGGTGGCCCGCTGTACGTCGATGCCGGTGGCGAAGGAGCGGTTCGTCCAGCGCAGCGCCACCCGCAGCGGCGCGGCGGGTGGGATCGCCGCGATCAGGCCGCCCGGCGCGGCGAGGTGCACCGAGGCGGGCACGCTGTTCGACCAGGACGAGTAGCTCACCTCGTTCTCCGCCCGGATCCGGTAGTGGTACGTGACGCCGGGGGTGACCGTCGCGTCGATGTAGCGGGTCGCGGTGGCCGCGACGGTGATCGTGGTGACGTCGCCGCCGAAGGACCCGTCGGTGGCCCGTTGCAGCAGGTGACTCGTCGCGGGCGGGCGACCGCCGTTGCCGGTCCAGGTCAGGGCGATCGCCGGTAGGGCGGTGGCCGAGCCGGGCACGGGTGTGGCGGTGAGTCCGGTGGGCGCCCGCGGCGTCACCCGCAGCACCAACGGTCGGCTCATCCCCAGGTCGCGATGGCCGGCGAGCTGGCTGTGCCAGCGGTACTCCCAACCCAGGTTGACCATCTGGTTGACGACCACGGCCGGTCGCCCGTCGGTCGGGCTGACCGGCGTCGACCCGGTCCGCGCGCCGGCCGGACGTCCGGGGTCGAGCAGCCGCACGCTGTCGCCCAGCTTGAACGGCAGGGCCGGGGCCACCGGACGCAGCGCCACCACCACGTCCTCGCGGGGGTTGACCCGGACGATCTGCTTCCAGCCCAGCTCCGCCGGGTGCGGGGGGCGCTGCGTGCCGTCCCAGCCCACCCGGTTGACGATCTGCACGTCGCAGCCGCCGAAGCGCAGCGGCTCGGTCTGCCGTACGTTGCCGCTGATCCGCCAGAGCTGCGTGCCGTCGGTCGGGGCGCCCACCGGTATGGCCGGGTCGGCCGCGAACAGCACCTCGGTCACCGGATCGGTCGACCCGAGCGGCAGGGTCGCCGGGGCGAGCGGCCCGATGTGCGGATGACCGACCCCGAGACGCCCGGCCAGCCGGCCGTGACCGGGCTCGAAGACCTGCTGCGCGGCCTTGACCTCGATCGGCAGCGTCACCGGACCGGTGCCCGCGAGCGGCGTGAACGTCACCGTGTCGGCGTGCGCGGAGACGACCGTCTCGGCCGTGGTCCGGCTGCCGAACGCCGGGTCGTACGCCGGCTGCGGCACGATCGGCGGGCGCTGGCTGGCCGCGTACGCCGCCGGCAGCCGCTCCCGCAGCCGGTCCACGTCGTACGGCCCGTCGGGCGTGCCGGTCACCCGGAACTGCAGCAGGGTACGGGTGTTCGGGCCGTACCCCGGTTCGGTGGGCGGCGGACCGCCCCCGGCCGTGCGGTCCGGCGCGTCGGTGTGCTGGTCGTAGCGCTCATCGAAGCCGGGCAGCGGCGCCGGGGCGTCGTTGTAGAGGATCAGCGTGCTGCCCGGTTCCACGCTGGAGAAGTCGACGAGCACGTCGGCTGCCTCACCCGGGGCGAGCAGGAGCGTGTGCCCGTCGACGTTCAGCACGGTCGGGTCGAGCCGGTCGTAGCGGTAGCCGATCGGCCGGTTCGGCAGCACCACCGGGGCGGGCAGCAGCCCGGCCTCGTTGCCGATCTGGACGAACTCCGGGCCGGCGGCGCGCGGGTCGGGCACACCGCCGTCACGCCCGTCGCTCGGCCAACCGGCCGGCCGGTCCGCCGACCGCACGGCGGGCACCATCGGCACCTCGCCGGCGTCCGCGTCGGCCAGGCTGCCGTCGTCGGCCCACATCGACGCGTCCGAGCAGGCCCGGTAGAGCTGGAGGTTGAGGCTGCGGTCCAGGCAGGCGTTGAGGATGCGCAGGCGGTACACCGTGGGGCGTACCCGCAGGTACGGGTACGCGACACCGTTGACCAGCGGGGTATCCCCGTACGCCGCGGGCACCGCCGACGGGTGCGGCACCCCGGGTCGCAGCGGTGGTTCGGCGTCACCGCCGACGGGGTCGTGGTGCGGGTTCGGCACCGGCCCCGGACCGGTCAGCGGCGGCTCGCCCGCGATCCGTTCGGCCATCGGCCAACCGTCCACGGTGGGTCCGCTGTCGTCCCGACCGCCGTCCGGCGCCGGACGGCGCGACCAGGGGCCGTAGTCCCACCGACCGGTGGGGTTGCGTCCGCCGGACCGGTACGGGTTCTGCCGGGGCTGGTAGACGTGGGGGTACCACAGGCTGCCGCGAGCGCCCCAGCGTTCCCGGTCCCAGGTCGGATCCTCGGCGGCCAGCTGGGTGTCGTCCGGCACGAACGTCTTGTCCTCGATCACCAGGGGCACCTGCTCGGCCGGCAGCACCCCCTCGGCGACAAGTTCGTCCTCGACCGGGTCGGTGAGCAGGTACGGCGCGAGTTGCCCACCGTAGACGGTGAGCCGGGCCAGCCCGAGGGTGTTGTCGTGGAACGACAGCAGCCGGCCGCTCTGCTCGTTGGGGAAGTAGAGAGTGGTGGCGCCGGAGCCGGGCGTCGGCATGTCCGGCACGGGCGTGAGGCTGGTCCCCGTCGGGTACGGGGTGATCTCCCCGGCCGGGGTGATCCAGTGTCCCGGGTTGCCCGCGCTGGTCCACCCGGTCTGCGCCCCGGCCAGGTGCAGCACCGCCCGGTTCTGCGGGTACGGCGCCGGGCCGTCCAGCGGCCCGAGCCCAGCACCCTCGACCGTCTCGTCGACCGGCAGGAACAACTCGCCGGCCCGGCCGGTGGGAAGCTGGTTGATGAACTTCACCCGGACCGGTCGGCCGCGCCGAGCGCGGATCATCGGGCCGAGGTGCCAGGGCCGCTCCGGTGGCGCCACCGTGTTGTGGCCCGACGGGTCGGTGCCCAGGTTGAGCTGTCGGTAGCCGCGCAGCCGGGTGACCGGCAGATCCCGGTGCAGGCGTTGCGCGTACTCCTGGAGCCCGATCTCGTAGTAGTCGCAGCCCGGGTAGCTGATCGTGTCGGGCACCGCCACCGGCAGCGCCTGCTCGCCGGGTACGGGCAGCGCGTCGACGAACTTGCGCAGGCCCGTGCCCGGCACCGGCCGGCCATCGGGGTCACGCGTCGGGCGGGGACTGTACGCGACGTTCGGCACCGTTCCGAAGCAGCGTGGCTCGGCGGACGGATCCAGACTCGCCGTGGGCGCGGCCTCCTCGGCGGTACGCGCCGTGGGAACGGACGCCGTCCGACCGAGGCCGTCAGGGGCGGTCCGGTAGAAGAAGGTGGAGCGGAGTCTGCGGAAGATCGCCATGACTCTCCCCGGGGTCGGGGCACGAGGAAGAACACCACCCCGGCGTGGCGGCCCTCGGCACTCTGCTGACAGGCGGTGAGCACCCAACCGCAGCATGCGACGTCGAGGGGTCGGTTAGGAATTACCCAATCGTCCGTATCTGGGATGACCTCGATCCACAACGCCCGGTCAGCCCGGTGGCGGGCTTCCCGGCCGCTCGGGCTGGCACACCGGGCACCAGTAGGTGACGCGCTCGCCCAGCTCCTCCTTGCTGATGGCGGTGCCGCAGCGGCGGCACGGCTGGGCGCGGCGGCCGTACACGTAGCTGGTCTGCCCCCGGTGCAGCGAGCCGGTGGTGCTCTGCGTCCAGCGTCCACGGTTGGCGGCCAGCAGCCGCTGCGCGAGGGCGACCATACCCGGCAGATCGGGCACCGCCCGCACGGACGTCCACGGTGACACGCCTCGCAGGAACAGCACCTCGCACTTGTAGAGGTTGCCCACCCCGGCCAGGTTGCGCTGGTCGAGCAGGGCCTCGCCGATGGTCTGCTCGGGATGTGCGGCGAGGCGCTGGGTCGCCTCGGCCGGGTCCCAGTCCACGCCGAGCAGGTCCGGCCCGAGGTGGCCCACCAGGGCGTCCTCCTCGACGGTGGGCACCAGGGTCAGCTCGTGCAGGTGGTAGCCCACCGCCACCGCGCCGGGGCTGCGCAGCACCACCCGGATCAGGTGCGCGGGCCGGCCGCTCCACCGTTCGCCCGGCGCGTACGCCCGCCAGGCGCCGTCCATCCGCAGGTGGGAGTGCAGCGTCCACGGCGCGTCGTCCGGGGCGGAGAGGCGGAGCAGCAGGTGCTTGCCCCGGCTGGCCGACTCGCGGACGGTCCAGCCGGTGAGGTCGGTGGTGGCCAGCCGGGGCACCCGGAAGTCGGAGCCGGACAGCCGCGCGCCGGCCAGCGCGCGGTGCAGCACGCGGGCGGTGTTCCAGACGGTGTCACCTTCGGGCACGCTGCCATCCTCCCTCTTTCGAGCATGATTCGCATGTGTCGCTATTTGTAGCCAGGTTCCTCATGATCTCCGGACATGCGATGGTCAGGGGGTTCTGAGGAGAATGCCCATGAGACGACCTCATTGTCTTATCCGACCCTCCACGCTCGCCGCCATCCTCGCTCTCGCGCTCATCGCAGCCTTGGTGCCCGTCACCAGCGCCGCCCGGACCACCGTCCCCGCGACCGCCGGATCGCTCACCCTGACCGCCGCCGCACCGGCCGGGGAACGGTGGAGCGCCGACCTGTCGGTCGTCGACCGGGACGATGTCAACGTCCGCCGTACCGCCGCCGGACTGCGGCTGCGCGAGGCCCGCGCGGGCGGACGCAGCCCTCGCAGCCCGCACAGCGCGCTCGCCGAAGGCATGCTCCTCAGCGCCCCACGCACCCTCGCCCGCCCGGCCACCCGGGTCCGCGCCGAGATCGACGCGGACGTCCCCGCCGGCGCGAGCGCGGAGGCGCAGGTGCGCGGATGGCGGCTCAACGGCTGGACCGAGTGGCGGGCCGCGACCGCCGGCGCGACCTTCGACCGCCCGGTCAGCCGCGTACAGACCCGGGTGGTGCTGACCGCGCGGGCCGGCGGGGCCACCGCGACGGTACGCGCCGTCCAGCTCACCGCCGACGCGACCGCCGCCGTCTCCGCCGCCACACCCGGCCTCACCTACCGGGTGTACGCCACCCGGATCGGACTGGTCGGCGAACTGACCGCCAACGGCCGCACCGTACAGCCGCGCGACCACTTCGTGGCCCTACCGTCGCGCCGGGGCCTCTCGCCACTCAACAGCGGCGACTACACCGTGCGGGTCTGCACCACGACGGGCGCGCGCTGCGAGTACGCCCCGGTCTGGGACGTCGGGCCCTGGAACACCCGGGACGACTACTGGAACCCGTCCGCCGTACGCGAGAACTGGAAGAACCTGCCGCAGGGTCGGCCCGAGGCGCAGGCCGCCTACCAGTCCGGCTACAACGGTGGGCGGGACCAGTTTGGGCGTACCGTGCTCAACCCGGCCGGCATCGACCTGGCCGACGGCACCTTCTGGGACGGTCTGCAACTCACCACCAACGCCTGGGTGGACGTCGCGTACCTGTGGACCGGCGGCGGTCCGCGCGCCGTGGTGGGCGACGGCCCGCTCAACATCCGCAGCGGGCCCGGCACCTCGTACGCGATCCGTGGCCTCGCCGCGCGGTTCGCCAACGTGCCGGTCCAGTGCTACGTCACCGGCCAGTCGGTCGCCGGCCCGTACCGCACCACCACCAGGTGGAACCGCCTGGCCACCGGGCAGTACGTCAGCCACGCGTACGTCGCCACCGTCTACGGCGGTACCGTACCGGTCTGCTGAGACGACCTCGCTTCGGCGGGCGCCGCGTCAGGGGCGCTCGTCGGGGCGGGCGGGACGCACCATGTCCTGGTAACGCGGGTGGCTGGCCCCGTAGACGGCGTAGTTGAGCCGGGCGTGCGACAGGCTCAGGTCGCCGTTGGCGCCGCCCCGCACCGCGTCCGCGTCGGCGTCGCTCTGGCCGTCGTCCGTCCAGAAGCAGACCGGGCAGGTCCCGCCGCCGGTCCGGGAGGCACAACAGGGACAGCCCACGGGAACTACGTGTTCACCCACCGGTTCACCCACCGGGGCAGCATTCCACAGTCGAATGTCACCCGGCCACCCGCAGGAGGTCACCCGGGCGTACGCCGAGGACGTCCACGGCCCGACCGCCGTTGACCGCAACCGCCACCAGGTCGGCCGAGTCCACGTACACCACCAGGGCCTGCTGCGGCGCGTCGCCGAACGTCCGTCCGTGTACCGCCGCGTGGGACGGCGTCGGCCCGGGCGGGCCGACCCGGACGGTGGCCGCGAGCGCGCCGAGCACCTCGCCGGGCGCGGCGAGCTGCACGTTGCCGAAGTGGTCGACGGTCAGCACCTCGGCGGTGAAGCCGTCGGCGTCACGGATCATGACCGGTGCTGGCAGCCGGACCAGTTCGCCCGGGTCTACGGCTGGACCGGCTTCGGCGAGTGACGCCCCGAGCGCCAGGCGTGCCGCCACCGGGGCGAAGACGTCCCGGCCGTGGAACGTGCCGGACACCCGGGCCGCCAGCCATCGTGGCGCGGTCAGCTCCACGGCGGCGCTGACCCCGCCGAGCGCGGTGGCCGCGTCGAGCAGCAACCCGTTGTCCGGGCCGACCAGCAGCCCTCCCGGGGTGGCCAGCGCGATGCCCCGTCGGGCGGTGCCGACCCCCGGATCGACCACGGCCACGTGCACGCCCACCGGCAGGTACGGCACGGTCTGCGCCAGCACGGCGGCACCTCGCCGGACGTCCGCCGGCGGCACCAGGTGCGTCACGTCGATGACCCGGGCGGCGGGAGCGATCCGGGCGATCACCCCGTGGCAGGCGGCCACGAAGCCGTCGTCGAGGCCGTAGTCGGTGGTCAACGAGATCCACGGTGTGCCGGACACCCCCGCAGGCTAGCGCCCCCGCCCCCCGCGCGTCCCGCGCCCAACGCCCCCCGCGCGTCCCGCGGGTGGTGGTCGGATCGGGCCGTATCGGTGCGGGCGACTGGCAACCCGGCTGACCCTGCTGGCAGATAGCGGACAGCGTGCTGGCCGACCGGCCCCTCCCGCCACCCAGCGTGGTTGGGCAGACTTCGCCTGTGACACTTCGGAGCCTGCCCGCCGTCGGGGTCCTGCTGGTCGCCGCTGCCGTCGTCGCCGGCTGCGGCCGTGGTGACGATCCCGCGCCGTCGAGTGCCGTCCCCGGTGTTACGTCCTCGACCGTCCAGGCCACGGATCTGCCGAGCGTGCCGAGCACCTCGGCGGGCCCGTCCCGCACCGACGGCGCTGCACCGCCGCCACCACGGTCCGTCGCGCCGTCCACCGTGCCGTCGGCGCCACCGCAGGGACCGGTCGAACGCCGGCCGGCCAGTCCGCCGCCGGTGGTACTGCCCCAGCGCCCGGCGGGCGCTCCCAGCGCCCGGCAGGTCATCGACGCGTTCCAGGCCGCCGGTCTGCGGGTCACCCACCCGAAGGACCGCTCGGTTGACTGTGGTCCGGACGGTCTCGGGCTGGGCTGCTCCGAGATCGTCACCACGGACGGCGTCACCGTCTTCGTGTTCCCCGACGAGACCAGCGCCGGCGACATCGCCGGGACGTGGGGCGGCCAGTCGTACCGGCGTGGGGCAGTGGTGCTCAACTACCTCGAGGCGAAGACCCCGGCAGCCGACCGCGTGCGCTACGAGAAGGTTCTCAACGGCCTCCGCTGAGGCTGCTCCCGCTGCTCCCGCTGCTCCCGCTGCCTCGCGGCCGCGTTGTCCATCAGGTGGCGGCCGGGGCACAACCTTTGGCTGTGATGCCTGTGAGTCATCAAGATGACTCACAGGCATCAACGTCGCAGAGGTGGTCGACGGTGCCTGGCACGGGAGAGCTACCAGATCGCGTGTGGATACCGCGCGAGGGCGGATCGGCCCCACCAGTGGTCGTCACGGAGGACAGCCCGCGACACCTTCGGAGGCCGGACGCGCGGTCGGCCAGGCGCGCAGGCGGACGCTTCCACGGGTTGGGCGACCGGCAGACGTAGGCCGCGCGGGTCGGGTCAGCCGCGTAGGCGTAGGCCGCGCGGGGTGGCCCGGAAGCCGGCGGCGGTCAGCGCGTCACGCAGTGGCGATGAGTGCACCGCCTCGCCGTCGGCCCGTTCGACCGACATCGCGCCCAACGCTCCGGAGTGGACGGCGTCGGCCAGCGCCTTACCGGCCGCCGCGAGCGTCTCGGTGTCGTCGGTGAAGGAGAGCAGGGTTCGGCCACCGCGTTCCACGTACAGCACGAGGTCGCCGCCGACCTGCACCACCAGGGCACCGGCCTTACGGCCCGCCCGGTGCCCGGTCGCGGCGGTGGCCCCGTCGCCGGAGTCGACGACGCGGTCCGGCCAGGGGAGTGCCGCACCGTACGGGTTGGCCGGATCGGTGGCCGCCAGGACGGTGGCCGGCCCGCCCCGACCCCGGGCGCCGTCGGCGGGCTCCGCCAGGGCGCGTAGCCGGTCCACCGCGCCGGGAACCGCGAACTGTGCCGCGCCGAGACCTTCGACGAAGTAACCCCGGCGAGCCGCGCCACGCTCCTCCAGCGCCGACAGCACCGGGTAGACCGCCGAGAACCCACCGACGACCTGCTCGGCCATGACCGCGCCCCGGGTGACGACCCCGTGCCGTTCCAGCAGGACGTCGGCGAGGGCGGCGGCCCGCCTGGTCGGGTCGAGATCCCGATCCGGAAGCCGCGACCAGCGGCCGGCGACGGTCGGTGGGCCGCTGCGGGTGGGCAGCGCCACCCGGCCGGGCCGCCGGTAGCGGGTGCGCGGCGCGGACGGGCGCGACCGGTGCGCTCCACCCGCGCCGAGCACCGCCCGCAGCGGGGCGAGGGTGTCGTTGGTGAGGTGCCCGGCCCAGACCAGATCCCAGATGACACCGGTCAGCGCGGCATCGTCGGTGGCGCCGACCCGGTCGGCGAGCGCGCGGAAGAACAGCGCCTGCCCGTCGCCGAGGGCGTCGAGCACCGCGTCGTGCAGCGGGGTACGCGTCAACGCCTCATCAGGCGGCGGAAGCAGCAGCGGCGCGGCGTCCGCGTACGCCAGGGTGACCCAGCCGTCGCCTCCGGAGATCGCCCCGGAACCGGCCCAGAGCACCTCCCCGCTGGCACACAGCTCGTCGAGCTGGGCGGGGGAGTAGTCGGCGACCCGGCCGGGCAACACCAGCCGTTCCAGCGCGGACGCGGGCACGGCAGCGCCCTGCAACTGCTCCACCGTGGCGGCGAGCGCCTCCACACCCCGGGCGGACGAGCCGACCTGCTGCCAGCGGGGCAGGAACGTGGCGAGGGCCCGCGGTGGCACCGGCTCGATCTCCCGGCGCAGCGCCGCGAGCGAGCGGCGGCGCAGCATCCGCAACACCTCGGCGTCGCACCACTGCGCGCCGGCCGTGTCGGGCGTGAACTCGCCGGAGACGACGCGGCCGGTGGCGGCCAGGCTGCGCAGCGTCTGCTCGACCACGAAGACGCCGAGCCCGAAGCGAGCCGCGCAGGTCGCGGCGGCGAACGGGCCGTGGGTGCGGGCGTACCGGGCCACCAGGTCGCCCAGCGGGTCGGCCACCGGCGCGAGGTACGCCTCGGCCACCCCGACGGGCAGCGCCACGCCGAGCGCGTCGCGCAGTCGGGCGGCGTCCTCGATGCCGACCCAGCGCTGCTCGCCGGCGATCCGTACCCGCAGCACCCGGCGGGCGGCCTCCAGCTCGCTCAGCCAGCCCTCCGGCACGCCCCGCTCGGTCAACTCGACGTCGCTGAGGTCGCCCAGCACCCGCAGCAGCTCGACCACGTCCTCCGCGTCGCGCGGGCGGCGCTGCTCGGTCAGCCAGCGCAGTTGCCGGTCGGTCTCGGCGAGCAGCTCCGGATCCAGCAGCTCGCGCAGGTCGACCCGGCCGAGCAGCTCACCGAGGAGCGTGGAGTCCAGGGCCAGGGCGGCGGCCCGGCGCTCGGCGAGCGGGGCGTCGCCCTCGTAGAGGAACGCGCCCACGTAGCCGAAGAGCAGCGACCGGGCGAACGGCGACGGCGCGCTGGTCTCCACCTCGACGAGGCGGACCTTGCGAGCCGCGAGGTCGCGCATCAGCTCGGCCAGCGCCGGTTGGTCGAAGACGTCCTGTAGGCACTCCCGGGCGGCCTCCAGGGTGACCGGGAAGTCGGCGTACTCGCGGGCGACGTCGAGCAGTTGCGCGGCGCGTTGCCGCTGCTGCCAGAGCGGCTGGCGGCGGCGCGGGTCGCGGCGGGGCAGCAGCAGCGACCGGGCGGCGCACTCCCGGAAGCGGGCGGCGAAGAGCGCCGAGGTGCCGACCGACTCCTGCACGAGCTGGGCGATCTCGTCGGGTTCGAAGACGACCACGTCGGCGCCGGGTGGCTCGTCGGCGGTGTCCGGGAGGCGTACCACGATCCCGTCGTCGGAGGGCATGACCTGGGCGTCCACCCCGTACCGCTCGGCCAGCCGGCGACCCACGGCGAGAGCCCAGGGCCCGTTGACCCGCGCGCCGAGGACGCTGTGCACGGCGAGTCGCCAGTCGCCCAGCTCGTCACGGAAGCGCTCGACGACGACGGTCCGGTCGTCGGGCAGGGAGCGGGTGGCCGCCCGCTGGTCGCGCAGGTAGGCCATCAGGTTGGTGGCGGCCCAGTCGTCCAGGCCGCCCTCGCGCAGCGTGGCCAGCGCCGCCTCGTCGCTCTGGCGCAGCAGGGCGCGGACCCGCGCGCCGATGGCCCGGCCCAGCTCCACCGGGCGGCCGAGCTGGTCGCCCTTCCAGAACGGCATCCGCGCGGCCTGACCCGGCGCGGGGGAGACCAACACCCGGTCGGGGGTGATCTCCTCGATGCGCCACGAGGACGAGCCGAGCAGGAAGACGTCGCCGACGCGCGACTCGTAGACCATCTCCTCGTCCAGCTCGCCGACCCGGGCGGCCCGCTCCGCACCGGCCAGGAAGACCCCGAACAGCCCTCGGTCCGGGATCGTGCCGCCGCTGGTCACCGCCAACCGTTGCGCGCCGGGACGGCCGGTGAGCTGGTCGCTGGCCCGATCCCAGACCAGTCGGGGACGCAACTCGGCGAACGCCGTGGACGGGTAGCGGCCGGAGAGCATGTCCAGCACGGCGTGCAGGGCCGAATCGGGAAGCTCCGCGAAGGGCGCCGCCCGCCGGACCAGCACCGCCAGGTCGCCGACCTGCCACGGCTCCAGGGCCACCATCGCGACGATCTGCTGGGCCAGGACGTCCAGCGGGTTACGCGGGTAGTGCAACTCCTCGATCGCGCCGTCGGTCATCCGCTCGGCGACAACCGCGCAGGACAGCAGGTCGCCCCGGTGCTTGGGGAAGACCACGCCCCGGGAGACCGCGCCCACCTGGTGCCCGGCCCGCCCGACGCGTTGCAGGCCGGCGGCGACGCTCGGCGGGGCCTCGATCTGCACCACGAGGTCGACCGCGCCCATGTCGATGCCCAGCTCCAGGCTGGAGGTCGCCACCACCGCCGGGAGCTGGCCGGACTTGAGCGCCTCCTCGATGTGCTTGCGCTCCTCCCGCGAGACGCTGCCGTGGTGCGCGCGGGCGATCACCGGCGCTGCCCCGGCCGCCGCGCCGGACTGGGCCATCACCTCGGCCGGCGCGCGACTGCTGCCCGGGCCGGCGGGGCCACCCCACCGCTGCGCGCCGCTCGCCGGGCCGTCGTCGGCCGCCGGCTTATCGCCCGACGACGACCCCGGGGGTACGACGATCGCGCCCTCGCCCGACGCGGAGGCGATCGCGGCGGTGGCCACCTCCTCGGCGGCCAGCTCGTTGAGCCGTGCGCACAGGCGCTCGGCGCTGCGGCGGGAGTTGGTGAAGACGATGGTGGAGCGGTGCTGCCCGATCAGCGAGAAGACCCGCTCCTCGACGGCCGGCCAGATCGAGGCGCGGCGTGGCCCAGGCCCGCCGAGGGAGTCCTCGGGAGGCTGCTCCTGCTCGTCGAGGCGGGTCATGTCCTCCACCGGCACCTGCACGCTGACCTCGATCGTCTTCGCCGTGCGCGGCTGCACGACGTCGACCGGCCGGGCGCCGCCGAGGAACCGGGCGCAGGCGTCGATCGGCCGGACGGTGGCGGAGAGGCCGATCCGTTGTGCCGGCGTGGGCAGCAGCTCGTCGAGGCGTTCCAGGGAGAGGGCGAGGTGGGCCCCGCGCTTGCTGCCGGCCACCGCGTGGACCTCGTCGACGATCACCGTCTGGACGCCGCGCAGCGAATCCCGAGCGGCCGAGGTGAGCAGCAGGAACAGTGACTCGGGTGTGGTGATGAGGATGTCGGGTGGGGTGCGGGCGAAGGCCCGTCGCTCGTCGGCCGGCGTGTCACCGGTGCGCATCCCGACGGTGATGTCGGGTGGTGGGACGCCGAGCCGGGTGGCCGCCTGCCGGATGCCGGCCAGCGGCGCGCGTAGGTTGCGTTCGACGTCGACGGCGAGGGCCTTGAGCGGGCTGACGTAGAGCACGCGGCACCGCTGGCGAGCCTCGGTCGGCGCGGGCTCGCGGGCCAGCCGGTCCAGCGACCAGAGGAAGGCCGCGAGCGTCTTGCCGGAGCCGGTGGGCGCCACGACCAGGGCGTTACGGCCGGCCGAGACCGACTTCCAGGCGCCGGTCTGGGCGGCGGTGGGCGCGGCGAAGGCGGCGTCGAACCAGGCGCGAGTGGCGGGACCGAACCCGTCCAACACCTCGCCCTTGCCCGTGTCTGCCCCGCTCACCGGTCCATCGTGCCCCGTCGGTACGACAACAACGAACGACCCACGGCGGATCGTGCCGCGCTGTGTGGAAATTGCGCGTGATGCACCTTTAATACGTTAAGTCTCACTTAACTGCTTGCTTGTAAGGAGCAACATAAAGTAACTTCACCCGCAACGCGAATCGGGTGGGAGGGATCGGATGACCGGCGAGCCGCGACACGTCGAGCCCGGCACCGATGTGCTGATCCGCAAGGTCGACAGTCACCTCGCCACGCTCCGCGGCGGTCTGCACGGGCCCGAGCTGGAGCTCGCCGAGCGTCTCGCCGGCTGCCTGCGGGAGCTGGTCGTCTCCACCGCCCAGGCCAGCGCCGCCGACCGGGGGCAGGTCCGCGTCGCGGTGCACTACTTCGTGCTGCGCCGGGAGAGCCGGGGCCGCCTGCTCTCGATGCGGTCCCTCGCCGTCGCGGAGCGGGTCGTCGCCAAGGTCGCCCGCCAACTCGGTCGCGTCGACCTGCTGGCCGACCTGCGCCGAGGTCACCAGGATCTCGACGACGCGCTGCCGGTCGGCGACGCTCTGCTGCGCTGACCGCCGCCGCTGGCGCTCGCCGTTGATCGCACATTGAGCCCTATGGCGGGGCAATTCCGGTAAAACCGCCCGAGGCTCGGGGATCTGGCGTCTGATCGCTGAAGACACCACCGCTGTACGGGTGTCGGCCACCTCGATCGGGAGCGCGAGTGCTGGTACTGCTCATCCTCCACCTCGTGGCGGCCCTCGTCGCGCCGCTTCTCGTCCGGTGGTGGGGTCCGCGCGCGTGCTATCCGCTGGCGCTCGCGCCGGCCGCCGCGTTCGGCTGGGCGCTGGCCCGTACCCCGGCCGTCGCGCACGGCGGCGCGGTCGTCGAGACGTACCCGTGGATCGGGCAGTTGGGCCTCGACATCGCGCTGCGCGTCACCACGCTGTCGTGGCTCATGACCCTGCTGGTCGGCGGCGTCGGCGCGCTCGTGCTGGTCTACAGCGCCCGGTACTTCGACGCCGGCTCCCCCGGGATGGCCCAGGTCGCCGCCGTCCTGGTGGCCTTCGCCGGCGCGATGCTCGTCCTGGTGTTCGCCGACGATCTGCTGCTGCTCTACGTCGGCTGGGAGTTGACCACGATCTTCTCGTACCTGCTGATCGGGCACAGCACCGAACGCCGGGCCAGCCGCTGGGCGGCGGCGCAGGCGCTGACCGTCACCACGCTGGGCGGGCTCGCCATGCTGGTCGGGTTCATCCTGCTGGGCGAGCACGCCGGGAGTTACCGCTGGTCCGAGATCGCCGCCCACCCGCTGCCCGGAGGTGGCTACCTCGTCACGGCGGTGCTGCTGATCCTGGCCGGGGCGCTGTCCAAGTCGGCGGTGCTCCCGTTCAGCTCCTGGCTGCCGGTCGCGATGGCGGCGCCCACCCCGGTCAGCGCGTACCTGCACGCGGCGGCCATGGTCAAGGCCGGCGTCTACCTGGTCGGGCTGCTCGCGCCGGTGCTCGCCACGGTGGGTCCGTGGCGACCGCTGGTCCTCATCGCCGGGGTGGCGACCATGCTCGTCGCCGGTTGGGCGGCGCTGCGACAGAACGACCTCAAGCTGCTGCTCGCGTACGGAACGGTCAGCCAGTTGGGCCTGCTGGTCGCGGTGACCGGCTCGGGCACACCGGACGCCGCGCTGGCCGGCACGGCGATGCTGCTGGCGCACGCCCTGTTCAAGGCGGCGCTGTTCCTGGTCGTCGGCGTCATCGACCACGGCGCCGGGACCCGTGACCTGCGCGAGTTGTCCGGGCTGCGCCGCTGGTCCCGCCCGTTGTTCGGGGTCGCGGTGCTGGCGGCGGCGTCGATGGCGGGCGTACCGCCGCTCGTCGGGTTCGTCGCCAAGGAGGCGGTGTTCGCGGCGTTCACCAGCGATCCGGTGGTCCTCGCCGGGCTGGTCGCCGGAACGGTGCTCACCGTCGCGTACAGCGCCCGCTTCCTCTGGGGCGCGTTCGCCGACCGGCCGGGCGTCGAACCGGTACCACCCGGGCCGGTCGCCGCGTCGATGCTGCTCCCACCGGCGGTGCTCGCCGTCGTCGGGCTGCTCGCCGGTCCCGCCGCCGGCGTGCTGGACGGTCTGCTGAGTCCGTACGCCGAGCTGCTGGGGACCCTCGACGCGCACCTGACGCTCTGGCCCGGACCCACCGCGGCGCTCGGTCTGTCCGTGTTGGCGCTTGCCGGCGGCATCCTGCTCTTCGCGCTGCGCGGGCCGCTCGCCCCCGCGCTGGCCCGGCTCCGGTCGCCGGTCGGCGGCAATCAGGGGTACGAGTGGGTCGTGGGCCGGTTCGACCGGTTCGCCATCGGGGTCACCGGCGCGACCCAGCGCGGCTCGCTACCGCAGTACCTCGGCATCATTCTCGTCACCCTCGTGCTGCTGCCCGGTGGGGCGATGCTCGCCGCCGCCCCCTGGCGGGCCCGGCTCCCGCTCTGGGACAACCCGCTGCAACCGGTGGTCGTGGTGGTCATCGCGGTGGCCGCGCTGCTCGCGGTCGGCGCTCGTCGGCGGTTGACCGCGATGCTGCTGGTCGGCGTCACCGGCTATGGCACGGCCATGCTGTTCATCCTGCACGGCGCACCTGATCTGGCGCTCACCCAGTTCCTGGTGGAGACCGCGACCATCGCGGTCTTCGTGCTGGTGCTGCGCCGCCTGCCGCAGCGGTTCTCGGCCCGACCGCTGCGCCGCAGCAGATGGACGCGTCGGGCGATCGGCGTGGCGATGGGCGTGGTGGCGGGCGGGCTCGCGCTCGTCGCGGCCGGCGCCCGCCGCGCGCCGGACATCTCCACCGTCTTCCCGGCCCTCGCGGTGGGCGAGGGGTACGGCCGCAACGTGGTCAACGTGACCCTCGTCGACATCCGGGCCTGGGACACCATGGGCGAGGTGTCGGTGCTGGTGGTGGCCGCGACCGGGGTGGCCAGCCTGATCTTCGAGCGGTCCCGTACCGGGCCGAGGCCGCGCCGGCCGGAGTCCGCCGAAGGGGCCGCCCCGCCGCACCGGCCCGTCTGGTTACGGGGTGGCCCGACCCTCTACGACGAGCAGCGCTCGCTCGTCCTTGAGGTGGTCACCCGACTGATCTTCCACACGGTGGTGCTGTTCTCGCTGTTCCTGCTCTTCTCCGGGCACAACGCGCCGGGCGGCGGATTCTCGGGCGGCCTGGTGGCCGGGCTCGCGCTGGTCGTCCGCTACCTGGCCGGCGGCAGGTACGAGCTGACCGACGCCGCCCCGGTGGGCGCCGGCCTGATCCTCGGCGCGGGGCTGGCCCTGGCGGTGGGTACGGGCGCGGTGGCGCTGCTGGCCGGCGGATCGGTGCTGCAGAGCGCGAAGCTCGACGTGTCCCTACCGCTGGTCGGCGACGTCCACCTGGTCACGTCGCTCTTCTTCGACATCGGCGTGTACCTGATCGTGATCGGGTTGCTGCTGGACATCCTGCGCAGTCTCGGCGCGGAGGTGGACCGGCACATCGAGGCCACCGGTACGGAGAGCGGCGGCCTAGCCATCGACAAGGGCGGACGGCCGTGACGGCGGGTGGCGCCGGGCCGACGCTGGTGCTGGTGCTCGCCGTCGCGGCGCTCGTCGGGTGCGGGGTGGTCCTGCTGCTGGAGCGCAGCCTCACCCGGATCCTGCTCGGCGTCATCCTGCTCGGCAACGGCGTCAACCTGCTGATCCTGCTGGGTGGCCGATCGGGTGGCGCTCCCGTCGTGGGCACCGGCCCGGTGGACCGGATGAGTGACCCACTGGCGCAGGCGATGGTGCTGACCGCCATCGTGATCACGTTCGGGTTCACCGCGTTCCTGCTCGCCGTGGCGTACCGGAGCTGGTATCTCACCGGCGACGACGAGGTGCCCGACGACCTGGAGGACCGCCAGATCATCCGTCGCGCGGAGGACCACGGGGTGGGCGCGGTCGACCGTGGCGGGGAGGGTCCGAACGGCGATCCGGAGCAGGTCGACCCGGAGCCGGCCCGCCGCCGACTCCGACGTGGCCAGCAGGACGACGCGTCGTGAGCCGGCTCCTGCCCCTGCCGGTGGTGGTGCCGCTGCTCGGCGCGGCGCTGACCCTGTTGCTGGCCGACCGGCCCCGGGTGCAGCGTACGGTCAGCGTGCTCTGCCTGGCGGTGACGTTCACCGTTGCGCTGGTGCTGCTGGTGCAGGCGTACCGGCACGGGCCGGTGGTGCTCGCGGTCGGTGGGTGGCCGCCGCCGGTCGGCATCGTGCTGGTGGCCGACCAGTTGGCCGCGCTGATGCTGGTGGTGTCCTCGGCGGTGACCCTGTGCGTGCTGGTGTACTCGATCGGGCAGGGCCGCAGCGAGACCAGCGAGAGCGCGCCGGTGGTGATCTTCCACCCGACGTACCTGGTGCTCACCGCGGGCGTCACCAACGCGTTCCTGGCGGGTGACCTGTTCAACCTGTTCGTCGGCTTCGAGATCCTGTTGGCGGCCAGCTTCGTGCTGATCACGCTGGGCGGCACCGAGACGCGCATCCGCACCGGCTCGACGTACGTGGTGGTCAGCGTTCTCTCCTCGATGATCTTCCTGACCGGCGTGGGGCTGGTGTACGCGGCCACCGGCACGCTCAACATGGCGCAGCTCGCCCAGCGTCTCGACGACCTGCCGGACAACGTCCGGGTGACCCTGCAACTGATGCTGCTGCTCGCGTTCGCGATCAAGGCCGCGGTCTTCCCCCTGTCGGCCTGGCTGCCGGACAGCTATCCCACCGCTCCGGCCCCGGTGACCGCCGTGTTCGCGGGGCTGCTCACCAAAGTGGGCGTGTACGCGATCATCCGTACCGAGACGTTGCTGTTCCCGGGTGGCCAGGTCGACGACCTGCTCATGGTCGTCGCCGGGTTGACCATGGTGGTCGGCATCCTCGGGGCCGTGGCGCAGTCGGACATGAAGCGGCTGTTCTCGTTCACCCTGGTCAGCCACATCGGCTACATGATCTTCGGGGTGGCGTTGAGCACTGCGGCCGGGCTCGCCGGGGCGATCTTCTACGTGGTGCACCACATCACCATCCAGACGACCCTGTTCCTGGTCGCCGGGTTGGTCGAGGAGCGCGCCGGCAGCACCGACCTGCGTCGTCTCGGCGGACTGGCCCGGGTGGCGCCCCTGCTGGGCGTCCTCTTCTTCGTCCCGGCGATGAATCTCGCCGGGGTGCCCCCGTTCTCCGGTTTCCTCGGCAAGCTCGGGCTGCTCCAGGCCGGGGTGGCGGCCGGCGGCGCGCTGCCCGCGACGTTGGTGGCGGCCGGGACGCTCACCAGTCTGCTCACCCTGTACGTCGCCTCCCGGGTGTGGAACATCGCGTTCTGGCGGGCGCCCCGGATCGCCACCGACGAACCCGTCGTCCGGCTGCCCGCCCTGACGGTCGGCGCGACCGTCGCCCTGGTCGCCCTGGGGGTGTCGCTGACCGTGCTGGCCGGTCCGCTCTTCGACGTCACCGCCGACGCGGCCACCGACCTGCTCTCGCGTACGCCGTACGTGCGCGCTGTTCTGCCCGGCGGCGTGCCGTGACGGGCCGACGCGGCGCACCCCCGACGGACGCCGCCAGGGAAGGTCGGCTCGGGCGTTGGCGGGACCAGACGCTGGCGCTGAGCTGGCTGGTGCTCGTCTGGAACCTGCTCTGGGGCGAGATCAACCTGGCAAACATCATCGGTGGCCTGCTGGTGGGAGGCTCGGTCCTGCTGTTCTTCCCGCTGCCGGCGGTCACCTTCGGCGGGCGGCTGCGCCCGGGGGCGCTGCTGGCGTTCGCCGGTCGGTTCGTCGTCGAACTGGTCAGCGCGAGCCTGCACATCGCCCGGATCGCCGTGCAACCCGGTTACCGGCCCCGTGGCGCGATCATCGCCGTCCGGTTGCGGGTGCGTACGGATCTGATCCTGGCGCTCACCGCCGAGGCGGTCTCGCTGGTGCCCGGCACGCTGGTCCTCAAGGTGGACCGTGAGCCGGGGGTGCTCTACCTGCACGTGCTGGACACCCACGGCCCGGCCGACCTGGCGCTCGCCCGGGACCGCACCCTCGACGTCGAACGACGCATCGTCCGGGCGGTGGGCAGCGCGGACGAACTGCGCCGCGTGGAGCCCGGTCCCGCCGAGAAGGGATTCGCCTAATGATCACGTTCCTGGCCGTCGTCCTCACCGTCCTGCTGTCGGTGACCGCGCTGCTCGTGCTGATCCGGCTCTACCGGGGGCCCTCGCTGTTGGACCGGGTGATCGCGGCGGACATGCTGCTCGCCACCATGGTCGGCGCGGTGGGCGCGGAGGCGGCGGTCAACCGGCACGCCACCACGCTGCCGGTGCTGGTGGTGCTGTCCCTGCTCGGCTTCGTGGGCTCGGTCTCGCTGGTCCGCTTCGCCGTCCGGGAGCGTTCCTGATGCCGGGCGTGCTCGCGACGATCGCCGACTGGCTCGGGGCCGTCTGCCTGGTCGCCGGCGCGCTGCTCGCGCTGTGCGCCGGCATCGGTGTGCTGCGCTTCCCGGACGCCCTGTCCCGGATGCACGCGGCCACCAAGCCCCAGGTGCTCGGCGTGCTCCTGCTGCTGCTCGGGATCGCGCTGCGGCTGCGGTCCCGGGCCGACCTCGGCATGATCCTGCTGGTCGGGGTCTTCCAGTTGGCCACCGCCCCGGTCGCCGCGCAGATGATCGGCCGGGCCGCCTACCGGTCCGGCCGACTCGACCGGGGCCTGCTCGACGCCGACGAGTTGGCCGGGACCGAGTCGACCGGTGGGCGCGGCGAAAGCCGGTCCCGGCCGGGCTGAACAGGACGATCGACTCCTTCGGCCCACCCCCAGCGGAGTCCCAGGCAACGCCGATAAAATGACGGCATGATCGACTCCTCTGCCCAGGAGGGCAGCAGTAGCCAGCCGGGTCGTGCCCGGCGTATCCCCGTCCCGACGGCCCCGGGAGCCCTGAGCGTCCCGTGTTGATCGTCGTCGGTCTTCTTCTCATCATCGTGCTCACCGCCGCCACCGGTTACTTCGTGGCGCAGGAGTTCGGCTACGTCGCCGTTGACCGGGGCAAGCTGCGCCAGCTCGCCGACGACGGCGACCAGGCCGCCGCCCGGGCCCTCGCCGTCACCAGCCGGCTCTCCTTCATGCTCTCCGGCGCGCAACTCGGCATCACCGTCACCGCGCTGCTGGTCGGTTACGTCGCCGAGCCGTACCTCGGTGGTGGCCTCGCCGACCTGCTCGGCGTCGCCGGCGTCAGCGAGTCCGTGAGCCTGCCGCTGTCGGTGGCGCTGGCCCTGGTCATCGCCACCGTCGTGCAGATGGTCCTCGGCGAGCTCGCGCCCAAGAACCTCGCCATCGCCCGGGCCGTACCGCTGGCCCGGGCGCTGAGCCGGTCCACGCTCTTCTACCTGGCCATCGCCGGTCCGGTGATCCGGCTCTTCGACCGGGCGTCGGTCCGGCTGCTGCGCCGGGTCGGTATCGAGCCGATCGAGGAGCTGCCCAGCGGGGCGACCCCCGCCGACCTGGAACAGATCATCGCCGAGTCACGTGAGGAGGGCAGCCTGGACGCCGAGATGTCCACGCTGCTCGACCGGGGGCTCGACTTTCGTGAGCTGACCGCCGGCGAGGCCATGGTTCCCCGGGTCGACGTGCACATCGTCCGGGGGCACGAGCCGGTGAGTCGGGTGGTCGAGCTGCTGGACACCGGCCACTCCCGCTTCCCGGTCCGTGGCGCGGAGGGTGTCGACGACCTGCTCGGCATCGTCGGCATCGCCGACGTGCTCGGCGTACCCCCCGCCGAACGGGCCACCACCCCGGTCAGCGCGGTGGCGGGCCCGCCGCTGCTCGTACCGGAGACCCTGCCCCTGCCCACGGTGCTGGACCGCCTGCGCTCCGGGCACCGGCAGATGGCCTGCGTGGTCGACGAGTACGGCGGTTTCGCCGGCGTGATCACCCTGGAGGACATCGCCGAGGAGCTGGTTGGTCCGATCCGGGACGAGGACGACCCGCCGGAGCGGGCGCCCGCCCGCCAGGACGACGGCTCCTGGGTGGTGCCGGCCCGCTGGCGGATCGACGAGGTCGCCGACAGCACCGGCATCGCGCTGCCCGAGGCCCCGGAGTACGACACGCTCTCCGGGCTGGTCATGCGGGAGCTGGGCCGGGTGCCGGAGGTCGGCGACCGGTTGGAGATCAGTCTGCTGCCCGAGGGCGTCGAGGCCGACGAGGGCGAGGCGGAGCCCCGGGCGCTGGTCGAGGTGCTGGCCGTGGACCGGCACGTCGCCGACTCGGTCCGGCTGCAACTCACCGACCGTGGCGAGCGGCGCGAGGTGTCCGCATGAGCCCCGGCATCGCGTTGATCAGCTCCGGCGTCCTGCTGGGGCTGAACGGGTTCTTCGTGGCCGCCGAGTTCGCCCTGGTGGCCAGCAAGCGGTACCGGCTGGAGCAGGCGGCGGCCACCGGTGGCCGGGCGGCGCGGGCGGCGCTCGACGGCGTCCGCGAGCTGTCGCTGATGCTGGCCGGTGCGCAGCTCGGCATCACCCTGTGCACCCTGGGGCTCGGCGCGCTGGCCGAGCCGGCGATCGAGCACCTGGTCAGCCCGCTGCTGCACGTGGTGGGGCTGCCCGACGCGGCCAGTCACGTCATCGCCCTGGTCTTCGCCCTCGGGTTGGTGACCTTCCTGCACCTGGTGGTGGGGGAGATGGCACCGAAGTCGTGGGCGATCACCGACGCCGAACGGTCGGCGACGCTGCTCGCGCTGCCGTTCCGGGCGTTCGCCCGGGTGTCCCGGCCGGTGCTGTCCGCGTTGAACGCGCTGGCCAACGCGATCCTGCGGCTGGTCGGGGTCAACCAGCAGGACCAGCTGGCCCAGGTGCACGGTCCGGACGAGCTGCGGATCCTGCTGGAACAGTCCCGCGAGCACGGGCTGCTCGGCGCCGAGCAGCACCAACTGCTCACCAGCATGCTCGAGTTGCAGGGCACGTCGGTGGCGCAGGTGATGGAGCCGTTCGCCACCATGGTCACGGTCCGGCGCGACGACCCGGCCGAGCGGATCGAGCAGGTCAGCCGGGACAGCGGCCGGTCACGGCTGGCCGTGCTGGACGCGGGCGGCGACGTCTGCGGTCTGGTGCACGTCCGGGAGGCGGTACGGGCGGTCACCACCGGCCGGGCCGCCGTGGCCGGGGAGCTGATGACACCGGCGTTCACCCTGCCGGCGACGTCCTCGGTCACCGAGGCGGTGGCCGCGATGCGCGCCCGGCAGTCGCAGCTCGCGCTGGTCCGCAACGGCGGTGGCCCGGCCCGCCCGATCGGTTTCGTCGCCCTGGAGGACCTGTTGGAGGAGGTCATCGGCGAGTTCGACGACGAGACCGACACGGTGCCGCGCGGTCGGCGACTCCGCTAGGAGAATTCCCGCAAGTTCCGGGTGACCCCCCGCCGGGTCCGCGACAGTTGAGGTGACCTGGCGGGGGGCGCGATGCGGTTGACGGGGGTGTCTCGGGAGTCCGGCTGGACCGGGCTGTCCGTACAGACCACGCTGGGAAACCCGAGCACCCGTCCGGGCCTGCGCCTGCCCGGGCGGGTGACTCTCGCCGCCGGGCCGGACGACGTGCTCGTACGCCATATCCGGCTCGGCCTGGTCACGACGGTCGAGCCGGACGACCCGGCGGCCCCGCGACGCCTCATGCAGTTCTTCCAGCTCCCGATCGCCGGGCGGTTCGTGGTCCCGGCGGGCCGCCGCCGGGCCGTCGACTTCGCGTTGCCGCTGCCGTGGGAGACCCCGGTGACCACCTTCGGTGGGGTGCCGCTGCTCAGTCTGCGGATGGGTCTGCGGACCGAGGTGTCCGTCGACCCGGACCTGGACCAGGGCGCCATGGTGCCGGTCTTCGTGCACCCGGTCCCCACCCAGCAGCACGTGCTGGCGGCGCTGGACACGCTGGGCTTCTCGATCCGCCAGGCCGGGCTGGTGGAGGGCGGCCTGCCCGGGGTGGAGCATGCTCTACCGCTGCACCAGCGCTGGGGCTACTGGGTGGGGCCGCTCTACGCCGGCCCGATCACCGAGCTGGAACTGATCTTCGTGACGAACTCGGCGGGCCTCGAGGTGATCACCTGGGTGGACCGCAAGCTGGCCCTGGCCGGGATTACCCACCAGAGCATCAGCCGGTTCCGGATCTGGCACGCCGACGCCGGGCAGCGGGACTGGGTCGCCACCGTGGACGGCTGGCTGCGCCACGCCATCAACCGCCACGCGGCGGCCGCCGCCCACGCCGACTGGTCCGCGCAGATCGGCCATTCCGCCCACGTCAGCCGCCACCCCGACGCCCCGATCAAACCCGGCTACGGACTGGGCGGCACAGCCGGAGGAGCCGGGGTCGGCGGCGGCGGAGGAGGCGACGGCACCTGACCCCCCGCGCCGATCTTGCACTTACTGTCGCCGTAGAGCGGTGCGAAAGGCGCAAAAAGACAGCACAAAGTGCAAGATCGCGGAGAGCGGTGGGGTCGGGTGGGGCGACGAGCAGTGGGGTCGGGGTCAGCCGGCGCTGGCGGTGGCTAGTTTGAGGCTGAAGGCTAGGAAGAGCGTTGCCACCGCCGTGGTGCTGCCCACCGCGAGACGACGGCGGCGGCGGAACTGGGCCGCCAGGAACGTCCCCGCGAAGATCAGCGCGGTCAGGTAGAGCGCGCTGCTGACCTGGGCGATCAGGCCGAGCAGCAGGAACGACAGCGCCGGCCACGCGTACCCGGGGTCGACGAACTGGATGAAGAACGAGATGAAGAAGAGGATCGCCTTCGGGTTCAGCAGGCTGATCACCAGTGCCTTGCGGAACGGGCTGCGCAGCTGCGCCGGCTCCGCGGCGTCGATCAGCCGCGGCGTGCTCGGGTCGTTGCGGTCGCGCCAGCGCCGCCAGGCGCCGCGCAGCATGGTCAGCCCGACATAACCGAGGTACGCCGCGCCGGCGTACTTGATCACCAGGAACAACGGTGGGTACGCCTTGAGCAGCGACGCCACCCCGGCGGCGGAAAGGACCATCAACACCCCGTCGCCGACGAACACCCCGCCCGCGGCCCGGTAGCCGGCCCCCACGCCCCGCTTGGCGGCGGTGGAGAGCACGAAGAGCGAGTTCGGTCCGGGCAGCAGGATGATGGCCACGGTGCCCAGCACGTACGTCCAGATGTCGGTGATCCCCAGCACGCCCGCCATCATCACGCCACCGACGCCGTACGGCGAAGTCTTTTCCGCAGCGTGGCCTGTGCGTTCGGCCACTCGTCGACGGTCATCGCGTACTGCACCGTGTCCCGCCATGAGCCGTCCGGGCGCTGGCGGTGCATCCGCAGCACCCCCTCCCGGGTCGCGCCGAGCCGTTCGATGGCCGCCTGGGACCGAACGTTGCGGATGTCGGTGTGCCAGGCGACCCGTACCGCGCCCAGCTCGTCGAAGGCCCGGCCGAGCAGCAGCAGCTTGGCCTCGGTGTTGATCCCGGTACGCCACCACGGACGGCCGAGGAAGGTGTGCCCGATCGCCACCGACCGCCGCTCCGGGTCGATCTCGTAGTACGAGGTGCTGCCGACCACCGTCCCGGTCGCCGCGCAGCGCTGCACCCAGGGCACCCGCTCGCCGCGCTGCTGGGCGGCCAGCGCGGCGGCGATCACCTCGGCGGTCCCGGCCGGCTCGGTGGGCCGTGGAACGGTCAGGTGCCGCCAGACGTCGTCGTCGGCGGTGGCGGCGTGCAGGTCGTCGGCGTGCGCCAGGTCCAGCGGTTCCAGCCGGACGTGCTCGCCGCTCAGCGGCGCCGGGTCGTGCCAGGGCGTGCGGATCGTCCGCAGGTACGCCGGCAGCGGCGCGGCGACCCCGGCGGCGGGCTGCGGCAGCCCGGCGGTCAGCCGTAGCGGCAGGACGCCGGCCCAGTGCGGCAGGTGCAGGTCGGCCTCGTCCTCGCGGACGCCGCCGGTGCGCGACCGGACGGACACCTCGCGCAGCGGCAGCGCCAGCACGGCGGTCTCGGCCAGTTCGCGCCGGTTCGGCGGGCGACTGTCCGTGCTGCGGCCCGCGCCCACCTTCTCGACGAGCGCGGTGAGCATGGCGCTCTTCTCCGTGGCGTCGGTGACCAGTCGGGCGGTGCCGTGTGCGACCACCGAGCGGTAGTTGGCGCTGTGGTGGAACTGGGAGCGGGCGTACACCAGCCCGTCGAGCAGCGTGACCGCGACGCAGACGGCCAGACCGTCGCCCCGGGCGGCGAGCAGGGGGCGACTGCCGGTGGAGCCGTGCAGGTAGAGGGTGTCGCCGACGCGGACGTGCAGGGTGGGCAGTACGCGGGGCTCGCCGTCCACGGTGAAGCCGAGCGCGCAGTGGTACGCCTCGTCGAGGACGGCGTGTGCCGCCTCGCGGTCGTAGCTCATCCGCTCGCGGGAACGGGTGGCGGTGGTCCGGGCGGTGGGTGGGTACATGCGCGCCCCTTTGTTCTAGTACAATCTCCTGTTTGTGTCAGCACGCTATCAGTTCACCGGGACGACGGCCGCCACGATTTTGGCCAGCATCGAATCGGGCATCCGTACCGGCGCTCTGCCACCCGGCGCGGCCCTGCCGCCGGTGCGGGCCCTCGCCGCCGACCTCGCCGTCAGCCCGGCGACCGTCGCCCGCGCCTATCAGGAGCTGCGCCAGCGTGGCGTGCTCACCACCGCCGGCCGGCACGGCACCCGCGTCCGCCCACGGCCACCGGTGGCCGCCCGTCGCTCCGCGTTGCGCCCCGCGCCCCTGCCCGGCGCGCGTGACCTGTCCCGGGGCGAGCCCGACCCCCGGCTGCTGCCCCCGATCGGTCCGCACCTCGCCGCGCTCGCCGCCGACGCCGGCCCACCGATCGGCTACTCGCAGGCCGGAGTGCTCCCGGAGTTGGCCGAGGTCGCCCGCGCCCGGCTGCGCGCCGACGGCGTACCCGCCGACGACCTCACCCTCACCGGTGGCGCGCTGGACGGCATCGAACGCCTCCTCGGCGCCCACCTGCGCCCCGGCGACGCGGTCGCGGTGGAGGACCCCGGCTGGGCCAACCTGCTCGACCTGGTCGCCGCCCTCGGGCTGCGCCCGATCGGCGTACCGGTGGACGACGAGGGGCCGCTCACGGCCGGGGTGGCGGCCGCGCTGACCGCTGGCGCGCGGGCGCTGGTGGTCACCAGCCGCGCCCAGAACCCGACCGGCGCGGCCGTCTCCGCCGCCCGCGCCGAGGAACTGCGCGCGCTGCTCGCCGGGCGACGGGACCTGCTGCTGATCGAGGACGACCACGCCGCCGAGCTGGCCCGCGTACCCCTGCACCCGCTTGCCGGCACGACCGCGAGCTGGGCCTTCGTGCGGTCGGTGAGCAAACCCTTCGGCCCGGACCTGCGACTGGCGGTGCTGGCCGGCGACGAGACCACCGTGGCCCGGGTGACCGGCCGGACGCGGGTCGGCGCGGGCTGGGTGTCCACCGTGCTGCAACGGCTGGTGCTGGCCCTGTGGCGGGACCCGGCGGTCGACGACCTGGTGGGCCGTGCGGCGCAGAGCTACGAGTTGCGGCGCGCGGGTCTGGTGGCCGCGCTCGCCGAGCACGGCCTGACCGCCCACGGCCGCAGCGGCATCAACGTCTGGCTGCCGGTGCCGGACGAGACCAGCGTGGTCACCGCGCTACGTGACGCGGGCTGGGTGGTGGCGCCCGGCGCCCTCTACCGGATCGCCGCCCCGCCCGCCGTGCGCGTCACCGTCAGTTCCCTGGCCGTGGCGGACCTGACGCCCCTGGCCGCCGCGCTGGCCCGCGCCACCCGTCCCGATCCACCGTCCGGTTTCGCCACCTGACCCGTGGCGACCTCCGCGGGAGGTTTGCCGGGTCCGTGGCGGGTATGCGCGCCGGTGGAGGTGGCTGACATGGCTTCAGGCGGCAATCGAGGGCTCTGGATCGGGGTCGCGGTCGCGGTCATCGTGATCATCATCGTGCTGATCGCGCTCGCGTCGTGTGGTGGCGGTGGCGGTGGCGGCGGGTACTGACGGGGGGACCGTCGGATCTCACCTAAGGCAGATCCGGCAGGGCCGGCCGAACAGGTATATAACAGTCGGCATGGCCGAGCAGACCGACGCCGCCCCCGGCGCCCAGCGGTTCATCCCTCCCGAGGCCGACACCATCGAGGGGTTGCGGGCGGCCTCGGGCGACTGTCGTGGCTGCGAGCTGTACCGGGACGCCACGCAGACCGTCTTCGGGCGGGGTGACGAGAGCGCCCGCGTGGTGCTCGTGGGCGAGCAGCCCGGCGACATGGAGGACCAGAAGGGCCTGCCCTTCGTCGGTCCCGCCGGTCGGCTGCTGCGCAGGGCCGTCGACGACGCCGGCCTCGACCCGGCCGCGCTGTACCTCACGAACGCTGTGAAGCATTTCCGTTTTGAGGTGCGCGGCAAGCGGCGCATCCACCAGACGCCGGACCGGATCCACATCGCTGCCTGCCGTCCCTGGCTGGTCGCCGAGTTCGCCCGGCTCGACCCGGCGATCGTGGTGGTGCTCGGTGCCACCGCCGCCAAGGCGCTGCTCGGCCCGTCCTTCCGGGTCACGAGGCAGCGCGGCGAACTGCTGCCCTGGCCCGCGGCGGCCCAGCGCCCCGAGGACTTCCAGCGGGTCCCGGTGGACAGCGCCGGCGCGCTGGCCGACGCTCCGCCGACCCGGCTGCTGGCGACCATCCACCCGTCCGCGGTGCTGCGCGCCGACGACCAGGACGCCGCGTACGAGGGGCTGGTCGCCGACCTCACCGTGGCCGCCCGCGCCCTCGCCGGATAGCCGCGCGGCGCCGTCGCGCCCGCTCGCGTCGGGCCGGGCGTCAGCCGGCGGTGTCGGAGTAGACCTCGACGTCGTAGAGCAACTGGACGTTGCGGCGGCCGTTCGTGACGCCGACGAAGACCGGCTCCCCAGCCGGGGTCCGGCCCTGCCGCCACGCCTGTTCCCGGGCCGCCTCCCGCGACTCGTGATGGCTCCTGCCCTCCTGGTGCAGGTGCAGGACGCGCCGAGCGGTGCTCCGGTCGGTGTCGACGTGGACTCGCAGAAGAGGCATGAGGGGACCTCCGTGCGGTGGTCGGTGTACGGATGTTCAGCTAGCTTACCGACGTTAAGTTTCCTGTCCACCGTATTAGGGTGACGGCATGACAGAGCGCCGTTCTCCCTCGTCGGTGTGGCTACGCCCGGAGCCCTCCCGGACGCAGCGCCGGCCACCACTGACGATCGACCGGATCGTGGGCGCGGCGGTCGACCTGCTCGACGAGCACGGCATCGACGGCCTCACGATGCGCAGCCTCGCCCAGCGCCTCACCGTGACGGCGACCGCCCTGTACTGGCACGTGCGGACCAAGGACGACGTGCTGGACCTGGCGATGGACCAGATCTTCGGCGACGTGCCGATCCCCGACGCGACCGACGACTGGCCGGGGGACGTCCGCGTCCTCGTCCGCGGCTGGCGCTCCGCCATGCTCCGGCATCCCTGGGCGCCGGGCCTGGTCGGGCGTCCGATGCTCGGCCCCAACGTGTTGGCCCGCACCGAGTTCCTCCAGGCGGCGCTGGTACGCGGCGGCTGCCGTGGCCGCCACCTCGCGGTGGCCACGCGAACACTGGCCAACTACGTCATCGGCGCCTCGCTCACCGAGGCCACCTGGCGCAGGAGCGCCGACCCGGACGCGCGGGCCGCCGCCCGCGACCATCTCACCGCCCACGCCGAGGCCTACCCGACTCTCAACGCCTCCGGCCACCTCGACGACTCCCGGTGGGGCGACGACCTGCTGTTCGAGGAGGGCCTGGACGGCGTTCTCCGCTCGGTGGCGCGGCACCCACCGTCCTGAGGGTCGCCACGGTATTCAGAAGACCGGATACCTACTGGAAACCGCGTTGCGTGAACGGTGTAACACGCCCTCCACAGACTCACGTGAGTCGATCTTGTAGGGGAGGCGTTCATGAGTGATCAGACGCAGTCGACGGTGAGCCGGCGTGGATTCCTGCGCGCGGTCGGGGTCAGCGGCGGGGCCGGCGCGATGCTCGCCACGATGGGCGCCATGGGTCTCGCGCCCAGCGCCGCCGCGTCGCCGACGCCGGCCTTCCGGGCGCCGGAGCCGTCCGACTTCACGCTGTCCGGGCGGCCGGGCGCCAGCGTCGTGGTGCTGGGCGGCGGCATCGCGGGGCTCACCGCCGCGTACGAGCTGGGCAAGGCGGGTTACCACTGCACGGTCCTGGAGGCGCGGCACCGCGTCGGCGGGCGGAACCTGACCATCCGTGGCGGCGACGTCGAGACCGACCTCGACGGCCACACCCAGCGGGCCGGCTTCTCCGACGGCGTCTACTTCAACGCCGGGCCGGGCCGGATCGCACAGTGGATGGTCACCATGGACTACTGCCGGGAGCTGGGCGTACCCGTCGAGGTCTTCACCAACCAGAACGCCGACGCCTGGATCTACAACGAGTCCGCCGGAATGACCGAGCCGGTCCGCTACCGCACCGCCAAGGCCGACGTCTACGGCTACGTCTCGGAGATGCTCGCGAAGGCCACCGACCAGGGCGCGCTGGACGCGCGACTCACCACCGAGGACCGGGAGCGGCTGCTGTCGTTTCTGCAGAGCTTCGGCGCGATCGGCGGGCGTGCCAGCGACTGGGCGTACACCGGGACCAGCCGACGCGGCTTCTCCACGTACCCCGGCGCGGGTAACGACGTCGGCAGCCTGCTCGGCGCGCCGCCGGCGCTCTCCGACGTCTTCGCCAGCAACGTGGGCCGGTACTTCTCCTTCGAGTTCGGCTACGACCAGGCCATGCTGATGTTCCAGCCGGTCGGCGGGATGGACCAGATCCCCCGCGCCCTCGCCAAGGCCGTCGGCGGGCACCGGATCCGCCTCAACGCCGAGGTGACCGGAGTGACGGACCGGGGCAGCCGGGTCGAGGTGACCTATCGCCAGGGCGGCCGGCTGTCGCAGATCACCGCCGACTACTGCGTGGCCGCGCTGCCACCGCACCTGATGGCCCGGGTGCCGCACAACCTCGGCGTCGACGTGACCGCCGCCCTGGCCGACTTCCCCGTCACCGCCGCCGGCAAGATCGGTCTGGAGTACCGCAGCCGCTGGTGGGAGACCGACCAGCGGATCTACGGCGGCATCACCGAGACCGACCTGGACCTGTCGCACATCTGGTACCCGTCCTACGGCTTCCACGGCAAGCGGGGTCTGGTCGTCGGCTACTACAACACCGGGGCGAACGCCCGGGCCTACAGCGGGCTCACCCCCGAGCTGCGCCAGGAGCGGGCGGTCAGCCAGGGCGTGAAGATCCACGGCGACAAGTACCGCAGCGAGCTGGTCAGCTCGTACTCGCACGCCTGGGACCGGACCCGCTACATCGAGGGCGCCTGGACCTCACCCCGGTACGGCACCGCCGGATACGACCGGCTGCTCCAGCCGGCCGGACGGGTCTACTTCGCCGGGGACTGGCTCAGTCACGAGGTGGCCTGGCAGCACGGCGCGTTCGTGGCGGCCCGCGCGGCGGTGTCCTCCCTGCACCAGCGGGTGATGACCGGCTGACGTCCACGCGTCCCCGCCGGCACTGACCAAGATCCGCGCACCTTCGGGGAACCTGCTGCTTCCCGGCGCGCCGAGCCAGCAACTTCCCTGAAGTTGCGCGGATCTTGCGGGCGTGCGGGCGTGCGGGCGTGCGGGCGTGCGTGCGTGCGGGCGGGCGTGCGGGCGTCCGGGCGTGCGGCCGGGCGGGGCGGGTAGCGCCGCCTGCGGGGCGTCGGGGTTCGGGGTGGGTGCGCGAGGATGGGAACCCCGTCCTCGAGGAGCGCCGATGGCCACCGACCTGACCGAGCCGCGTACCGCCGCCCGACTCGACGTCGCGCCGATTCAGCGGCGCACCATGCGGCTGCTCGTCACCACCCAGATCATCGGTGGCATCGGCGTGACCATCGGCATCTCCGTCGGCGCGCTGCTCGCCGCCCGGGTGGCCGGCACCGCGCTGGCCGGCATCGCGCAGAGTGCCGGGGTGGTCGGCGCGGCGCTGCTCGCCGTCCCGGTCACCCGGATCATGGCCCGGCACGGTCGCCGGCCCGGCCTGGTGCTGGCGTACACGGTGGGCGCCGTCGGTGGCGTCCTCGTGGTGTTGGCGGCGGCCACCCGCTCGGTGCCGCTGCTCCTTCTCGGCATGCTGCTGTTCGGTGGCGGCACCGCCGCCAACCTCCAGGCCCGCTACACCGCCGTGGACCTCGCCGAGCCGGCCCGTCGAGGTCGCCAGCTCTCATTGATCGTCTGGGCCACCACCATCGGCGCGGTGGCCGCGCCGAACTTCGCCGCCCTGGCCGACCGGGTGACCACCGGCTGGGGGCTGCCCGCGCTGGCCGGTCCGTTCGCCTTCAGCGCGGCGGCGTTCGTGCTGGCTGCCGCCGTACTCCTCGGCCTGTTGCGGCCCGACCCGCTGCTCACCGCGCGGCGACTCGCGGCGGCCGACGCCGCATCCGTGCCCGACGGTCCCGGGCCGGTCGCCGCCGTGCCGCCGGGCGGTGCGGCGGCGGCGACCGCCCCCACCGCCGGGACCGCCGGGTCGCCGGCGGGCGGTGGCGTCGGGCCGGCCGCCGCGCCGGTCGGTGCCCGCGCGCCGCGCGGCGCCGGGATGCGGGCGGCCTGGTCGGTGGTACGCGCTCAGCCCGCCGCCCGGCTCGGCATCGCCGCGGTGGCGGTGGGTCACCTGGTGATGGTGGCGGTGATGGCGATGACCCCGGTGCGGCTCGGTGAGTCGCACGCCGACGCCGACGTGCTGCGGCTGGTCGGGATCGTGCTGAGTCTGCACATCGCCGGCATGTACGCGTTCTCCCCGCTCGTCGGCTGGCTCACCGACCGGCTCGGCCGGCGGGCGGTGATCCTGGGCGGGGTCGGACTGCTGCTGGCCGCCTGCGCGGTGGCCGGCACCGCCGGGCACCACACGCCTCGGCTCTCGGTCGGTCTCGTCCTGCTCGGGCTGGGCTGGTCGGGGACGATGGTGGCCGGCTCGACGCTGCTCTCCGAGTCGGTGTCGGCCGATGTGCGGCCGAGCGTCCAGGGATTCTCGGACCTGATCATGGGGTTGGCGGGCGCGGGTGCCGCGGTGCTCAGCGGGTTTGTCATGCAGGTGGCCGGTTATCCCGTGCTCACCCTGCTCGCGGCGGTCGCGACCGTGCCCCTGGTGGCGCTAGCGTTGCGCCCGGTGCCGACCGGGGCGCCGGGTGAGGAGGATTGATCACGTGCGGCTGACCGACTTCTGGGCGCGGTTGGAGGAGGCGTTCGGGCCGGGTTACGCGGCCAGCATCGCCCGGGATCAGGTGCTGTCCCAGCTTGACGGCCGGACCGTCGAGCAGGCGTTGGCGGCGGGGGAGCGGACGAACGTGGTGTGGCGGGCGGTCTGCGCCGCGTATCCCGACCGCGTGCCCGCGCGACTACGCTGAGCAGCCTTTTCGTCGGGTCCGCGTGTCGCTTGTCGAGTCGTACACCTGTTCGGCTATTGTCCACAGCGGGGTGCTCGTCCACAGCTCGCGGCCCGTCGGCTGGTTTTCTGTCGGACCTAGCGCCTAGCGTGTCCGCGTGACGCGAAGCTCAGCAAAGACGCCGGCGAAGGCAGGGGTGGCAACCATGGCAGCAGGGCCTGACCGGGAGAAGGCACTCGACCTTGCTCTCGCTCAGATTGACAAGCAGTTCGGCAAGGGCTCGGTGATGCGGCTGGGAGAGCGGCCGGTCGTCCAGACCGCCGTGATCCCGACCGGTTCCATCGCGCTCGATGTGGCGCTCGGCGTGGGCGGCCTGCCGCGCGGCCGGGTGGTCGAGATCTACGGCCCCGAGTCCAGCGGTAAGACCACGGTGGCCCTGCACTCGGTGGCCAGCGCCCAGCGGGCCGGCGGCATCGCCGCCTTCATCGACGCCGAGCACGCGCTCGACCCGGAGTACGCGAAGGCCCTCGGCGTCGACACCGACGCGATGCTGGTCTCCCAGCCGGACACGGGCGAGCAGGCGCTGGAGATCGCCGACATGCTGATCCGCTCGGGCGCGATCGACATCATCGTGATCGACTCGGTGGCGGCCCTGGTGCCGCGCGCCGAGATCGAGGGCGAGATGGGCGACAGCCACGTGGGTCTGCAGGCCCGGCTGATGAGCCAGGCGCTGCGCAAGATCACCGGTGTGCTCAGCAACACCGGCACCACGGCGATCTTCATCAACCAGCTCCGGGAAAAGATCGGCGTGATGTTCGGCAGCCCGGAGACCACGACCGGTGGTCGGGCGCTGAAGTTCTACGCCTCGGTCCGGCTCGACGTGCGCCGCATCGAGAGCCTCAAGGACGGCACCGACGTGGTCGGTAACCGCACCCGGGTCAAGGTCGTGAAGAACAAGGTGGCCGCGCCGTTCAAGCAGGCCGAGTTCGACATCATGTACGGCAAGGGCATCTCGCGCGAGGGCTCGCTGATCGACGTCGGCGTGGAGCAGGCGATCATCCGCAAGTCCGGCGCGTGGTACACGTACGACGGTGACCAGCTCGGCCAGGGCAAGGAGAAGGCCCGGGAGTTCCTGAAGGAGAACCCGGACGTGGCCGCCGAGATCGAGAAGAAGATCCTGGAGAAGCTCGGCGTCGGGGTCGGCGCGGGCGACGCCGCCGGTGGCCCGGAGCTGCCGCCGGTCGACTTCTGACCGGTCGCTGACCGATGGCAGGACGACGCGCCCGTACGGGGCGGGGCTGGGATGCCAGTCCGCCTCGTACGGGCGATGACGCCGCTCCGCCGCGCCCTCGCCGGGGCGGCCGGCGGGCCGAGTCGCCGGCCGACGAGCAGGCGTCCACACCGCGCGACGAGTCCGAGCTGGCGCGCGAGATCTGCCTGCGCCAACTCGCCGTGCGACCGCGTACCCGCGCCGAGCTGGCCGGGGCGCTGGCCAAGCGGGGCATCTCCGAAGAGGTGTCGGCCGACGTGCTCGACCGGTACGACGAGGTCGGCATCATCGACGACACCGCGTTCGCGCGAGCCTGGGTGTCGAGTCGACACTCCGGGCGCGGTCTTGCCCGCCGGGCGCTCGCCAACGAGCTGCGCCGCAAGGGCGTGGACGGCGAGGTGGCCACCGAGGCGTTGGGCGAGTTGGACGAGGAGACCGAGGCGGAGACCGCCCGTGCCCTCGTGGAGCGCAAACTGCGTACCGCCCGGGGTGAGCCGGACGCGGTCTTCCGCCGGCTGGTGGGCATGCTGGCCCGCAAGGGTTACCCGCCCGGCGTGGCCATCCGGGCGGTGAAGGACGCGCTCGCCGCGCAGAGCGCCGAGGCGGCCGAGTTCGCCGAGCAGATCGACGCCGACGCCCTGGCCGACGCCGAGGGCGAGCTGGAGCGGGACAACCGCCCGATCGACTGAGCGGCACGATCCCGCGCTGACCCAGGGACGGGTGCGACGGGCCGACGTCGGGTCGCGGGTGTCACATTGACGGCCCGTCGGCGGACCTGTGCGGTCGCTGAACAGGCACGACGGTCGAATCGAGGCGTCGGCTCGCCGCCTTTGTCCTGCCGTGTCCGACACGACATCAGCTTTGCGTGACGCTGCAACTTCTCTCCGTTCGGGGGGTTTGATCATGAGTCCTTGACCAGACCGCCCTCGGAGACCTAGCCTCGCCATACAGGCTCACATTGCCCGACCATTGCAGGCTAAGCGCACAACATAGATCTCGTAACAGAACAGCATCACTTTGGCCGGCTCCACGGCCTTTGGCGGCAGTTCCGGACTGGCCGGTCCGGGACGTCGCGACAACTGCACCCGGTCGCCGACGATGCCCGAGGGCACCGCCGGCGGAGAGAGCTATCTACGGCCAGCCGCTCCGGTCGGGCGTCCACAGCCGCAGGAGTGTGCCCTGGGCACAGTCGCTGCGGTCATGACGTTCAGGGGAGGCGGCCATGGCGGGGCGGCGGCACAGGCGCACGGATGGACCTCGCGGGGTTCCGGCATGAACGCCCTCGACGTGGTGCTCCTCGCGGCCGTCCTGATCCTCGCCGTGGTCGTGGTCGCGGCGGTGCTGGTCGGCATCCGGACGCTGCGCCGGATCGGCTCGACGTCCGCCCCGGAGGATCCCGCCTTCATCGCCGAGAAGGACCGTCAGGAGCAGTCCCTGGCCGCCCTGCGCGACGCGGCCGACCAGGCGAACAGCACGATCGACGTGGCGAAGTCCGCCGCCTCCGCGGCCCGCGCCGAAGCGGCGGCGGCCAAAGCCGAGGCGAAGGCGGCCCGGGCCGAGGCCCGGCGAGTGCTCGACGACGCCCGCGCCGAGGCGGACACCGTGCTGGAACGGGCGCACAAGCAGGCCGAGGCGGACGCCGAGCAGCTCCGCACGGCCGCGCGCCGCAGCGGCGAGCGGGAGGTCGCGGTGCTCGCCGCCACGACCCGCGAACAGGCCGCCGAGGTGGAGCGGCGGGCGGCCCGGATGGACGAGCGGGAGCGGCTGCACACCGAGGAGGTGGAGCGGTTCGCCGAGCGGGAGCGGCAGCTCACGGCGGCGGGCGCCGCCCTCGCCGCCCGGGAGTCCGCGCTCGCCCAGCGCGAGACCGAGCTGGCCGAGGCCGAGGAGCTGCGCCGCCGGGAGCTGGAGCGGGTGGCCGGCCTCACCGCCGAGTCCGCCCGGCTGGAGCTGATCGAGGCGATCGAGACGTCCGCCAAGCGGGAGGCGGCGCTCCTGGTGCGCGACATCGAGTCCGACGCGCGCAACACCGCCGAGCAGCGGGCCCGGCACATCGTGGTGGACGCGATTCAGCGGGTCGCCAGCGAACAGACCGCCGAGAGCGTGGTGAGCGTCCTGCACCTGCCCGGGGACGAGATGAAGGGCCGCATCATCGGCCGCGAGGGCCGCAACATCCGGGCCTTCGAGTCGGTCACCGGCGTCAACCTGATCATCGACGACACCCCCGAGGCCGTGCTGCTCTCCTGCTTCGACCCGGTGCGCCGCGAGGTCGGCCGGCTCACCCTCGAGAAGCTCGTGCTGGACGGGCGGATCCACCCGCACCGGATCGAGGAGGTCTACGACCTGGCCCGCCAGGAGGTGGAGCAGCTCTGCCTGCGCGCCGCCGAGGACGCCCTGGTCGAGGTGGGTATCACCGAGATCCACCCGGAGCTGGTGACCCTGCTGGGCCGGCTGCGCTACCGCACGTCGTACGGCCAGAACGTGCTCAAGCACCTCGTGGAGACCGCGCACATCGCCGGCATCATGGCCGCCGAGCTGCGGCTGGACGTGCCCACCATCAAGCGGTCGGCGTTCCTGCACGACATCGGCAAGGCGCTCACCCACGAGGTCGAGGGCAGCCACGCCATCATCGGCGCCGACCTGGCCCGCAAGTACGGCGAGCACGAGGACGTGGTGCACGCCATCGAGGCGCACCACAACGAGGTGCCCCCGCAGACCATCGAGGCCGTCCTCACCCAGGCGTCCGACGCCTGCTCCGGTGGTCGGCCGGGCGCGCGCCGGGAGAGCCTCGAGGCGTACGTCAAGCGGCTGGAGCGGATCGAGGAGATCGCGGCCGGCAAGCTCGGCGTGGACAAGGTCTTCGCCATGCAGGCCGGCCGGGAGATCCGGGTGATGGTCAAGCCGGACGACGTCGACGACATCGGGGCGGCCGTGCTGGCCCGTGACGTGGCCAAGCAGATCGAGGAGGAGCTGACCTACCCGGGTCAGATCCGGGTCACCGTGGTCCGCGAGTCCCGGGTCACCGAGATCGCCCGCTGATCGACCCGATCACCACGAATTCAGCAATATCGGGGTGTCCCCTCAATGGGGACACCCCGATATTGGCGAAACTGGGTCGATCACACTCCAGGCGGTCGTCCGGTCAGATCATCGCCGTTGAGTCTCGACCGAAGTCCTGGGACGGCACTATCTTGGCCGCAGTTCGCGGCATGCGGCCCAGCCGCCGCTGCAACCACCACGCGAAGATCGACAGCAGCCCGCAGATCGTGATGTAGACGGCCGCCACGATCAGGTACGTCGGCACGTACGGCAGCCCGAACGGCAACCGGCCGCCGATCTGCTTCCCGGCGAACAGCAGCTCGGGGTACGTGATGATGAAGCCCAGCGCGGTGTCCTTGAGCAGCACGACGAGCTGGCTGACGATCGCCGGGAGCATCGACCGGACGGCCTGCGGCAGCAGGATGAGCCGCAGTACCTGGTTCTTGCGCAAGCCGATCGCGTACGCGCCCTCGGTCTGCCCGTACGGCACCGCGTTGATGCCGGCGCGGAAGATCTCCGCGAGCACCGAGCCGTTGTAGAGCATCAGCCCGATGACCAGCGCCCACAGCTTGTCGATCGACCAGCCGTACTGCAGCGGCACGTAGTAGCCGAAGAAGATCAGGATCAGCAGGGGGATCGCGCGGAACAGCTCCACCACGAACGTCGACGGGGCCCGCAGGATCCACTTGTCGCTGAGGCGGCCGCTGGCGAAGATCGCGCCGAACAGCAGCGCCAGGACCGCGGCGATGCCGGCGGCCTTCAGCGTCGCCCACAGGCCGCCGAGCAGCTCGCGTTGCACCGAGGCGTACTGGAACTGCTCCCACTTGCGAGCCTCGAACTGCCCGGTGTCGGCGAACTTGTAGCCGATGTAGGCGAGCAGGGCGATGATGCCGGCCGTGGAGACGACGCCCAGGATCGCGTTGCGCCGCTTGGCGCGGGGACCGGGCAGGTCGTAGAGAATCGACGCCTGGCTCAACTCAACCACCCTCCGTTCGCGACTGCGGGGCTCGCAAGCTCACTCCTCGCGCTCACCGCGCACCTTTCGTTCGCCGTAGCCGGGCTCACCGTGCCACCCGCCACTTGCGTTCGAGGAACCGCTGCAACGCCACCAGCGGCAGGATCAGGATCAGGAAGCCGATGGTGATCCAGAGCAGGACGGCGAACTGCGGCTCGCCCCGCTCGGCCATGTACGCGGGGATCGCGCCGGCCTCCAGCACCGAGAAGCCGGCGGCGATCGTGGTGTTCTTCAACATCGCGATGAACACGCTCACCATCGGCGGGACCATCGCGCGCAGCGCCTGCGGCAGCACGATGAGCGTGAGTACCTGACCGAAGGTCATGCCCAGGGCGCGGGCCGCCTCGGCCTGCCCGGCGGCGACCGTGTTGACGCCGGAGCGGATCACCTCGCAGACGAACGCGGAGGTGTAGACGGTCAGCGCGATGGCGGCGCTGGTGTCGTAGTCGAAGTTGACGTCGAGCTTCGGCACCGCGAACACGAGGAACGCGAAGACCAGCGTCAGCGGGGTGTTGCGCACCAGGTTGACGTACGTGGCGCCGAACGCGCGCAGCGCCGGCACGGGCGAGACCCGCATCGCGCCGAGCAGCGTGCCGAGGACGAGGCTGCCGACCGCGGCGATCAGGAAAAGTTTGACGGTGTTGGTGAACCCGTCGACGAACAGTTGCCCGTTGTCCGTCAGTACGCGGAAGAACTCGCCCATGCCTCGCTCTCAGTCCCTCTCCACGGGCGCCGGACGGGGACGAACCCCGCCCGGCGCCGCTACTCGTGTCGAGCCGGGTCGATCAGTACCGCTCGACCTTCGGCGGGGTGCCGGCCGAGCCGGAGAGTCCGAGCGTGCCGTCGTAGATCTTCTGCCAGGTGCCGTTGGTGAAGGCGGCCTCGATCTGGTCGTTGACGTAGTCGCGCAGCGCCTTGTCGTCCTTCGGGAGGCCGATGCCGTACTTCTCGGTGCTGAACGGCTGGCCGACCACCTTGAGTCCGTCCGGGTCCTGCGCCGCGTAGCCCTTGAGGATCGCGTCGTCGGTGGTGACGGCGTCGACCTTCTTGTCCAGCAGCTGCGAGACGCACTCCGAGTAGGTCTTGAACTCGACGATGTTGTTCGCCTCGGTCAGACCCTCGTCGCGGACCCTCTGGATCGGCGTCGAGCCGGTGGCCGAGCAGACCTTCTTGCCCTTGAGGGTGTCCTTGCCGGTGATCGACGACTCGTCCTTGCGGACCAGCAGGTCCTGACCGGCGACGAAGTACGGGCCGGCGAAGGAGATGTCGTTCTTGCGCTTGTCGGTGATCGAGTAGGTGCCGACGTAGTAGTCGACCTCACCACCCTTGATCGCGGTCTCCCGGTTGGCCGACGCGATCTCCTTGTACTGGATCTTCGCGGGGTCGATGCCGAGCGTGCTCGCGACGTACTGGGCGATCTCGATGTCGAAGCCGCACCGCTTGCCCTGGGCGTCCTTGTAGCCGAGGTTCGGCTGGTCGAACTTGACCCCGACGGAGACCGTGCCGGCCGTCTTGATCTTTTCGAAGGTCGGGCTGCCGGCGACGGCAGCGTCCGACTTCGGGGTGAAGGTCGCGCCGGAGCTCTTGCAGGTGTCTCCCTGGGCGGCGCCGGAGGCGTTGCCACCGGCGCTCGGCGTCGGCTCACCCTCCTTGCCGCAGGCCGCGACGGAAAGGGCGAGGGAGGCCATCATGGCGACCGCCGCCACGCGCGTCATACGCATACTCTTCTCCTTCTTCGACGGAGCCCGCCCTTGTGCGGCGCGCTCCACTACGGACGCCTAGTGCGTGAGGATCTTGGAGAGGAAGTCCTTGGCCCGCTCGCTGCGCGGGTTCTCGAAGAACTCCGCCGGGGAGGCGTCCTCGACGAGCCGGCCGTCGGCCATGAAGATGACCCGGTTGGCGGCGTGCCGCGCGAAGCCCATCTCGTGGGTGACCACGACCATGGTCATGCCGTCGCGCGCCAGCGAGGTCATCACGTCCAGCACCTCGCCGACCATCTCCGGGTCGAGGGCGCTGGTGGGCTCGTCGAACAGCATCGCCTTGGGCTGCATGGCCAGCGCTCGGGCGATGGCCGCCCGCTGCTGCTGGCCGCCGGAGAGCTGGGCGGGGAACTTGTCCGCCTGGTTGGCGATACCGACCCGGTCGAGCAGGGCCAGACCGCGCTCGCGGGCCACGGCGGGCTTCTCCTTGCGGACCTTGACCGGCCCGAGGGTGACGTTCTCCAGGATGGTCTTGTGGGCGAAGAGGTTGAAGGACTGGAACACCATGCCCACCTCGCTGCGCAGGCGAGCGAGGGGCTTGCCCTCGGCCGGCAGCGGCTGACCGTCGAAGGTGATGGTGCCGGAGTTGATCGGTTCCAGTCTGTTGATGGCGCGGCACAGCGTCGACTTGCCGGAGCCGGACGGGCCGATGACCACGACCACCTCGCCCCGACCCACCGACAGCGAGACGTCGTCCAGCACGTGCAGCGGTCCGAACCACTTGTTGACCGCGTCCAGCACGATGAGCGGTTCGCCCGTCGTCACGTCGTCCACCGTCCCTGTCGTCTCCCCGGATCGGGGTCGGTCGACCCCCGGTTGGGCAACTGTAGGCGGCATGATGTGGCGGAACGCAACCCAGTTGGTCACGGAGCGGTAACACCGGTCACGATCGGCTACGGGGGTCCGGTTTCGGTCACCGGTGGGCCGCGACGGTGGCGGTGGCACGGCGTTGCCGAGATCATGGGGGGATGACCGAACCCGTACGGCTGACCCGATACGCGCGCGGCGGCGGCTGCGCCTGCAAGATCCCGCCGGGCGAGTTGGAGGCCATGGTGGCCGGTCTCGGCCCGGCCACCGGCACCGCCGAGCTGCTGGTCGGCCTCGACCACGGCGACGACGCCGCGGTGGTCCGCCTGGACGAGCGTACGGGCCTGGTCAGCACCGCGGACTTCTTCACCCCGGTCGTCGACGACGCGTACGACTGGGGGCGCATCGCCGCGGCCAACGCGTTGTCCGACGTGTACGCGATGGGCGGCATCCCGCTGGTGGCGTTGAACCTGCTCTGCTGGCCGCGGGACGTGCTGCCGCTGGAACTGGCGCGGGAGGTGCTGCGCGGCGGCCAGGACGTGGCCCGGGAGGCGGGCTGTCACCTGGCCGGCGGGCACAGTGTGGACGACGACGGTCCGAAGTACGGCCTCGCGGTCACCGGCACCGTACGCCCCGAAGAGCTGATCACTCTGGACGCGGGCCGGGCCGGGATACCGCTGTCCCTGACCAAGCCGCTCGGTGTGGGCGTGCTCAATACCCGACACAAGTCCACCGGCGAGAGCTTCCCGGAGGCGGTCGCCTCGATGAGCGCGCTGAACCGGGACGCGGCGCGCGCCGCGGTCGCCGCCGGCATCCGGTGCGGCACCGATGTGACCGGGTTCGGTCTGCTGGGGCACGCCTCGAAGCTGGCCCGCGCCAGCCGGCTGACGGTGGCCATCGACACGGCCCGGGTGCCGTACCTGGCGGGCGCAAGGGAGGCGCTGCGCGACGGGTACGTCAGTGGCGGGAGCCGACGCAACCTGGAGTGGGTCACCCCGTGGACGGACTTCGGCGCGGCCGACGAGGGAGAGCGGCTGCTGCTGGCCGACGCGCAGACGTCCGGCGGTCTGCTGGTCGCGGGTGAGCTGCCGGGCGCACCGGTGGTGGGAGAGCTGCTGCCCCGCGGGGAGCACCTGGTCGTCCTGCGCTGACCCACGGCCCACCGAACCGCTACCGATGGTGCCGGGACACGCTGGCCCGGTGGTTCGGCTGGCGCACGATACCCGATAAACTGTCACCTTCCCGCTACTCCGAGCAATGCCGCTCAGGGAAATTTTGCCCGGAATGGTCACAGACCGGTAACTTGCCCCCGGCTGAGGTCATATGCCCCCCACCATCGTCAGTAAGGCCCGATCCGGAGGCCGGTGGGACGAACGCAGCGAGGAGGCGGAATGACCGAGCTGTGGAACTGGAGAATCGACCGGGTACGACCCGTGGAGGTCTACCCGGCGCTGGCCGAGGCGCTCGGTCGGGTGGTGATGCCGCTGGCCGCGGCGGACCCGGCGCGACTGCCCGCGTACGCGGTGGTGTGTGACGTCTGGCAGGCGCCGGGCGAGTTCCCGACGGTGATCGACTGTTACGGAGTGCCCGAGCGGCTCTCCGAGCACGCCAGCATCGCCGCGCTGGCCCGGCTGCTGGGCCGGGACTGCCTGCTGCGGGACGACACGTTGGACGCCAGCCGGCACCTGCTCGTCGCACCGGACGGCACGGTCCGCCCGGTGCACTTCGACGTCCGGGACACCGACGACGGCGAGGTGCTCAGCCGGCGACGGCTCTGCTCGTTGGGTGACCCGGGCTGCCGGGGTTGGTCGCAGTGTCACCGCTCCCGCTGGGCGCCCGACACCGTCGCGCCGGTCCTCGCCGCAGCCTGACCCGCTACCGACGGGCCGGCCGCGCACGCCGAGCCGGCCGGGGTCGCTCAAGCCCGACCGGCCGGCCGGTCACGCCGAGCCGGCCGGGGTCGCTCGAGCCGAGCCGGCTGGATGGTGGCGAGCAATCCGGCCGGCCGGGTGCGTCGGGACGTCAGGCGGGTCCGGTGGCGGCGGTGGCCGGTCGATCGGCAGTGCCCGATCCCCGCACGACCAACTGGTCGAGCAGGGTGCGGGTGGCTTCGGTCACGGCGGCCACGGCGGCCTCGAAGGCGGCGGCGTTGTGCGCGGCGGGCGCCCGGAAGCCGGAGATCTTGCGGACGTACTGCAACGCCGCCGCCTCGATGTCCGCGTCGGTCACCTGCGGGGTGAACGGCTCCCGCAACGTCTTGATGCTTCGGCACATGTCGGGTGCTCCTCGGTTCGGGTGATCCGGCCGACCCGGATACGCTGTCCAGGTCATGACTACCGCAGCGGCGGGCAGCCCGCGCACCTACCAGGTGCGCACCTACGGCTGCCAGATGAACGTGCACGACTCCGAGCGCATCTCCGGCCTGCTCGAACAGGCCGGCTACGTGCGCGCGCCCCAAGCCGACGACACCCCGGACATCGTCGTCTTCAACACCTGCGCGGTGCGGGAGAACGCCGACAACCGGCTCTACGGCAACCTCGGTCATCTGCGCCCCGTGAAGGACAAGCACCCGGGGATGCAGATCGCCGTCGGTGGTTGCCTGGCGCAGAAGGACCGTGGCGAGATCGTCCGCAAGGCGCCCTGGGTGGACGTGGTCTTCGGCACGCACAACATCGGCGCGCTTCCGGTCCTGCTGGAACGGGCCCGGCACAACGCCGCCGCCGAGGTGGAGATCCTGGAGTCGCTGGACGTCTTTCCGTCCACGCTGCCGACCCGCCGCGAGTCGACGTACGCCGGCTGGGTCTCGATCTCGGTGGGCTGCAACAACACCTGCACGTTCTGCATCGTGCCCTCTCTGCGCGGCAAGGAGAAGGACCGGCGCCCCGGCGACATCCTCTCCGAGGTGCGCGCCCTCGTCGACGAGGGCGTGCTGGAGGTGACCCTGCTCGGGCAGAACGTCAACTCGTACGGCGTCGAGTTCGGCGACCGGTACGCGTTCGGCAAGCTGCTGCGCGCGACCGGTGAGATCGACGGCCTGGAGCGGGTCCGGTTCACCAGCCCGCACCCGAAGGACTTCACCGACGACGTGATCGCCGCGATGGCCGAGACCCCGAACGTGTGCCACTCGCTGCACATGCCGTTGCAGTCCGGCTCCGACGACGTGCTGAAGGCGATGCGCCGGTCGTACCGCTCCGAGCGGTACCTGGGGATCATCGAGAAGGTCCGGGCGGCGATGCCGGACGCGGCGATCACCACCGACATCATCGTCGGCTTCCCCGGCGAGACCGAGGCCGACTTCCAGCGCACGCTGGACGTGGTGCGCGAGGCCCGCTTCTCGTCGGCCTTCACCTTCCAGTACTCCAAGCGCCCCGGCACCCCCGCCGCCACCATGGACGGCCAGCTGCCCAAGCAGGTCGTGCAGGAGCGTTACGAGCGGCTGATCGCCTGCGTCGAGGAGATCACCTGGGCGGAGAACAAGCGCCTGGTGGGGGAGACCGTCGAGGTGCTGGTCGCGGTCGGCGAGGGGCGCAAGGACGAGCGGACCGGGCGGCTGTCCGGGCGGGCCCGCGACGGTCGTCTCGTGCACTTCGACGCCGGCAGCTTCGCCGGGTCGATCCGGCCCGGCGACATCGTGCACACCGAGATCACCTACGCCGCGCCGCACCACCTCAACGCCGACGGCGCGCCCCTGTCGCACCGCCGGACCCGGGCCGGTGACGCCGCCGAGGCCGGGCGCTCCCCGCGTACCCCCGGGGTGTTGCTCGGACTGCCCACGGTCGGTGCCCCGGCGGTCGCGCCCGCGCCCGCCGGCGGCTGCGCCGCGCACTGACGCAGGTCGGGGCCCGCCGGCACGGCGGACCCCGACCGACCCACGGTCAGACCGTGATGCGACCGGCGCCGGCGCCGCCCGTCACGATGGACTTGACGTTGCTCGCGGTGTCCAGTTGGTACGAGTACGGGATGCTGGCGACGCTGCCACCGGTCTGGCCGGCGGGCGAGTTGACGAAGTGGTTGTTGCGGGCCACCAGCCGGCCCGGCCCGGAGTCGGCCTCGCCGAGGTGGTACGTGTCGGGGACGTTCTCGAAGTAGTTGCCCTCGACGAGCACGCCCGCGTTCTCGGTGGAGGCCACGCCGTAGCCGGTGTTGGCCCGGTAGTAGTTGTTGTAGACGTGCACCGGGTTGCCGAAGCGCACCCGGGGGTTGCGCTGCTTGCTGCCGTCGAACCAGTTGTGGTGGTACGTGACCCGCAGGTGCCCGGTGTCCTGGGCGCCGTTGTCGTCGCTGTGCCCGAGCAGCATCGTCTTGTCGTGGTTGAAGACCCGGTTCCACGACACCGTGACGAAGTCCGAGCCGCGCTTGATGTCGACCGCGCCGTCGTACCCGTTGCTGAAGGTGTTGTGGTCGATCCAGATGTTGGTGGCCGACTCCTGCACGTTGATCGCGTCGTCGTTCCAGTCCCGGAAGGTCAGATTCCGGATGATGACGTTGCGGTCACCGCTGACGTTGAGCCCGCAGCCGACGATCGTCGCGCCGGAGTTGCCGAGGATGGTCTTGTTGGACCGCACCCGCAGCATGCCCGAGCAGGAGATGGTGCCGGACACCCGGATCACCGCCGACCCGGTCGCGTTCAGCGCGCTGGTCAGCGCCGAGGCGTTCGTGACGGTGGTCGCCGGTGCGCCGCCACCGCCGGTGGTGCCGCCGTTCTGGGTGGCCCAGCCGACCAGGCCGGTCTGCGGCGGAACGCTCGGCGGCGGATCGCTGGGAATCGGCGGCGTGGTGGGCGGGTTGGTGGGCGTGCCCGGGGTGGTCGGTGGGGCGATGGTCGGGGTGGTGGTGCCGCCGGTGCAGGCCACGTTGTTCAGGGTGAAGCTGGTCGGCGCCGGGTTGCTGGAGTTCCAACTCGCGTTGAAGCCGAACGAGGCGCTGCCGTTGGTGGCCAGGTTGCCGTTGTAGTCGACGTTGGCGGCGGAGACCTGGCTGCCGCTCTGCGTGACGGTGGCCCCCCACGCCTGGCTGACCTGCTGGCCGGCCCCGTACGACCAGCGCAGCGTCCACCCGGAGACCGGGTCGCCGAGGTTGGTGACCGTGACGTTGCCGGTGAACCCACCCGGCCACTGGCTGGCGACCGAGTAGGCGACCTGACAGCCGGCTGCCGCCTGGGCCGACACGGCCGTCAGGAGACCGCCGGTGACCAGCGCGGCGGTCGCGGCGGCGGTGGTGGCGAGCAGCGTCATCCGACGCTGTGTTGTGCGCATGCTGCTTCCTTTCGATGAGGCGGACACACTGTCGCGACGCCCATGCCCGTGGGCGGCTAGGTGATCCGGGATCTCAGGTCCCGGGTCCGCCGGTGCGTTTCGGTGCGAAGAAGCGGCTCCCGCGTTCGCGCCGGCCGCAGCGAAGGCAAGCGCTTTCCCGATGGAAGCATAGGAGAACCTTGATGTAAATGCTCCGTGCGGCCCTGGTCCGCCGCCCTACGGAGGGCTCGGTGTGCGCCTGCCCTGGCCTGGCCCGGCGTGCGCCCGGCTCTCGGCCCGGCACGACGTGCGCCCGGCCCGAGGTGGCCGACGCCCTCGGCGTGGGCGTCGACCACCTCGGTTGCTCAACAGCTCGCGCCGTTGAGCTTCACGGTCGCCGGGGCGCTGGCCGTACCGTTGGCGGTGAAGCCCACGGTGACCGAGGCGCCCGCCGCCAGAGACGGCGCGTGGCTGGGCGCGGCGGCCGTGACCGTCGTACCGGACTGGGTGACGGTGGCGTTCCACCCGCTGCCCAGCGTCACGCCGGACGGCCAGGTCCAGGTGGCCGACCACGGATTCACTGCGGCAGTGCCGGTGTTCTTCACGGTCAACTCACCCTGGAAGCCGCCCTGCCAGGCGTTGACCTGCCGGTAGGTGGCCGTGCAGGCGCCGGGGGGCGCGCTCGTCGGCCCGCCGGTCGGCCCGCCCGTGGGGCCGCCGGTCGGCCCGCCGGTGGGTCCGCCGCCGCTCGGCGCGATCAGGTACGGCTGCAGGATCGCCTGCTTGGTGGTGTTGATGTTGGTCCAGTCGTCCAGCGCGATGCCGCCGGTGTCACCCGAGTTCGGGTTCCACGACCAGTAGGTGAACGACATCCCGGTCACGCCGGTGCCGGTGTACGCCATCAACTTCTCCAGCCACACCCGGTCCTTCGGGTCGGCCAGGGTGCTGCCGAACTCACCCATCATGATCGGGGCGATGTTCTGCTTGTAGAGGTAACCGAAGTACTTGTCCCAGATCGCCGGCATGTTCGCCGGGTAGTCCGGGGCGTCGAACCAGGTCTGCCGGTACACCGACGTCGCGTACTCGTGCGGCGAGTAGACCAGCCGGTTCGCCACGTTCAGCCGGACCGGGTACTGACCGGCCTTCGACAGGTTGCCGCCCCACCAGCCGCAGTCCTCGTCGTTGCTCGGGTCGTTGTCCCACACGTTGGAGAGACCACCGCTCGGGCAGCTCACCCCCTCCACGAAGATCAACCAGTTGGGTTGCACGCCGAGAATGGCGTTACCGGCCCGCTCCGCGGCGAGCCGCCAGTCCCGCGCCGTGTCGCCGCAACCCCAGCACGCGCCGGTGGCCGCCGGGTTCGTACCCTCGGCGTGCGGCTCGTTGTGCAGGTCCGCGCCGATCACCGTCGGATTGCCCGCGTACCGCTGGGCGAGCATCTTCCAGTCGTTGATCCAGGTCGCCTCGGAGACCGTCGACGTGTACCACAGCGGCGACTGCCCCGCCGACGTCGGCCGGTGCCGGTCCAGGATGATCCGCATTCCCTTGCTGCCGGCGTAGGCGATCACCTTGTCCAGGATCTGCAACGGCGACAGCCCCACCAGGTCCGGGTTGACGAAGTCGTTGATCCCGGTGGCGGTCGCGCCCGCCTTCAGCGCGTCGTTCGAGTACGGCACCCGCAGCGTGTTGTAGCCCAGCCGGGCCATCGTGTCGAGCTGACCCCGCCACGGATTGCTCGACCAGAGCCCGTGGAAGGTCTTGTTGTCGGTCTCCATGCCGAACCAGTTGATGCCGGTCAACCGGACCGTGGCCCCGGTGCTGTCCACGATCTGGCTACCGTTCGTGTGCAGATAACCGGTTCCGGTACCGGCGGCGGAAGCCGGGGTGGTGCTGACGGTGGCGGCGAGGAACACGCCGGCCGCGGCGGTGGCGAGCGCGGTCAGCGCGCTGCCGAGAGCTTTCGTACGGGTCATTCGAGCTCCACTTCGGACGCACGACGCCGTCCATCGACGACGTCGGCAGGCGGCCGTGCGCACATCACGGCCCCTTCGGGGGTACGCGGACAGTGCGCGACGGCCCATGTCACGCGGACGGGAAACTCGCGGCAGCTCACCGGCCGATCCTCGACGGCGATGCTCGCCGTCGGCGCCCTCGGCCCGGTGGCCCTACCTGACTCCGTCGCCCATTCTCATCAGCCCACCTCAATGCGTCAACTGCACACCCGGTCCCGCCCCCGCCCCGGTCCCGCCCCGGTCCCGCCCCGGTCCCGCCCCCGTCCGGCCCGGTCCCGCCCCCGCGCCGCCCCCGCGCCGCCCCCGCGCCGCCCGGTGGCGGCAAGATCGTGCTCGATCCTGGAAGTAGTGGTGTCACCGCGTTGGATAGCCACTGGATCCAGGATCGAGCGCGATCATGTCGATGGGCAGACGCCCGAGGCCTGACTCCCGCGCCCCCCGCGCTAGCCCGCTCCAAGATCCTCACAACTTCGGAGAAGTTGCTGGTTCCCGCGCGTCCGAGGCAGCAACTTCGGGGATGTTGTGAGGATCTTGGCGTGCGTGCGTGCGTGCGTGCGTGCGTGCGTGCGTGCGTGCGGGCGGGCGGGCGTGCGGGCGTGCGGGTGTGCGGGCGTGCGGGTGTGCGGGTGTGCGGGCGTGCGGGTGTGCGGGTGTGCGGGCGTGCGGGCGTGCGGGCGTGCGGGTGTGCGGGCGTGCGGGCGTGCGGGTGTGCGGGTGTGCGGGTGTGCGGGTGTGCGGGTGTGCGGGTGTGCGGGTGTGTGGGCGTGTGGGCGTGTGGGCATACGGGCGGGCGTGTCGGATGAGGTGGGGATGCGCGGCTAGGTGGTGCGGAGTGGACGACCCCGGGACGCGCGCGAGCCCCCGGTCCCGCGCGGGGACCGGGGGCTCGCGAATTGCGTCGGGTCAGCCGGCCTGCTCGGCGAGCTGGAGGAACTGTCGCTTGGAGGCGAGGGCCTGCTCGGCCTCCTTGATGCGCCGGGCGTCCCCGGCGCTCTGCGCCCGGGACAGCCGCTCCTCGGCCTCCGCCACCTGGGCCCGCATCTGGGCGAGCAGCGGGTTGTCCTCCTTGGTGGTACGCCGCCACGCGGAGTCCATCACCTCGCGGACCTTGTCGTCGATGACGCGCAACCGGCGCTCCAGCCCGGCGGCGGCCTCGCGGGGCACCCGGCCGGCCTCGTGCCACTGTGCCTGGATCTCGCGCAGCTTGGCCTGGGCGCCCTTGGGGTCGGCGTCGATGTCCAGGGCCTCGGCCTCGGCCAGCAGGGCCTGCTTACGCTCCAGGTTGCCGCGCTGTTCGTTGTCCCGTGCCGAGAAGACCTCGCTGCGCCGGCTGAAGAAGGCGTCCTGGGCGGCCCGGAACCGTTCCCAGAGCTTCTGCTCGGCCTCCTTGGAGGCGCGGGGCGCGGCCTTCCACTGGGTCATCAGCTCCTTGAGCTGGTTGGCCGTGGCGGCCCACTCGGTGGATTCCTTGATCTTTTCGGCCTCGGCGACCAGCTCTTCCTTGACGGTCTGCGCCTGCTTGCGCTGCGCGTCCAGGGAGGCGAAGTGGGCGCCGCGGCGTCGGGTGAAGCCGTCCCGCGCGGCGGCGAAGCGCTTCCACAGCTCGCCGTCGGCCTTCTTGTCGACCCCGCGAATGGTCTTCCACTCGTCGAGGATCTCCTTGAGGCGGTCACCGGCCGTCTTCCAACCGGTCGACTCCGCGGCGAGCTTCTCGGCCTCCTCGACCAGGGCGGTCTTGCGGGCCAGGGCCTCACCGCGGGCGGCGTCCCGGGCGGCGCGCGCCTCGGTGGCCTTCTCCTCGGCGAGGGTCGCCAGCTTGTCCAGTCGGGCGGTCAGGGCGTCGATGTCGCCGACCACGTGGGCCTCCGGCAGCGTGGCGCGGATCCGCCGGATCGTGCTCAACGAGTGCCCGGCGTCCGCCGCGCCCGAGTTGAGCCGCGCTTCGGTCAGATCCACCTCGGTGACCAGGTCGGCGAAGCGGCGCGCGAAGTGCGCGAGCCCTTCCTCCGGCGCTCCTGCCTGCCAGGATCCGACCACCCGCTCGCCCTCGGCGGTCTTGACGTAAACGGTGCCGTCCGCGTCCACCCGTCCGAAGGCAGTCCAGTCGCTCATGTGCCCATCCTCGTTCTCCCGGCGTCGAGGGAGCAGTCCCCCGTCGCCGCCACGGCGCAGCCAAGTTGCTTCCGGCATTGTCACAGGTCCGACCCGGTCCGCGTCGAGCGCCTATCGCCGACCGTGACCATACGGTGTCCTAGGGCCTGATTGACCGGATCGCGGCGGAGACGCACCGGGGATTCCCGCTACGGTGAACGGGTGCCACTGGTCGCCGCCGCCGTCTGCCCACATCCGCCCCTGCTCGTGCCCGAAGTGGCCGGTGCCGCCGCCAGCGAACTGGACGACCTGCGGTCGGCCTGCGATCTCGCCGTCGGCCGGCTGCTGGCGACCGGCCCGGAGGTGGTGGTGCTGCTCGGCGTCGGCCCGGTGACCGGCCCGGTCCAGCCCCCGGCCACCGGCTCGCTCCAGCCGTGGGGCGTCGACCTGGACGTGCCCCTGGTCCCCGGCCAGCCGGACCGCGGCGCCGTGCTGCCGTTGAGCCTGACCATCGGCGCGTGGCTGCTGTCCCGGCATGGGCCGACGACGGCCGGGCAGGCGACCGCGACGCGGGTGGCGGCCGGGCCCGAGACCGCAGCGCAGGTGACCGCCGTTCAGGTGGCCGCCGACGCCGGGCCGGTCGAGGTGGCCGCGCTCGGCGCCCAGGTCGCCGCCGCCGGCGACCGGGTGGCGCTGCTGGTGCTCGGTGACGGGTCGGCCTGCCGGGGCCAGCAGGCTCCCGGGTACGACGACCAGCGCGCTCTCCCGTACGACAAAGGGGTCGCCACGGCCCTGGCCGAGGCGGACCTGGACGCCCTGCGCGACCTGGACCCCGGTCTGTCGGCGCAGTTGAAGGTCGCCGGCCGGGCGGCGTGGCAGGTGCTCGCCGACGCGGCCCGCGTCGGCGGCGGCGGGTGGCGCGGCGAGTTGCTGCACGAGTCGGCGCCCTACGGGGTGGCCTACTTCGTGGCGTCCTGGGAGCGGATGTGACAGTCGTCGCGGTGGTGGGGCCGACGGCGGCGGGCAAGTCGGCGCTGAGCATCGCGCTCGCGCACGCCCTCGACGGTGAGGTGGTCAACGCCGACTCGATGCAGCTCTACCGGGGCATGGAAATCGGCACCGCGAAGCTGACCGTCGACGAGCGGGACGGCGTGCCGCACCACCTGCTCGACATCTGGGAGGTGACCGAGCCGGCCAGCGTCGCGGAGTACCAGCGGCTGGCCCGTGCGGCGGTGGACGACATCCTGTCCCGGGGGCGGGTGCCGCTGCTGGTGGGTGGCTCGGGGCTGTACGTGCGGGCGGTGCTGGAACGCTTCGAGTTCCCGGGCACCGACGCGGCGCTGCGGGAACGGCTGGAACGCGAGTTGGCCGAGGTCGGGCCGGCGCCGCTGTACGCCCGGCTGCGTGCCGTCGACCCGGTGGCCGCCGAGGGCATCCTGCCGGGCAACGGCCGGCGGATCGTCCGGGCGTTGGAGGTGATCGAGCTGACCGGCGCGCCGTTCGCCGCGTCGCTGCCGCAGCCCACCCCGTACTACCCGTCGGTGCAGCTCGGCGTCGACCTCGACACCGGCCTGCTGGACGAGCGGATCGCGCTGCGGGTGGACCGGATGTGGGCCGACGGGCTGGTCGACGAGACCCGCGAGCTGGTCGGCCGGGGCCTGGCCGAGGGGCGGACGGCGAGCCGGGCGCTCGGCTACCAGCAGGTGTTGCGCCTGCTCGACGGCGAGCTGACCGAGGAAGAGGCGCACGACGAGACGGTCCGGGCCACCCGGCGGTTCGTCCGCCGGCAGCGGTCCTGGTTCCGGCGTGATCCCCGCATCCAGTGGCTCGACTCGGCCGCGCCGGACCTGATCGAGGCCGCCCTGCACCTGGTGCCGGCTGCTGCGCGATGATGGGATCGTGGAGTTCACCAAGGGGCACGGCACCGGCAACGACTTCGTCCTCCTGCCCGACCCGGACGGTCAGCTCGACCTGACCCCGGAGCTGGTCGCGGCGCTCTGCGACCGGCGTCGCGGCATCGGCGCGGACGGCGTACTGCGGGTGGTCCGCGCGGCCAAGCATCCTGACGGCGCCGGCCAGGCCGGCGAGGCCGAGTGGTTCATGGACTACTGGAACGCGGACGGCTCGTTCGCCGAGATGTGCGGCAACGGCGCCCGGGTCTTCGTGCGCTACCTGCTCGACACCGGGCTCGCCACGCCCGTCGGCGCGGCGTTGCCGGTGGCCACCCGCGCCGGCGTCGTGCGCGCGCTGGTCGAGGGCGGCGCGGTCTCCGTCGAGATGCGCAGACCCCGGATGTACGACGAGTCGGCCGCCACCCTGGGTGGTCTGACCCTGTCCGGCACGGTCGTGGACGTCGGCAACCCGCATCTGGTGTGCGTCCTGCCCGGTGGCGTGGAGTTGTCCGCGCTGGACCTGACCGTCGCGCCCGAGTTCGACCCGGCGGTCTTCCCGGCCGGCGTGAACGTCGAGTTGATCGTGGCGGGCGACCCGGTCGGCGACACCGACGGGCACAGCCTCATGCGGGTGTACGAGCGCGGCAGCGCCGAGACCCTGTCCTGCGGCACCGGCGCCTGCGCGGTGGCGGCCGTGGTCCTGCGTGACGCCGGCCGGGACACCGGTGTGGTGGCGGTGGACGTCCCCGGCGGCCGCCTGACCGTAACGGTCACCAAGGACTCCTGCTGGCTCTCCGGCCCCGCAATCCTGGTAGCAACCGGCCAGGTAACCCTCCCCACCCCAACCCCCTAACCCCCCCAACCCCACCCCACCTGCCTCCGGGCCCTTCGCACGTGTTGATCAAGAGGTTCGCGTCAAGAATCGCACCGATTCTGACGCGAACCTCTTGATCACCGGGGAAGTCGAAGCGGGGGCCGGGCGGGGGAGGGGGCTAGGTGGGGGTTTAGGGGGTGGCGCTGGCGGTGGCGGCGATTTCGGGGAGGTCCGCCGGGCCGGGGTCGGCGGCCGGGAGCGGGCTCGGGTTGTGCGCGGCGGCGCGGACGGCGGCGGCGACCGCCGGGGCCACCCGGGAGTCGAAGACGCTCGGCACGATCACCGTCGGGTTGATCTTGTCCTCACCGACGACGTCGGCGATGGCCCGCGCCGCGGCGATCGCCATCTCCTCGGTGAACTCCTCGGCGTGCGCGTCCAACATGCCGCGGAACACCCCGGGGAAGGCGAGCACGTTGTTGATCTGGTTCGGCTGGTCCGAGCGGCCGGTGGCGACCACCGCGGCGTGCTTGCGCGCCTCCCGCGGGTCGACCTCCGGGTCGGGGTTGGCCAGCGCGAAGACGATCGCGTCCTTCGCCATGCCGGCGATGTCGTCGCCGGTGAGCAGGTTCGGGGCGCTGACCCCGATGAACACGTCGGCGCCCCGGATCGCCCCGGGCAGGTCGCCCGAGTAGTTCTCCTTGTTGGTGTTCTCCGCCAGCCACTGCCAGGCCGGGTTGAGGTCGGTCAGGCCGCGGTGCAGGGCGCCCTGGCGGTCGTACGCGATGATGTCGCCGACGCCCTGACGCAGCAGCAGCTTCATGATCGCGGTGCCGGCCGCGCCCGCGCCGGAGACGACCACCCGGACGTCCGAGAGCTGCTTGCCCACGACGCGCAGCGCGTTGGTCAGCGCGGCCAGCACGCAGATCGCGGTGCCGTGCTGGTCGTCGTGGAAGACCGGGATGTCCAGCGCCTCGCGCAGCCGGGCCTCGATCTCGAAGCAGCGCGGCGCGGCGATGTCCTCCAGGTTGATTCCGCCGTACGCGGGCGCGATCGCCTTGACGATCTGCACGATCTCGTCGGTGTCCTGGGTGTCCAGCACCACCGGCCAGGCGTCGACCCCGCCGAAGCGCTTGAACAGCGCGGCCTTGCCCTCCATCACCGGCAGCGAGGCGGCGGGGCCCAGGTTGCCCAGGCCGAGCACCGCCGAGCCGTCGCTGACCACCGCGACGGTGTTGCGCTTGATGGTCAGTCGCCGGGCGTCCGCCGGGTTCTCGGCGATCGCCATGCAGACCCGGGCCACCCCCGGGGTGTACGCGCGGGACAGCTCGTCACGGTTGCGCAGGGCGACCTTCGAGGTCACCTCGATCTTGCCGCCGAGGTGCAGGAGGAACGTCCGGTCGGACACCTTGCGCACGTCCACGCCGTCCAGCGTCCGGAGCGCGTCGACCACCTGGTCGGCGTGCTTGGCGTCGGCGGTGTCGCAGGTCAGGTCGACGATCACGTGGGTCGGGTCCGAGTCCACCACGTCCAGCGCCGTGACGATCGCTCCGGCTTCGCCGACGGAGGTGGTGAGCCGACCGATCGAGGATGCGTCCGCGGTCACGGCGATCCGGATGGTGATCGAAAATCCGGCGCTCGGCAGTCGGGTGATGGCCACGGGATCCCTCCGTCACGGCTGTGCGGCCGGTCGGCCGCCGCCTGAGCATTTCTACCGGGTTGTGGAGGTCGACTGGTATTCGCCCCCGCTTTTGGCGACCTCCAGCACGGGCATATAGCAGGTGCGCTGGGCGTTGTGACGTGTCAGGATTACGTTCTACTTATCAAAACGGACAGGAGAACCGCTTGCGAGACCAGGAGAACTTCGTCCCCGTCGAGGACGAGTTCGACGATGTCACCACCGGCGAGCTGGACCTGTCGGAGCGGCAGTCTCTCCGGCGCGTCCCAGGCCTCTCCACCGAGCTCAGCGACGTCACCGAGGTGGAATACCGCCAGCTTCGGCTGGAGCGGGTGGTCCTGGTGGGCGTCTGGACCGAGGGCACGGTGACCGACGCGGAGAATTCCCTGACCGAGCTGGCCGCGCTCGCCGAGACGGCGGGCTCGCAGGTGCTCGAAGGGCTGATCCAGCGTCGTACGCGACCCGACCCGGCCACCTACATCGGTCGCGGCAAGGTCGACGACCTCGGCGCGGTGGTGCTCTCCACCGGCGCCGACACGGTCATCTGTGACGGCGAGTTGTCCCCGTCGCAGCTGCGCAACCTGGAGCAGCGCACCAAGGTCAAGGTCGTCGACCGCACGGCGCTGATCCTCGACATCTTCGCCCAGCACGCCAAGAGCAAGGAAGGTAAGGCGCAGGTCGAGCTGGCCCAGCTCGAATACCTGCTGCCCCGACTGCGCGGTTGGGGTGAGACGCTGTCCCGCCAGACCGGTGGTTCCGGTCGCGGCGGCGGCGCCGGCGGCGGTGTGGGTGTCCGTGGTCCCGGTGAGACCAAGCTGGAGACCGACCGGCGGCGCATCCGGCACCGCATCTCCCGGCTGCGTCGCGAGATCAAGAGCATGAAGACGGTACGCGTCACCAAGCGTGCCCGTCGTACCCGCAACTCGGTGCCCGCCGTGGCCATCGCCGGCTACACCAACGCCGGCAAGTCCAGCCTGCTCAACCGGCTGACCGGCGCGGGCGTCCTGGTGGAGAACGCGCTGTTCGCCACGCTGGACCCGACGACCCGCAAGGCCACCGCCTCGGACGGGCGGCTCTACACGCTCTCCGACACGGTCGGCTTCGTACGGCACCTGCCGCACCAGATCGTCGAGGCGTTCCGCTCGACGCTGGAGGAGGTCGCGGAGGCCGATCTGGTGGTGCACGTCGTCGACGGCACCCATCCGGATCCGGAGGAGCAGGTGCGGGCGGTGCACGAGGTGCTCGCCGAGGTGGGCGCGGACCGGCTCCCCGAGCTGCTGGTGGTCAACAAGACCGACGCTGCCGACGAGGACACGCTGCTGCGGCTCAAGCGCCTCTGGCCGGACGCGATCTTCGTCTCGGCGCACTCCGGTCGGGGCGTCGACGGGTTGCGCGCGGCGATCGAGGAGCGGCTTCCGCAGCCCGCCGTGGAGGTGCGGGCCGTCCTGCCGTACGACCGGGGGGACCTCGTGTCCCGGGTGCACCGTTCGGGCGAGGTGCTCAGCACGTCGCACCTGGCGGAAGGCACTCTGCTGCACGTCCGGGTCAGCGCGGCGCTCGCCGCCGAGCTGGCGCCGTACGACGTGGCGCCCAAGGGCGAGGCGGTCGGCAGCCGGCCTTGAGCGGCCCCGGCGTCATCCATCCGAAACGCGCGGCATGCGACACTGGCCGAATGCGCCGCGTTGTTTCCTCGGTCACGGTTGCCCTCGGCCTGTTCGGGGCAACCGTGGCGCTGGCCGGAGTCGCCGTAGCCGCTCCCGCTCCCGTGTCATCCCAGCCGCTCGCCGCGGTCGCCGGCAAGAAGCGCTGTACGGTCACCGACGAGCGCCTGCGGGAGCTGTCCGGCCTGGTCGCGACCAAGAGCGGTTACATCGTCATCAACGACGGCACCGAGGTCGACTCGCGGAAGCGGATCTTCTTCCTCGACAGCAAGTGCAAGGTCGCCAAGGATGCGGTCCGCTACTCGGGTTCGGGGCCGTTCGACACCGAGGATCTCGCCGTCTCGCCGAAGGGCGACACCCTGTGGATCGGTGACATCGGCGACAACGCCACCAGCAAGGAGCGGCGGACGCGGATCGCGGTCTGGACGATGCCGATCGCCGGTAACAAGCAGCCGGTGCTGCACCGGCTCTCCTACCCGGAGAACAAGCCCCGTGACGCGGAGGCGCTGCTGGTGGGGGCCGACGGCCTGCCACTGATCATCACGAAGGTGGCGAAGGGCAACTCGGAGATCTTCACCCCGTCGGCGAAGCTGAACAACGGCGACACCCCGCCGGTGCCGATGAAGAAGGTCGGCGAGATCAAGCTGCCGAAGACCACCACCGAGAATCCGCTGAGCGTCTACGGGCGGCTCGCGATCACCGGCGCAGCCCGATCGCCGGATGGCACCCGCGTCGTCGTCCGTACCTACGCGGACGCCTTCGAGTACGACGTCACCGACAACGACATCGTGGGAGCGCTCACCACCGGTAAGCCACGGGTGACGGCGCTGGCCGACCCGTTCGGCGAGGCGATCTCCTACACCCCGGACGGCAAGTCCTTCGTGACGGTCTCCGACGCCGGTCAGTTCGCCGCCGACGAGCCGGTCGACATCCTGAGCTACACGCCGTCCACCAGCGCGGCCGAGCCGTTGGCGGCGACCGCGGGCGACAAGCCGGCGGCCAAGAAGTCGTGGATGGACGGGCTCAGCTTCACCGATATCACCTATCTGGTGGGCGCGGTCGGCGTACTCGGTCTGCTGCTCGTCGGCGCCGGCATCTTCGGCATCGTGCGCGCCCGCCGTCGACCGCCCGCCGCCGACGATTCGGCGGACGACGCCGACGACCGCGCTGGCACGCCCGGGGCCGACCGTGTTCCGCCGGGCGGCGGCCGTCCCAACGCCGGCGTGTACGGCGGCGCAGCAGCCAGCGGCGGGGTCTACGGCGGCTCCGGCCGGGGCGGTGCCGCTCCCGCTGGCGGTGCTGTCTACGGCGGCGGAGGCGAACGCCCCAGCGGCGGGGGTGGACGTCCGGCCGGTGCTGGGGGTGGGCGTCCAGCCGGCCCGGCAGGAGGCGGTTACGGCGCTGCCCGGCCCGGTGGGGCTGGCGGCGCTCCGGCCGGCGGCGGTGTGTACGGCGGCGGCCGTGCCGGCGGTCCCGGAGGGGGCCGGCCCGGTGGCGGTGGTGGCCGGCCGGGCGGCGGTGTGTACGGCGGCGGTGGCCAGCCCGGCGGCGGTCAGCCCGGCGGCGGTCAGCCCGGCGGTGGTCGAGCCGGCGGTGGTCGGGCCGAGCCGCCGCGCCGCGGTGGGCAGGAGCCGGACTACCGGGCTCAGCGGCCCGGTCGCCGACGTGAGGATGACGCGCCCGTCGACCCGTACGGGCAGTATCCCGGCGGCGGTCGTGGCCCTCGGGGCGACCGCTACTGACGCGATCGGCGTCACCTGGCCGCACTGCGACGGTTCTGCCGGATTGCCCGGTCAGCAGGGGGCGAACGGTCGAGCGACGCGGGTGAGCGCCGACGGCACCCACCCGCGTGTCGGTCAGATCCGGCGGAGTACCGCGACGACCCGGCCCATGATGGTGGCGTCGTCACCGGCAATCGGGTCGAAGGCCGGGTTCTGCGGCATCAACCAGACGTGCCCGTCCCGGCGACGGTAGGTCTTGACGGTCGCCTCGCCGTCGAGCATGGCGGCCACGATCTCACCCGAGTCGGCGGTCGGCTGCTGCCGCACGACGACCCAGTCGCCGTCGCAGATCGCCGCGTCGAGCATCGAGTCGCCCTTGACCTGGAGCATGAAGACCTCGCCCTCGCCCACCAGCTCGCGGGGGAGGGGGAAGATGTCCTCCACGGCCTGTTCGGCGAGGATCGGTCCACCGGCGGCGATCCGGCCGAGCATCGGCACGTACGCCGGGGTGGGCCGTTGGGCGCGGGACAGCTCGTCGTCGATGGCTTCGCTGGGCGCGCGGACGTCCACGGCGCGCGGTCGGTTGGGGTCGCGTCGCAGGAAGCCCTTCTTTTCCAGCTCCTTGAGCTGGTAGGCGACGCTCGACGGGGACACCAGGCCGACCGCCTCGCCGATCTCCCGGACGCTCGGCGGGTAGCCGTGCCGCTCCACCCAGGTGCGGATGAACTCCAGGATGCGGCGCTGGCGGGCGGTCAGGTCGACCGTCGCCGGGTCGGGGAAGGCGCTGACCACCGGTGTGACCGGGCGCACGGCGGGCTGACCCGTCCGGCTGCGCGCGGCGGTGCGGCGTCGGGTGGCCGGCGGGCCCGCCTCGGTAATCTGCTGCGGGCTCTTCGGCCGGCTGGCCCGGTCCTCGGTCACGTCCGTCCTCCCTGGTCGGCGCTGGGTGCCTCGTCGGCTCGTGGTGCGTGCGGTTGTTCCTGACCGTATAGGTGAGATCGGTCATTTTCAAACATCTGTACGACCTCTCACCGGCGTGTCGGGGTGAAAAACCACTCTCCTCGTACGGATGTTCTGATAAATGGTACGTCGAGTAGCACGCGTGTTCGATTGTTGCCCGATTCCGGTCGCGCTCGGGGTGGGCGGCCGGTAACCCAGGCGGGGTGTCGGCGTTGGTCTCGCGGGGGGTGGACGACGCCGATGGTCCGTGACGCGCCGGACACGCCGGTCAACTTGACCCGGGTTCGTCGGCGACATACCGTCGACCCCTAGATGTAGTAGTGACACGGGCGTAAGTTGCCCACAGGTTGGGTCTGACTACCGACCGCACTCCCGTAGGGTCGATCACAGCGGGCGCCATGAGCGCATGGCACCGTTGCGGCGGCCTGTGCCCGGGTGTGTCCGGTACGACGCGATTGATCATGATTAGGGGGTCCGCGATGCGGTGTCCGTACTGCCGGCACGCCGACTCCCGGGTGGTCGACTCGCGGGAGGCCGACGACGGTCAGCTCATCCGGCGGCGGCGTTCCTGCCCGGAGTGCGGCAAGCGGTTCACCACGGTCGAGGAGGCGGTCCTCGCGGTCGTCAAACGCAGCGGGGTGACCGAGCCGTTCAGCCGCACGAAGATCATCGGCGGGGTGCGCAAGGCGTGCCAGGGCCGGCCGGTGGACGACGACTCACTCGCGCTGCTCGCGCAGCGGGTGGAGGAGACGGTCCGGGCCAAGGGGGCCGCCGAGATCCCCAGCCACGACGTGGGCCTGGCGATCCTGGGTCCGCTGCGCGACCTGGACGAGATCGCCTACCTGCGGTTCGCCAGCGTCTACCGCTCCTTCGACTCGCTCGCCGACTTCGAGCGCGAGATCGAGACGCTGCGGGCTGCGGCGCGAGCCCGGGAGCAGGGTCGGGCCGACGCGGTCGAGGCCGCCGGCCGTACCAACTGAGACTTCACTGTTTTTCCGAGAGATCAGGACGCGCGGTGGGTGACCGCGCAGACGAGGGGGGCGACGGCGTGACAACGAGCCGTTCACGGAACAAGGCAGGCGCGGGGCTGAAGATCGAGCGCGTGTGGACGACGGAGGGGGTCCACCCGTACGACGAGGTCTCGTGGGAGCGCCGGGACGTCGTGATGACGAACTGGCGGGACGGCTCGATCAACTTCGAGCAGCGGGGCGTGGAGTTCCCGGAGTCGTGGAGCGTCAACGCGGCGAACATCGTCACCACGAAGTACTTCCGGGGCGCGGTGGGGACCCCGGAGCGGGAGTGGTCGCTCAAGCAGCTCATCGACCGGGTGGTGAGCACGTACCGCACCGCCGGCGAGGAGTACGGCTACTTCGCCAGCCCGGCCGACGCCGAGATCTTCGCGCACGAGCTGACCTGGATGCTGCTGCACCAGGTGTTCAGCTTCAACTCGCCGGTCTGGTTCAACGTCGGTACGCCGTCGCCGCAGCAGGTCAGCGCCTGCTTCATCCTGGCCGTCGACGACTCGATGGACTCCATCCTCGACTGGTACAAGGAGGAGGGGCTGATCTTCAAGGGCGGCTCCGGCTCCGGCGTCAACCTGTCGCGCATCCGCTCGTCCCGTGAGCTGCTCTCCTCCGGCGGCAACGCCTCCGGCCCGGTCAGCTTCATGCGTGGCGCGGACGCCTCGGCCGGCACCATCAAGTCCGGCGGTGCCACCCGGCGCGCGGCCAAGATGGTCATCCTCGACGTGGACCACCCGGACATCCAGGAGTTCGTGGTCACCAAGGCGCGCGAGGAGGACAAGATCCGCGCGCTGCGCGACGCCGGGTTCGACATGGACCTCGGCGGCTCCGACATCGTCAGCGTGCAGTACCAGAACGCCAACAACTCGGTCCGGGTCTCCGACGAGTTCATGTCGGCGGTCGAGAACGGCAAGGGTTTCGACCTGCGCGGTCGGCTGGACGGCGCGACGATCGAGACCGTCGATGCCAAGAACCTCTTCCGTGCCATCTCCCAGGCCGCCTGGGAGTGCGCCGACCCGGGCCTGCAGTACGACGACACGATCAATGACTGGCACACCTGCCCGGAGACCGGGCGGATCACCGCGTCGAACCCGTGCTCGGAGTACCTGCACCTGGACAACTCCTCGTGCAACCTGGCCTCGCTCAACCTGATGAAGTTCCTCCGCGCCGACGGTGGCTTCGAGGTGGAGAAGTTCGTCAAGTCCGTCGAGTTCGTCATCACCGCGATGGACATCTCGATCTGCTTCGCCGACTTCCCGACCGAGAAGATCGGCGAGACGTCGCGCGCCTACCGGCAGCTCGGCATCGGCTACGCCAACCTCGGCGCCCTGCTGATGGCCACCGGTCTGCCGTACGACTCGGAGCAGGGCCGCTCGGTCGCTGCCGCGATCACGTCCCTGATGACCGGTACCGCGTACCGGCGCTCGGCCGAGCTGGCCGGGGTCGTCGGCGCGTACGACGGCTACGCCCGTAACGCCGAGCCGCACAAGCGGGTCATGCGCAAGCACGCCGCCGCCAATGACGAGATCAAGCCGACCAGCCCGGTGGCCACCGCGATCGTCCGTGAGGCGACCAAGCAGTGGACCCAGGGCAACAAGATCGGTGACAAGAACGGTTGGCGTAACGCGCAGGCCAGCGTCCTCGCCCCGACCGGCACGATCGGCTTCATGATGGACTGCGACACGACCGGCGTGGAGCCGGACCTGGCGCTGGTCAAGTTCAAGAAGTTGGTCGGCGGCGGCTCGATGCAGATCGTCAACCAGACCGTGCCGCGCGCCCTGCGCAGCCTCGGCTACCCCGAGGAGCAGGTCGAGGCGATCGTCGAGCACATCGCCGATCACGGCCACGTGGTGGACGCCCCCGGCCTGAAGCCGGAGCACTACCCGGTCTTCGACTGCGCGATGGGTGAGCGGACCATCGCCCCGATGGGCCACGTCCGGATGATGGCGGCCATCCAGCCGTTCGTCTCCGGCGCCATCTCCAAGACGGTCAACATGCCGGAGGCGGCCACCGTCGAGGACGTTGAGAAGATCTACTTCGAGGGCTGGAAGCTCGGCCTCAAGGCCCTGGCGATCTACCGGGACAACTGCAAGGTCGGCCAGCCGCTGTCGGTGGCCAAGAAGAACAAGGCCACCGAGCCGGCCACCGTCGAGACCACGACCGCCGCGCCGGCCGCGGTGGAGAAGGTCATCGAGTACCGGCCGGTGCGCAAGCGCCTGCCGAAGAAGCGCCCGTCCGAGACGGTCAGCTTCTCCGTCGGTGGTGCCGAGGGTTACCTGACCGCGTCGTCCTACCCGGACGACGGCCTCGGCGAGGTCTTCCTCAAGATGTCCAAGCAGGGCTCGACCCTGGCCGGCGTGATGGACGCCTTCTCGGTGGCCATCAGCATCGGCCTGCAGTACGGCGTGCCGCTGGAGACGTTCGTCAGCAAGTTCACCAACATGCGCTTCGAGCCGGCCGGTATGACCGACGACCCGGACGTGCGGATGGCGGCCTCGGTGATGGACTACATCTTCCGTCGCCTGGCGCTGGACTTCCTGCCCTACGAGCGCCGCGCCGAGCTGGGCATCTTCACCGCCGGTGAGCGGGCCGCCCAGTTGCGGGCCGAGGCCGACGCGGAGGCCGCCGCCGTCACCGGTGCGGATCTCACCGCGATGGCGTCCTCCGCGCCGGTGGAGGCTCCGGCCAAGACCGAGGCCGTCGCCCAGCCGGCCCAGGAGATGGCCGACGTGGCCGCCGCCAAGCCGGTGACGAGCGTGGGTTCCAGCACCGAGCTGCTGGAGGCCGTGATCGGCAAGGCCGCCGACGCGCCGCTCTGCTTCACCTGCGGTACGAAGATGCGCCCGGCCGGTAGCTGCTACGTCTGCGAGGGCTGCGGCTCCACCAGCGGCTGCAGCTGACGTACGCCCCAGCGCTGCCCCGGCCTCTGACCCGAGGTCGGGGCAGCGCTGTTTGCGAGGCTCAGTTCCGGTTCGGGAGATGTCCGCGAAGCTGGGCGTTGTCAGCCGAATTCGATCTCCACCGCAGTGGGCACGGAGGTTGGTTGCCGGCCGGGGAGATGCGAGGCTCGCCGCGTGACTTCTCCCCTCGCGCGTCGCGTCTACGAAACGTGTCACCTGACCGGGTCGTTCCGCCTGCGCTCCGGTCAGACGAGCGAGGAGTACTTCGACAAGTACCTGTTCGAGGCGCAGCCCGGCCTGTTGCGGGAGGTGGCCGAGGCGATGGTCGCCCTGCTGCCCGAGTGTGACGTGCTGGCGGCGATGGAGATGGGCGGTATCCCGATCGCCACCGTGATGTCCCAGTTGACCGGGCTGCTGACCGCCTTCGTCCGCAAGCAGGCGAAGGAGTACGGCACCGGCAAGGCCGCCGAGGGCGCTCCCGTGGACGGCCGGCGGGTCGTGGTGATCGAGGACGTGGTCACCACCGGCGGCGCCTTGCTCGCGTCGTGTCGGCAGTTACGGGCCAACGGCGCGACAGTCGACTCGGTGATCTGTGCGATCGACCGCGAGCAGGGCGGGCTGGAGAATCTGGCCGCCGAAGGGCTGCGGTTGCGCGCCGCCCTGACCCGTCGCGATCTGGAACTCGCCCTGCCGGGCTGAGTGGCCTGACAAGGCGGCTGCGTGAGCCAGTTCCTGCTCAGAACACCGGCACGATCATCTGATGCTGACCAGTCGCAGCAGCTCGGCCACGACTGGTCAGCATCAAGGGATCATGCCGAGGGGCGCTGCCCGCGCGCCGTCCATCGCGCCCGCCACGGCAGACGGCACGACGCCGACCACCACACCGGTCGCCACCGCGGCGAACGCCCAGCTCGTCCACTGTCTGCGCACTGGCTCCACTCCCCGGATCCGCTGCTGCCGGCCGTGCCTGGCGACCGTCCACCCGGCCTGGTGAGCCGGGCGCGGTGGCGGCTGAACGGGTCGTGGAATCCGGGCGCATGATCGTGGAATGTGTCCCGACCGACCCGACGGGGGTCAGGGCTGGGCGAACAGCGGACCGTAGTTCGAGCGGAACATCTGCTCACCGAGGCGGCGCATCACCAGGTCGCGCAGCGCGGGCGGGAGGCCGGTGGCCTTGTCCCGGCGGTGGGTCTGGCTGAGCACCCAGTTGGTGCGGGGGCGTCGCCGCGCCTCGTACCCCCGTAGCGCCTCGGGGAGGGAGTCGGCGGCGGCCAGCGACGAGGCGAGCACGACCGCGTCCTCCAGCGCCATCGCCGCGCCCTGGGCCATGTTCGGCGAGGTGGCGTGGGCGGCGTCGCCGATCAGCAGCACCGGCCCGCGGGTCCAGGAGTCGAGGACGACCTCCTGGTTCGGGCCGGCGTGCAGGGTGCTGTCGTCGTGGTCGAGGGCCTTGAGCATGGTCGCCGCCGGCTCGGTGAACGACGCGGCCACGTCGTCGCGCCAGCCCGGCCGGTCGGCCACCGGGCCGTCGTTGTAGTAGCAGTACGTGTGCTCGGCGCTGATCGGGATGGTCAGGAACTGCCGGCCCCGCCCCAGCTGCACCGACCAGAACGGCTCGTCGTCGATCCGGGGAGCGACCCAGCGGTACGCGTACTGGCCCAGGTCGCGGGCCGCCTGACCGGCGAAGGCGAGCCGGCGCACCGTCGAGTGCACCCCGTCCGCGCCGATCACCAGGTCGTACCGTCCGGTGCTGCCGTCGTCGAACTCGACGGCGACCCGGTCGCCCTCCGGGTCGAGCGCGACCGGGTGGCGACCCCAGCGGATCGGGGCGTCTCCGACGCCGGCCGCCAGGGCCCGGTGCAGTCGCGCCCTCGGCAGCGACACGCACGGGCCGACGCCCTGCCACAGCGCGGTCACGTCGATGTCGAAGAGGCGACGTCCCTGCTGGTTGGCGCTGCGCTGCCGGGTGATCTCCACGTCGACGTCGGCGACCGGCTCGCGCAGCCCGAGGACGTCGAGCATGCGGGTCGCGTTGCCGGTGAGGTAGATGCCGGTGCCGGAGTCGGTCGGCCCGGGTGCCCGCTCGACCACGTCGACCGTCGCGCCCCACGGACGCAACGCGGCGACCGTCGCCAGCCCGGCGATGCCCCCGCCGACGATGAGTACCCGGACATTGTCACCCCGCACGACGTGTTCCCTTCCGCTGCGCCGGCCGGCTGAGCTGCTGCTCAGCGGTTTGGCCGCGGCAGCACTCTAGAAGGTGGGTGAGCCAGCGCACGGGTCCGGGGGCTGAATTTCCGGCCAATGGGCTGCGACGATCAGGGCATGACAACCGCCGAGGCGTACGTCGAGTTCGCCCGCCGCGAGGCGTACGGGGTCTCACCCACGTACGAGCGGCTGTCGTACGCCGTCGCCGACGACCACGCCCTGCTCGCCCTGCTCGACGGGCTCCCGCCCGCCAAGCGCCAGCCGAACCTGCTGTACGGCGTGGTCCGCTGGCTGGGCGGCCCGGTCGACGACCCGACCGCGTTCCACGACTACGTGCTGGCCCACTGGCCGGCAATCGACACCGAGCTGAAGCGCAGGGCCACCCAGACGAACGAGGCGGGCCGGTGCGCGGTGCTGCTGCCGGTGCTCGCCGCGCTGCCGCAGCCCCTCGCCCTGCTGGAGGTCGGCGCGTCGGCCGGGCTGTGCCTCTACCCCGACCGGTACGCCTACCGGTACGGCGAGCACGAGGTCGGCGACGGCGGGCCCGTCCTGGAGTGCGCGGCCAGCGGGTTGGTGCCGCCTGGGCGCGTACCCCAGGTGGTGTGGCGGGCCGGCCTCGACCTGAACCCGCTCGACGTGCGCGACCCCGACGACGTGTCCTGGTTGGACGCCCTGATCTGGCCGGAGCACGCGCACCGGCGGGCCCGGCTGCGCGCGGCGGCGGCGGTCGCCGCCGCCGACCCGCCGCTGCTGGTCCGGGGCGACCTGGTGGACGACCTGCCGGCACTGGCGGCCCGCGCGCCGGCCGACGCGACGCTCGTGGTCTTCCACACGTCCGTGCTCTACCAGGTACCCGCCGCGCGCCGGGACGCGTTCGTGCGGCTGGTCGGTGAGCTGCCAGGGCACTGGATCGCGAACGAGGCCCCGGAGGTGCTGCCCCACGAGGGGCTACCCGACTCGCCGAACGCGGCGTTGCACAACGTCCTCGCGCTGGACGGCAAGCCGTTGGCCTGGACCCGGGGCCATGGTCAGGCGATGACCTGGTTCGGCTGAGGCTGAGCCTCCACCGGCATCCGGACGCGCAACGCTCGGACGAACCAGCCCACGGCCGGCGCGACCGCACCCCCACCCGACCAGCCGTTGATCACCGACAGCAGGTCGAGGTAGCGGTCCCGGCGGGGGTCGTTGGCCAGGACCAGCCGGTCCAGCATCCGTCGGCGCAGGTCGGCGTCGTCGGCGAGGCCGTGCAGGCGGGCGTACCGGCCGGTGACCGCCGCGACCACCGGATCGGCCTCGGGCCCAGCCGGATCGAGACGGGCGGCCAGGGCAGCCGCCACCCCGTCCCGGACCAGGGCGACGGCGTCCGGGCGGGGGAGGCCGGGCACCTCGTTGTCGGCGGCGTGCTGGCGGGCGAGCCGCCGCATGCTCGTCCGGAAGGTCGGGTCGCGGCACAGCTCGGCCAGCTCCAGCCACGCCTGCACCTGCTCGGCCGTGGGGTCGTCGGGCAGCTCCGGCGTCATCGAGACGAGCACACCCGGGTACATCGGCGGATCGCCGGTGAAGACGCTGTCCAGGAAGTCGTCCACCAGGTGCGCCCGTTCGTGGGCGGTGAGCTGGGCCAACCGGCGCAGGTCGTCGACCTCCGCCGGGCCGGCCCCGCGCCGTGCGGCGACGGTCAGCACCGCCTGGCGCAGTCGTAACACGCGGATCTGCGCCGCCAAGGCCTGCGCGTGGGTGGCCGCCACCTCGCGCAGGGGCGCCTCACGGTCCACCACCCGACGGATGGCGGCCAGGTCGACGCCCAGGTCACGCAACGTCCGGACGAGTTCCAACCGGGCGACCGCCTCGGCGTCGAACAGGCGATAGCCGGCGGAGCTCCGGTCGGTCGGCGGGACGATCCCGCTGTCGGCGTAGTAGCGGATGGTCTTGACGCTCAGGCCGGTGCGCCGGGCCAGGTCGCCGATCGTGTACCGCTCGTCACCGCTCATGCCACCACCCTCGCGTCTCCCCCCGGTGGAGACTCAAGCAGACTGGCCCGGTGAGCGGAGAGCGACGACCCCTGGCCGGCCGGCCGCTCACCGAGCCGCACCCGTCCCGCCTGCCGCCCGAGCACCCCGACCGGGCCCGGATCCTCGCCGCGCACGACGCCGCGCTGGCCGCCGGAGAGGCCGGTTACCCCGATCCGGCGACGGGTCTGTTCGTGCTCAGCGCCGGCTTCCTGGCACGTCGTGGCACGTGCTGCGGACGGGGTTGCCGGCACTGCCCGTACGTGGACGATCCACCCTCGGAATGAGGACTTCCGCCGGACCCGGACACCCCGTACGGTTTCCGACGGACATCCGGCGGGCCCCTTCCGCCGTCGGTCGGCGAGAGGGTGGAACGTGCGCGGGCGGATCGTGGTCGCCGGGCTGGCGGGCCTGCTGGTGAGCGGCTGTGCCGCCGAGGCCGGGCCGGTGGCGGTGCCACCACCGGCGCCGGTGGCCCTGGACGTGGCGGCGGCCTCGTCGGGCGGGGCGTGCCGGCTGCTGGACTTCGCGGTGATCGAAGAGATCGTCAAGGTGCGCTTCGACGTGGCGGCGGCCAGCGAGCGGAACGACACCCACACCTGCGTGGTCCGGGCCGAGCGCGCGGCGCTGCCGGAATTGACGCTCAGCGTGTCCGAGACCAGCATCGACAAGACCACCTTCGGCGCGGACGTGGTGCCCGACAAGGCGACGAAGGTCACCGGCCTGGGTCAGCAGGCGTACCGGCGGACGGCCGCCGCGAGCGGCGGGCACGGGCCGGTCGCCGAGGTCGGTTGGCTGGCCACCGACGGCCGACTCGCCACCCTGACCTGGACCGGCGCCCGGGGCGAGCGCACTGCTGCGGACAAGCTGGCCGCTGAGCTGATCGCCGTGGCCAAGAAGGTCGACACTCGGGCGCTGTGACCGCCCGAGTCCCGGTCAGCTGGCGGCGACGAAGACCCGGGAGGCGACCTCGCGGGGCAGCCGTACCCGGTCACCGGAGCGGTCGATCGACACCCCGTCGCGCTCCTGGGCCACGGTCACCGTGGCGCCCGGGTCGACGCCCGCGGCGTGCAGTTGGCGCAGCACGTCGGAGTCGGTCTGCACGCTCTCGCAGATCCGGCGGACCACGACCGGCCCGGACAGCCCGGGGAACGCCAGGTTGCGCTCGCCCTCGCCGGCCTCGCTGGCCGGGGCCCCGGGGGAGCCCAGCTCCTCCAGACCCGGGATCGGGTTGCCGTACGGCGAGCGGGTCGGCCGGTTGAGCAGGTCGTACACCCGCTTCTCGACGGCGTCGCTCATCACGTGCTCCCAGCGGCAGGCCTCCTCGTGGGCCTCCTCGTAGGGCATCCCGATGACGTTGACGAGCAGCAGCTCGGCGAGGCGGTGCTTGCGCATCACGGCCACGGCGGTGCCCCGGCCGAGCGCGGTGAGCGTCAGGTGCCGGTCGCCCTCGACGGTGAGCAGGCCGTCGCGCTCCATCCGGGCCACGGTCTGGCTGACGGTGGGGCCGCTCTGCTTGAGGCGCTCGGCGATCCGGGCGCGCAGCGGCGGCACTCCCTCCTCCTCCAGCTCGAGGATGGTGCGCAGGTACATCTCGGTCGTGTCGACCAGATCGTGAGACTTCATAAGGTAAGCGGCCCTCCGATGCACGATGCTACCCTGCCGCGCGCCGAGCGACCGCTGCCGAATCGCACCGTGCTGACCCGGATGGTGTTGGATGGTCGCCATGTCCGGTACCGAGGAGCTGCTCGTCGAGGTGGACCGGCTCGCCGCCGAACTCGACCACGCCGACCCGCCCACCCTGCTCGACGTCCGCTGGCGGCTCACCGGCCCGCCCGGCCACGACGACTACCTGGCCGGCCACCTGCCCGGCGCGGTCTTCGTCGACCTGGACACCGCGCTGTGCGGGCCGCCCGGCGTCGGCGGCCGGCACCCGCTGCCCGACCCGGGCGCGCTGCGAGGGGCGCTGCGGGCCGCCGGCGTCCGTTCCGGTCACCCCGTGGTGGTGTACGACGGCGGCGACGGCCTGGCCGCCGCCCGCGCCTGGTGGACGTTGCGGTGGGTCGGGCACCGGCCGGTGCGCCTGCTGCACGGGGGCTTCCCGGCCTGGGTCGCCGCCGGCCGACCGGTCTCCACCGAAGCGCCCACCCCGCGCCCCGGCGACGTCGAGGTGCGCCCCGGTGCGCTCCCGGTGCTCGACGCCGGGCAGGCCGCCGCCCTGGCCTGCGCCGACGACGCCGTGCTGCTCGACGTGCGCGCGGCGCCGCGCTTCCGGGGCGAGGTCGAACCGATCGATCCGGTCGCCGGTCACGTGCCCGGCGCGGCGAACCTGCCCGCCGGCGAGTACGTGGGCGCCGACGGGCGCTTCCCGGCCGCCGAGGTGCTGCGGGACCGGTTCGCCGCCGTCGGCGTCCAGGGGGCGCGGGAGGTCGGGGCGTACTGCGGTTCCGGTGTCACCGCCGCGCAGGCGGTCCTCGCGCTGCACCTGGCCGGCCGGCCGGACGCCGCGCTGTACGTCGGGTCGTGGAGCAACTGGGTCGCCGACGCGTCCCGGCCGGTCGCCACCGGGCCGACACCAGAGCGCTGACCAGCGCGTGCGACGGGCCGACGACGGTCCTCGTGCGACGATGGGCTCATGCCCGACGACACGGTGGTGGTGTGGGACCCCGCGCTGCTCGCCTACAACCTGGGTGACCATCCGCTCGACCCGGTCCGGGTGGAGCTGACCGTCGCGCTCGCCCAGGAGTTGGGCGTCCTGACCCGACCCGGTGTGCGCGTGGTCAAGCCGGAGCCCGCCGACGACGCCCTGCTGACCCGCGTGCACGACCCGGCCTACCTGGCCGCCGTACGGGCCGCGCCGCGCGACCCGCTGTTCGCCGGGTACGGGCTGGGCACCTCCGACAACCCGATCTTCGAGGGGATGCACGAGTCGAGCGCGTTGATCGCCGGCGCGACGGTTGCCGCCGCGGAGGCGGTCTGGCGGGGGGACGCCCGTCGGGCCGTCAACGTGGCCGGTGGCCTGCACCACGCGATGCCCGCCCGGGCGTCCGGTTTCTGCGTCTACAACGACCCGGCGGTGGCCATCGCCCGGCTGCTCGACCTGGGCGCGGAGCGGATCGCGTACGTCGACGTGGACGTGCACCACGGCGACGGTGTGCAGGACATCTTCTGGGACGACCCGCGGGTGCTCACGGTCAGCCTGCACGAGACGCCGCTGGCGCTCTTTCCCGGTACCGGCTTTCCCGACGAGACCGGCGGGCCGGGCGCGCAGGGCAGCGCGGTGAACATGCCGCTGCCTCCGGGCGTCGACGACGCCGGCTGGCAGCGGGCGTTCCACGCGATCGTGCCGTCGGTGCTGCGCGCGTTCCGCCCGCAGGTGCTCGTCACCCAGTGCGGCGCGGACGGGCACCGGCTGGACCCGCTGGCCGATCTGAACCTGACGGTGGACGGGCAGCGCGCGACCTACCTTGCGCTGCGGTCGCTCGCCGACGAGCTGTGCGAGGGCCGCTGGGTCGCCACCGGCGGCGGCGGGTACGCGCTGGTCGAGGCGGTGCCCCGGGCGTGGACGCACCTGCTGGCCGTGGCGACCGGCGACCCGATCGACCCGGCGACGCTCACCCCGCTCGCCTGGCGGGAGTTGGCGGCGGCCCGTCGACCGGGCCGGGAGATCCCGCTGCGGATGACCGACGACGCCGACCCGTCGTACGAGCCGTGGCAGCCGACGGGCGAGCCGAACGCGGTGGACCGGGCCATCGCGGCGACCCGCAAGACCGTCTTCCCGCTGCTCGGGCTCGATCCGTACGATCCGCGGGACTGAGCCGGGCCGTTTCCGGTGACGAACGTGGACCAACCCGCCGACGTGCTGCTCAGCGATGGCAGCACGGTCCAGTTGCGACAGATCGACCCGACGGACGCGCCGGGCGTGGTGGCGTTGCACAGCCGGTTCTCCGAGCGCACCCGCTACCTGCGGTACTTCTCGCCGTACCCGCGCATCCCGGAACGCGACCTGATCCGTTTCGTCACGGTCGACCACCACGACCGGGAGGCGTTCGTGGTGCTGGCCGCCGACCAGATCGTCGCGGTCGGCCGGTACGAGCGCCTGGGCCCGCAGGCGCCCGAGGCGGAGGTGGCCTTCGTGGTGGAGGACGCCTTCCAGGGCCGGGGCATCGGCTCGGTGCTGATGGAGCACCTGGCCGACGCCGCCCGGCGCAACGGCATCATGAGCTTCGTCGCCGAGGTGCTGCCGGCCAACGGGACGATGCTGCGGGTCTTCGCCGACTTCGGCTACCAGGTCCAGCGCGCGTACGCCGACGGCGTGGTGCACCTGAGCTTCCCGATCGCCCCGACCGAGGCCACCCTGGAGGTGCAGCGCGGCCGGGAGCACCGCACCGAGGCGCGTTCGATCGCCCGCCTGCTCGCGCCGCGGGGCATCGCCGTCTACGGCGCGAGCGCCACCGGGCAGGGCGTCGGCGCGGCGGTGCTCGGGCACCTGCGCGACGGCGGGTTCACCGGCGCGGTCGTGCCGGTGCATCCGAGCGCGTCGACGGTGGCCGGGCTGCCCGCGTACCCGAGCGCTGTCGACGCCCAGGTGGCGGTGGACCTGGCGGTGGTGGCGGTCCCGCCGGAGGCGGCGACCGCGGTGGTCGCCGACGCGGCCGCCGCCGGCGTGCACGGCCTCGTCGTGATCTCGGCCGGCTTCGCCGAAGCCGGCGGCGAGGGCGCGGCCACCCAGCGGTCGCTGGTCCGCGCGGCCCACGCCGCCGGCATGCGCGTGGTCGGCCCGAACTGTCTGGGCGTGGCCAACACCGATCCGACGGTACGCCTCAACGCCACGCTCGCGCCCGCGCTGCCGCCGGCCGGTCGGGTGGGGATCTTCAGCCAGTCCGGCGCGTTCGGGGTGGCGCTGCTCGCCGAGGCGGACCGGCGTGGCCTCGGCCTGTCCAGCTTCGTCTCCGCCGGCAACCGGGCCGACGTGTCCGGCAACGACCTGTTGCAGTACTGGCAGGACGACCCCGGCACCGACGTGATCATGCTGTACCTGGAGACGTTCGGTAACCCGCGCAAGTTCGCCCGGCTGGCCCGGCGGATCGGTCGCGCCAAACCGGTGGTGGCGCTCGCCTCGCCGGCCCGCCCGCCCGGGGTCGGTGACGCCGCCGGCCCGGACGAGGTGGCGGTGGCCGCGCTCTTCGCCCAGTCCGGGGTGATCCGGGTGGACACGGTGGCGGAACTGCTCGACGTGGGGGTGCTGCTGGCCAACCAGCCCCTGCCCACCGGCGACCGGGTCGGCGTGGTCGGCAACTCGTCGGCGCTGACCGGGTTGGCGGCGAGGGCGTGCGTCGCGCAGGGCCTGACCGTGGCCGACGGCTACCCCCGTGACGTCGGGCCCAGCGCCGGGGCCGCCGAGTTCGCCACCGCCCTCGCCGAGACGGCCGGCGACGACCGGGTGGACGCCCTCGTGGTGGTCTTCGCCCCACCGCTGCCCGGTCAACGCACCGACGTGGACGCCGACGTCACCGCCGCCCTTCCGGCGGCCCTCGCCCTGGGCAAACCGACCGTGGCGACCTTCCTGGTCGGCCGGCTGCCCGCCGGGGTGCCCGCGTACGGCGGCGTGGAGGAATCTGTCCGCGCCCTCGCCCGGGTGCACCGGTACGCGCGGTGGCTGGGCCGCCCGTCCGGCGTGGCACCCGAGCTGCCCCGCATCGACCGGGACGCCGCGCAGGCCGCGCTGCGCGCCGACCCCGTCGACGCGGGGGCGCTGCTGGCCGCGTACGGCATCGGGACCGTGCCGTCGACGCTCGTGGACACGGTCGACGCGGCGGCCGAAGCGGCGGCGCGGGTGGGTCTCCCGGTGGCGCTCAAGGCTGCCGATCCGGGGCTGCGGCACCGGCTCGACCTGGGAGCGGTCCGTCTCGACCTGCGCGACGAGGCCGGCGTCCGCCGCGCGTACACCGAGATGGCCGCCGGCTTCGGCGCGGACGTGCTGGTGCAGCCGATGGTCCCGCCCGGGGTGGCCTGCGTGGTGGAACTGGTGGAAGATCCGGCGTTCGGCCCGGTGGTCGGCTTCGGCCTCGGGGGAGTCGCCACCGACCTGCTCGGGGACCGGGCCTGGCGGGCGGTGCCGCTCACCGACACCGACGCCGCCGAACTGGTGGACGAGCCCCGCGCGGCGCCGCTGTTGCGGGGACACCGGGGCGCCGCGCCGGTGGACCGCGCGGCCCTGGCCGACCTGCTGCTGCGGGTCGGTCAGCTCGCCGACGAGCAGCCCCGGGTACGTTCGGTCACCCTCAACCCGGTGCTCGCCCGCCCGGACGGCATCTCGGTCCTGCACGCCCAGGTACGCGTCGGCGGCGTGGCCGCCCGGCCGGACACCGGCCCCCGCCGCCTGTGAGGGCGCGCGTCGGTCAGGCGCGGCTGGAGATCTGCTGCACGCCCCAGGTGTTGCCGTCCGGGTCGGCGAAGAAGACGAAGCCGACATTGTCCAGCGGGTCGGGCACCGGTCGGGGGTTGACGCCCACCACCTGGATCTCGCTGACCCGCACGCCCCGCTCGACCAGCTCGGCGTGGGCCCGCTTCAGGTCGGGCACGACCAGTTGCAGGCCCCTGAGCGAGCCGGGCGGCATCTCCGGGACGACGCCCTTGCCGACCACGATCGAACAGCCGGAACCGGGCGGGGTCAGCTGCACGATGCGCGCGTCGTCACCGATCACGGTGTCGTGGTCGACGGCGAAACCAAGCTGGTCGGCGTAGAAGCTCTTCGCCCGGTCCACATCCGACACGGGCACGATCACGACTTCCAGCGTCCAGTTCACGGGTGGCCTCTCGTCGGGTCTCCAGTCAACCATCGCGGCAAGGGGAAAGGCCCCGGCGAACCGCCAGGGCCTTCCACAACTTCGGGCGCGTCAGCAGGCGTACGCCTCCAGGCGCTGGGCCCGCTCCGGCGCGCGCAGCTTCAGCAGCGTCCCCTTCTCGATCTGCCGGATACGCTCGCGGGACAGGCCGAACTCCCGGCCGACCTCGTCCAGGGTGCGCTGCCGGCCGTCGTCCAGCCCGAACCGGAGCCGGATGACCGCCTGCTCCCGCTGCGACAGCGTGGCCAGCACGACACTCACCTCGTTACGCAGCTCGCCCTGCGCGGCCCCCTCGCCCGGGTCGGTACGCGGGTCCACCGCGGCCACGAAGTCACCGAGCGCGCTCTCCCCGTCGTCGCCGACGGCCTGGTCCAGGCTGACCGGCTCCCGGTCGTACGAGATGAGTTCGATGACCTGGAACTCGGGGATCTCCAGCGCCCGGGCGATCTCCGCGACGCCGGGCTCGCGGCCCAGCGTCACCGCCAGCTCGCGGCGGGCCCGGACCATCCGGTTGACCTGCTCGACCATGTGCACCGGGATACGGATGGTGCGGGCCTGGTCGGCCATGGCGCGGGTGATGGCCTGCCGGATCCACCAGGTGGCGTACGTGGAGAACTTGTAGCCCTTGGCGTAGTCGAACTTCTCCACCGCCCGGATCAGACCGAGGTTGCCCTCCTGGATGAGGTCGAGGAAGGCCATCCCGCGTCCGGTGTAGCGCTTGGCGATGCTGACCACCAGCCGCAGGTTCGCCTCCAGCAGGTGGTCCTTGGCCGCGCGGCCCTCGACGACGATCAGCTCCAGGTCGGCCCGCAGTTCGTCCGAGACCGGAGTGCAGGTGGCGAGCTTCTCCTCGGCGAACAGTCCGGCCTCGACCCGCCGGGCCAGCTCGACCTCCTGCGCGGCCGTCAGCAGCTTCGTCCGGCCGATGCCGTTGAGGTACGCCCGGACCAGGTCGGTGGAGATGCCGCGCTCGTCGGTGGCGTCCAGGTCGGTGAGGGCCTCGGTCTCGGTGCTGGTGGCCGGGCGCGTCCGGTGTTCCGTCATCTTCGTCTCCCCGTATCCCACGTCTGTGCCGTGTCTCCGGCCCAGTGGTGCCGGTGTGAGACACAGCTTGGCGGGCGGGACGTGAAACGGGAGTGAGCTGATCGCGGACCCGACAGCAATCCCGCAGGATCGCCACAAAAAACTGTCACCAGCCCGCTTGCCGCCCCCCCGGGCCCCCCGACGCTCCCGGCGCTGTCGACGCTCCCGGCGCTCCCGGCGCTGTCGACGCTCCCGGCGCTGTCGGCGCTGTCGGCGCTGTCGGCGCTGTCGGCGCTGTCGGCGCTGTCGGCGCTGTCGGCGCTGTCGGCGCTGTCGGCGCTGTCGGCGCTCCCGGCGCCCCCGACGCTCCCGGTGATCAAGAGGTTTGCGTCAAGAATCGTGCGGAATTTGACGCGAACCTCTTGATCGACGCGGGGAGGGGGGAAGGGGAGAGGGAGGAGGGGAGGGGGGAAGGGGAGGGGAGGGGTTAGAGGTCTAGGAGGATTGTTTTGGGGCCTGTGTTGGTGCTTTCCACGAGCATGTGGGTGCGGAAGCGGCCGGTTTCGACCTTCGCCCCGCGTTGGCGCAGGGCTTCCACCACCGCCATCACCAGGGGTTCGGCCATCTCGGCGGGGGCCGCTGCTGTCCAACTCGGACGGCGGCCCTTGCGGGCGTCGCCGTAGAGGGTGAACTGGCTGACCACCAGGATCGGCGCCCCGACGTCGGCGGCGGACCGCTCGTCGTCCAGGATGCGCAGCTCGTGCACCTTGCGGGCCATCGTCGCGGCGGTCTCGGCGGTGTCGGTGTGCGTCACGCCGAGCAGCACCAGCAGGCCGTCCTCGATCGCACCGACGACCTCGTCGTCCACCGTCACGCTGGCCCGCCCGACCGTCTGCACCACGGCCCGCATCAGCGCACCACCGCCGCTGTCGGCACCAGCGCCGCCGCTGTCGGCACCAGCGCCGCCGCCGTCGGCACCAGCGCCGCCGCCATCGGCACCAGCGCCGCCGCCGTCGGAGGCACCAGCGCCGCGGGTGTCGGCACCAGCGCCGCCACCGTGGGCACCGCTGCCGCCGCAGGAATCGGCGGCAGCGTCGCCGCGCCGGTCCGCGGCATCACTCGGTCACCGGCTGGATGAAGCCGCGCTCGACCAGGTGCGCGACGATCGGGCCGGCGGCCTCGGCCATCTCGGCGGGTTCGACGTCGTGGGCGGCCGCGAGCAGGGCGAGCTGGTCGCGGAGCGGTAGGCGGCCGTCCGCCCCGCCGACCAGCGCCAGCACCAACGGGTCGATCTCCTCGGTCCAGCGCAGGCCGTGCGGCATCGCGAGCACCTGCCGGTCGACCGCCCAGCCCTCGTCACCCATGGTGGCCTCCTGGCGGAGCTGGAGACCGTCGGCGGCCCGGTAGCGTTCGGCGAGCAACGCCTCCGTGTCCCGTACCCGCAGGAAGTCCTGGCGGTCGAACCACGCGCCGATCTGGTCGCCCAGCGGCGGCTGGACCCGCTGGCGCAGGTCCTCCACGCGGACCACCGGATCGGCGTGGCCGCCGCGGCGCAGGGACACGATCCCGAAGCCGATCGCCTCGATCTTGTGCTGGTCGAACCAGTCCAGCCAGACGGCCGCCCGTTGCGGGTCGGCGCCCTCACCGACGTCGGTGAGCCACAGGTCGACGTACGCCATCGGATCGGCGACCTCGCGCTGGATCACCCAGGCGTCCAGGCCGGTTCCCGCGAACCAGCCGGCCACCCGCTCGTCCCACTCCTCACCGGCGACGTGCACCCAGTTCGCGAGGTACTGCATGGTGCCGCCCTCGGTGAGCAGGCCGGGGGCGGCGGCGGCGAGCTCGGCGGCGATGGCGTCACCCACCCGACCCGAGTCGCGGTAGACGTGTGTGGTGGTGCCCGGGCCCACCACGAACGGTGGGTTGCTCACCACCAGGTCGAATCGACGGCCGGCCACCGGCGCGACCATGTCGCCGCGCAGCAGCTCCCAGTCCTGGCCGTTGAGGGCGGCGTTGGTCGCCGCGAAGCGCAGGGCCCGCTCGGAGAGGTCCGTGGCAGTCACCGTGTCGGCGTGGGTCGCGAGGTGCAGGGCCTGCACGCCGGAGCCGGTGCCCAGGTCCAACGCGGCGCCGACCGGCCGGCGTACGGTCGCCCCGATCAGGGTGTGGGTGGCCCCGCCGATACCGAGCACGTGTTCGGCGTGCAGGGGTCGACCGGGCCGGGCCGAGGCCGGCACGTCGGCGAGCACCCACCAGTCGTCGCCGTACGGTTCCAGGTCGACGCCCGCGCGCAGGCCCTCGTCGTACCGCTCGACGATCCCGCCGGCCAGCGCCTCGGCGAGCCCCAACGGTGCCAGCGCGGCGGCGACGGCAGTCTCCGGTTCGGTCTGGTCGCAGATGAACAGCCGGATCAGCGTGGCGAGCGGATCGCGGTCCTCGGTTGCGCGCAGCGCGGCCCGGTAGTCGTTGCGCGCGACCGAGGCGGTGGCCTGCGGGCCGAGCCGTTCGGCGATGCCGTTGCTGGTGAACCCGGCCCGGGTCAGCGCGGTCCGCAGGGCGTCGACGCCGGCGGGGGAGAGCAGCATGTCGTGTTCGTCCACGTCGCCATCCTGCCCCGCGTCGCGTCCCGGGTCGGCGGCACCCGCCGACGGACGTCGGAGCGTCGGTGTCCGACCGGGTCGGTGGGCGGGGCACGATGGTGGCCATGACGCTCGTGCTTCCCATCGGCCCCGAGGCCAACCGACTGCTGGAGCGCAGCCCGCTGGCCCTGCTCATCGGCATGACCCTGGACCAGCAGGTGCCGATGGAGAAGGCCTTCTCCTCGCCGTACGTGCTGGCGCAGCGGCTCGGTCACGACCTGGACGCGGCGGAGCTGGCCGGCTACGACACGGACGCGCTGATCGCGCTCTTCGCCACTCCGCCCGCCCTGCACCGGTTCCCCAAGGCGATGGCGACGCGGGTGCAGGAGGTCTGCCGGGTGCTCGTGGAGCGCTACGACGGCGACGCGGCGCTGCTGTGGTCGGGCGTCGCCGACGGGCCGGAGCTGCTGCGGCGCGTCGCCGACCTGCCCGGCTTCGGCAGGCAGAAGGCGCAGATCTTCGTGGCGCTGCTGGGCAAGCGGTTCGGGGTGACCCCGCAGGACTGGCGGACGGCGGCCGGCGGGTACGGCGACCCCGGCGCGTACCGGTCGGTGGCGGACGTCACCGACGCCGACTCGCTGCGCCGGGTGCGGGAGTACAAGCAGCAGATGAAGGCGGCGGCGAAGGCCGATCAGGGCTGACGTTCAGGCGGCGGTGGGGTGCGCCAGGGAGGCCAGCGCGCGCCGGACGTCGGCCAGCGAGACGGTGGCCGAGTCGTCGAGGTCGGCGAGGCCGGCCTCGATCCACTGCCGCATCAGCGTGGTGACCCCGATGCCCCGGGCGTCGGCGGCGGCGCGGACCCGCTCGTAGGTCTCCAGCGGCAGCCGGACCGACCGGCTGACCATCGGCACGTCGGTGTCGGGTGTGGGCAGGTCCACCGCGGGGCTCTCGTCGATCAGCTCGGCGAGCCGGTCGTCGCCGCTGTGGAACTGCTTCGTCGCGTCGTTGCGGTGCATCGTCACGGCCCCCCTCATCGGCGATCTCTCCGCACGGCCTCGTCGTAGCGCTTGGACTCGGCGTCGCTCAGCTCGCGGGCGGAGAGGATGTCCCAGTCGTTGTCGGTGCCATCGGCGTCGGCGAGCAGCACCGCCAGGCGACGGCCCCGGCGGGCGGCGGCGTAGACCACCATCACGTCGTCGCCCAGGTGGCGGATGACCCGTCGCGCGCTGTGCAGCGCCTCCCAGACTTCCCCGGGCGTGACGTCGTAGACCCTCAGGTTGGCCAACGCCTCGTCGGTGAAGCTGAACCTGCTGCCCACGTCGCGCAGCGTACCACGCGCGTAACACGTACCGGGATGACTCGATATTCGCTGATCACGGCTTCGTGGTGACAGGATGGGGCGTAATCCCCTCGAGGAGGTCCCTGGTGAAGCGTCAGGCGTACGAGCCGATTCTGATCACCGATGCCTCGCGCAGCCAGCACGATCAGCTCACGAGCCGTCAGCGCCGCTATGTCCTCATGATGGGCATCCGGGTGGCCTGCATCGTCGCCGGAGCGATCCTGGTCGGCGCGAACGCTCCCCTGCTCTGGCTCTGGCTGCCGCTGTGCGCCCTCGGCATGGTGCTCATCCCGTGGCTAGCCGTGCTCCTGGCGAACGACCGACCGCCCAAGGAGGAGCACCGGCTGTCCAACCGGTTCCACCCGCGGCGGCGGGTCGAGACCCCACCCATGAGCCTCACCGCCGAGGAGCGCCCTCACAAGATCATCGACGTCGAGCCCTGACCCGCCCCGCGGGCCAGGGCTCCGACGTCTCAGGCCGGTGGTCGGGCGCCGACGCTGGAGACGGCCAGCGCCCCCAGTTCGGTCGCGCGGTCCAGGGCCGCGGTCGCGGTGGCCCCGCCGAGCCAGGCGGTCAGCAGCCCGGCCGCGAAGGCGTCGCCGGCCCCGGTGACGTCCACCACCGCCACCCGCCGGGCCGCTGCCACGCTGACCGCTGCCGGGCGGCCCTCGACCCACACCGCCCCCGCCGCGCCACGTTTGACCACCACCCGCCGGGCCGTCGCCGACAACGCCCGCCCCTGCGCCGCCGGGTCCAGACCGCCGGCCAGCACCGTGGCCTCGTCCGCGTTGACCAGGAGCAGGTCGACATCGCGTACCCAACCCAGGAAGGCCCGCGCGCCGACGCGCCGCAGCGGCCCCGCGGAGGCCGCGTCGACGCTGGTGGTGAGCCCGCGCTCGCGGGCGGCGGCCAACGCCCGCAGCCCCGCTGCGCGCGACGCGGCGTCCAACAGGGTGTACGCGGACAGGTGCAGATGCCCCGCGTCGGGCGCCGCCGCGAGGGCCTTGTCGACGTGCTCGGCGCTCAACCGCAGGTTCGCGCCCCGCGACGTGATCATGGTCCGCTCGCCGTCGCCGGTCAGCACGACCACCGTGCCGGTGGGTACGCCCGGCACCCGATCGAGGACGCAGTCCACGCCCGCGCGGGCCAACTCGGCCGCCCGGTCGCGCCCCGCGTCGTCGTCGCCGACCGCGCCGACCAGCGTGACGGCCAACCCCTGGGCGGCCACCCAGGCGGCGGTGTTGGCCGCCTGGCCGCCGCCGCCGAGGCTGATCCCGGCCTCGGTGTCCGTGCCCGCCGCGAGCGGCCCGGTGAGCACCGCGACCACGTCGGTGATCACGTCTCCGACGACGACCACCCGGGTCCCAGGGGTCATGCCGGGACGGCGGAGGCGCGGGCGACCGTGGCGACCGCGATGCGCGCGGCCAGGTCGGCGTTGCGCAGGATGATCCGGATGTTGACCGCGAGGCTCGCGCCCTCGGTGGCCGAGTGGAAGTGCGCCAGCAGGTACGGCGTGACGGCCTTGCCGGTCACCCCGTCCCGCTCCAGCAGGGCCAGGCCGTCGGCGAGAGTCCGGTCGTGCAGCTCGGGGTCGAGCTGCTCGTCGACCGGCAGCGGGTTGGCGACGAGCAGCGCGCCGGTGTGCACGGCGTGCTCGTCCCTGGCGGCCAGTACGGCGGCGACCTGCTCCGGCGAGTCCACCGACCAGTCCAGGTCGAAGCCGGCGTCGGTGAGGTAGAAGCCGGGGAACCGTCGGGTGCGGTAGCCGAGCACGGCGACCCCGAGGGTCTCCAGGCGCTCCAACGTCGCGCCCACGTCGAGGATCGACTTGACTCCGGCGCAGACCACCGTGATCGGCGTCTGGGCCAGGGTGACGAGGTCCGCCGACTCGTCGAAGGTGTGCTCCGCCTCCCGGTGCACCCCGCCCAACCCACCGGTCGCGAACACCCCGATCCCGGCCGCCGCGGCCACCGCGCTGGTCGCGGCCACGGTGGTGGCGCCGTCCGCGCCGGCGGCCGCCGCCACGGCCAGGTCCCGCACCGAGAGCTTCGTCACACCATCGACGGTGGCCAGTCGGGTCAGCTGCGCGTCGTCCAGGCCGACCACCAGATCGCCACGGATCATGCCGATCGTCGCCGGCACCGCCCCGGCGTCCCGGACCGCCTGCTCGATCTCCCGCGCCACCCGCAGGTTCTGCGGGCGGGGCAGGCCGTGCGAGACGATGGTGCTCTCCAGGGCGACGACGGGTCGGCCGTCGCGCAGGGCTGCGGCGACCTCGGTGCCGTAGCTGATGCGAAAGTCAGTCACCCGGGCACCGTACGGGGTCGGACGTCGGCCGGCCTCAAGTGGACCCGGCCGTGATGACCTGCCAAACTTGTCGGTTGGAGGTGCAGACGTGAGCACAGAGGTTCTCGAGCGTCCGGAGCTGAAGGACGCCGACACCGGTCCGGAAATGTTCCACTACGTCCGCAAGGAGAAGATCGCCGAGAGTGCCGTCATGGGCACCTTCGTCGTCGCGCTCTGCGGAGAGACCTTCCCGGTCACCAAGGCGGCCAAGCCGGGCTCCCCGGTCTGCCCCAAGTGCAAGGAGATCTACGACTCGTACCGCGAGTGAACCCCGGCCGGTCCTTCGGCCGGCGACGTAGCCTGCGGCGGTGACCACCTCCACCGCCCTGCTCCTCGCCGACCTGACCGGGGTCGCGGTGTTCGCCGCCTCCGGGGCCTCGGCCGCGGTGGCCAAACGGCTCGACCTCTTCGGCGTCGCGTTCGTCGGCTTCGTGGCCGCGCTCGGCGGCGGCATCTTCCGCGACCTCGTCATCGACGAGGTGCCACCGCTGGCCTTCGCCGACTGGCGGTACGCCGCGACCGCCGCGATCACCGCGGTCGCCGTGTTCTGGCTGCACCCGCAACTTGCCCGGCTGCGCACCACCGTGCTGGTGCTCGACGCGGCGGGCCTCGCGTTGTTCACCGTGACCGGCACACTCAAGGCGCTCGACGCCCGGGTGCCGGCCGTCGGCGCCTGCCTGATCGGCATGCTGACCGCCATCGGCGGCGGGCTCGGCCGCGACCTGCTCACCGCGGAGATCCCCGTGGTGCTGCGCCGGGAGATCTACGCGGTGGCCGCGCTGGTCGGATCGGTCGCGGTCGCTCTGCTCCACCTGACCGGCCAGACCGGCCCGGTGCCGCTCACCGCCGCCGCCGTCGGCGTGTTCGGGTTGCGCCTGGTCGCGCTGCGCCGACGCTGGTCCGCGCCGGTGGCGACCCTGCGTCCACCGCACACCGGCGACCCCTGGTGAGGCCCGTCGCACCGCCGTTGCCAATGTGACCAGCGTGGCGTCGCCTGGGCCTGCGGGCGCGCGCTGGTTATGCTGAGTCGGCCTTCGCGGCAGCTACTGCGCGGAGGCGTTTTCATGGGCGGCGGTACTCGTGGCCCTCGCCCGGTGTCCGCCCTGGTGCGGTCGGAGAGGAGCTTCGCGTGGCAGCCCGGACGCCGGTGCTCGAGACGTTCCCGGCACTGCGAGCCTGGCAGCGCAAGGCCCTGGTGGAGTACCTGCGCCGGCGTACCGACGACTTCACCGCGGTCGCCACCCCGGGCGCCGGCAAGACCACCTTCGCCCTGCGCATCGCCGCCGAACTGCTCGCCGACGGCACCGTCGAGGCGGTCACCGTGGTGGCCCCGACCGAGCACCTGAAGACCCAGTGGGCCGAGGCCGCGGCCCGGGTGGGCATCCAGCTCGACGCCGCGTTCCGTAACGCCGACGTGCACTCCGCCGCCGACTTCCACGGCGCGGTGATCACCTACGCCCAGGTCGGCATGGCCCCGCAGGTGCACCGGCGACGCACGATGACCCGTCGCACCCTGGTCATCCTCGACGAGATCCACCACGCCGGTGACTCCCGCACCTGGGGCGACGGTGTCAAGGCCGCCTTCGAGCCGGCCGTACGCCGGCTCATGCTCACCGGCACGCCGTTCCGCTCCGACGACAACCCCATCCCGTTCGTCGAGTACGAGCGGGGCGGTGACGGGCTGCTGCGCTCCCGCGCCGACTCGGTGTACGGCTACGCCGACGCGCTGCGCGACGGGGTCGTCCGGCCGGTGCTCTTCCTCGCGTACTCGGGGGAGACCCGCTGGCGTACCAACGCCGGGGACGAGCTGGCGGCCCGCCTCGGCGAGCCGATGACCCAGGATCTGGTGGCGCAGGCGTGGCGTACCGCCCTGGACCCGGCGGGGGACTGGATGCCGCAGGTGCTGCGTGCCGCCGACGCCCGGCTCACCGTGCTGCGTAACGCGGGGATGCCCGACGCCGGTGGCCTGATCATCGCCACCGACCAGCAGACCGCACGCTCGTACGCCAAGCTGATCGAGCAGGTGACCGGTGAGAAGGCCGCCGTGGTCCTCTCCGACGACCAGGGCGCGTCCGCGCGGATCGCGACGTTCGCGGCGTCCGACCAGCGGTGGCTGGTCGCGGTGCGGATGGTGTCCGAGGGCGTCGACATCCCCCGGCTCGCCGTCGGCGTCTACGCCACCAGCGCCAGCACCCCGCTGTACTTCGCCCAGGCGATCGGCCGGTTCGTGCGGGCCCGCCGCCCCGGTGAGACCGCCTCGGTGTTCCTGCCCAGCGTGCCGCACCTGCTCGGGCTGGCCAGCGAGATGGAGAACGAGCGGGACCACGTCCTGGGCAAGCCCAAGGAGTCCGACGGCCTCGACGACGACCTGCTGGAACGCGCGCAGCGCGACGACCAGGCCAGCGGGGAGCTGGAGAAGCGGTTCGCCGCGCTCTCGGCCACCGCCGAACTGGACCAGGTGATCTTCGACGGCGCGTCGTTCGGGACCGCCGCGCAGGCCGGCACGCCCGAGGAGGAGGAGTACCTGGGCCTGCCCGGTCTGCTCACCGCCGACCAGGTCTCCCTGTTGCTGACCAAGCGGCAGGCGGACCAACTGGCCGCCCAGCGTCGCCGTACCGCCGAGCGGGCCGCTCAGCCGGCCGCTGCGCCCTCGGCGGCGCCTCCGGTACCCCTGAGTGCCGCCCAGCGTCGTGTGGCGCTCCGGCGCCAACTCAACGCTCTGGTGGCCGCCCGGCACCACCGCACCGGCCAGCCGCACGGCAAGATCCACGCCGAGCTGCGCCGGCTCTGCGGTGGGCCGCCGAGCGCCCAGGCCACCATCGAACAGCTCGAGGAACGCATCGCCACCGTGCAGACCCTCTGACCCCACGCACCCCACGACCCCGGCACGGACGCACGGCGGGCATCCGGCGCCTCCGCAACCCGGGCACCCCCGGGTTGCGGAGGCACCCCGCGCATTCGAGGCACCCCGCGTATTCGACGCACCCCGCCCCCAGGCCCCCGCGCCCTCAGGTGTCGCGTGCCCTCAGGTGTCGCGTGCCCTCAGGTGTCGCGTGCCCTCAGGTGTCGCGTGCCCCCAGGTGTCGCGTGCCCACCAAGATCGTGCTCGATCACTGATGTAGTGGTGTCACGGTCTGTGAGGCCACTACATCCTGGTTCGAGCACGATCTTGGTCGGCGCGGCGCGGCGCGGCGCGGCGCGGGGCGGGGCGCGCGGCGC